>CAUQFZ010000001.1:0-332601 GCA_963517665.1 uncultured Candidatus Saccharibacteria bacterium
ATTATGCCAAGTATGATAATTCGGTTTGTCAATGGAATCAATTTTTAAAGGATTTTAGTGCAGACGAAAATAGTCGCAACTACTCGAACAAATTAAAAGTAGCTTCTATTCTTTGGAAAGAAGTTAGAAATTCAAAAAATGAAAAAATTTATTCAAAGAATCTTTTGACTGAATATGCCAGTAAAATAAAAGAGTATCACAATTAGATAATCCCCAACGTGTTAACACCCAATGAGTAGTTAATCATGGATATTGAAAAGACAGAATATACTGTAGGTGAAATGGTATCAGCTATCTGGCGTTCGGGTGTAGTATAATGACTCTCATGACAAAAATCACCAAAGGACATATCATTACGCAGAATCTAGATGGAACGGACCATCTGGATTGTTTGTATCGCATCTCGCTCAAAGCCTTGATTTATAACGATGCTGGACAAATTTTGGTCGTCAAGGAAATTGATCGGACGTATTGGGATTTGCCGGGTGGTGGTATGGATTTTGGCGAGACGATTGAGTCGTCACTGAAACGCGAGCTATATGAAGAAGTTGGTTACAAGGGCGGTTTGCGCTATCAGCTTCTTGACGCGTCGGATGAGATGTATATTGAGCGGATTGATGCTAATCAACTCTGTTTTTATTGCCGAGTCTGGCCAGATAATTTTGATTTTACACCAGGCGAAGAGGGTGATGAAATAATGTTTATTGATCCTGAGGAATTGTTGCTTCAGAAGAGCGAGGTTGATGCACCAGCTCGAGCCTATGGGGCGCATATGAAATGGCAAGAGATTAGTGGCTATATTAAGGTGATATAATTACGCTATGACGAAACCATTTTTACTACTACAATCGCGCCCTGAGGTTGAAGCATCGGATGATGAATATCAAGCATTTTTGAAATTTGGTGGGCTAGAGGCTAACCAATTGGTGCGGCTGAGACTAGAACGCGGTGATGAGCCAGTGGTGAATTTGGATGATTATGCTGGGATTATCATGGGCGGTGGTCCGGCTAATTTCGCGTACGATGAAGTACAAAAATCGCCCGAGCAGAAGCAATTTGAAAGCTATATTTTGCCGTTGATGCGTCGAATCATTGAGGCAGACGCGCCATTTTTGGGAGCGTGTTTAGGTGTTGGCGCGGTGGTGACGGCCATGGGTGGACGGATGAGCTTTGAATATCCTGAGGCGGTTGGCGCGGTGGATATTGCTGCAACGCGCGAAGGCGAACAGGACGACTTATGTAAAGATTTTCCATCAGTTTTCCGCGGCTTTGTCGGACATAAAGAGGGCGTAATTGACCCGCCAAGCGGTTGTACGGTGTTGGCTCGTTCAAGCACGTGCGTGCAGATGTTGCGTGCTGGCAACAATGTTTACGCCACACAATTTCACCCTGAACTTGATGCTGACGGTCTGGCATTACGCATCAATATCTATAAACACGCTGGCTATTTTGCTCCCGAAGAAGCCGACCTGTTGATAGCCAATGCCCAGCAAGAAGCTATCACTTGGCCAGAGTTGGTACTGCGGCGGTTCGTGGAACGATATCATTAAAAAAAGTAAATCTGAGATATAATAAAATCATGCGTATAATTCGTAGCGTTCAAGCCACAAGGTTTCGTCATATTGGGGTATTGCTTGTGCTTTTTCTCCTTGGTATGATGGCGATGCGGTTCGCGGCTAGTTATGTGTCGTCGGTTGCCGGTGGTGCGGGGATATTTGATCTTAATTTTGGTAATGATGGTATTTATGTTCACGATAACCTTTTGGCGCTAGGCGACGTTGGTAGAAACGTCTATCTGTACACTTTTCTACCCATTGACACTATTTATGCGGCGATATATGCGGTATTTTATGTCTATACTTTGGCGTTTTTCCTGCGGTGTACTGTGCCTAATTGGTGGAACCATACTCGATGGCTAGTATTGCTTCCTGTTCTAGGTGCTATATGTGACTGGTTGGAAAATATGTGTTTTGCTTTCATGCTTATCCAGCCTTCAACATCCGTAAACCCGTTATTAGTAACAAGCACTTCGCTACTAACTAAAGCAAAATTTGTCTTGGTGTATTTGTCGTTATCAATTGTGTTAGGGCTAGTACTAGGCTGGTTAGTGTGTTGTGTTCGTGTCAAGCGACGCCAGGAATAGTAGGTGTTTTAGTTTACATATCGTGAAGGGTACAGCTGGAGCCTTGTGTGCTATAATAACCATATACATATTATTCTTGGTGGGGATATAGTCAAGCTATGTATCTAATAAAACCTCGGAGATATCTAGTCAATTTCCACTCTCTATCCTCGAAAGTGAAGATGGTCGGCGGGCAAATTTTGATGTCGAAAAATTGCAGCAGTTATTCTCTGAAGTTGAGCAGCTAACTGAAGAGTCGCGCAAAGTTTATCCTGAGGATATTTTGACTATATTTATGCATCGCTACACAGCCCAAGCTATCGCGAGAAATATAAAGAATTCTTAAAAACTGATTTTCCACGCGTGCCACGACCGGAGTCATGGGCGGAATTTTGGCGCAAAGCAGAGTTGGGTGGTCAGCTGCGTCAATTACACTTGATGAAAGCGTCACAAATTGGTGATTATGATACTACTTATCCTGAGATTGGTGATAACATAGTGGAAAAAGTAGTGCGTGATAGCAATCGAGTATGTATTAATAAGGATCAGTATTTTGGTAATATTCCAGATTTGGCGTGGGATTTTTACATTGGTGGCTATCAGCCAGCGCAAAAGTGGCTCAAAGATAGGAGAGGTCGTACATTGACTGCTAATGATATTGACCACTACCAGCGTATTATCAAAATCCTAATAGAAACGTATAGGATAATGAAAGAAATAGGGTAAATATGGCAGGACACTTGTCAGATGAATTGCATTTGGCTCAAAATAATCATCTACTATATCAGAAAGAGGAAGTAGTAACGGCTGCGTAGCTTGAAGCAGCGAGCGGGGTAAAACTGGCGCAAGGGAGAAAATAATGCTAGGCAACTGACGAGGGAAGCCCCAATGTGGTATAATCTCCCCATATCAACAAAATCACAAAAGGCTAGGTGTATACGGATGAGTAACCCTACAGAAAAAGCACAAAATTCACTCCCTCTTATTAAAAAAGAGCATCGTAACAAAGTACTAATCACCCTCTTTGTCTTGACGGCGCTAGCCGGAGCAGGCTATTGGGCGGTTATAGCTGTGACGAGTGGTAGCGCGCCGCCAGTAGCGCTAGCATTGCGCTTGGCGTACATCGCGGCTTTGTATATGCCAGTGCCACTGTATACGCTCTTACTGAGTCGATTGATGCTTGGCATACCAATACCATTTCGTGCGTTGTTGTCATTGAGGCACATCACCGTGAAGAAGTATGCATTGGTCGCTGGACTGTTTTTGGCCTGGGCAGTATTGATGATTGGCTCCGTTGCTATTCTTGGCTGGTTGTGGCCAGAGACGTTTGGTCACCTAGCGACGACAAATGGGCATTTGGTGCACAACCTCGAGAAGCTTATCGGCACGTCAGTTGATGCCAGCGCGATAAACTTACCGCCGACGC
Source organism: uncultured Candidatus Saccharibacteria bacterium (assembly GCA_963517665.1). GTDB lineage: Bacteria > Patescibacteriota > Saccharimonadia > Saccharimonadales > Saccharimonadaceae > Nanosynbacter. The sequence goes on from CAUQFZ010000001.1 coordinate 3,549, forward strand.
CGCTTGTCATGCTGCCGCTTGGTATCGTCGGTGCATTGATGGCCGGGCTAACGGTAAATGCAATCTTTGCGATGACAGAGGAGATCATGTGGCGTGGTTACCTTGCGCAGGCATTTGCTGGACGGCCATTTTGCAAGAAATATGCGACGATTGGCGTGCTATGGGGGTTGTGGCATATTCCGCTGATTGCCCTCGGGTATAACTATGGCGCAGCGAATGCGCTTCCGGGGTCGGTGCTGTTTGTAGGATTCTGTGTAGTGATGTCGCTTGTACTCGGTTTTGTCGTTGAGCGGACCCGAAGTGTATGGCTCGCTGCAGTACTGCATGGGACATTTAATGGCTTCTCGAATGTTATGTCGCTTTTGGTCGTTGGTGGGAGCTCACTACTCGCCAGCTCGGTAGTGGGTGTTGTCTCGCTCGTGGTATGGTTGGTAGTATTTCTCGGCTGCTATATAAGCACTACTTTTATACCTGCCACAGATCAATGTGCCAAAGACGTCAAAGCCAAAATATCTTAACTAGCCATACGCTAGAAATCTACAGACAGGCAGCACGATATGCTATAATAACCATATGCATATTATTCTTGGTGGGACGAGTGGGCTTGGCCTGGAAATGGCGCAGCAACTCAGGGAAAATGGCAAGCGCGTGCTGGTACTGGGGAAGACATATAACGTTCAGGAGCACGGCGAGGGATTCCCGTTGGACGTGTACTATCCCGAGCAGGTTGAAGCAGCTTTGGCACAGATTGAGCAGATGTTGGCCGGTGATGACATTGAACAATTTGTGTGGGCAGCAGGTTACGGCTGGCGTGGTAATTTCGAGGATCAGCCTGACGCGCGCTCCATGGCTGAGGTGAACTTCGCTGGTGCGTTGCCGTTGGTACAGTGGGCGTGGCGCAAGATGGCTCGCCAAAACCAGAAGTCAGTGTTAACCATCATCGGCTCAACCAGCAGCGTCAAAGCTCGCGCTGACGAAGCTGTCTACGTTGCAACCAAGCATGCTCAAGCAGGACTAGCTCGCAGTTTAGGCATGCAGGCTGATGAACAGAAATTGCCAGTGAAAGTCGCGCTGTTTTTGCCTGGCGCCATGAAAACGCCGTTTTGGAATGGCCGAGAGCTACCAGTTGATTATTTGTTCTTCAATGACCCAGCCAAAGTGGCCGCGCATATCATCACTGCGGTTAATCACCAGCAGCAACCATTCTTGGAATGGGCGCTACCAAAGGGTACGTTGACGTAAGTTTTTTTCGTGATATAGTCAAGCTATGGAACTGATGGGTATAAACATTGTCGTCATTGGCGGCGGTACGGGTAGCTTCACATTACTGAGTGGATTAAAAAATTATACACACAACATTACCGCCTTGGTTAATATGGTGGATGATGGTGGATCAACAGGACAGCTGAGGGACGAATTGGGGGTTTTGCCGGCTGGTGATGTCCGGCAGTGCTTGGTGGCGTTGAGTACTTCGCCAAAGGTGAGAGACCTATTCAACTACCGCTTTGATGAAGGTAGTATGAAAGGCCATGCGTTCGGTAATCTATTCATGGCAGCCCTAGAAAAAATGACCGGTAATTTTACTGAAGCGGTTAAAGTTGCCGGAGAAGTGCTCAATATTCGAGGACGAGTAGAGCCCATCACATTTGACAATATAACGCTTGTTACGCGGCTGGCTGACGGTACGGTTGTGAGAGGTCAACATGAGGCTGAATCATTGATCATTCCCGTTGGCGAGCGTCCATGGTTGGACTTGGAGCCGATTGCTCGCATCAATCCACAAGCACGACAGGCAATATTGAATGCGGATTTGGTGGTGATTGCGCCGGGGTTGTTGTACGGTAGCCTGGCGCCAGCCCTGTTGGTTAGTGGTGTAACGCGCGCCCTCGCTGAAACCAAGGCCAAAAAGGTGTATGTTTGTAATTTAGTGAACAAGCCTGGTCAGACTGATGAGTTTACGGTTGCGGATTATGCCAGTGAAATTGAACGCTTTGCAGGTGTCAAATTGGACCATGTGCTATACAATAACCATCGCCCGTCGCAAGAATTGATCGACCGGTATGCCAAAGACGGCGAGATGTTGGTCGAATGGAACAAAGAAGAGCTAAAAAAGAAGCATTTTTACGCTTCGGGAAAACGATTGATCGCTGATGAAGTTTGGGAGAACACCAACGCTACTAGTGACCCGCTGGCAGCGCAACGCAGTTTGATTCGACACGACGCTGACAGAGTAGCATGCGAGTTGATGCGAATTTATTTTGCCTAGATGAATTGAAGATGCAAGGGAAGCGCTGTACTTGCAAAATATTATATTTTGTGATATAGTGTAAGCTGTTGATTATGACAAATAATACACAAAAGTCAGAAAAGATGATTGATAATTCTGGTAATCCCTCTCGGAGAGGCGAGATATTCTTTCATTCTGAAGCCTTATCTAAGGAGCTAGTGGAGACGTTTGGTGGTCATCACATGACGCCAGCGCGTCGTTCGGCAGCAAAGCTCATCATAGAGATGCCGACGGATATCGAGGAGAATGAGCGGATTGATTACATCACCTCGGCACTTGATAATGATGAAACGATAGTCAACGAGACTCAGCGAGATGTCGTGATTGGTATTCTTGAGGACTATAAGGTCTTGCAAGGTTTGTTTGCGTCATATGTTGAAGGAATTGATGAGACGACGTTGCAGGGTAAAGCATTGCGGCTAGAAGATGGCCAGCAAATCCCTGATGATTTAGGGAAAGACAATACGCAAAGTCCATGGTCTGAAAATCCGCCGATGCCAGTACCGCGTATCGATGATTTGATCAAAACGTTCTCAACTAAGGGTGAGGGTGCTCAGGGTATTGGACTAGAAACAGCGATGATCGTTGGGGCGGTAACACTTGCCAAATTAAAGACTACTCCATATCACGACGCAGCAGTCTATAGGCAAGCAGTGTTTGCAAAAAACTTTTTGATCCCTGTGTGTAGTATTGTTGGGCTTGATAATCTAGAATCTGAGTTGAATGATGAAGTAGATATCATTACTGGGCGAAATATCGGCGATGGTATGGATGGCAGTGATTTGAGCAATGATATTGATCCATTGATTGATGAAGTAGATAGGGTTGAATCGCTACATTTTGGTCCTAAGGACTCGGTCGATCCTGAGCGATTTAATTTTGCTATGAATAATATTAATCAAATTTTTTCTCGGTTGCTTGGTAAGCCAGATTTGCGGCCAGCTGTGGAGACAACCTCACCTCATAATACACTGTTTGCAGTTGGTACTGTGGCGGCGCGAAACGGTATTAAGGCAGAAGCGCGAGCTCGTGGTAAGGGACGAGGCTCGTATTTGAAAAAGTTTCTAAGGCGCATAGGATATTATGAGCCGCATTCTCAGCCGCTGAAGGATGAAGGTGATCTTCACCCGATTGATCTGTATGGCATGGTGGTGATCGCCGATGATGATAAGCAGATGGCCGATTTGTATGCTGAGGCGGTGATCAATGCCCTGAATGATGAGAATATTACGCCATATCCATCACCTGGACGCGATAAGGAATGCTTTGTTATCAAGGGGTCTCCAGAATTTCAGGAGAATGTTCGTAGGGCAGTCCTTGAGATGATTCCTGACGCTGATATGGAGTTATTTAGCTTTAAAGACAGCGGTAGGGACTTTACTGACGCAAAAATTACTGGTTTCTCCGAGACAGGTGACACGCGAGTGCCGTTTGCACCATTTGAAATGCAGTTCTCGACACCAGATGCTCGCTTGGTGGCGCGTACTGGTAAAAAAGCGGCACACTTCTTCTTTAAATTGCGTAAGATATATGGCGATTTGGTGAATATGACTGACGAGACAGCTGATGCGGTCATTGATATTTGGCAGCGTAAGCAGGATTACTTTACGAGCCCTGATGACAGTGCTAAGGAAGATCACCTGACAAACCAGAGTCGTGAACGAGTAACGCACTTTAAGGAGCAGACGTTAGATAGGCGTAAATCCTTGCTTAAACGCGTTCGTGATATGGCTAGACGAGCGCTGAATGGTATATAATTACCTATATGACGATTTACTACACTGATGGTTCTGCTTCACCAAATCCTGGTCCGGGTGGGTTTGCGGTGATTCGTGATCTTGAGCCATGGATTTTGGGCTCAGAGGACGGTGAGACGACTAACATTCGCATGGAAGGCAAGGCGCTGATCGCGGCGCTTCAGGACGCGGACGAGGCGCCGTGCGTGATTTATACTGACAGCGAGTTTTGGATCAATGTGGTGACTAAGTGGGCACCCGGCTGGCAGCAGCGCGGCTGGACAAAGAAGGGTGGCGAGATTAAAAATCTGGACATCGTGCGTGAACTATATGAGCTGTATTCGAATTCGCAGGCGGAACTCCGCTGGGTGCGCGGTCATGAGGGCGACGAGGGTAATGAGTTGGCGGATACCTGGGCCAACCGAGCCCGTGAAGGCGAAAGATTGACTAAATAATACATTTCTTATATAATATAAACATGAGCGAATTACACGTGCCAGACCGCGTGCAGCTTGAGTTGCATCCGTTTTACTCCTATCCAGATTCGGCTGATCAGCTGTACGCACGCATTGGTGTTGCCACGGCGGTTGATCTTCGTGGCGATGCATTATATGTCAGGGCGGGTGTTGGTGATAGTAAGGATCACGGTAAACTAGCTGGCAAGGTTGATCCAGGCAGTGATAAAAATATAGTACTACCGTCTGAGATGTATGCAAAGCAGGGAATAGTGACTACATGGTATTATCCTAACATGGGAGGTAGGCTTGAAGGGCTGGCTGGTCCGATGGTGAAGAAAGGTCTTAACCCAGAGGCCAACCTGACACGTGAACAGACGACGCAGTGTTTAAAAATGGCGGCCTTGGCAATCGGTTTATTTGTAGTCCAACCGCCACATAAGGTATTGAAACAGGAAGATCTCAGTAAGATTATGGTGGATGAAACAATGTTGACTGAAGCAGATAGACAATTTGGTCGATATATAACCTCCTAGCTGGCGGTGTCTAGTAAAAATTGCTATACTAGGGCAATGGAAGAAGTGAGGGAAACGACTGATATTTTTTTGTGGGCGAATCAAACTGACGCGAAAAAGAACGATTTACAGATAGAGCTGTTCTTATTTAATAAAAATTACACGCCGTATTTCATGCCCCTGAAGGGAGATGTTGAGCAGCAGCTGCGACCGTTATTCTTGTTTGATTATATTAATCAAGTTACTTTGGGTGCGGGCACTGGCCTCAGTGTGCGTGATTATGAGCTGAGCGAGGCGGAAGACAACGTGCTGCTGCGAACAGACCTCGCCAAGGTCGGCCGAGCGGAGACATTGATTCATTTGATTGAGCATGAGCGCGGCGATATCGTGGAGTTTTCGGAGACCGAGCATGAGTTCAAGCGGATGAAAGGGCTGATAGCGCGGTTTACTAATCCAAATGATCCAGAAAAAATATTTTACACGGCTAAGCTAATCCAGCAGGGACAGACGCTCAAAAGCGCGCTAGCGTGGGAGTTCTCTGATGGCAAGTTTGGTGCGTTTAAGGCGGAGGTTGGGTTTAAGGTGCCAGATGATAACCAGGTGCTGATCATCGGTCAGGATATGTTCGCCTTTAATCCTTCGAAATTTGAGCGCATGTTTGGTTATGAATACAAGAAGCAGGTGATTGCTGACAAGAAAGTGGCGGAAATTGAGAAGGAATATAAGTTGAGCTTCCCAGAGGGTTTGGATCTGAATGCGCTGGTCAAGGAGCGCAAAAAGACTATCAATAAACTACAGAAATTGGAGATCGGCGAGGTCAAGCAAGAGCAGGTGCTGGACTATGCTGATGAGATGCAGTTGGAGCTAATGAGCGATGATAATGGCGCGATTATCATTATGGACGGCAATGATCTGGATATGTTTGTGAACTTGATCAACGAGGATTATATTGAGAGCAAAATTACCGGCAAACGCTACGAAATTAAATCGAAAAAACTGCTGGGCGAGCCTGAAGGCGAACCGCCGCGAGGTTAAGCATGGATCAAGAATTAGCGCTGGCGATTTTGATGAGCGGTCGGTCGGCGCTGCTGACGGGTGCGGCTGGTACCGGCAAAACACACCTGCTGAACACTTTTATTGCACAGGCGCGTAACCAGGGTAAAAAGGTGTCGGTAACAGCGACGACGGGGCTGGCGGCAACGCATTTGGGTGGCAATACGATTCACAGTTGGAGTGGTATTGGTGTCAGTGATCACTTGGCGAACAACTTTTTTGATCGGCTGTCAAAAACGCGACGTGAGGTAATTGCCAGGACTGATGTGTTGGTGATTGACGAGATTTCCATGCTGCATGATTTTCGGCTGGACATGGTCGATCGGGTGCTGCGTGGTGTCAGGGAAAATGACCAGCCGTTTGGCGGTATTCAGCTGGTGATGAGTGGTGATTTTTTCCAATTACCGCCGATCAATCGTCCGGGCGAGCAGGGCGGCGGTTTCGTGGTGTATTCGGAAGCGTGGCAGGAATTGCAGCCGGCGGTGCTGTGTCTGGAGCGGCAATATCGGCAAAATGACGAGCATCTGCTCGAGATTTTGACGGCACTGAGAAATGACGATATTAGGCGGCATCATGCCGAGATGCTGCTGGCGCGGACGGAGGTTCAGCTGCCTGACGGTGATATCACCGAGCTACACACCGTCAACGTTGATGTTGATGCCATTAACAGCCAGAAGCTGGCGGAGCTGGCGGGCGAGGAGCGGACGTATCAGCAGACGACGACTGGCTCGAAAGTGTACGTCGAGAACTTGCAGCGGTCGGTGTTGGCGCCGAGCGAGCTCGTGTTAAAGTTGGGTGCGTTGGTGATGGCGGTGAAAAATTCGCCGCAGAAATTGTACGCCAATGGTAGTATCGGCACGGTGGTGGATTTCGAGCCGCTGACCGATTATCCGATCGTCGAGTTTCGCAGTGGCCAGCAGGTGACCATGGTGCCGGATGTCTGGGAGCTGCGTGACGGCGAACGCAAGCGGGCGAGTATCTCGCAGGTGCCGCTGCGGCTGGCGTGGGCCATCACGGTGCATAAAAGCCAGGGTATGACCTTGGATGCGGCTCGGATTGACCTGAGAAAGGCGTTTGTTGAGGGCATGGGCTACGTGGCCTTGAGCCGGGTGCGGGATCTTGATAATTTGTATCTTTACGGTATCAATCGCAAGGCGCTGGAAATTTCGCCGGATGCGCTGGCAATTGATGAGGTGTTGCAGCGGGCAAGTAATGAAGCAGCTAGGCACTATCGTCCAATGCTGGAGGAGATGAAGCGAAAACAGTCAGCGCCGAAAAAATCAGGCAGGAAATCTCAGTCTGGCAGCTGGCAGCAAAAAATTGCCAAAATGCGCGAAACCTATCCCAAAGCCTACATGCCGTGGGAAAAAGCCGACGACGACATTCTCAAACAGGAGTTCTTGCAGGGCGCAACCATCCAGCAACTTAGTCAAAAACTTGGTCGCCATGAAGGCTCAATTCGCATGCGACTACAGAAGCATTTTGGGGAGGATATCGTAGCGTAAGCAGAGTATACGGTATAATGATAGATATGACGGATGCAAAACGATCGAATCCAAGCTTTCCAAAACGATTTTTATGGGGTGCGGCTATTTCGGCGCACCAGACGGAAGGAGGCTTGAACAATCAGTGGACCGCCTGGGAACTAGAAAATGCTAAAACGTTGGCCACGCAGGCGCCATACAGTTTTGGGCGGACTGCCATGTGGTCACATGTGGAAAAAGAGGCTACCAATCCTGACAATTATGTTTCAGGCACTGGAGTTGAGCATTATTCGCGGTATGAAGAAGACTTTCAGTTGTTGGAGCAAATGGGGCTTAATTCATTTCGGTTTGGGATCGAATGGGCTCGTGTGGAGCCAGAAGAGGGTGCTTGGGATGCGTCGGTGATTGATCATTATCGCACCTATTTGAAACGGTTGAAAGAATTGGAAATCACCCCTGTAGTAACGCTGTTTCATTTTACCTTGCCAGTTTGGTTTGCCGAGAAAGGTGGCTTTGAGAGGCGAAGTAATGTAGCTTATTTTGTGCGATTTGTGGAAAAAATTCTGGATGAATTGGGCCGTGATTTGGAGTGGATTATTAGTATCAATGAGCCGCTGGTGTATGTCGGGGAAAGTTATTTTCAGGGGGCATGGCCGCCAAATCAAACCAAAAAGCTGCTTGGTTTTAAGGTGTTACTAAATCTGATACGGGCGCACAAGAAGGTTTATCAGCTGGCGTGCAAAAATCGCCGCCACAAGGTGTCGATGGCGCATAATCTATCGTACATTTATGCTGGAGATGATGCGTGGGTATCGCGGTTGAGCGCTCGAGTAACTGACTATCTAGTCAATCAGTGGATTGTGCGGCGAGTGCGCAAACACAGTAATTTTTTGGCGATCAATTATTACTTTGCGCAACGGTTTTTTGGGTATCGAGTGCATAATTCTGAGAAGAATCCAGAGAGCGACTTAGGCTGGGATATGCAGCCAGACAAATTGTATGAGTTGCTAGTCGAGACGTACAAAAAGCACCAATTGCCAATTTTTATCACAGAGAATGGGTTGGCTGATGCGACAGATCAACACCGTAAATGGTGGCTGATGGAAACGATTCGAGCTATGGACAGGGCACTCAAAGAAGACGTCAAGATTATCGGCTATCTGCACTGGAGTCTACTAGATAACTTTGAGTGGGATAAGGGTTATTGGCCTAAGTTTGGCCTGGCAAAGGTTGATAGAAAAACCATGGAGCGCACGCTGCGGGCAAGTGGTAAATGGTATGGTATGGTTGTGAAGCGATTGCGATCATAGTGTTTAGCTAGCCACACAGTACACTAGACTTTTCCACAATTTTGTGGAAAAGTTTTCGTTTGGGGATAAAATGGGTAAAAAGTACTAAAAAAGACTTGCAAGTGGGTAGTTGTGGGTAGTATTATGAAGTCAGTGGTAACGGCAACGAGCCGTTGAACAATAACAAACAACCACTAACATTAAAAAATCAATCTAATTCCGTCAGGGAAGGAGCCTCAGTGCAAGTAGATTACTTTGAGCGAAAGCTGGACGACAAGCGTCGTTTGACGATGCCAGCTGAACTCAGAGAGGAATTTGCGTCTGGTGTGGTTCTGACCAGAGGGTTTGGCAAATATCTCCACCTATATCCACGGCGTGTCTGGGATAAAGAAGTCGAGAGCGCTTTGCAGGGCAGTATCCTGGATGAGCGAATTGCCGACCTGAACGTTAAATTCCGACGGGGTAAAACAGCATCCACGCTTGACCAAAAACAAGGTCGGGTGACGGTAGAGCAGCATTTGCTGGACTATGCTGGCATTGATCGGGAAATTGTGGCGGTTCGCGCCGGAGCATATTTCCGAGTGATGGCAGCCGATGCAGTCGACGCGGATTGATGAATTGTACGCACATTAACAATTAGGAAACCTCTCGAGATCAACTACCTGGGTATTTGAGAAGAGCAATCGTGGCTATTTGCTCCACAATAAAAACGGCAATGCACCTTCCTTAAAACACCTCCCAAAAAAACTCCACCTCACACATAAGTCTCTTTTGGAAAACACGCTTTTCCTCTCTTAAAGACATAAAAAACAAACACAAAACAAACACAAAAGCTCAAATTAAATATCCAGATAGGTGATCTCGAGCATTATTCCGTTATAATGGAGTAATGATGAGTATTAAAGAACATCCACCACAGCCGGGTTTGTCGAACGACGCTCCGGTTCATGTTCCTGTACTCTTAGAGGAGACCGTGCGTGCGCTCGCCCCTCGTCGGGGTGAAGCGTACCTTGATTTGACTGCTGGGTATGGCGGTCATGCGCGGGAGATTCTCAAGAGGACAAATAACTATTTGAACGCTGTATTGGTTGATCGTGATAGTAACGCGATTCAAACATTAGGCGATTTGACAGAAAAAGGTGTCGAATTGATGCATCAAGATTTTGCGTCAGCGGCACGTGATTTGGTCAAGCTTGGGCGAAAATTTGACGTAATTTTGGCTGATTTGGGGGTGTCGTCACCGCAGCTTGACAGAGCAGAGAGGGGTTTTTCATTTCGTTTTGATGGTCCGTTGGATATGAGAATGGACGATACGACGGAGATGACAGCAGCTGATATCATCAATCATGCTTCAGTGGATGAGTTGGTTCGGCTGATAACCCTGTACGGCGAGGAGACTCGTTCGCGCGCTATGCATATTGCGAAAGCGATTGTAGCGCATCGTCCGATGACGCGAACGTCTGAGCTGGCTGAGCTGATTGAGCGAACTGTTGGTCGCGGTGGCCTAAAAAGACATCCAGCGACTCGCACTTTTCAAGCCCTCAGAATTGAAGTCAACCAAGAACTTCAACAGGTAGAGCAGGTATTGCCATTATTACCTCAGCTACTCAATCCAGGCGGCCGTGTCGGCATCATTAGCTTTCACAGCCTGGAAGATCGATTGGTTAAACGGTTTTTTAAGGAGCAATCAGAAGCAGGGTATGAAGCCGAGCTGATGATTCCTGATAAAAAATTGATTCTAGGGACTACAGATGTTCACAATCCGCGCAGTCGGAGCGCTAAGCTTCGCTGGGCCGTAAAAACATAACACAAAAAGGAGGCAATTATGCCAGTACACATCAAAGTTCAGTTCCAAGACGCAGACCACTCCGAGAGCGTTGCTGTTCGCCGCGGCTAATTAGTCGTCAGTAGAATAGCTGACGCACTATCCGGACAGTGTATCAGTTGATGATCTGGTCCGTCCTTAGGTTTTGAGACGGGCCAGGTTGTCTTGGAATGTCACAATTTTAGAAATTATATACCAACATAACATAGAAAACAGAATGTACGCACGATCCACCACTTTCACACCTCGACGGCAGCAACAGATGCGCCGCAATCAAAATGCAACTCGTTTTCGGTCTAATGTCAAACTCGGCCCAGTGGCCCATACAGTGCTGGTTGCGCTGATGGTTGCTGTGCTTGGCTTGATTTACTTGACGCAGGCGACTAAAACGTCCGCGTACAGCAAAGAGTCTCAGGGTTTGGATAAGCAGATTAGTGAACTGCATGCTAAAAAATCTGAACTTGAAGTGCAAAATGCTCGATTGACTGCTCTTGATAAAGTGAAAAATAGCAACGTGGCATCAGCTATGAGCAAGCCGTCACAAACTGATTACGCTAACTAGAGAAAAGTGGTATAATTTAAGAAGCACTATGAAGGGGCGACTTGCGCAATCACGAACGAGTCTACTCGCCATTATTCTGCTGGGGATAATGGCAGTTTTTGTGTTGAGATTATTTCAATTGCAGGTGCTGCAGCACGGCAAATACGTTGAACTGGCAGCGCGTAATCAGCAGCGCACATTGGTGATTCCGGCTACGCGGGGCGAAATTTACATGATGGACGGCAAGACGCCGGCTCCGGTGGTGCTGAACCGCATGATATTTAATGTGGTGGCTGATCCGCAAACTGTCTCTGATAACCAACGCCATGAGATCATCCAAGCGCTGCGTCAGACAGCTGGTGATAAGATCATGGAAAATGCTGAGGGGCGACTTGCTAACAAAAAGTCACGCTATGAAGTTTTGGCGCGCGGTTTGACGCTAGACCAGGCTGAGCAGATGAAGAAGAAGGATTTTTCAGGCGTATTGTACCAGCTCAACTCGGTTCGGAATTATCCAGAAGGAGCTCTGGGCGCACAGGTACTGGGCTTTGTCAATGCAAATGGCGAGGGCCAGTATGGTGTTGAGGGGGCGCTGGATAAACGGCTGAAGGGTAGTGACGGACTGCTGCGAGCAGTGACTGACGTGCGGAATGTGCCGCTGATGATAGGTAAGAATGACGTGAATATTGAGGCGAAGGCGGGTGAGGATTTGGTGCTGTCAATTGACCGCAATGTCCAGAGTTATGCCGAAGAAGCCCTCAAACGTGGCCTACAAAAAGCTGGCGGTACCGAGGGTAGCGTAGTGGTGATGAATCCAAACAATGGCCGAGTGTTGGCTATGGCGAATTATCCGACGTTCAATCCTGCCGAGTATAACAAGGTTCAAAATGCTACTGCGTTCATCAACGCCGCGACCATGACACCGCAAGAACCGGGGTCAATCATGAAATCATTTACCATGGCTATGGGAATTGATAAGGGTGTGATTACGCCAAATACCACCTATCAAAACACTGATTGTACTCAAGTTGGTGACCGTAAAATCTGTAATGCAGTGCGCGGTTTGACTGGTACAACCACTATGCAGCAAGCGCTAAACAACTCTCACAACGTTGGTACAGTGACAGTTGGGCGAAAACTAGGCGATGGCTCGTACATCAATAACGCCGCACGACAGACGATTTATCAATATTTCCATGATAAATATGGTTTTGGTGAGAAAACAGGAATTGAGCTTGCAGAGGCGCAAGGGTTGATCACTAGTCCGACTGAACAAGAGGGAAATGAAGTTCGGTACGCAAACATGACGTTCGGTCAGGGAATAAATTTGACACCAATTCAAGTTACCTCGGCGTTTTGCTCAATCATCAACGGAGGAGTGTACTACCGTCCAACGGTCGTCGCTGGGGTGAAAAAGGGCGATGCTGTCGAGTGGTCAAAACCACAGCCGCTACGCCACACAGTAAGCGCGGAGACGTCTACTCAGATGCGCACGATGCTAGATACGGCGCGTCATTCGTTCTATGTCGGCAAAGATGACAAGCCGGGCTATCTTATCGGTGGTAAAACGGGTACGGTGGAACTGTTGGTGAATGGTGCATATAGTATGAAAGAAACGGCTGGTACCTATGTTGGTTTTGGTGGCACAGATAAGCCGGAATATGTCATAATGATAAGGGTATCGGCACCAAATAAACATGTTGCGCTGGAAGGTAGTGTGCATGCGTCGCCAATTTTTACTGATATTTCGAACTGGATGATTGAGTATTTGAAATTATCACCGAGGAGATCCTAAATGAAAAGCTATATACAAACGGTAACAAACGAAATGACATATATCTTCGTGTTGAGTCTAGCAGCGTTCCTACTGGCAATGTTTTTGACGCCAATTTATACGTTCTTTGCTTATAGATATCAGTTTTGGAAACGACAACGCACTTCTGCGGTGACTGGCGAGAAGCTGCAGGTGTTTGATAAACTTCACGAGGAGAAATTGCGTCGCCATATCCCTACGATGGCCGGCGTCATTGGTGTAGTTTCCATCGTCTTGATCACGCTGTTATTTAACCTGGACCGCCGGCAAACATGGTTGCCGTTGGCAGCTTTCGTTGGTGGCGCGGCTGTGGGATTGATCGATGATTATTTGAACATCTTTGGTAGTAATAAAAAAGACGCTGGCATGCGGGCGCCAGTTAAGTTTGCGCTGATTACGCTGATTGGTTTGGTGCTTGGGTGGTTCTTCTTTGCTAAATTGGGCGTTAGTAGCTTCCACGTACCGTTTTATGGCGATCTATCAGTTGGTTGGCTGATCATACCATTGTTTGCGTTTGCGGTCGTCGCGACGGGTAATGCGGTTAATATTTCAGATGGTTTGGATGGTCTGGCGGGCGGGCTGTTGGCTATCAGTTTTGTGATGTTTGGCGTGATTGCGCTACTGCAGGGAAACTTCTTGCTGGCTGGTTTCTGTTTTACGGTCGTTGGCGCATTGCTCAGCTACCTATGGTTCAATATCTATCCAGCGAGGTTCTTTATGGGCGATGTAGGTGCTTTTGCCTATGGAGCAAGCTTGGGCGTGGTGGCGATGCTAACAAACTCGTTATTGCTTCTACCGATCATCGGTTTGTTATTTGTGGTCGAAGCAGGTTCTAGTGCGTTACAAATTGCCAGCAAGCGACTGTTTGGCCGAAAAATTTTCAAATCTGCACCGATTCACCATCACTTAGAGGCCAGTGGTTGGCCAGAGACCAAGATTACCATGCGTTTTTGGGTAATTGGCTGCGTGATGGCATTTATCGGTTTTCTCGTAGCCTTGGCAGGAGGGAATATTGCGTAATACTATGCCTAGTGTGCCAGCCGGGACGATTCGTAAGCATCGGCCGGTCTATCAGGTGGCGTTATATGTTAGCCTGTTATTGCTATTGGGTTTGGTGGTGATGTATGCTTTGGGGCCGCAACGAGCCAATGTCATGAATTTTGCGTACGGCACGAACTACAGCGATATGTTTTTCTTTAACAAGCAGCTTATCTCTGTTGTGATTTCCTTTGCAGCGTTTGCTGCGTGTGCTATTATTCCATATAAAATTTTCACTGAAAAATACGCAAATTGGCTATTTGTCGGTGGCTTGTTTTTCTGTTTTTTGCTGGTGGCGTTGGGTATGCTGGGCGTTTCGTTTGCGCAGGAAACCAATGGTGCGTATCGCTGGTTTTACCTCGGCGGGCTGGGAAGTTTTCAGCCGGCTGAATTGTTAAAATTCGGTATCTTAGTGTTTATCGCTGGATTTTTGGGTAAACGTATGCGACAAGGCAAAATTAACGACGTGGAGGAGACGCTCATCCCGCTCGGTATTGCAGCAGCGATAGCCATGTTCATCGTGGTAGTGCTACAAAAGGACCTGGGAACTGGATTGGCGTTGGTCGCCATCGTCTTGTCTATGTTGGTGGTCTCAGGTATGCGGTCAGATATTCTCTGGAAAATAGTGGGCGTTCTGTTGGCGGCGGGCGTCATGCTCATCCTCATCGCGCCGCACCGCTTGGAGCGCGTCATGACGTTCTTTCAGGGTGATCACTCGAATACATCGTCTATGGATAGCAGCAGCAACACTTATCACGTGCAGCAGGCACGCATCGCCATCGGTTCGGGTGGTATCTTAGGGCTGGGCATCGGAAAGAGTGTGCAGGTATCGGGCTACCTGCCTGAGGCTATCAACGACTCGATCTTTGCCATCATGGGTGAGACATTTGGTTTTGTTGGACTGCTGATCATTTTGGGGCTATTTACCGCCTTGCTGCTTGGTATTTTGCATATTGCTGCGCGACTGCCTGACCCGAGGCTTCGATTAGTGGCAGCTGGTGTGTTTGGTTGGGTTGCTTCTCACGTGATATTGAATGTGGCAGCTATGACGGGAGTGGCACCATTGACTGGTATCCCATTGCCGCTACTGAGTTATGGTGGAACCAGCATGCTGTTCATCGCTGCGGCCCTTGGATTAGTTTTTCAGCTGTCTTGCTACACATCGCACAAGCCATTAACAGAAGGGAAGGATAGCCATGCGGATCTTAGCGGTCGGCGGCGGTTCGGGCGGACACGTTACGCCCGTGGTCGCCGTGTTTAAAGAATTGAAGAGTAGGGGAGAGCACGAGTTACGATTTTGGTGTGACCATAAATTTGGACCAACAGCAAAAAAGGTGGTTGCAGAATCCGGCTATGACATCCCAGTTTCATTCATCACTGCTGGCAAATTGCGTCGCTATCACGGTGAGAGCAAACTGCAGCATTTAGCGCCCTCGATTCTATTTCCTAACTTGTACGACCTGTGCAAGGTTATCATTGGTTTTGTGCAGAGCTTTTGCAAGCTGCTGATGTGGCGCCCTGACGTCATCTTCATCAAAGGCGGCTATGTTTGTCTGCCAGTTGGTTACGCCGCACGACTACTGAGAATTCCATTGGTGCTGCATGACTCTGACGCTCATCCAGGGTTGACTAACAGGCTGCTGTCGCCATTTGCTAAGCGCATTGGTACGGGCGCACCGCTCGAGTATTATCGCTATTCTCCTCAGATAGCAAAGTATGTTGGGGTGCCAATTTCAGATAAGTTCCGGCCGTATACTGACGCGGAAAAGCGAGACATCAAGGCACAGTTAGGGTTTGACCCGTCACGGCCGCTAGTGGTTGTTACCGGTGGCGGGCTGGGTGCTGTGCGCATCAACAACGCTGTGGCGAAGAATCGTGATAGACTTCTAGAGACCGCCTCGGTATTTTTGATATCAGGACAACATCAGTACAACGAGCTGAGTAAAACTTTGGACCGTCGTGATGGTTGGCGCTTGGAATCGTTTTTGCATGGACCACAAATGGCACAGGCGTTAGCGGCTGCGGATATGGTCGTCGCGCGAGCTGGGGCAACAACACTGTTAGAATTGGCGGCGTTGGGTATGCCGACGGTTATCATCCCAAATGGTAGGTTGACGGCTGGCCATCAATTGAAAAATGCTAAGGTCTATCAAGACGCCTTGGCTGCGGTGATTGTGAACGAAGATCAACTAGATAAGAACCCCGATTTACTGGGCGATACGCTGATTAAGCTGCTCAAATCGCCAAAGATTCGTCATGATTTGGGTAGTAATTTCCTTAAATTTGCTAAACCGCATGCTGCTGGTGATATGGCTGAAATGATCCTGGAAGCTGCTGATAAACAGGGGAGGCGACAGTAGATGTCACTGCTTGGCAGGAAAAAAACAAAAAAGCGGTCACCGGCCAACAATGGCCCGCGTCGAATGCGTGATGATATTATCAAAGAATCGTCCGCCTTCCAGCTCAACCGCACTATCAGTAGCTTTCGAAAGCACCAAGATGAAGTCTCTGAGCGAACTATCAACCATAAACGCCAGGATCTACAAAAAGCTTTCATGCAGCGGATAGGTATGATATTAGCTGCTTTGGTGATGTTGATTTTATTGTCTTTCCAGCTGTCGCTATCAATCTCCATACAAACGCCTGATACAGCCAGTGGTCAGCAAGCTGCGACCTATAAGAAGGTCTTAACTGATTATTATGCTTCACGCCCTGCTGAGCGATTCAAGCCATTCCTTAACCAGGACGCATTGCATCAATATTTCCTTTCTCACGCGCCAGAGGTCAAAACCGTGCGCATAGAGACATTTGGCGCTGGTATGGCGACCGCTAAACTCACGTTTCGCCAGCCGCTTGCGCAGTGGTCTTCTGGTGAAAAGACATATTTTGTTGATGAATCGGGCGTAACGTTTGAACGTAATTATTTTGCACCACCAAAGCTGACTGTTAAAGACCAAAGTGGTGCACCGCTTTCTGGTGGGCAAGAGGTGGTCAATCAACGTTTTTTGAGCTTTTTGGGGCAGGCTGTTTCGCAATTTACCAAGAACAATATATCCGTTTCAGAGATTGTCTTGCCGCAAGATACCGTTCGTCAAGTGCTATTCTTGATTGAGGGCAAGGGCTATGCAGTCAAGATGACCGTCGACAGGGCAGCAGTGGCACAAGTTGAGCAAGCTATTAAAGCTATGCGCTTCATCGACGAGAGGCGACTGCGACCAGAATATCTCGACGTGCGGGTAGACCAACGAGTTTTTTATAAATAGGAGATATAGGTTAGTGAAGTGGGGCATCACCCAACCTGACGTTTTGTTCTCTTTTTGTTCTAAAATGAGAATAGCAAAAAATATATATTACAATATGCAAAAATCAAAAGGTCAAATGTAGGGAATCCACAAAAAACAGAGCGGGGGAATAAAAAAGAAAAAAGTCAAATGTAGGTCAATCATTTAAAATGTTGCAATGTGGAAAACTTATCACGGCATAATGTAGTAAATACTACGTTGGGCGCTTGTAGTTTTGCTGCATGGGTCTTTCAGGAGCTATACAAGCGTGTGGGTATATACTTATATTTCAAGGCACAGAGTGTAATGAATAATGATAAGAATAAAAGTTACAATGTTCGGACAATAGAAGCTAATAGACTCCAAAACCCCTACTTAGTTAGCCCCGGATATATCCTTATATGGCTATATGTGTTGCACTCATTATCATACATGGTTATCTCCTATACAGTTCGTAAAACATACATTGTGCGACATTAAGAATATTTCTCTTTTATGAATACACACTCATTGATTTTGATATGTTATAATTGGATTTTAGTTGCCTGTGCCGTTTGGTCGGTTAAAAATTACTTAGCTTGCCCTTTGCCATATGTCTGTCGATCATTTTGTCTATATTGTGAATTTCTAGCTTCTAGATCTTGAGCCTTGAGGCTCCTTGTTTACCGAACCATAGCAATATGTCAGGATGTTATGGCTATGTGCTGGCGTATGGTATATGCTAATATTTTAAGTTCCCTTTTTGTTCTATAATCCTTCAGTGACCAACGCATGTGGGGTTTGACGGAAGGCGAGGTTGGTGCCGTGTCAGCTGGGCAGGGATCACTTCTCTGCCGCCTTAGATACGGTTGCTGTTTTTGCTGGATGATATTATCATAGGGATATGAGAGTTATTTCACCTGACAATAGGGGTTTGCACGAGATAGTACCGTCGGTAGATTTGTTTTTGGCGGGAGGTATTACTAACTGCCCAGACTGGCAAGCGGACGCACTAGCCCTATTGAGCAATCAAGATATAACAGTGGCTAACCCACGTCGTAAGAGGGCGCTGGCTTTTCAAGGCAAAGGGGCGACGCACCAGATAGAGTGGGAGTATGAATATCTCAAACGGGCGCGAGTGGTGTTGTTTTGGTTTCCAAAGGAATCCCTCTGCCCTATCGCACTGTTCGAATTGGGTAAGGAGCTTGAGAGCGGATCGCGCGTAGTGATTGGTGTGCATCCAGAGTATGCACGGCGGTTTGACATCATCACGCAGGTGCGTTGTTATGATCCTGATTTTCCAATATATAGTGAGCTTGCTGATGTGGTGCAAGCTGCTGTGGGTGCGCTTAGTATTTGATAAAATGACATCAACCGCATAGCTGGACAGCGTTATAGTTCCCTAATAATTTAGATATTGGTATAATCCTTACTTAAGGGACTGTAAAACTATTGTAGCTGAAGGTATCGGCTATTGTAATGGTTTGTTTTACGCAGCACTCTTCTTCCGCCTACGTCGCCGCTTTTTGGGCGTGGTGGTAGCAGTTGAGTCAGCTGTGGCGTTTGCGCTATTGCCACGGATCTGCAAAACGACTTCATTGCTGTTTGGGGCTGGTTGCGGCTTAACTGGTCGAGGGTTAGTGGCTATGGCAGGCTGCTGAGCTGGCTGTCTGGTGATTGGCTGAGCGGCGGGCCGAGGCGCCTGCTTCTGCGGCTGTGGTTGCGGCATGATAGCCGCATTGATTTCTTTTTCAACATCCTCCCTGCTCCGTGAGTACATGCGTCGTGAATGCTCGATGATGTGCAGGGTATTATCGGCCTGGCTTGGCGGAAGTTCGAGGGTGCGTGCGGAGAAGGCTGGCGTCTTCTCTCCCCCGATGACCATGTTGATGACAAAGTTACGATTGTGCATTTGCAAGAGGTCGACTGATTCAAAGTTCGGCTCAAATTGTTTGGCGAGGATCGGTGCGTCGTCGGCAGACACGCGGAATGAAATCATGGTGCCGACGTTACCAAACACCGCGTCGCGCACGGTTTCATTCATCTGTGAGATGTACTGATTGGCGACGGTCAGGTTGAGACCGTACTTGCGGGCTTCGGACAGGATGGTGGCAAATGAATCAGTGGCAAAGTTCTGGAACTCGTCGACGTAAAGATAGAATGGACGGCGGTCGCGGATGTCGGGGATGTCTGAGCGCGACATGGCAGCCAGCTGGATCTTGGTGACCAGGAATGAGCCGAGGATGGCAGCATTGTCTTCGCCGATAAGACCTTTGGATAGATTAACGATGAGGATTTTGCCCTCGTCCATGATTTGGCGGATGTTGAAGGTGGATTTGGGTTGGCCAATGATGTTGCGGATGATGGGGTTGGCGGTAAAGGCGCCGACCTTGTTGAGAACTGGTGCGACGGCCTCAGCGACGAATTTGTCGTTCCAGCTGGCGAATTCGACGTTCCAGAATTGCAAGACTACGGTGTCGCGGCAATAGCCCAGCGTTTCCTTGCGGAAATTTTTATCAGTCAGCATGCGAGTGATGTCCAGCATGGTTGTCTCTGGCCGGTCGAGCAGTGCCAAGATGGTGTAGCGCAAGATGTATTCCAGCCGTGGCCCCCATGAATCGCCAAACATACGCTTCAAGACGCCAATGACCTCCGATGAAATGTTGGTTTTTTGGTTCGGGTTGGTGACTTCCAGCGGGTTGAAACCGAGCGGATAGGCAGTGTCGGCTGGGTTGAAATAGACGACGTCGTTTAGCCGTGAGCCGGGGATGAATTTCATGTTGTTGATGGCAAAGTCACCGTGCGGGTCGATGATGGCGTAGCCTTGATTGTGAAAGATGTCGCTGAGCGCGAATAATTCGAGCAACCCTGACTTACCTGCTCCTGTCTGGCCGATGATGTAGACGTGGCGCGAGCGGTCGTAGCGCAGCATGCCGAATTGGTGGTTAATGCCGCGGAAATTGGTGACGCCAAAAGCGGAAATTTGGTCGTCATTGGTGTCGCTACCGGTCAGGACAGGCAGCTTGGATGGTGGTTCAGCGGTTTTGGCGCTGGCCCAGACGATGTTTGGCGTCTCGACGTTAGTGTGTGGCAAGTGGAAGACAGAGGCTAGTTCTTCGATATTGAGGATGAAGCCATCGCCAAAAAATGCACGACGACGATATTTTTCCAAGAACTCTTTGCCGTAGGCGGCTTTGATGGGCTTAAAGCCGTTTAGGTTTGTAGAATTAAACTGTTTGAAGGTTCCCACCAAGGCTTGCATGCGCAGCTTGGCGTTAGTTTGGTTCTCTCCCAGGTATGCCAAGCGGATTTTTACTTCGTAGCCCAGTTTGGTGGCTTTCTTTTCAGCTTCAGCGATGCGAGTTTTATTGCGCTCAGATATTTCTGGACCCTTGCCGCCAGCCAATCCTTCCTCTGGTGGTCGCCACAAAGCAGCGAACAAACCACCGAGCCACCGCATGCTACTACCAACACTTGGTAGGATGCTGGCAGAGCCTTCGCGTAAGCGGGAGATCCAATGGTCGGCTTCCACTTGCCATGAGTCCTCAACTGGTTTAGCCAGCACTTGAATCCACAATTCTTCACCTGTTGATTCTAGCTTTGCTAATGTTCCTGTGATGCCAGCCAGTGGGTCGACTTCAAAGGTCTGGAAGGTTTTGATCGGTAAAAATTCAGACGCCGTTAAAGTCATCTCAGTAGTGTATGTTACTGAATGATCACGTTCGTGCTCGGTATAATCTTCACTAGCCTGGTGAATTTGGACGGTTGGGTATTGGGCGTAGATTTGCCCCTCGACAAAGCTCTGCAGAGACCGCGGTGTCCAGACATAGAACCGGATTTGCCCATTGACCGAAGCCACCTCAAAACTCAAATGTTCCTGCGCTCCCCTGCTTAGTTTAAGCTCGCGTTTATCACGCAGGATACCGTGCAAGCTGGCAAACAACTGCTCGGCGGCAAGCTCTTTCTTGTCGTTGGTTTTTGGAATTTCCAAAATAAGCAAAACGTTGTCGCTTGAGATAAATTCATTGAGCTGTTGATAATTGCGCCACGTCAAAAAAGATAACAAAATAACCAGCGGCAACCAAACATACCACTGCATCAATAACGTTATAGTCCAGGAAAATATTTCCATGCTATTAAATTATCCCATATTTGATGTAACAATACAATCAGGCTTGTTGCTGTTCAAACACGTAGGTAGCCTTGGCGACACGCTTGAACTGTGACTTTGACTGCAGGTTCAGTAAAATAGTCGTTTCTTTGACCTGGCGTTTGTCTAAAACTCGTTTGATGATCTCGTCGCGGTGCAGTGGCTCGTCAGCTTCTTTGAGGATGTCGGTGATGATGTCAGCAACAGTGCCACGGCTGTAGCCCCATGAGTCCAGAGCGTAGATACCGCGACCGATCAGGACGAAGCGGCTATCTTTGATGAGTTCGTTGTGAATCGCCTGCGTGGTAACGTTTTTACGTTTGAAATCGCTGTCTTTGATAGCCTTGGCGATCTCTGAAAAGTGCATTGGTTTGCCGTTGTCATCCAGGATGACAAAAATTTTGTCGCGAATATTTTTCGGATTGACGGTTGGCCACTTGATGAGCCCCCAGTTCCCTTTCAGCTCAGCCAGCTTCTTGCTGATGGAGGCCAGCGCTGCGATATTCTGTGGATGCTCATAGTCCATGGACTCGTGAATTGCTTCAGCGGTGATTGGCTGCCCGTGTTTTTTGATGAATTTAACAATTTCTTCGACTTGCTTTTTCACTGACTTTTCGTCACCGACTGATGAGATGACGGCAGATTGATAGAAATCATCATTTTCATTGATAACGGTCAAGCCTGGTGCTAATTCTGCCAAGAAAGCGACTGCTGAACGTTCCAAAAGTGTTGCATCACGACCCAAAATGTGGGATGTCAAGTTCTGCATGCGAGCGCCACGACCCATCTCTGACAAGTGCGACACAACAAGCTTTTCAGCGGAATTAACAGAGGGCAATTTGTTATCTGCTACCGACGCACGCAGTTTAGTGAGGATGGCTTTTTCCAATTGACGAACACGCTCACGAGTGATGCCCAGCATTTCACCGATTTGCTCCAGGGTTTCTTTCCGGTCTTCCAGTCCAAAGCGACGTGAAATGATTTCACGCTCACGTTCCTGAGAAATGCTACCAAGAATATCCGCAACCGCTGTATTCAAACTCTCTGCCGCGTCAGCTATTTCTGGTTTGCTCATGGTATATTCCAAGTATCCTCTCTGCCACACCCTGCATATATTTTTATCATTTCTATGTGCTTGATTATACAACAATATGTAACTCAAGTCAAATATTTGTGCTGCTTTTACAAATTATAGCACGTTCTTTACGATTTTTGCAATGGGTTGTTTGATGTATATACAGTAAGCGGTTTATATGGTATAGCACTAGTGATTGTGGTTATGCTTTGTAAAATATGAGCTATATTATATAGTTATCATTATGAATGAATTAGGAAAAACCTCAATGGAAACAACAGCGTCTCCAGAAGACTTGAAAGCGGTGCAAGATTTCATCATTGACCGCTTGGCAGAAGGACGGCCAATGACGGTGCGACAACTATCTCAGCGGTGGTGTGAAGATCACGGCATCAAGTCCCACATCAAAATCGGTCTGTTTAATGAAACAATTCGACAAGCATTAGGGGCGATCAAAGCCGAGGAGGACGGGCCGTTTGGTGAGTTGAAAGAAACGGTCGTTCAGAATACTAATACGACTGTTACACTTTATCGGCTCAGTGGTGTATCTGAAGGATATCAGCCAGCCGTGATGGCACCGGTGAATCCAGAGAGGTCTATACCTAAGCTTCAGGATGTTATTGATAGGGTTGCTAAGACTGCTATTAATACGGCTGCTGAGGATGATGTTACTGATGAGGTTGCTAAAGCCGCTAAGGCTGATAGTTCAATAGACCCGGGCTGGGCTGCGGGCGCACGTTGCGCCGGTATGGATATTAACACGGTTAATAGTGGGATATGTAAAGTATGTCCAGTACAGTATGACTGTTTGAGGACGGCAATACTGGAGGGTTATGATCTTAGACATAGAGACATTAGAACTTCAGGCACGAGAGGCGGCTTCCCTCCTGCTGATCAGCAGGAAATGGTAGAGAAAGTCCGTAAAATAATGCACGGACTTGCTCGGGAATCATAACCAGCCCTGACCAGTTGTTGCTACAATTGACTAGCAATGCGACTGAGCGTTTTGTCTTTACCGAATAGTGCTAAGGTATCGTTGAGTTGTGGGCTGAACGGCGCCCAAGTCGTGACGATGCGAATGAGGCTGAACAAGACACCAGGTTTTTGACCGGTGATTTCTAGCAGCTGATTGAGGGTTCCTTGGATGGCTTCAGGAGTCCAGTTAGTCAGTTCTGCCAGCTTGTCATGTGCGGTTTGCAGTAGCGCGTGAATTTCACCATCAGATAATTTTTTCAGCTGCTTATTACTGGTGATCAGTTCCCAATTGACTTCTGGCTCTTCAAAGAAAAAGCGACTCATCATGGGTAGCTCAGCCAGTGTTTTGAGCCGATCTTGTACCAGAGCCAAGACTTGGCGTTTGTATGACGCATCAAACTGGGCAGCTGATTGTGGCCAATAGCTCTCTACTCGTTGATAGAGGTCGTCTAGGTTGATTTGGCGGATCCATTGTCCATTCATCCACAGCAAACGCTTCTCGTCAAAACGTGCGCCCGAACGCTGTACTCGGTCGAGACTGAATTTATCAATCAGCTCTTGCCTGCTGAAGATTTCCTGTTCAGTGCCATCGTTCCAGCCCATGGACGCCAAGAAGTTCAGCATCGCCTCTGGTAGGATTCCATCAGTTCGGTAATCAGTCACGCTTTTGGCGCCATCTCGTTTGCCGAGCTTTTTCCTGCCATCTGGAGCCATGATGTGTGGCAAGCAAACCAACGTTGGCGGCGTAATTTCCAAAGCTTCGTAGAGGCTTAAATATTTTGGCGTACTGGAGATATATTCCAGTCCGCGGATGACATGAGTGACACCCATCTCAAAGTCGTCAATGATGTGCGCGAAATTGTAGGTTGGATAGCCATCAGCTTTGATGAGGATGAAATCATCCAGGGCTTCAGGGCCAGCTGATAGCTCGCCCATGACGGGGTCATTCCAAGTGTATCGTTTTGGTGATGTTACGTTAAATCTGAGCGGCTGAGTGCCATCCCACTCTGGGGGATTTTCTGGCCGATAGTCACGGTATAGGAAAGCTTTTTTCAACGCTCGCGCTTCTTCTCGAAATCCCTGCACTTCCTCGGGCGTGTATGGATCGGCATAGGCGAGTCCCTTCTCTACGAGCTTTTTTGCCCAAGTGTGGTAAATTTCCAGCCGTTCTGACTGGTGGTATGGCCCATGTGATCCACCTTTGCGTGGCCCCTCGTCCCAGTCGATGCCGAGCCATTCCAGCGTGTCCAATATCAAGTCTTCAGCGCCAGGCACAAACCGTGACCGGTCAGTGTCCTCGATGCGTAAGATAAATGAACCTCCCTGTTGGCGTGTCAGTAACCACGGAAACAAGGCAGCTCGAACATTTCCAACATGAATATAGCCGGTTGGTGATGGCGCAAAACGAGTACGAATAGTCATGATGACATTATACTACATGCTGGTAGCTATTTTGCGAATCTGTTCGCTGGAGAGTGGAGCATGGCTGTTGATCTGGTACAAGATGCCGCCATTCACCCAAGCGACATTTTCTCCCGCTGCGAAAATAGTCAGGCCATCAACGATGGTGGTGGCTGGTGCGCCTGATTTTCCTGAGATGTATTCTTTGACAGCGGCTGAGTCCCAGTTGCTCTTGCTCTGAGAAATTGTGTAGTTAGCAGTACCGTCAGCGTATGCAAATTTCATACTAACTTCTCCCTGCTTGAAGGAAATTGGGCCGTTGAGCGCATAGCCATTTGGTTTGTAACCAGGATAGGTGGCGTTGATACCAGACTGCAAG
This sequence comes from uncultured Candidatus Saccharibacteria bacterium, assembly GCA_963517665.1. Classification (GTDB taxonomy): domain Bacteria; phylum Patescibacteriota; class Saccharimonadia; order Saccharimonadales; family Saccharimonadaceae; genus Nanosynbacter. The sequence continues at coordinate 28,825 of CAUQFZ010000001.1, forward strand.
GCGGCGACACGAATGGAAATGTTTGGCATGCTGAGATAGGTGAAATATCCACCGAGAAGCATGATGGCAAGCCCTGCAGAAGCCAGGCTGGTCCACCGCTTTAGTTTGCTCTGCTTGCGCTTGGCGCGGTGATGTTTCTCCGGTTTTGGCTCTTGAGCTTTGGCTAAGGCTTCAGTGATGGCTTCATTTTTGAGAATTGATGCTGGCTTTGGCTCGGTCTTTTGGACTGGCGTGACGGGCACTTTGGCGATTTGTCGCTGCTTGGCGCGTTGCACAACTGGGTGAACTTCAGCTGGACGATCTATCTGGATGGACTTCTTTGGCACTTCTGTCGCCGGTTTGCGGGCCATCTCAGAAGAGAACTTTTTCACGGCAACGTGTTGCTGTACGGTCGCATTTGGGGTCCTAACTGGACGAGTAGCGAGGGATTTTTGAGGGGGTCGTTTGATGTGGCGTCGGCTGAGGGTGGCTGATTTTTGTACTGAGACACGGTGAATAGTTGCAGTAGTTGTACCGCGTGCGGTTGATGCCTTGACTACGCGTTTGGGCTGCGTTGGCGCTACGGTTGGTGATTTTTCAACTGAGATTGGTAGCGGTAGCCCTGTGACTGGGTCGTATGCTTTACCATTGACATTGATAAATTCTTGTTTCATTTCTTCCCCTTGTTACGATGTTCCCTCGCGAACTTCTATATATTATAGTACAAAGTGCCAGCGGTTTTTGCAAGGGCGAAAATGTGGTATAATTCGTTTTATGTACCACAACAATACCTCCGCAAAAGAAATCGTGCGTCGTACTTTGGTATACACCATCATGACACTGATGGTGATTGGCCTGATCGTCGTCCTTTTGTGGCACAACTTTGGTTATCAATTCAATTCAAAAGACCTGAAAATCGAGCAAAACAGCTTGGTGCAATACGATTCATTCCCGCGTGGCGCGCAGGTGTCAATTGATGGCAACGCGTTTAATCTGACGCAGACCAAGGGCTTGATTGTGCCTGGGCAACATCAGTTCACTATGAAATTGAACGGCTATGAGCCATGGCAAAAGACTTTGGACATCAAGGCGGGTACGGTGACGCATTTGGTGTATGCTCGGATGATCCCTGAGAAGAAAGAAAGTACCAACCTGAAAGAATATCCAGTGCTGGAATCAGCTAAATTTGCGCCTGGCGGGCGGTTTATGGCTGGTACTGGCGTCGTGAACGGAACGCCAAAACTGTTTTGGGGTGATGTTCGGTCGTACAACAATCCTAAATTTACGGAAACTGACATTAACACCCAACATTTGGCGCAGTATGATGTAGCGACGACTAAGCATCAATTTGCCATCGCCGAGTGGGACTTTGCGGGTCGCTACGTGCTGCTCAAACACATCTATACGCCAGAGGGTTCTGACAGCAAGATCCAGTGGCTGCGCTTTGACCGGGACAATCCAAAAGAGATGATTGATGTGACGAATATCGCTAGCGTGGATATTTTGGACGCACATTTCATCGGCACTAATGGCAATGAGTTATATGTGCTGCAGAATGGCGGCCACGTACGCCAGATGAATGTAGGTGGCGCTTCCCTGTCGCGTCCAGTACTGTCTGGTGTTCAGTCGTTTGTGTTGTACGGCAGTGAGACGATCGCTTATGTTGGTACTGAAGCAAATGTCAAAGTGGCTGGCGTGTGGAAAAAAGGCTGGGAGCAATCACGAATCATGTATCGAGCCGCTTCAGCGCAAACTGATGATGTGGTAAAAATTAAGGCCTCAAAATATTTCAACAAGGATACCGTGGTTGTGACAGTCAATGACACGGCACAGATCTATCGCGGTGATTTGCGTCCACCAACCGAAGATTCGGAGGCGGTAAAGAAGTTTTTGAATTCGGTGAAAAAGGTGGCCTTTGGACGGACCATCAAAGAACTGACGCTAAACAGCGACGGGCGTATGGTGATTGTCAAAGACGAAACCGGCTTTGTGAATTACGACATTGAGCGAGAAACCATTTCACCAGTTATCACGCTTGATGCAGCAAGTGAACTTAAGTGGCTGGACGAGTTTTATGTCTGGCGACGTGACGCGAGTGGCAACTTGGTGATTCAGGAATTTGACGGCACCAATGCGCATACACTGACCCCAGTGGCTGCTGGTTACGATGCAGCGCTGTCCCCTGACGGTAAATATCTCTACTCGTTTGTCGGTGACGGTGACAAACTGATCCTCAGTCGTTTGAAGATGACGACAGAATCATAAGTTTAAGACAAAGTTTTTAGCTATCTAGCGCCAAAGATACGCTCCAAGACAGTTGGCGATGGATTGCCTGGTATTTGCCCTGTTGCGTTGTTTTCAGCAGCAGCAGAAGCGGTGTTGGGGTCTGGGCTGATTTGATCAGCATAGACCAACAGACGCTTGTCGGCAGTGCCAACAGGAACGCAACTGACCAGTGTCAACATTGGTTTTTGGGTGCCAGTTTGGATTTTGGTGACCTCGTTTGGTTTGACGACTTCTGAACCAGTGATTTTATAGGTGTATCGTTTGCCTTCGTAGTTAAGATATATGACGTCGTCTTTTTGAAGTTTTTCGTTTTGGGCGAAGATAAATTTATATCCTCCAGCGGCAAAGGCGTCGTTGCTGGAGTGCCCAGCCAATACAACATTTCCCGCCTGTCCTGGCAATGCGCTAGCTCCAGACACGGCAAAGTGCGCCACGCCGTTTTCCATGGCCTTACGCTGTGACTGGACATCTGGTGCGGCGCCGTACACCACGGGCGCATCAACATTAATCTTCGGGATGATAATCTTTGGTTCAGCGCTGACTTTGGTGTCAATGCTTGGGTCGACGATGATGTTTTGCGGCTCAATATTGCCGGGGCTTGTATAGGCTGCGACAGTACCCAAAATGACTCGGTTGTATTGCAGGAAGACAAATGCCAACATGACCATGGTTCCAGCAAGGGCTGGGATGAAATGTCGAGAATTTCGCACTTTTTTGGCGGAGTCGTTGACGGTGCTGCGGATTTTAGAGCGCAGATCGCGAATGGCCTGCTGTTGTGGTGATAAGGTGTCTGCTGCCTCTGGAGTGCTGGTTTGTGGCTGCTGAGATGGAGACTGTTGAGTGTTCAGGTGGTTGGCGTAATACCGTTCATAATACATCTGATAATATTTTTGCCAGGCACTGTGGTATTGCTGCCACTGATCTGGCGTGGCTTGTGGGGTGCTGTTGGCTAGTTGAGTGGGCTGGTTGGCGGTTGTGGCGGTCGTGTCAGTAGGTGGCGCAGTGTTGAGGCGGTGGCCCTGCGGTTCGGCTTGTGGAGCTGGTTTGGCTACTGGTGTAGCGGCTTGTGGCTGAGGTTGCGGTTGCAGTGCTGGCTCTTGTGGCGTTGTGCCGGCTGGCACGGGCGTGGTGTGTGGCGCAGCTTCAGATGGATTGCCAGTATAGATCGAGTTGATTTGCCCGCGGATGACATCAGCAGCAGCATTGCGCGTTGATGATTGGTCGCGCGCTGGTGGTTGAAATGGTCGTGGACTTCCGGGGTTCATACTTATGTTTAATGATACAGGAAAATCATCAAAAAAACAAAAATATGCCCTTGTCGAGGGCGAGGATGGCGTGATATAATAACCAGTAGTTTTGGAGCGCTCTCTCGTGCCGCGGTGGCGGAATTGGTAGACGCGCTAGACTCAAAATCTGGTGAGCATTAGCTCGTGCCGGTTCAAGTCCGGCCCGCGGTACCAGAGGTCGCTCCAAGCAACCATCGCCCACTGACTGGGCGATGTTTATATATGAGCAAAGAAAATAGCCCACCGAGAGGCTCAGCCGAAACTTTGAAGTCTCAAGGCGAGCTACTCGGTGGGCAGGCTCCTGCTTACTTGTTGCGCAGGAGCCTAACACCGTAGTAGATGTAAGCAACACCCACCACGACGCCAACTAGACAGGCGCCAATCGTTTGCCAGTCTAGTTGTTCGGCGGTAGCAAACCCGCAGGTCACCGCCGCCAGAAAAACTGCCCCTAGAAGGAAAGCAAAAACGCAATCCCCTGGGTTTCCTCTCCCAGTCATGATACACCTCCTTTCAAAGGTGTATCGCTCAAAGCTAAAGGGCGACCTCCGCCCTTTGACAAAGCTTTGAGCGAAAGCTACTTTTCATTATATCACTAAAAACATAAAATGTCAATGATTAGCGTAAGCAATTACCCTGTACAGACAGCGGTACTGGCAGCAGCTAGCGGTGAGCTGGGTGACCATACCAAGTAGCTGGCGATTTTTGTGCCAACGACCCCGCGCCAGATGGCCATCGGCTCATGCCAGTCCTGGGTGACGACGGTGCCGCCGTGGGCGATGATCACGTGTTCGGCATGGAAGGTGCAGATGGTAACTGGATAGGTGATGGTGAATTTATGGAGTATGTCAACAAACTGTGCTAGTTGGATGCTGAACGTCAGCATTTTTGGGTAGTACACTGAACGAAATATTTTTTGCACTTGAGCAAAAGAAGCCACAAATACCACATGCTGATTGTCCAAAATCTCCGCAAAACTGTTTTGCAACAGGTCGATGGCGTCACGAGTGATGACGACTGGTTGCTGTGAGCGCTTGACTAGTTCTTCATGGACGATTGCGGTTTGACTGTTTCTGCCAGCGTCGCCGATCAATAAGAGGACGTCGGACCAGTCACAGAGCGACACGGCTTCCGTGAGTGCTGCTTGCGCCAGGCTGCCAGATGGATTGGTTGGCGCGAACAGGACATCAGTCATACTGGACGGCACACTTCTTTTGAGAACATCAGGTAGTAATACGCGGACTTGACCAACACCAGTTGTTTGAGCGGTTGCGTAAGCCTCAGCGACAGACGAAAAGCCTAGTTTGTTGCCGCCAATGATGGCCAGGCGCCCAGACTGGTCAAGCCGCTCGGGGCGATTCCATTCAACATCAGGAAACAAAGGTTTGTCTGACTCCTGACGCTGCCAGTATGACGAATTCATGAGGTCTCACGAGCTTTCTTTAGCTGTGTCATCACTTCTTCGAGCGTGAGTTTGTTGCGGTGCATGAAGCTTGCCAGGTCCTTGCCGACATAGCGGAAATGCCAGGATTCTGGTGCGACGCCAGTGATGGCTTGTTTGCCTTCTGGATAGCGTAAAATGAAGCCGTATTCGTGAGCATGGGCTGCCAACCACTCGGCGGAAGCCTTGTCGAGGCGGCAGGCGGTAAATTTTTCCATGCATGGTTCGGTGTATGATGAAAAGTCCACCGCCAGTCCTAGCTGGTGCTCGCTCTTGCCTGGTTCTGCTACAAATTCATCGGCGTACAATTGCCCGTTGGTGCGAGCCAGCTCTTTGCGAGTCTTTTCTTGGTCGGCGTAGGAGCGATAGGCGCTGGTAATCAGTATGGGATGACCGGCTGCTTCCGCGGCTTTTGCAAATGGCTTGAGATTGTTTAGTGCTTGTGGGCGCAAGCGTTTGTCTTCGACCCATTTACCAACTTTTACCTCTTCAAGATTTGCCAGCTCTGGCTGATAGTTTGGATCAAGGCCGTGTTGTTTCCAAACGTGCGCCCAGATGTTGCCATCATCAAGCCGTCGCCAGCTTGGTATAGTCAACTTCTCGGTTGCATTATTATGAGTGAACTCCACGACGGCGTCAGGTTTCCAGACCGAGGTCGCTGCTAATTGATTGACTTCTTGGCTCTGTTGGCTGGCCTGTAAGCCGCCCCATATCAGCAGCCCGCTAAACGTTATCCAAGCGGATAATACGAATGCCAGCCCTGCCCGCCCAGCTGATAGTTTCATGACGATGTCTCCTTTTGCTTCAGTTCATTTTGTGCTTTTTCTAGGTATGGTAATGCTTCTTCTAGGGTTAAGCCGGACTGGTGCAGCGCGCCGGCGAGCTCACGGCCGACGTAACGGAAGTGCCAGGCTTCGTACTGATAGCCGACGATTGACTGTTTGCCTTCTGGATAGCGCAAGATGAAGCCGTATTCGTGGGCATGAGCCGCCAGCCATTTCCCTGCTTTGGTGTTTTTGAAACAATCATCTACCCAGCATCTGCCGTCTGGCGAGCCAAAGTCTAGGGCGAGGCCGGATTGGTGTTCGCTATAGCCAGGCCGGGCGCTAAATCGTGCTGCTTGCGCTTCGCCAACTTGACGGGCGTATCGGTTAAATAGCCCGACTTGCGTCTGATAGCTGCGATATCCACTCCCCAGTCGTACTGGCGAGCCAGCACTTTCAGCTGCTGCCATCAATGCTTTCAGATCTGGCATAATTGCTGCTCGTAGAGATCGCTCTTCTGGCCCCCTACCTGGCAGGGTCGGTACGTCCGCGGTTTGTAGGTCACTCGGCACGTAGGTTGGCTGTTTAAAGCCACGGGTTTGGTTGATGATTTGCCAGATGCTGCCGTCAGCTTGATAGTCCTCTTGTCTGGCTGGGATTGGTGTAGCTCCAGGTAGTGCGACCTGGACCTCTTTTGGTGTCGGTGCTGGTGCTGGTTCGGTGGCGACGGGCTTTTCTTGGATTTGACCTGGCGTGTTGTCGACTGGCTTCTTTTCGTACTGGTTGTTGAGATACAGTAAATAAGCAACGCCAAGACATGCCAAAACAGCACTCCCCCATTTGATCAGTTCTTTCCAAGGAAATTGTCTCTGAATTTTCATACGTTACCTCTAGATACTCTATATTATAGCAGACTTACGGAAACCATAAGCAATATATTTATACATTTTTATTGACAAATACAAAAGTTTGTGCTAATATGGACCGTAACAACCGGTGAGAAATAGTAAGGTTGAGGAGGAAACAATGAATAAAATAGTAAAGAGAGTACTTTTGGCTAGCTCTATTACTGCCGCGATTATCGGTGGTATTTGGTATGCTACGCCTTCTGACGCCGTCGGCTGTTCAGATATCAAGATCGTTCGTTGTGGTACCATGACTCATAGTGCCATGAAGTCGGCTTATCACAGCGACAGCGAAGTCCGTGGTATTTACAACTACTTCGGCATTACACAATCAATGGTTGAGGGCGCTGGTATGCACGAAGGTGTGGCAGACGCTTCAAACAACACCGTTACGGTGAACGGTCGTGTCGTAGCAACGAATGCAAAAACCATTCAGCGCCGTCACGTTAACTACACCAACCCAATCAACTACCAGCAAATTGGTGGTAAATCATACCCAAGCTACTTGATTCGTCACAGCTTTATGCCAGTGGCAAGCAAGAAGCCAGTGTTCGTATGGTTGGACGGTAATGGCAAGTTCATTCAAGCAGTTATTAAAGACTGTGGTAACCCACTTTGGGGTGAACCAACACCTCCACCAACACCAGCTCCAAAGCCAGTATTGACGTGTGACGCATTGAGCGCTCAAAAAGTCGCTGGTACCCGCAACAAGTTCGCCTTTGCTGCAACTGCAACTGCAAAGAATGGTGCAAGCATCAGTAGCTATACTTTCGACTTTGGCGATGGCCAAAAGACAACTGGTAGCAGCAACAAGGCTGAGCACACCTACACAAAAGCTGGTACTTACACTGCAACTGTTACCATCAACAATGGCGTAACCAGCCAAAACTGTAAAGTTACCATCACGGTGACTGAAGAGCCAAAAATTCAAGTTTGTGATTTGAAGACTGATACAATCGTCACTATCAAAGAAAGTGAATACGACACAAGCAAGCATTCAAAGAACTTTGCTGACTGTGAAAAAGTTAAGGTTTGTGACACCAAGACCGGTGAAATCATAACTGTACGAAAGAGTGAAGAAAACAAGGAAGGTTATTCAAAGAACGAAGAAGACTGTAAGGTCAAGGTCTGTGACATTAAGACCAAGCAGATCATCAGCGTTTGGATTAAGGACCAAAAGAACGAGGGATATGCATCAGTGGACAGCGACGCATGTAAGCCAAGCACTCCTCCGACTACCCCTCCTGCTCCTAAGCAACCTACCCCACCAGCTCCAAAGACAACTGAGTTGCCACGAACTGGTACGACTGACGCGCTCCTTTCAATCTTTGGCCTCGGCTCACTTGCTGCTTCTGCCGTTGCCTACATCGTAAGCCGCCGCCAATAATTTGAGCGCTTACTAACACTAAAAGCACCCGGACAACTCGGGTGCTTTTTCGTGGTCTAGAGTTCTATGCTGACTGGGCAATGGTCGGAGCCCAGCTGTTCGGGGTGGATGTGCGCTTGTTTGATGGATGGTGCCAGCTCTTGGCTTGCCAACCAGTAGTCAATGCGCCAACCAACGTTTCGGGCTCTGGCATTTGCCCAGTGAGTCCACCAAGTATATGCGTCTGTTGCTGTTGGATGGTGTGCGCGAAACACATCGACAAAACCAGCGTCTAGATACGCTTGAAAACCTGCTCGTTCTTCATCGGTAAAGCCGTGCTTGCCAACGTTATCTTTGGGTCTGGCAAGGTCGATGTCTTGGTGAGCCACGTTCATGTCGCCGCAATACAGTACTGGCTTGGCGGCGCCGTAACTCCCCTGTTCCAGGCCTTTGAGATATTCCAGACAAGCTGGGTCCCACTGATCATGACGTAAACTGAGGCGGCTGAGGTCGCCTTTGGAATTTGGTGTGTAGCACGTAACCAGCCAGAATTGGTCAAATTCAGCGGCGATGATACGCCCCTCATCATTGGGGTTGCCATACTCGTCGGCGGATAGGTTGTATTCGTCGGCGATGTCCGCCGGGAAGCCGTCAAGATAGTTCAGCGCTGGTTGCTTTGAAAATATGGCGGTGCCAGAATAGCCCTTTTTGGCTGCCGAATAGAAATGCTCATAAAATTGTGGCAGATCTAACTCGACTTGCCCGCGTTGGGCTTTGGTTTCTTGCAAACAAATAATATCCGGGCCGTAGGTTTCGATAAATGTGGCAAACTCGCCTTTGTTCAGGACTGCGCGGATGCCGTTGACGTTCCAGGAAAATAGCTTCATGTGGCTATTGTAGCGGGTTTTGTGAGCCGCGTATAGGCTTGGTATGGCGGGGTTTGTGCAAGAAGCGGCATAAATTGTTACAATGAAAGTATGTATAACAGGATTCTTCTCAAGCTTTCGGGCGAACAACTACAAGGACAATATGCTGGTGGATTTGATCACGCCAGAGCGCGGTGGATTGCCGAACAAATTAAGCCGGTGGTGGCGAGCGGAACGCAAGTCGTCATCATGGTTGGCGGTGGTAATTATGTGCGCGGGGCGCAAATTGCTGGCGGTGGTATCGGTGACGTGACGGCACACAACGCAGGTATGCTGGCAACGTTGATCAATGCCATCACCCTGGCTGATGTGTTCAATGATGATGGCCTGGCGACGCGCGCCTTGTCGACAGTGGAAGTGAACCAATTTGTCGATCAATACACCTACCGACGAGCAGTTAGCCACCTGGAAAAAGGTCGCGTAGTGGTAGTTGGTTGCGGCACCGGACGACCGTTTTTGACCACCGACACAGCAGCTGTCAATTTGGCGCTGGAGATGCAGTGCGACGTGGTAATCAAAGCCACCAAAGTGGACGGCGTGTACGACAAGGACCCAGTCCAGTTTGCTGATGCTGTCAAATTTGACCAATTGACCTATGACGAGGTTTTGGTAAACCCGGACATTGGCGTGATGGATAAAGCGGCTATTGGGTTGGCTGCTGAAGAGAAAAAGCCAATGATTATTTGCGACCTGCTGAGTGACGGCAATATCGTGCGTGCGGCCAGGGGCGAAGCGGTTGGTACGCAACTTGTGGTATAATAGGTAGTATGACACGCAAGACTCGACTGAACGTCGATATGATTTCCGAGAGTGAGTTTACTGTCCAAGGCCATGGTGTTCACACTGCTTTTGTAGAGATGACAAATGCGCTTAAGGCGAGAAAAGACACGTCCGTCGTGGTCAATCAAGCCCGCTCTGATGCAGATATTGTCCATGCTCAGACCATTGGTTTGTATTCAATGTGGATGCTCAAACGTTCGCGTGGTAAAAAGATTATCTCTGGCCACGTCATCCCTGCTTCCTTGGTTGGCAGCATCAAAGGCATGGGTAGAATGCAGTGGCTGGTGCGAGCGTATATGCGCTGGGTATATAACCAGGCTGATTTGGTATTGGCCTGCTCTAACATGGTCAAAGAAACCATGACTGGTCCGATGAAGCTGAAAACGCGCGTGGAGGTGCTGTACAATACGGTCGACATGAGCCGCTATGCATCCACTGCAAAAACCAAACAAGCTGCTCGCAAAAAACTGAAACTGAAGCCGTCAGACTTTGTGGTGGTTGGTAATGGACAGGTTCAGCCGCGCAAGCGTCTGGACACGTTTTTTGAAACGGCACGAGCCCTGCCCGAGGTAACGTTCATTTGGGTGGGCGGCATTCCTTTCAAACATTTGGGCGCAGAATATGGCAAAATGCAAGACCTGATAGCATCAGCTCCTGACAATGTGATCATTACGGGCGTGATTGATCATACAGACGTCATGACCTATTTACATGCGGCCGACGCGTTCTTTTTGCCTGCTGAACAAGAGAATCACCCAATGTGCGTGTTAGAAGCCGCGGGTGCTGGACTGCCAATCATCCTGAGAGATATTCATGAATACGACGACACATTTCGCCCAGATGCTCAGTTTATCTCCTCAGCTCAAGATGCTGTTAAGGTGATAGATAAGCTGAGGAATGATGCTACATGGTATAAACAACAAGTTGCTGCAGCTGGTCGGATTGCCAAACGGTTTGACAGTCGAGCTGGTGGCGAGCGATTAGTGGAATTTTACAGGAGCGTAATAGAATCATGAGAATTGGACTGTTTACTGATACCTATCGACCATCAATCAATGGCATCGTTTTTGTGGTTGAATCGCTCAAGCGAGAGCTGGAAAACCTAGGACATGAGGTCTACGTATTTTGCCCTGCCAAGTCGATGAGTCCGTCCAAGCAAGCCGAATTGCTCAACGAAGACTCTGACTCACGGATCATTCGCTTCCCGTCGATCAAGGGTGCGTTTTTTGATGATTATGACACATCGGTATTCTTTCCGCCGACAGTACAGCGTCGCATCAAAGAGCTGGAGCTAGACATCGTACATGTCTTTACGCCATCGCAAATTGGGTTAGTTGGCGTGAAGGCTGCCAAAAAGAATAATATTCCGTTGGTGATTCAGCACTGTACCGACATCTATGAGTTCGTTGATCACTACCCGGCGGTGCTGCCTGGTGCTTTGGCGCTGGCAGGAATCGTCTTCCCGATGTCGGTGAGATTGCGCGGCCATGACCTACTAGAAATTGCCAAATTGTACAAGCCGCGAGCGGGCGTCACTAAGTGGAACAAAGACATCATTGAAAGCGTTATCACTATTTTGTACAGTAAAGCAGACGCGGTCATCGCCTTATGTCGAAAGAGCTGTAAGCAACTAAAGTCCTGGCAGTATGATGATTATCAATACGAATTGGTGCTAATGCCAAATGGCGTAAATGCGCTGCCTCGTCCAACAAAAACTGAGGTGAAAGCATTTCGTGAGCAGTGGAACTTGGCGGAAGATGACGAAATCTTTGGGTTTGTTGGTCGGTTGGGTGAAGAAAAGAATTTACCGCTCCTCATCAAATCGTTTGAACGGCACATCGCCAAGAAACGGCCGAAAGCAAAATTATTGTTTGTTGGTGATTTTGAATACCGAAAGACCTTGGAGGAAATGGCTGCCGCAACCAAATATGCTGACAGAATTATTTTCACCGGCGCCATGCCGCGCGAAAAGCTTGGTTTGGCATATTCGGTGCTGGACGTATTTGCCTTTCCGTCGTTGAAAGACACGCAAGGCTGGGTGCTGCATGAAGCGGCTCATGCAGGACTGCCGATCGTGCTGGTGGACAAAGAGCTGTCAGAAGTGGTTCAAGACGGCGTGAATGGTTTCATCGCGAATGATAATCCGACCAGCTTTGGGCGAGCGATCATTGCCCTGCTGGAGGATGCCAACAAGCGTCAAGAGTTTGGTGCTATTAGTAAAAAATTGGCAGCCAAATTTACTGAAAGCCGCCAAGTGAAGAAGCTGGAAAAATTATACCAAGAGCTTATCGACCAGAAAGCTGCCGACGAGTCTCACGATCCTGATCTCGACGCTTGATGGTCTCGCGTTTGTCGTAGCGTTTTTTACCCCGTCCGAGTGCGATGACAATTTTGATGAAGCGACCATTGGTCAATAATTTCGTCGGTACAATTGTCAGTCCCTGTTGTTTGGCAGCAGCGAATCGGTCAATTTGTTTACGACTGGCCAGTAGTTTTCGCGCTGAGGTGTCGACACTCTTTGAATTCGCCTGACCACGAACGTTCAGCCGCAACGAAAAACTTGCGTTATTGAGCCACAATTCATCATTTCTCAGACTGACAAAGGCGCCTTTGAGTTGGACATGGCCGTCTCGTGCAGCTCGTACCTCTACTCCTGTCAGCACCAGCCCAGCTACGATTTCCTCGCCCAACTCATAGTCAAACCGTGCTCGACGGTTAACGATGGCGTGAGTAGCTGGTTTTTTTGCTTTGGGCTTTGGCATGGTCCCATTATAGCAGGTTTAGCGTTCAGGTGGTGTATGGGCACCAGTGACAGGGTCGAATTCACCTGGAGTGAGGCTTAGTACGAGAGTGGCTGTCATAATTGCATCCCTGATTGGTCGATAGCTTGGATGTCGTTTTCTTGCTTGGAAGTTGGGGTCATATTGCATATTAAGGACGACACCAAGCAACCTTACGAAGTTTGGGTGATGGACTACTGCTTTAGAGAGGTTTTCGTGGGACTCGCCCAGTACGCTGGTTAGCTTGATGGCTAACTTTTTCTTTTGGTCAGGGCTAAGCTCTTCGTAGCAATCCTCCAATTGACCATTAATGATGTCTAGGAATCCTCCTAGGTCACCGTCATATTCTGGCAAAGCTTCAAAGTTTGTTGTGATATCTTCCACCATTTCTGCAATGACTTCCCCTTCGGTATCTTGCTCCCCAGTAACGATATCTTCTTCAGCGGCAGCCTCTGGAGCGGTGGTTTTTGGGAGACGACTGGAGATGTCATAAACCCGGGCTAGCGGTTCTGACTGTGACCCCTCAGCATCTGCACCGAGTCGTCTAAACACAATACGACCAGCTTCTCGCATTCTCCTCCTGTTGAGATATGGAGCGAGAGGAATAATTTTAGCTTCTTTGCTAGCATGAGAATCTTTTTCCATAACTCGTATTATACCACAAAAAATCATATATTTCAATACCCTTACGGTATGGCGTGTGGTACAATAGCCCAATGATAGCCGACATTCACATCACCGAGAAGAGTTTTAGCGACAAGACGTTGATGCGCAACGTCAAGTTTAGTGTGGATGACGGCGAAAAGGTCGGCGTGGTCGGCCGCAATGGCGTCGGCAAATCGACGCTGTTTGGCATATTGGCGGGCATGGACAGTGATTATACTGGCGAGGTGATTTTTCGCCGCGGCATCACGGTGGCTAGTACGGCGCAGGAGCATCATGGTTTGGGTGATCAGACGGTATTGAGCTACATTTTGTCGGGGCTGCCGGAATATTCGGCCTTAAAGAAGATTATTGATGAATATCCTGAAACCATGGGCGATAATATGCGTAAGATTGAGGAGTATACGCAGGCGCTGGAGCGATTTGACCAGAAAGGGTTTTACCAGATCGAGGAGAAGATTGAGCGGGAGCTTGATAATTTCCAGCTGAGTGGGTGTGGCGAGCGGCCGCTTGGTTCCCTGTCGGGTGGCCAGAAGCGGCTGGTGGAAATCGTGAAGATTATGCACTCGGAAGCGCATTTGGCGCTGATTGATGAGCCGACCAACCACATGGATTATGTAGCCAAGCAGCAGTTCATCGACTGGATGAGCTCGCAGCCGCGCCAGGCCATGCTGATCATCACGCACGACCGCGATGTGCTGGGCCGGGTGGATCGAATTATTGAACTTAAAGATGGCCGAGCGGTCAGCTACCGCGGTAATTATGATGCTTACCTCAAGCAAAATGCTCAGGCGACGGCGGCGGGTATGAATAATTTTGAGCAAATTGAGAAGCGGATGACTAATCTTCGACAAAAGGTGTTGGATTATCAGCGGCTAAAGGAAAAGTCGCGAAACCCCGGCACTATCCAAAAGTTCAAGCGGCTGGAACATGAGGCGCGGGCCGAGCTGGCGGAATTATCAGAGATGGACAAGCCGACGTTTTGGATTGACAAGGAGTCAGCTGGGCAGCTTGATTATAAGTCGGCTGAGCGCTACGGCAAGTTCAAGGCGCGCAATATTCGGCTATCGATGAAGGATGCGGCTAGCCGTAGCCAGCATGTGCTGGTGCGAGTTGAGGATGCGGCAGTTGGGGTTGGCGAGCGGATACTGTTTGAGGGGGTGGATATTGATTTGCGTGAGGGTGAGGCGATGGAGCTGCGTGGTCGTAATGGCGCTGGTAAGACGACGCTGATTCGGATGTTGTTAAATAGTAGGGCGGCAGTCACTCCACCGTCCTCCGCCAGAGCACACTCTTCGCTCAAATCTCCATCGGAGATTTTTCGCGAGCGTTCGGCTGAAACGTCCGCTACTCGCGAACGTTCCACAGCCTCTGGCGTAGAAGGTGTCGCACCTGCCGCTCCTATCCTCTACTCCGGCAACCTCTTCCTCGATCCGCAGGTGCGGGTGGGCGTGTATAAGCAAGAGATTGATGAGCGGTATTTGGTGGATCCGCTGGAGGTGGCGATTGAGAAATTATACCTTAGCCGCGACTTACCGATTTCTGATACCAAAATCCGCCAATTACTAGCCGATTATCTGTTTACCGAAGCGGACCGGATGACACCACTGGCGCGCCTGTCGGGTGGCCAGAAAGCCCGCTTTCAGATCATTGCTATGCTGGCGAATGACCCGCAGCTATTAATTTTGGACGAGCCGACCAATCACCTTGATTTACCAAGCATTGAGGAGTTAGAGACGGCGCTGGCGAAATATTCCGGCGCCATCCTCTACGTCAGTCACGACAATTATTTCCGCCAAGCAATTGGCGGTGAGGTTGTGCAAATTGGTGCAGAATAAAAATCCCGCCACTGTTAGGCGGGATAATTCGTATTCAGATTTTTAATCAGCCAACAAGCCGTTCTTGCGCAGCAAGTCTTGCAGCTTTGGTCGGTCAAAGCCAAGCACTAGTTCCCCGTTAATGTCGGTGACTGGCACGCCTTGGAAATTGCCGCCATTTTTTGCCAACAATTCTTCTTTAGCCGCAGGTTCCGCTTCAATGTCTTTTTTGATGAAGTCAATTCCCAGTTTTTCCAACCATTCCATTTCAGTGTGGCAAAATGCGCACCAACTAGTGCTGTAGACGGTTACTTTGGCGCTGTGGTTGGTTGCTGTATCTTCGCTCATATATTCCCCTCAACTTTCTTTACGTAAGTCCATTATAGCATATTGTACATGCTTATCGACAAGTGTATAATGATGAGTAATCATGGGTGCGGACAACAAAAAAACAGGATTTACCCTACCAACAGTTCTCATCACCTCAGTAATTATGCTGACCTTACTTTTGGTGGCTATGCAGTTGGCTGCCTCATATGCAGCGGCGTTACGGGACCGGTACTATAACCAATTGGCGCGCGAAGCCGCTGAAAGTGGTCTGGCATATGCTGTGTCTTGTCTGCGCAGCAACGGTATGATTTCGCCATGGGGATCAAAAAATCTAGCTCCAGAGACAAACTGTGCGGGTGACCCAGAGCCTGGTCAGGCAAATACTGTGATGCATGAGAGCAATATTCGAACGCGGTTTACTGTCCCTCCTCTTGGCTCAACCGGTGGTGAGGTCCAGCAGGCCTATGCTACGGGTTATGTTGAATTATTGCGACCAAGCGGTGGCGTTTGGAAAACCTATACTCGAGTGTTGTCATTGGCCACTGGAGCCCAGACGCGTGTCGACACCT
The DNA here is from genome assembly GCA_963517665.1 of uncultured Candidatus Saccharibacteria bacterium. GTDB lineage: Bacteria > Patescibacteriota > Saccharimonadia > Saccharimonadales > Saccharimonadaceae > Nanosynbacter. The sequence goes on from CAUQFZ010000001.1 coordinate 44,714, forward strand.
TGGCGTTTGGATATGAGGGTGATATGCACGGCATACAGCACAAAGTATTCTTTGCGACAATTGACTCTGCTGGACGTGTCCGGTCAGTTGGGGCGAACGACCGTGGTCAGTTGGGCGCTGGATTGGTTTCGACAGCTCAGCCAACGCCAGTGAGATTTACTATATCCCAGCGCGCAGTTTCAGTGCACACCAACTTTGTCTCTGTCGGTGGAAACTTGATGATTCGAGATGAGAATGGTGCGGTGTATGGTGCGGGCAAAAATGATCGCGGTCAATTGGGCGCTGGCTATATGAGTCCGACCGTCTCAACACCAGTGAGGTTTGGCTTGCCGGTTGGAGTTAAAGCAGTTACTGTCAACTCAGGTTGGGCAAACTTTGTACTGGGGAATGATAAAAATATCTATGCTGCTGGTGAATGTACGTACGGCCTATTGGGTACTGGTGATTATACTGTCACTCCAGCGTATGCGACCGCCTGTAGTAACAGGTCTACTCCAAAGCGTGTCGCTTTACCTTCTCCAAATCCAGCTAATCCTGCAACAATTCCGACAGCTCACTTGGTACAGGACCGATATAATGCTTATGTCATCATGCAGAATGGTGCCGTGTACGGTTGGGGTGCAAATGATTATTATCAGTTGGGTCGCGCCAATATATCAAGTTCATCAACGCCAGTAAGAATTGGTGACTTTGGTAATCCCGGTAAACCACGCGCTATGCAGCTGGCCTTTGACGGAGGTACCCTATATATCTTGGCGAATGATGGTAAGGTTTATGGCGTGGGTGGCTCAAACCACTTGGAGGTTGGTAAGGACAATCTAGTGTTCCGCTGGCGGTTCTTGGAGGGCCGTTGCATGGAGGCAGTCGGTCCTACTACGGTAGCTCCTCGTAGTTGCAACGATAGTTCTCAGCAGCAATTTGAATATACACCGCAGGAGCAGATCAAAATAAACGGTAAATGTGTGGAAAATACTGCCGGTGACTTGGTGAACATTCGTTTGGCAAATTGTAATCCTTCAGCCGCCATTCAGCGCTGGCGCATGGTCTCCTATGGTTCGGATCGTATTTTCCGCCGAGGTGCCAGTAACCACTGCCTAGCGGCTAATGCTTCGGGTACAGGAATGGCGATAGCTGCTGCCTGTCCCCCGAGTAATAAGCATATATTCTTCAGGCTTCAGACGCCAAAGATTCGAGATTTGGGTGTTCCAGGATTTGTGCAGCAGATTTCCACCGACGAGTTGTTCGCATCGTATCGTACGTCTGACGGGCGCGTCTACAGTACTGGTAGTAACTACCATGGTGTGTTTGGTAACAGCGCCAACCACGCAAATGGGGCTACTAATTGGCGAAACCCAACCCCAGTACAATTCATGCTACCAGCCGGCGTAAAAGCGGTTGACATCTGGTCAACAGCCTATGCAGGGCGTGTCAGTAACTTGTTTGTAGTGGGTGATGACGGTAAGGTGTATGGTGCTGGCTCAAATGAAAATGGTCAGCTGGGTACTGGTGATAAAGTCAGTCGCAATACACCGACACCAATGCAGTTGTTTGGCAGTAGCCCAACTGCCCCTCGTGCTAAGCACGTGGAAAGTGGCGGCGGTACGACCGTGATCTTTACGACTGATAATCGCGTCTATACTGTCGGTAACAATAACCGAGGACAGCTCGGTGATGGTACGACGACTGATTCGACGGTGCCAATTTTGGGTCGTTACACGAATGTGCCAATCCAAGAACATCTCGTCTTCTAGTAGCTCTAGCGTGACGTGAGGTGCCAGCCGCCGCACCAATTGCATTTGTAAGTTGACAAGGTCAGCTGTGGGTCAGTGAGCTGACGGTTAGCTACTTCCCTTTCGGCTTGTTGTTGGGTTGAAAAGCGGCGTTTTTGATGGCAATTGTTGAGCTCATGTACAGTAGTCAGTGGCTGTCGATGTTTCTGGAGCGGTTGAGATTTTGGATAATTTCTCCTGGGCATATTGTCAAATAGTATAGCAGATTGATATAGTATAGGTAATGGCTGGAAAACCTAAGGTTCGGAGCGACCAAAAAACAGATGTGGACGCCACTGCGATTATGATGAAAACCATCATCGGGACGACTTGGCGCATGTTTGTGCCGAGCATCGGCTTGATGCTCGTGGGGCTGTGGGCAGACCTGATGCTGCACACAAAACCGTGGCTGATGTTTGTAGGGATTATCGTGGGTCTGGCGACGTCAGCAGGGTTGATTTATCAACAAATACGATTCATAAAACAGAGAGAGGCTAATCAATGATACACCAGTTTGCAAGCAGTCTGCATATTTCAGTGAAAGCAGATGAAATATTACAGGTTGGCGGTATTTCCATCACCAACTCTCACCTGTTGGGTGCTTTGGGATTATTGGTTTTGGCATGGATCATGCTACGAACACGCGCGGCAGCACTGGGTAAAAAGAAGCCTAACTTTGTGACGCGTTTGGTTAACTGGACGTTTGATGGCTTGTACGGCACGGTCAAACAGGTTATCCAAGATGACGTTTGGGCGGCGCGAGTGGCGCCATTGACTATCACTATATTTTTCTTTGTGATAGCGCAGTACTGGTTGGGGCTGTTGCCTTTTGTTGGCCCAGTCACTGTTGGCGAGCATGGCACTCCCCTGTTTCGTGGCGGTGTGGCTGATTTGAACATGACGTTTGGACTGGCTATCATCACTATCATCGCGGCGCAAGTCTATGCGTTCCGCTACTTGGGATTCCGTGGCAATATGGGGCGATATTTCGTCAATCCGCTGAAAGATCCAATCATGTCATTTGTCGGTATTTTGGAGTTGGTAGCAGAGTTTTCGCGCTTGCTGGGACTGAGCTTTCGTCTGTTCGGTAATGTGCTGGCAGGCGAAGTATTGCTGATTATGATCGCGTATCTAACAAAGTACGCTTCACCAGCAATGCTACAGCCGTTCTATTTGTTCGAACTATTCATCGGTGGTATTCAGGCGTACATTTTCTTCATGTTGTCAACGGTATTTATTTCCCTGGGACTCACTCCTCACGGCGACCACAACGAGTCCAGCCATGCGCATGTTCATTCCCCTGTTGATATTTCAAAGAAAATGACAGAGAATGAAAATAAGTAGTTAAGTAATAATTATAAGGAGAATATCAACCATGGAAGCATTAGCTTTTGCCTTAACTTACGCAATCCCAGCAGCCTTCGCAGCAATTGGTGCCGCAATGATCGGTGCTGCAGCGATGAACGCCGCAGGTCGCAACCCAGAGAAGATTAATGACTTGCGTACCATGATGATTCTTGGTATTTCATTTATCGACGCCTTGGCGATTATCGGTTTCGTGGCTGCCATCGTCGGTAAGGTTATGTAATTTAGAGGTAAATTGTGGAAAGATTGGTAACACAATTTGCGAGTGCTGAAGCTCACGCAGCTGATAAGGCTGATTTGTTTGGTTCTTTGGGGATCGACTGGAAGCTGTTGATTCTACAGTCGGTGGCATTTTTGGTATTGCTGTTTGTGTTGAGCAAATGGGTATATCCGCCACTAGCAGCGATGCTGGACAAGCGTGATAAAGACCTTCGAACGGCCGAAAAAGCCGCCAGATCAGCGCGTGAAAATGCTGACAAGACTGAGAAAATGATCAACGCATCGATGCGTAAAGCGCGAGCGGAAGCACGTGACATCGTTGCTTCAGCCAGGAATGAAGCAACGGAAATCGTTGAAGCCGCAGCCAAGAAAGCCGAAACACGAGCCGACGGCATCATCGAGGCGGCTCGGACAGAAATTGCTGGTGAAGTTGCGGCTGCGCGCCAAGCGTTGCATAACGAAACATTGCAATTGGTGGCTGAGGCAACCGGCACCTTGGTGAACGAGAAATTGGACGCTAAAAAAGACGGCAAATTGATCGAGAAAGCTTTGAAGGAGGCGCGCTAATGCCTGCACGAACGTCGCGTCGTAAATTGGCTCGGTATGTGGCTGAACGATTGTTAGACAACGACACCAAGGTTATGGACGAAGTAGCGGCGCTACTCAGCCATGAAAATCGTCAGCGTGAAGTCGACTTGTTGGTGCGTGATATTCAGACAGAACTGGCGGAGCGTGGCTTAACGGTGGCGACGGTTGAGTCAGCGCGCTCGTTGACTGATGAGGCGCGTTCGGCCATCATGACGCTACTCAAGAAACCCCAGACGGCTGTTCAATTGAGCGAAGTTGTTCGCCCAGAACTCATCGGCGGTTTCAAGCTACGGACGCCAACTGCAACACTGGACGCAACGGTTTTGAAGAAGCTAAACGACTTGCGGGCGAAGAAAATCTAGGAGGAAAAATGAGCAAGATTGATGTGACAGAACTAGCCAAAAGCCTGCGGGAAAAAATCGCGCAGCTGGAGGCGACGGAAGGACTAGAGGATGCTGGTGTCGTCATCCGCGTCGGCGACGGCGTGGCGTGGGTGCATGGCCTCAGTAAAGCTGGCTACAGCGAAGTGTTAGAAATTGAAACTGATGGCGGCACAGTGGAAGCGTTTGCGCTGAACTTGATGGAAGATGAAATCGGTGCGGTGATCCTCGGTGGTGAAGAAAAAGTCAAGGCTGGCGCTAGCGTTCGCCGCAAGGGTGCGGTGCTGGATGTACCAGTTGGCGAGGAGCTGCTCGGCCGCGTGGTTGACCCGCTGGGCCGGCCGCTCGATGGCGGACCAGCCATCAAGACCAAGCAGCGTGGGCTGATTGAGCGACCAGCCATCGGCGTGATGGGCCGTAAGTCGGTGCATGAGCCATTGATGACCGGTATCATGTCAATCGACGCCATGTTCCCGATTGGTCGCGGGCAGCGCGAGCTGATCATCGGCGACCGTCAGACGGGAAAGACTGCCATTGCTATCGACACTATGATCAACCAGGCACGGCAAAAGACTGGCGTGGTCAACGTCTACGTGGCGATTGGACAGAAATTATCAAAGATTGCCCGGCTGGTTGACCGCCTGAAAGAAGAAGGCGTGATGGAGCAAACCATCGTGGTGGCGACCAGCCCGTCAGACGCGGCTTCCCTGCTCTACCTGGCGCCATATGCTGGTACGGCCATGGGTGAATATTTCCGCGACAACGGCGGCCACGCGCTGATGATTTATGACGATTTGACCAAGCACGCCGTGGCTTACCGCCAGATGTCGCTCTTGCTCCGTCGTCCACCGGGACGCGAGGCGTACCCTGGTGATGTCTTCTACCTACACTCTCGCCTGCTCGAGCGTTCAGCCAAGTTGTCGGACGAATTGGGTGCCGGCTCGTTGACTGCCCTGCCAATCATCGAGACGCAGGCTGGTGATATCTCGGCCTACATCCCGACCAACGTGATTTCCATCACCGACGGTCAGATTTTTCTGGAAACTGATTTGTTCTACCAAGGTATTCGCCCGGCTATCTCTGCTGGTCTATCAGTTTCCCGTGTCGGTGGTGCTGCCCAGACTAAGGCGGTTAAATCGGTTGGTGGTAACCTGAAGCTCGGTCTTTCACAGTTCCGTGAGTTGGCATCGTTTGCGCAATTTGGCTCGGATCTGGATGATGCGACCAAGGCGCAAATTGATCGCGGCCAGCGCTTGACTGAACTGCTCAAACAGCCGCAATACCAGCCGATGAGCGTCTGGGAGCAATTTGTCAGCATTCACGCGGTGACCAGCGGCGCCTTTGACAGCGTGCCGGTCGCTAAGATCAAGGAAGCGCAGGCTGGTCTATTGACGCAACTTTGGAATAACGCTAAAGACACCATGCGTGAATTGAATAAGGGCGCCAAGCCAACTGACGAGCAACTCCAGGTCATTGACGAGGCAACGCAGGTGGCAGCGAAAGGGTTTGAGGAGTAATCCATGCCGAGTACTCGTGCGCTGAAAAATCGCATTCGCTCGGTGGATTCGACCAAGCAAATCACCAAGGCGATGCAGTTGGTGGCGGCCAGCAAAATGCGCCGTTCGCAAGAGGCGGACAAGGCGTCAGCTCCCTACACCATGGCAGCCGAGGAGTTGCTGAGCTACCTGGCCAGTCAAGGTGCAACTGATAACCACCCGCTGTTTAAGCGCCGCAAAATTACTAAGCGTCTAATCATCGTCATCGCCAGCGACAAGGGTTTGGCTGGTGCGTACAATACTAATGTCTTGAAGAAATATCTGGAGCTGCTGAAGCGTGATGATGAGCGCGGCATTGAGAATTTGACCTTGACCGTTGGCCGCCGAGCTTCGCAATTTGCCTCGCGCTTGAAAGACACTGAGGTGATCGGTAGTTATGACAATTTGCCAGACCAACCAACAGGACTGACTTTTCACACGATTTTAAACACCGCCATCGGTATGTTTGAAAATGGCGAGGTTGACGCGGTGACATTGGTGTATACGCGATTTGTGAATAGTATGGTGCAGACCGCAGAGCTGTCACGGTTGTTGCCAGCGGGAACCAAAGCCTTGATCGACCCAAGTGAAGTTTCGAACACGGTTTCCGACGCTAAATACGAGCCAAGTATCCCAGAGGTACTGGACGCCGTCGCCTATCGTTTGACTGGCGCGCGACTGTTTCAGGCATTGCTGGACGCTCGTGCTAGTGAGCACTCCATGCGGATGATGGCCATGAAAAATGCAACGGATAATGCTTCTGACCTGGTTGACGATCTGACACTGGCGATGAACAAAGCCCGCCAGGGTGCGATCACGCAAGAGTTAGCGGAAATTTCTGGCGGCGTGGAGGCGATGGAACAATGAAAATCCTAGTTTCAGCATCGATGCGCCATGCGGATAAATTCGCTGCATTGCAGGAGCTATTGAAAGCAGCAGGCTATCAGGCCACAATACCCCAAACCGAGGAGCACCTGACAAAGCGGCAGTATATTGATGAACACATGAGCCGATTGCAAGGCAGTGATGCTTTGCTGCTGGCGAATTTTGATGATGAACGTGGCAATGGCTATATTGGTGCGTCGTGTTTCTTTGAGGCTGGCTGGGCATTTGCGCTCGGAAAGCCAGTGTACGCGCTACACCCAATTGACGCAAAGTCGTCCTTTGCTGAAGATTTGATGGCAATTGACTGTCAAGTGATAAATGGAGATATGAGCAAGATTAAAGGAGGAAATGATGAGTAAAACACTAGGAAAAATTATTCAAATCGTTGGCGTGGTGGTCGATGTGGAGTTTCCGCGCGACGTTAAACTGCCGGCGATTTATGACGCATTGCATGTCAAGAACGGCAAAGAGACCTTGGTACTGGAAGTAGCACAGCACCTCGACGAGCACACGGTGCGGACAATTGCTTTGTCGTCAACTGACGGCTTGGCTCGCGGTGCAGAAGTGGTGGCGACTGGTGCGCCGATTTCCGTGCCAGTGGGCGCCGAGACTCAGGGACGCATGTTCAATGTGGTTGGTGAAGCGATTGACGAGAAACCGCAGCCAAAGGGCAAAACTGCACCAATTCACCGCCCTGCTCCAGATCTGTCTGAGCAGTCGAACAAGACGGAGATTTTGGAAACTGGTATCAAAGTCGTTGACCTGATTGCACCGCTAGCCAAAGGTGGTAAGGCTGGTCTATTCGCCGGTGCTGGTGTCGGTAAAACTGTCCTAATTACCGAGCTGATCAACAACATCGCTAAGTTCCACTCTGGTAACTCTGTGTTCGCCGGCGTTGGTGAGCGTACTCGCGAAGGAAATGACTTGTACTACGAGATGGAAGAGGCTGGCGTGTTGGACAAGACCTCGCTGGTTTTTGGTCAGATGAACGAGCCACCTGGAGCACGTCTGCGCGTGGCGCTCTCAGGTTTGGCGATGGCTGAAGCCTTTCGTGACGAAGGCAAAGACGTGCTGCTGTTTATCGATAATATTTACCGCTACACGCAGGCTGGTGCTGAGGTGTCGGCACTGCTCGGTCGTTTGCCAAGTGCTGTGGGTTATCAGCCAAACTTGCAGCAAGAAATGGGTGCGTTGCAGGAGCGCATTACTTCGACGAAAAAGGGTTCAATCACCTCTGTTCAGGCAGTCTATGTGCCGGCCGACGACTTGACCGACCCAGCGCCAGCCACGACCTTCGCTCACCTGGACGCGACCATCGTGATGAACCGTGCCTTGACGGAAATTGGTATCTACCCGGCCGTTGACGTGTTGGATTCAAGCTCTAATTCGCTCGACCCAGAAATCGTCGGCGAGGAACACTACCGCGTGGCGCGCGAGGTGCAGCGAGTGCTGCAGCAGTACAAAGAATTGCAGGACATCATCGCCATCCTCGGTATGGAAGAATTGTCGGACGACCAGAAGCAAATTGTTGCTCGGGCGCGCCGTATCCAGCGCTTCCTGGCGCAGCCATTCCACGTGGCTGAGAAATTTACTGGCAACCCTGGCGTGTACGTCAAGTTAGAGGACACCATTCGTGACGCATCTGACATCTTGGCTGGTAAATACGACGACAAGCCAGAAAGCTGGTTCTACATGGTACAAGGAACCTTGGCTGACCAGGTAGCTCGCGACGCTGAAAGCGCAAAGCAACCAGAGGCAAAGAAGGACTAGCCCGATGAATTTGAAGCTAGTAACGCTCGGTGGTGTCAAGCTGGATGAGATGGTCTACTCGGTGACCATTCCGACGATTGACGGCGAAATTTCGGTACTGCCGAGTCACGAGCCGCTGGTGACAGTGGCGAGGGACGGTGTCATCACCGTCCGCCGCACCAAGGAGACGCAGGAAGAAGAATTCTTCGCTATCTCCGGCGGTGTGGTAGAGATTGATCAGACAGGCGTACGTATTTTAGTTGATGAAGCCGACCATGGTGACGACATCATCGAGGCAGAAACCCAGGCGGCACTAGAGCGAGCCATCGCAGCACGTGACAACGCTGACGACCAAATAGAACGCGAAAAGGCCAAACAGCTTATCGACCGACACTTAGTGCGGCTAAAGGTGGCTGATTTGCAGCGGCATAAGCGGCGACACTAGTAGCGATCGTTCATCACATCATTAATGTTGATAGCTAGGCAGGCGATGATTTTACGCATCGTCTGTCTTTTGCTGTGAGGAAATATATTGTCAATCTGATCATGATATGGCCGCAGGAATAGATCTTCAACCTGCTCTTCTGTTGGGTAGGGTGTTTGCTTGCCATATCGTGATAACGAGCTTAGATATAACGACAAATCTTCGCCAAATTTATATGGGTCGTTTTGTTTCTTTACACTAGTCAGGTCGATAATACGTGGCTGCTGGGTTATATCATAGGCTGTGTTCTTGACTTGAAAATCACCATGATGCAATCCTCGGTCATGGAGCATTATGAGGCTTTGTGCCGCTATACCGAGTGTTAGAGATATACTAGAATCAGCAGGTCTTTGGCGCTCGTTATTTCCCCATAGAATGTTATCACAGCTTGTCACGCCTTGTTCAAACTTTGTTATAGTGCAGATCTTATTCTTGCCCTGTTCATCTTCTTTTCGTAAAAAGCCGATTGGCTCGAATGTTACATGTCCGCCCTCATTGAGTTTTATGGCTGTACGATAATCACGCGTGGCTAGCCATTCGACATCAAAAGGCTTGATGGCAACTGGTTGAGTGCTGAGTATCTCATTATCGCCTAATATAGACAGGTCTGCGAAATGTACTTTTTGTACGCTATTATCGCGTCCTGTTTCGTAATCTTCTCTTGGGCTAAGCATGGCGGCTGTCGTTGAAGAGTCTACGGTTTCATGATTGTCAGAAACTAATAACAGATGATCCATTGGTAGTTGCTGTAATCGGGGCGTTAAGCCCTTTGTTGTTTGCTCGGGATTGATAGATGATAATGGAACTCTGCTAATTTCATCCATATTACTATTATACCATAAGCATTATATTTTTTCAAGCAATTTGCGTATAGCGCTAAGACTCTAATTAATACTAATCTAAATAGCGACGTCTTCCGTTGTCTCTTCTCTGTCTTCAGCGATGCCAAAAGTAACAGCCACGAATAGAGACAGAACTACTACAAACCCTGAGATAATGGCGATAGCTTTTGATGTTTCAAATGAAATAGCGTTATTTGTATACACGGATAATGTTGAAAAGGTCTCTATGTCGCTAAAATCAGGCATTGCAAGGCCGCAGATAAATAATGAGATTGACATGACGATAAAGGAAACACGTACTATTGTGGTGAGATGGTCTTTTGATGCATGGCGTTTTTTCACTTGTCGGGAGATGATTGCAAGACAGATACAGCTAACGATAAGTGCCCACGGGCCAAGTAGTGCTAGTACCCAACCGCCGATGCCAGTAATGAATCCGCGTGCGAGCGAGAACCAGATAGCACTCGCCCATAATGCTATGACGATCCATGTGTCTATAGTCTGTTGTTTTTGCAGTCTTTGTTTTTTTGTTGTCATGTCAATAAGTATAATGTGGACGATCGTTGTGTGCAAGTATTGATCGCACCTCGTCGGTCGTCTTGGTGTGCATCAGCTGGTCGCGCAGTTCCTTGGCGCCGTCGAAATCGCGGATGTAGATTTTGAAGAAGCGTTTGAGGGTTTCGAAGGGGCGACCGAGGGTTGATTGGTAGTGGTCAAAGAGGTCAAGGTGGTAATGTAATAGACATATAAGTTCCGATTTAACATTACCGCTCCCGTCGTCGCCGTCTGCGACGGCACGTAGGTCGCTAGACGCGGGTCCTGCTAGTCGGTCCGCCCCTTCTCCTGAAAAATCAGAGATTTGTTCAGAAGTGGGTGCTGCCCCGCCGACTATCACCCGCTTATCCTCGATCTCTGAAGACACTCCGCCTTTCCGAAAGCAAAACGGATTACTGAAGATTCCCCGCCCGATCATGATGCCGTTGAGGCCTGGGTGGGCTCTGACTAATGCTTCGCCGTGGGCGCGGTCGCGGATGTCGCCGTTGATGGTTAGCAGCGTCTGCGGGGCGATTTCATCGCGTAGTTTGACAATGTTGTCGATGAGTTCGTAGTGTGCTGGGACTTTGCTCATCTCCTTTTTGGTGCGGAGGTGGATGGTTAAGTTGGCGAGGTCCTGCGTCAGTAGCGTGCTCAGCCACTCTCGCCATTCGTCAACATACGTATAGCCCAGCCGAGTCTTCACACTAACTGGCAACCCAGCAGTTTTAGCAGCGGCGATGGCAGCAACCGCTACGTCGGGTCGGCGAATCAGTGCGGCACCGCCTGATTTGATGGCGGATTTGGCGGGACAGCCCATGTTGATGTCAATGCCGTCAAAGCCGAGCTCCATGCAGTGAGCGGCAAATTGTTCCATGTCGCCCGGCTCACCACCCCAGATTTGGGCGACCAATGGATGTTCGTCGTCGGTCTTAATCAGTCGCCCAGCGATGGCCTTGTCGCCAGCATGTACCCAGCCGGTGGCATTGGCAAACTCGGTGAAAAACACGTCGGGGGCACCCGCCCGCTTCACGACATGACGAAACACCACGTCAGTGACGGCTTCCATGGGTGCCAAGATGAAAAACGGCTGCGGTAGGTTGTCCCAAAATGATGTCATCTCTGTTATTTTACCACAAAAAAGGAGAAAACCCCCTCACTCTCGCCATTGAGAATGAGGGGCGCTGGTGGGCTCAAGCGGTTCTGCTCGGAGTTGATCTCGACGGTGAGAAAAACTGCCACGAGTGAATCTCGCGAACCCGGGGAGGGAGAGATGACACGCCATTGTGCCATCTCAGTGGATGTGACGGGAGTCAAACCCGCGAGACGGTGGACTTCGAATGTCCTGTCTCCCTACCTGGCACACCCTGACCATTCTGTGTTGAAAACATTGGTCTTCTCGATGTAGCGGTATACACCCGCTTTGGTTTGTCGTACGCCATTGGACCACAAAACAAAGCTGAGAAGTCAATGAAACTCGGGCGGAGTGGTGGAAACACCCAAGTTTTTTCGCTTACATACGGCTTCACACGGGTGATGAGTCCGTGTGACTGCGCATGCAACCGCGACGGCGGACACAGCGGGACTCGAACCCGCAGCCTCCCGTTGCGTCGACACCGTTGTCGACGCGGGCGCTCTGCCGATTAGAGCTATATGTCCTGTGATTCTTTTCTGGGCTACCAGCTGGGCGAATCACCCCAGGGGCGGACAGACGCCCTTTACTGACCGCGGAGGTCAGTGGTTTCGGGGTCGCACAAACCCCAACTGTCGTATTGTGGTGTTACACCATGAAATGCCCGCAGTATGGGCACTTAAACTGTGTACCGGCATCTCCAGGACGCCTATACGCAACATGGTGGTTTCTACCACTGCATGTCATTGCAGTGGTATAATCTCCGTAGCTATACATTGATGCTACGGGATAAGAGAAAAACACCAAGGGTTTCACCCCCTTCCCGCCGCAGTTGCGGCAAAAGAAAAAGAGCTAACCCTCTCTCGAACCATGCTTTTGTGCGAAGCATGGTCAGGACTTGACGCCATTTGCGGCGTCTTGTCGAGAGTTAGCTCCATGAACAAAAGCTAATAGATATCATAACACGAACTGTAAAAAATAGCAACAATATATGGAAAATAATTATATTTCCTCTGTCAGTAAGTCCTTTTCAAACTGTAGCATACCTTTGTAGTCTGCTGAATAGCCAGAAACGTCTGGTAGGTCCAGGGTGGTGATTTTCCGCCAGACGACACCGATGAGCCTGGTGAATTCAGCCAATTCCTCCTCAGAGAACGTATCCTCCAGGCTGAGGATATCGCCAGTTTTCATGTCTGGCTCGACGAATTGTAGTCGTCCACCAGTAAAAGTGAAATTGCTATAATCACGCGATGATGTAACTAGTAACTGATAAAACATCAGCTGCTGGCGGTATTTGTGGAGCTTGATTTTTTCATAGTCAGACGTCCCCTTCCAGGAGTGCGATGGCTTGCCAGTTTTATAGTCTGTGATGTAGATGGTCTTTGCTGTTTTGTCTATATCGACCAGGTCCAGCGAGCCTGTTAGATGCGCTTGACCGACGAAGGAATTTTGATTGGCAAAATTAAGTTCAGCCAGCTGCTGCTGGGTGAAGCTGCTTTGTTTGGCGTCCAGAAAAGCGGTCAGGACTGATTGCCCCTTTTCGGTGAATAGTTTGGTGTCATCTGGCGATAGGTGTTGTGCTGCCAAGGTTTGAGCATACAAGCGCATAATCTCTGAGCGTGGTGGCAGTGTCCCGTCCGCGACAAACATATCGTGCAGCTGCTGCAGACAGGCGTGAACCGCGGTTCCGTAGGCAGCTGATGGGCTTTTGGCTTGCGGAAAATGGAGCAAATTATTTAACAAAAATCCTTGAGGGCCGCCATGTGAGACGTCGAGGAAATTGTTCAGATGAGTGGCGGATAGTTTGTAGTGCTGTAAGATTGGCGCCAAGACTTCCTGTAGCACTCCGTTGTGCGGTTCAGTCAGCCTGGCACGCCAGTCGGTGAGCGGTGACTCGGTTGTATCAGCAGTCTCAGAGGTATCAATGGTCGACATATCTAGCTGTAGCGAGCTTAGGAAGCTGGCGATCAAGTTATCTTTACCACTGGTGTCCGTGAGACTGTGACTGAGGTGAAGGGTCTGTTTGGCGCGAGTCATGGCGACGAAAAACAGGCGTAAGCGCTCGTCATAATTGTTGCCTGCTGGTTGCAGCTGCAGGTTGGCTGGATAGCGGATGATCCGGCTGCGTGCACGGACTTTCTCGCCCCACATGTTGTCGGTCGCACCGATGATGAATACGTGTAGAAATTCCAAGCCCTTTGATTTGTGGGCGGTCATGAGATTGATTGAGCCTGATTTGTGTTCGACGGCTGGCCTGATGCTGGTGAGGCGAGTCTTGGTCAAATGATGGAGATCGATGAACTGGAGAAGCTGTGTCAAGGTTGGCGTTGCTTCGGTGTAGTGGTCGCGTAATTTCTGGCGCAAGGTGCGCAGCGCTTCTAGGGTGGTGAGGTAGGCTTCTGGGTCTGACTGTAATTTGTCTGGTGAAAAGTAGTAGGTGTAGAGGGAGCGGTTGGTGGCGGTTTCGGTGAGGCCTAGTAGCTCGTCAATGTGTTCTTCGAGCGTGAGATTGGGGACATTTTTGGCTTGTTCTAACAACCACTGAGCCAATGGTTCGAACGTTGCTTGAGCGAGCATGGCTTCGAGCCAGAACTGTCGGTTGCGCCAGGCTGCCAGGCTTAATTTCCAGATGTCCGTGGCGGCAAAGCCAAACGCTGGGTGCGCCAGTAACTCTGGTAGTAAGCTATTGGTGGTGGTTAGGTCGTTGTTGTGGAGCGAGATGACGATGCGGGCTAGCAGTTCCAACGCTTTGATGCTGTCTAGCTCCAGGATGTCGTCATGGTGTTCGTAGTTGACGCTGATGTTGTTTTGATAGAGGTGAGGTAATAATTCAATCAGTTCATGATGTCGGCGAGATATGACGGTGATGTCTTCAGGTGGCGTGCCTGAGGTGATGAGATGTGCAATTTGCTTAGCAACACCTGCCCTTTCGTCTAGTGGTGTCATGAAACGACTGAGCTCGACGCTAGCGCCTGATGATGAAGCGTGGGCGGTGAGTTGTTTGGATAGGTCGGGGATGGTGTTTTCCAGGCGGTCACTGCCTTGGGTGATGACGCTGCGGGCGGTGGTGAGGATTTGCTCTGCCGAACGGTAGTTGTCGGTCAGGACGATGACGGTTGGGTCGTGATAGTGCTGACGGAAGCGCTGGATATTGCCAACATTAGCGCCCTGGAAGCTAAAAATAGCTTGGTCGTCGTCACCGACTGCCATGATGTTTGGCTCAGGCTCGTCGCCAGTCAGATTGAATAATAGCTGTAGCTGTGCCAAGTTGGTGTCCTGAAATTCGTCAACCATGATGAACTGGTATTGCTCTTGGAGGTTGGCGCGCAGATCTGGCTGGTGTTTGCAGGCATCTAGCACGTTCAAAATCATGTCATCATAGTCAAACAATCCACGCTGTGCCAGTGCGCTGCGGTATTGGTCGTACACTGCAGTAACGGCACGCAGCTTGGCAATTGACTCGCTGTCCTTTAAGATAAATTCCCCTGCTGCATTCTTTTTGCACCACGCGTTTTTCCAGGCGGTGATGGGTTTGGTGCTGTCATTTTCCAAGGCTTCTTGCGCAGCGTTGGCCATGCTGAGTGCCAGAACATTAGCGTACGGCGTGATGGCTGCTGGCAGAGACTGTGGGGTGATGGTCGCTGCTATTTCTGCAACGTTGGCAAAGGCTGGGATGGTCGACTTTTTGATGGTGGTTTGGAAGAGCTGCGCGATGGCTTCAGCGATTTCTGTGATTGTTCGCTCCACGTCGTCCAGAATATGTTGTATTTCTTCAGAGGTCAGACCGTTGCTTTTGAATTCGGAAATGGTTTTGAGCGTTTCTTTCAGATAGATAAATTCGTCATTGTTTTTGACATTGAGCGGATTGTCCCAGCTCATGGCCTCAAAAATTTCTTGCAGAATCTGTTGCTGTGTCAGTTCGTCGGTTGGTTGCCGATCTGCACCGCGGAAGAAATATTGCCGGTTGGTGTTGATGATTTCTGAACCAAAACTGTGAAACGTATGAATGGCGACTTTATAGGCATCTTCGCCGATGATTTGCTGCAATCGCTGGCGCATATTGACCGCACCCGAATCAGTAAAGGTCAGGCATAAAATATTGCTTGGCAAGGTGTCAGTTTGGCGCAATATGTGAGCAGCTCGCATGCTCAAGAGCTCGGTTTTGCCAGTGCCAGGACCCGCGATAACCAACAGTGGCCCGTGAATTGTGTCAACGGCAGAACGTTGATTGGCATTGAGGTTGGCGTAGCGTGTAGAAAAATCCATACTTACAGTATACGCGTGCGGTTGAAAATGGTAAAATAAAGCCATGAAGCCTACAGTGACCGCGTCGGAGTTGGAAGCATTAATCAGCGAAGCCTTTGATGTTGATGTCTCAGTAAAGCGATTTATCTTGCCGTTGGCTGATGTTGGCCGTACGGCTCAGGCGACGGTATTTATGGCATCGAACAACCGGTTATTGCTCTATTTGCGCGCGTCTTCCAACATGACGCTGGCGGATGTCAAGAAAATAGCAGTACGCATGGGGCTCAGGCTGGACGAGTTCTATCCGCCTAAATACCAACCGGATTATTTTAATATCCTTGGTCGCCAAAAATTTCAAGAAGTATTCCCTGGTATGACGGTGCAGTCCGAGGAAGACTTGATTTTTTACCGAACCTTGGCGCCATATAACCCTGCCCTGGCAGTGGTTTCAGAGATTAAAAATGGCGAAATCCATCAGTTTGATCCTGACGTTCACGGCGAATGGCGAGTGGGCGCACGGTTTGCCTACAGGAAGGTCCGCGCCAAGTAATGAACGGCTATTGGGAAATTATTCGTCGTAATTTGTTTTCGCCGATTGTTATTGCGATTTTCCTGCTGGCGGGTGCGTTGATTTATGCTCGGGAGTACCGCGATGCGTGGTTCATCTCAGTGGTGATTGTGGTAAATTCGTTGATTGGTATCATCCAGGAAATTCGCGCCAAACGGGCACTCAAGAAACTAGAGTTGATGAGTCAACCGCGGGCACGGCTGTTGTCGGCTGATGGTTCTGTGACGGAAGTGGCATATGATGCGTTGCAGGTCGGCGATAAGATTCAACTGATCGCTGGTGATGAAGTGCCAGCAGACGTAGAGATGTTGGAGGTCAAAGGCTTGGAATTAAACGAAAGTATGTTGACTGGCGAATCAGCAGCCGTCGAAAAAAGCGTCGGCGACACGGCTTGGGCAGCAACGACTGTGTTGGCTGGGTCTGGCGAGGCTCGTGTTACGGCAGTTGGTGCGGACACAAAAGCCGGTGCCATTAGCCAAGTGCTGAAGCAGTACAAACCAGAATTGACTCCTTTGCAGCGAGCGATTCAGCGCGCTATTAGCTTTTTGACGTTTGGCGCATTTGAGCTGGCGGCGTTGATATTCATCGCCTATATGACGTCTGGTCAGGACTCGGTACAGATATTAAAAACCATTACTTCGGCGGCCGTGACGGTTGTACCAGAGGGGTTGCTGCTGGCAAGTTCATTGCTGCTAGCGTTCGGTTCGATCAAATTAGCACAAGCCAGAGTCTTGCCGCAAAAACTGTCAGCTATCGAAGCCATGGCACTGCTCAATTTGTTGTGTGTCGACAAAACCGGTACGCTTACTAGCGATGAAGTGACGTTGGAAAAAATCGTTGCTTTGGGTAGTGGCGATCAATCAGACGAAATGCTTTCAGGGATTGTTGCCTTGATCGCTGAGCAAACCAGTGGCGGTAACATCACTGGCCAAGCCATCTTGGAGGCAGCGACGCCGCTCAAGGACGCCAAGATTATTGACGTTATGGCGTTCTCGTCTGCGCGCAAAATGGCGGGTTTGCGGTTTGAGTTTGAGGGTAGAACTCGCACGGTTGTCATGGGCGCACCAGAGTTTGTCACAGAGCTGGCTCCGGTTGATGAAATGGGCCAGCGTCAAATTAACGAATGGGCTGACGCGGGTCTGCGTGTGCTGCTGCTGGCTGAGTTTGATGATTCTCGGAGCGCTTTGAAAGATTTGCCTGCTGGGTCTGGACGTGCCATCGGTGTGGTGATTTTGCGTAATTCGCTGCGTGATGGTGTCCAGAAAACTGTTCAATTTTTGCAAGATCAAGGCGTCAGTATCCGTGTGATATCTGGTGATAATCCACGGACGGTGCAGTTCATCGCCTCGGCGGCTGGCATCAATAATTCTGACAAAGCCATCACTGGTGCGGCGCTGGCTGCTTTGAGTGACAAAGATTTTGTCAAGGCGGCCGACGAACACGTTATATTTGCTCGGGTGCATCCAGAGCAGAAGGAGCGGCTGATTGCGCATTACAAAAGCCAGGCCTTGTTCACGGGTATGGTCGGTGACGGTGTTAATGACGCATTGGCGCTGAAAAAAGCTGATCTTGGCGTGGCTATGCACGCGGGTGCACCAGCGTCGCGTCGTGTCTCAGACATTATTTTGTTGAACAATTCATTTACGTCTTTGCCGCTTGGTATGCGGCTGGGTAACCGAATCATGCAAGCAATTGAAGTCATCGCCACTCTGTTCTTCCACAAAATTACGTACGGTGTGGTGTTGCTGATTTGTACGCTGTCGCTGGGCATGGTCTATCCATATCAGCCGCGTCACATCACCTTTATGAATATTTTCCTAGTGACGCTGCCGACTTTGATGTGGACATTTTTTCCACCTGTACCGAACCATCGCATCAATCCTCGCCTGTTTTGGCGCCATACGCTGGTTAGCGTGATGCCCATCGCGCTGATCACGGGGTTGACAGTAGCCTTCACCTATTGGATTGGCTCTGCCATCTTCCCTGACCGTCCAGAGGAAGTTGCCACCATGACGGTGCTGACGGCAACATTCTATGGCGTCTACCTGGTATTTTTAGTTGGACCAATGCTGGGCGTTACTTTAACGCGCAACGCCAGAAAAGCGCGCTTGCTGTACATGTTGGCAGTGAGTGTTGTGGCGGCTGGTAGCTTTGGCATTGGCCCGCTTCGCCGATTTTTCGACTTTACTAAGCCAGATATCATTGTGCTACTACCGGCGCTTGGCGTCATCGTCCTGGCGGCAACCTTACAGTGGTGGCTCGCACTGCGCGCTGGTGTGAAAGTCAGATCTTCGCAGTCTTAATGCGACACTCTGTCTAAGACAACCAGATTCTCAATGTGTGGTGTGCGCGGGAAGAAATTATAGCCCTGATGATGCACGATACGATATTTTTCACTGAGCAAAGCAACGTCTCGAGCTTGGGTAACGGGGTTGCAGCTCAGATAGACGATGCGCGGTGGCAATTTTTCTAACAGGCGGCTAACAACGTCTGTGTGCAAACCAGCTCGTGGCGGATCGACGATGATGAGATTGTCAGGGTGAATATAATCAAGGGCTTGCTCACTGGCTGCCAAGACGGCTTTGGCATTGTTTTCGCGTCCCAAAGCGTGAATATTTCGCTGCATTTCTTTGACGGCATGTTCATTGATTTCCACCAATGTGACATGTTCTCCACCAATGGTGAGGCCGATGGTACCAACGCCCGAATACATGTCAACAGTTGCTAGAGCGTTGCTTGACCCCACTGGCGCGGTGCGAATCCACGCTGCCATGTCGGTGAGCGCCTGTTCATATACTGGCAGGTTGACTTGGAAAAATCCTTCGGCAACATAGCGAAACGGAACGCCCAGCACTTCGTCAGCAAGAACGGTGCCGCCAAACGCTGCTAGCCGTTCGGTGATGACGCTGGCGGGGCTTTTGGGGTTAGAATAGATGATTTCTCCGCCTTGGGCTGACAGGTTAGCTGCTTCTTCGGCAGTGATGACATCTTCCAGGCGGTCTTTGAGGTATAATTGCCAAATGCACTTTCCTGACCGGCTGCATCTGATGAGTACTGTTTTGAGGTTACGTGCGGTGACTGGTTTGGTGCGCAGCAAGTCGCGAATTTCTAAGGCTAGCGTGTTGATCTCGGGACGAGCAAGCGAGGTACCGTCGACAGTGATTTTGCCCTTTGAGCCACGTCTGAAAAATGCCAAATCAAGGGTGTCGGCCTCCGACTCCGGGTCGGTGTCGCTGTACCAGCTGTATTCAACTTTGTTACGATACGCCAATTGCTGCTCGTCTGTATAGACTGTTGGTGTAGTCGGCAAGGTAACGTGATGTAGCCGAAAAGCCTCAGCAATCAACTGGGCCTTGTACTGCTGCTCTGCTGAAAAATTCATGATTTGCCAGGGGCTAGTGCTGAGATAGCTATCTGAATCAACTGGAGTGATTCGCTCAGAACTGGCGTGATGAACCTCGGTTACGACGCCTTCGACGAACTTTGATTTTTTCTTGGTCACCCTGATAGTCACTTGTTCGCCTGGCAGCCCACCCCATACAAATGCTTTGCGTCCATCCGCCAGCGTGCCAATGGCTTGGCCGCCGCCAACGATGTTTTCCAGAGTTAACGTTGCAGTTTGCGCTTTCTTCATTGCCCTATTGTACCCCAAACAGACCGCATTTGGAAAATAGCCAAGTAGTAGCTTAGAAATCGCAATTCTCAGCCGCTGGCGCTGGTGTGCTCCACCACATCGCCAGGATGCCTTTTCCGACGCGACATCTGGTGCCGTTAGCTCGGTACATTAGTAACCCATAGCGATTATCGGGGCTTTTGTTGACGGTGTATTCGTAGTGTTTGCCGCGCCAGTCTGTCGGTAATTCTTTGAGGTATTTTGGCACTAACAATGGATTGAGCTCGCCAGCGTCGCATGTGCGGTTGGTTGCCGAGCTGTATTTGCTGCAGGACGCAGGCCACGGGTATTCTCCGTTTTGGGTGTAATATTCTTCGACGGCGTTTTGGATGGTTAATAATTCAGTCTTGCTTTCATTGTTAATGGCGTCTTCGCGGGCAGTACGCCACGCCAAGCCACCGACGGTCATCAAGATAGCGAGGACTAAGACGACCACCAACACTTCTACAATTGTAAAACCATAGTGCTTATGCATAGTTTGATTATACGGCGGTGTTGGCAGATTGGCAAGCTTGGTATCTCTGCCCTGATGTGGTACAATATTAGACGTAGTTGCGCTCACGCGTTGCTCATATTGGGCCGTCGCCAAGTGGTAAGGCACCAGGTTTTGGTCCTGGCATTCGGGGGTTCGAATCCCTCCGGCCCAGCCAAATAGAATTTTCTCTAAAGCCACCATTAGGTTATATGGTGGCTTTAGCTTTATGATGAACATGGGTCTCTATATAAGGAAGGGCTCTTCTTCGCTGTTTTGGGCTGCAAGATACTCTAGTGTTTTGATCGCTAGTATCAGTAGTCGACTCTTGCATAGGGATATTGCTCGGTCTTATTTTATCTTGGTTATTGTCTATAGTGGTATCATATTATTCAATATTATTTGTCTACAATATATAATGTTTTTATGATTAGCAAGATTAAACTGAAAAATTATAAAAAATATGACGAAGCTGAGTTTTGTTTCAATGCTGGGAGAAATATATTAGTTGGCGATAATAACTCTGGCAAGAGCTCACTGCTTCAAGCTATATCATTGGTATTAAACGGTAGCTATTCTCAAGTTGAAAATATAGGACTTATTAATTTGTTTAATAGTGATTCTGTGGACATATTTTGTAAATTACCTGTCGTGGAAAGAACTATTGAAAAATTACCAGTGCTATATATAGAGCTATACTTTGACTCAACTAATGAAAAAATAAAAGATAATTTTAATTTATATGGCAAGCATAATAGTGAAGAAAGATCGAGTTTTGGAGTAAGATTATTAGTTGAGCCGAACCTGGAAGAATATGAGAATATACTATTGGCATTGTCAGACGAATCAATGACTTTTCCTTATGAGTATTATGGTGTAAAATTTCAATCATTTTGTGGTGCTGATTATAACAGCTATTCGAAGCCTCATAAATTTAAATATCATTATCTAGACACTAGTCTTGTTGACACAAAAAAAGAAATCGATAAGCACATATCGATGATTTATGAAAAATCAATTGGTAAAGATAATCAGGCTAAAATTAACCACAGTTTTAGACAGATGTCAGATGATTTTATAAAAGATATGATAAATCAAGGAATTTTACAACAAGATGAGGAATATAAATTGCTAGTTAACAACAATAGCAATACCTCTTTCAAAGACAAAGCTACAGTTAAAAATAGCGGCGTGGATATAAGAAACTTTGGTCAGGGCGAAAAAGTTTTATTAAGTGTTCGTAATATGTATAGCGCTGTAGATGAAAAGGTTGGCGTTGTTTTAATAGAAGAACCTGAGAATCATTTAAGTTTTTTGAAAATGCACACTTTATTAGATTATATAAATAGAAACAACGAAACACAGCTATTTATCAGTACTCACTCAAATATGATAGCTTCAAGATTAGGTTTGGATAATTGCACCATACTACACGGTAAAAAACAGTTAAAGCTAGACAAGCTCGACAAGGAAACTGTTAAATTCTTCAATAAAACATCCAACCAAAATATCTTAAACTTTATATTAAGCAATAGGTCTATTTTGGTTGAGGGCGATTCTGAGTATATACTGCTCGAGAAAATGTACGAGATTGTAAACAGTTCTAACCCATCTCAAGACGAGGTTATGGTCGTCTCAGTTAACGGCCTAAGTTTTAAAAGATACTTAAACGTTGCTAAAGAGCTTAATAAGAAAGTAGTTGTCATAACCGATAATGATGGTGATTATCAAAAGAATGTAGTAGAAAGATACCAAGAATATGAAGATTGCAAAGAAATAAAAGTATTATCTCAAGATGATAGCAGTATGTATACTTTTGAAGTTTCATTATTCAACCAAAATCAAGATTGGATAAAATTAAAGAGAATTACCAAATCTCCAAATATTCAGGACTGGATGCTTAATAATAAAAGTGAAAGTGCAATTAGAATTTTAGAAAAATTAGAAGACAATACGGATGGTTTTAAAGTGCCAGACTATATTAGGCAGGCGGTGGAATGGATAAAAAACTAATACATGCTGTTGCTGGCAGTGGAAAAACAAGAAAGATTATAGATGACTTAGATACTTCAAGAAGAGCTCTGATTATTACTTACACTATTAAAAACCAAGAAGAGATAAGAAATAGGGTTTATGAAAAGTTTGATATGATCCCCGAAAATGTACATATTTTTGGATTATTTCAGTTTTTATTTAACTTTTGCATTAAGCCAACTGCAAAATTCCCTAAAGTGAAGAGCTTTATATTAAGTAATGAGAATCATTACGGTAAGTACGTATCTGGCGATGTATTTTTTAGTAATATGCTTAGCAAATGGATTTTAGACAATTATAGTGAAGAGGGTATAGCCCAAAGACTAGAGATGTTCTTTGATGCTTTATATGTTGATGAATTTCAAGATTTAACAAGCTATGACTTTGATTTGATGCTCAAGTTGGGTATGTTTAGTATGAACATGAAAACTTGGCTCTTGGGTGATTTCTATCAAAAAACTTACAACTCTTCAAATAATGGAAATAAAGGGGTTGGGGTACATAAATATTATGCTCAATGGGTAAGGGCGGTAAATAAGTCGGGATATTTAATAGATAATAAATCACTCGTTAAATCTAATAGATGCCCTAAGGCTGTTTGCAATTTCGTAAAAGATAAATTGGGCATTGCTATAGAATCCTCCCTCCCCTATGAAGGAGTAATTGAATTTATCGAAGATAAAAACAAAATAGACGATTTAATGAAAGATAATGACATCAAGAAGCTGTTTTATCGAAAATATTATGATTATGATTGCAATTCTTTAAATTGGGGTGAGAGTAAAGGCAGGGAGTTTGATAGAGTGTGCGTGGTTTTAAATAAAAATATGTGCAATATTTTTGATAGTGGTAATTTCAGCAAGCTTGCATCCGCTACCAAGAGTAAGTTTTATGTGGCGTGTACTAGAGCTAAAAAGGAGCTATATTTTGTAAGGGAGTCCGATGTTATCAATTATAAGATTTAGGCCTTACTAGTTTGCCATAATCTCTATTTTAAATCTGTGATATTGTATGGGGCATGGACACAGAAATTTAATGTATAGCGCCTCTCGTAACATACTTATGCCATTCAGAGACGACAATTGGGATGATGAATGATGCCAGGCTGATGATCATCATGTCACTAAGGGCGACGTGTGTGATGTGCAGGATTTCGCCAAGAGGCCCGAAGAAGACCAGGACTTGCAGGATGATGGACAGGCTCATGCCAGCGTAGAAGCTCTTGTTCATGACTTTTAGGCGCTTCAGGAGTGACTCGTCATCGGAGCGAGCGTTGAAGGCATTTGCCCACTGGCTGACTACCAGGGCGATGAAGGCCATGGTTTGAGCGTACGCGTGTCCCTGCCGCTGCTCAAAGAAGATGTAAACCGCCAAGGCGATGGCTGACATGGTGCCGGCGACAATAACCATTCGCCAGACCATCATGTGGTTCAAGATTGGTGAATCTGGCTTTTCGGGTGGACGATCCATCACCCCCCTCTCTGTTGGCTCTAGGCCGAGTGGGATGACCATCGAGGTGTCGGTGACCAGGTTCACCCACAAGATTTGCACTGGCTCCAGCGGTGTTTTGATGCCAATCAGGAGCGCGCCAATCATGGTGATCAGCTCGCCGGTGTTGGTCGACAGCAGATAAAACAACATACGGCGAACATTGGCGATGATGGTTCGCCCTTCGCGCATGGCGTCGATGATGGTTTTGAAATTATCGTCCAGCAAAATGATAGCTCCAGCGTCGCGTGCGATGTGCGAGCCCGAACCCATAGCCACGCCAATGTGGGCGTTGCTGAGTGCTGGCACATCATTGACGCCGTCCCCTGTCATGGCGGTGATGTGATGCTTTTTGAGGATAGTGAGCAGGCGGTATTTTTGTTCAGGAACGACGCGGGAGAAGACTTTGGTTCGCTCGACAATTGGATCGAGCTGTTCATCTGTTAGTGTATTCATCTGTCGGCAGTCAAACACCTCGTCACGGTCCTTGACCATGCCTAATTGGTGTCCAATTTGATAGGCTGTCTCAAAATGGTCGCCAGTGATCATGCGTACGGACACGCCAGCTTTTAGAGCAGCGCGAATTGCTCGAGGTGCTTCTGGGCGCAAGACGTCGCTGACTGCTACAAAACCTTCAAAGGTCAATTTCTTGCCTTTCAGTTCGTAAAATTCATGAACTGGGTGTGCTGACGTATAAGACGCCAGGCCGATGACTCGCTGTCCCTTGGCGGCAAATTCTTCCAGGGCTGCCAGGGCTTGTTTTTTGACAGTAGCGGTTACTTTGCAGGCTGCCAAAATCTGCTCAGGGGCGCCTTTGAGGTACAGCTGAAAATCCTTGCCATGATGCCACACGGCGGCGGACATGCTGAAATCTTGATTGAACGGTATGTCACGAAACGGCGAATTCTTAACTTGAACGCCATGTGTGCGCACAAATTCTTCCAGCGCAATATCAAGCGGATCGTGGCTTTTGGCGTCGCCACGGTTGATGGTGCGGGCGATGATGTCGATGACGGCTGTATCCTTAGGAGACCAAGTTTCTTGGACGGTCAATTTGTTTTTAGTCAGCGTGCCAGTTTTGTCTGTGGCGATGGTAGTGATGACGCCGATGGTCTCGATGGCTCGCATCTGATGCACCAAAGCTTTTTTGGCAGCCATACGTCGCATACCCAGCACCAACACAACAGATATGGCAATTGGTAGACTCTCGGGAACGGCGCTGATAGCCAGGGCCATGACAAAGCGCAGACTCTCCAGAACGTCCATGCCGCGCAGCAGACTGAGCCCAAAAGCTACGACGCTGACGGCAGCGACAACGGCGATGATTCTGGTGATCAGGACGTCGATTTTTTGCTGAACGGGGCTTTGGGTGCTTTGTCGTTTTGACAGTGTGGCAAGGTTGCCGAACTCGGTGTTGTTGCCGGTGGTCACCACGACGCCAGTGCCGGTGCCGCTGATGATAAACGAGCCTTGAAACAACATGTTGGTTTGCTCATACAATTCTTTGTGGCCCTCGAGTACGTCAGGTTTTTTGCTGATGGGCAATGATTCGCCGGTCAATTGTGACTCGTCGACCCGCAGGTTGGACGTTCGGAGGAGTCTGATGTCTGCGGGGATTTTTTCGCCTTCAGCCAGGGTGATGATGTCGCCAGGTACCAATTGTGAGGCGTCAACGCGAGCCGTGTGGTTGCCGCGTAGTACGTCAACCTTTTGTACGCTGCGTTTGGATAAGCTGCGGAGAACCCGGTCAGTCGAAAATCGCTGTATATAGAAAATGATTGCCGAGATGGCGATGATTACCAAAATGATGACCGCGTCAATGTGATCGCCGTGCCACAAACTGATGGCGGCTGCCACCCCTAGCACCAGCATGAAAATATCCAAAAACGGTTCTACAATCTTTTTCCAGAGCGGCTCGGACTCAATTTTGATAACGTTGATGCCGTACTGCTTTTGGCGACGCTTAACTTCTCTGGCCGTCAGCCCGCATTCATTTGTGCGTAATTTTTTCAGGGTTTCGTGAGCGGGCGTGGCGTAAAATGTCATACTTCATAGTATAAAGCAAAAAGCATAAGCGGTCTATTCGTACTCTTTGGCTACTGCACGTATTTTTTGGCACGTGCTTTATCAACTTGTACTGTCTCAAAGACAGTTTTGGCCATTTGATCAAAGGCGTTCTTACCTTCGGCGTTGTAGCGGCCAGCTCCCTGCAATATTACGCCGTCCTTTTCAAAATAGTAAAAGAAGGTTACGTAGTTCGTTGGGTCGCTTTGCGGTGCTGTGTGTCGTACTTCTTTGGAATTGTACTTGGTGATTTGGTCGTATTTGTGGGTGCCAGCCTTTACATAATAATCATCTGCAGTCGCCTGCTCTAACGTTTTTGAGGTGGAAACAGGACGAACTGTGAGGCTGATTTGGACATTGTTTCTGGTGCCAACAAAGGTGATTTTGTCATCAGCACTGGACCGCTGGGTGATGCTGAAGCCGTCGATTTCATTGGCGAACTTATTCACCTTCACGATTTCTCGGTCGTCTGAGGTGTATTCTTGGTCGGGCGCTTGGTAATTACTATCGTACCTGACAGACTTGACCAGAGACTGGATACTGGACGATTCAAACAAGGTTTTACTACCTGAAGCATTGCTGATATTTTCAATGTCCAGGTGGAGTTCGTACCATTCTTGGTCACGCTGAACTAGTGGTATTTTGACGATGTAGTGATATGAATTGTCATCATAGGCATAGCCTCCCAGTGCGCCAGTGGCTTTGTCAGCTTTGAGCTCGGTGAAGTTGCCTCGTTTTTTGGCGGCCTCGAGGTCATTGGCACGGCTGGCTTTACTAACCTGCGCGATTTTGGCAGTGATGGTGTACGTTTCGCCCTTGTCTTTGATGGTCATGGTTGGAAAGCGCGGACGCTCTTCGCTCTTGATTTCGTACGAATACTGGTCTTTCGGCAGCAACATAGTAGCAGCGATATTGTAGCCATCAGAGGCGAAGTGGACCGTGTTGGCAGCCAGACGCTGATTGATCTGCTCTTTTTGATAGTGATTATAAAATATGATTCCCAGGATACTGACTGCAATGACAAATAAGCCAATGAAAACGCTAATGAAAATCTGTTGTTTTTGTCTTCTACGCATAAGCGGTATTATATTTTGTTTATGCTAAATTGTCAATCGCACAAAAAGAGCTTCCACCATGATGACGGAAGCTGAAGGGGGCGTGGTGGTTCGTAGTTATCGGATGGCGACTAGCTGGGCGCGCTGCAATTTGACGCCAGCGCACCAGGAAACGGTGTCTTTGGGGCGCTTATCTAGTAGGCTGCGACCCAACGGGCTGTCTATGGATATGCGGCCGTCTGTCGGATTGGCTTCCAGACTGTCAACCAGTATGT
The DNA here is from genome assembly GCA_963517665.1 of uncultured Candidatus Saccharibacteria bacterium. GTDB lineage: Bacteria > Patescibacteriota > Saccharimonadia > Saccharimonadales > Saccharimonadaceae > Nanosynbacter. The sequence goes on from CAUQFZ010000001.1 coordinate 72,070, forward strand.
AGTGAAGCATGCGACCTTGCTGATCGACTAAGTCAACGATTGAGCCCAGAGCGACGCGTAAGCGGTCGCGTTTGCGTGGTAGCGGTTTGGCATTCTTTAGCATGTGGCGTAAATTGGCCAATTTGCCACTGACCAGTTCCAGGTTCATGATGACTTCATTGCGCTGCAATTTATCGTCGCGGGATTTAGCGCGACCGATTTCACGCAAGGTGAACTGGAGCGTTTTTTCTTGTGCTTCTAACTGAGAAATTTCTTTGTGTAATTCTTTAAAGCCTTTTTGACTGAGATGTGTCGTTCGCACATTACTCATAGTACCCCTTTCCCGGTTGCTTACCCAACCGACACTATCTAGTACATCACGCCTACCTGAAAAATACCTGAAATTTAGCGTTTTGGCAGCGAAAGTGTGAATGTTGTAATTTTTCCAGGGGTGGATCGTGCAGAAATATGCCCGCCCAAGGCGCGAGTTAGTTGATGCGCTAGGCTGAGCCCCAGCCCGTAACTATTGGCGTGTTGCTGCCCGCTGTAAAATCGTTCAAAGATGTGCGGCAAATCCTTGGCGTTAATGCCTGGGCCATGGTTGGCGACGGTGATGATGACGGTCGTCTTGAGAGGTTTGATGGTGAGGCTAATGGGTGAAGTATCGGGGCTGTGCTTGACCGCATTGTCCAACAGCACTGCAATCACTTCTCGGACTGCTGGTCGGTTCATGGTGACCGCCAAGTCGTCGGGGGCGTGTAGTGTCACCCGCTCCTTGCCGGGCCTGGAATTGATCAGATTATTAGTTAGTTCCACGAGGTCAAATTTTTCGATGTTGGACGAGAGCTGTCGTTCGCTGTGGGATAATTCTAAAAGCATGGTGGCAAGCTCGTTCAGACGATTGATCTCCTCAAGGTTGCTTGCCAAGGTTTGTCGCAACTCGGACTTGGGCGTTTTGGGGTTGTGTAATGCCAGCTCGGCCTCGGCTTTCATGATGGCCAGTGGCGTGCGCAGCTGATGGCTGGCGTTAGCGACAAAGCGTGATTGGGCTTGGTGGGCAGCCTCGATGGGCTCTAGGGTGCGCTGCGCCAACAGATAAGCGATAACCCCACCGCCGAGTAGTACCACCAGGTTGAGATACGCCAAGCTGATGATGAGATTGGCGTCAGTAGCCTCCATCTGTTCACTGAGTGGCTTGTCCAGTGAGTTGCCGCTGGCTAGTCCACGCTTGACGGCAAAACCTTGCAAGCGAGCGTCAATTTCCGAGCGCGCAATGTTAAAGATGATGCCGCTAAACAGTAGACTGACCATCATCAATATCAACAGATACCAGCTGGCTAGTTTGATGGTGGCGGAGGTGAATAGTTTCACGCGCCTGCCTCCACTTTATAGCCAAAGCCACGCACGGTGTGGATCAGTGGACGGCGAAACGGCTTGTCGATTTTCTTGCGCAGTTGCTTGATGTAAGCTTCGACGTTGTTCGGCAAAATATCAGCATCAAAATCCCACACATGAGCGATCAGCGTTTCTTTACTCAAGGTCTGGCCAGGATGGCGCATCAGGTATTCCAACAGCGCGAACTCTTTAGCGGTCAGTTCAATGGTTTTACCGCTGCGTTTGACAGTGCGCTGAGTTTGGTTGAGCGTTAGATCAGCAACGGTTAGTTCATCATCATGCGCCAAAGGCGGCCGCCTCAGGAGTGCTCTGACGCGGGCAGTCAGCTCATCGATGGCAAATGGCTTGACCAGATAGTCATCGGCGCCGACGTCCAGACCAAAGGCTTTGTCTTCGGTTGTACCGAGCGCCGTCAACAGTAAAATAGGCATTGATTTGTTGGCTTGGCGCAGTGAAGTGATGATATCGGTGCCGCTCTTACCGGGTAACATGCGGTCTAGCACCAGTAGGTCATAGGGCTCAGTTTCTGCCATGGCCAGACCTTCTTCTCCGTCGTGTACCATATCGACAGCGTGACCTTCCGATCGCAGCGCCGCCGCGATGACCCGGGCGATTTTTCTTTCGTCTTCGACGACCAATAGTCTCATACGCCCATTATACCTTGGTTTTCTGAAAAAGCCCTGAATGCTATAATTGATGGTGACAATAACCAAGGAGGTGTATGGGTAAAGAGGTAAATCCCATTATTCAGATCAAAAACTTTAGTATGAAGTTTGGCACCAAAACTGTCATCAAAGATTTGAGCTTTGAGGTGATGCGGGGCGAAGTGTTCGGATTTTTGGGTAGCAATGGTTCAGGAAAAACCACGACACTCAGGGCGCTATTGGGGCTATACGAGCCAACGGCCGGCGAGCTACTGGTTGACGGTAAACAATTTGCTGTCGAAGATGGTGTCAAATTGGGCTATCTCCCGGAGGAACGCGGCTTGTACAAAAAAGAAAAAGTCATTGACACGATGATTTACTTTGGCCGGCTGAAAGGCCTCAGCAAAGAAGAAGCTCGTAATTTCTCCATGAATTATCTGGAGCGAGTAGGCTTGAGTGACAAAGCAAAAACCAAACTTGATAAATTATCAGGTGGTCAGCAGCAAAAAATTCAACTGGGTGTAACCATCATGGGCGACCCAGAGCTACTCATTTTGGACGAGCCGACCAAGGGCTTTGACCCAGTCAATCGCCGATTACTAATGAACATCATTGAGGAGCGACAAGAGGCTGGCGCTACTGTGGTGTTTGTAACGCACCAGATGGAAGAAGTTGAGCGCTTGTGTGATCGAGTAGTTCTTCTGAAAGATGGTAAAGCAGTAGAATACGGCACGGTGGCGGATGTCAGAAAGAAATATGGTGGTAAGAGCCTAGATGATATTTTTGTGAAGATTTACGGCGGTGAGGAAAAGGAGGCGGTCAATGCGTAACATGTACAATTTGGGAACAGTGGTCAAATTTGAGATCGTGCGCATGCTGAAGAAATTCAGCTTTTGGGCAATGGCGCTCGGCTTCCCGCTGATGTTTGCTGCTATTTTTGGTATCATCTTTTGGTCAAATCAAGCCACCATGGAAGCTACCAAAAAGCTTCAAGAACAAGACTTCAAGGCAGCCATTGTTGACGACTCAGGCGTGGTCAATTCACAGCTGGCTGAGCAGATGAAGCTGGAAAAATTAAGTAGCAAGGACCAGGGTATCCAGCGTGTCAAAGACGGTAGTTTGGACGGATTTATTTACTTCCCTGCTAACTTGGAGCAAAATACCGTGCAAGCCTATGGTAAGGATGTTGGTATGTTCCAAAACAGCCGCTACTCTGCGGTGGCTGAGACGTTGTTGACCGCCTCAATTGATGCAAAGGTAGATCCACAATCCAAAGCGATTTTACAAAAGAAAGTCAAAACGGAAACGACCACTTACCGTAACGGTGTCGAGTTTGACGGCGTGAAAGAAATGATCGTGCCGGGCTTCTTCCTGGTGCTGTTCTATATGCTACTTGCCTTCTTTGGTGGACAGATGCTCAACAGCACGGTTGAGGAAAAAGAAAATCGTACAGTGGAAATGCTGCTGACGACAGTCAAGGCTAAAACGCTGATCACCGGAAAGATTCTGGCGATGATCTCGTTGGCATTGATCCAGGGGTTGGTTATCATTCTGCCGGTACTGGTGTTGTACTTCACTTTGGGTCAAAAACTTCACATGCCAGCATTAGATTTGAGCAATGTGGTATTCGACCCAGTGAGAATTGGCATCGCTTTGGGGGTATTTGCCACTGGATTTATGATGTTCACTGGTCTTTTGGTCGCGGTCGGCGCCATGATGCCAACCGCCAAAGAGGCTTCCTCATGGTTTAGTATTGTGTTGATTGCCCTGTTTGCTCCGTTGTATGGCTTTAGTGTGTTTGTGTCCTACCCAGATTCACCATTTGTCCAATTCTTTAGCTACTTCCCACTAACTTCGCCAATTCCACTACTGCTCCGCAACACCGTTGGTAACCTACAGGTTCATGAGGCAGCTATTGCAGTAGCTATTTTGGCGGTCAGTGCTTTCGTGGCGGTTGTGGTGGCAGTCAGGCTGTTCCGCTACGGCGCCATGCAGTATGACAGCAAATTGTCACTGTCAGTCTTGCGCGCTCGACGTGACGAAGCTGCGAAAAGCTAGTCGTCAGACGTCAGTAGAGAGCGAGGCGCTCAGCGGTTGGGCGCCTCGTTTTGCTTGCGCTACTCGGTATAAGATTGTACAATGTTGAATATGAAAGTACGTATTGAAATAGACACTAAAACTTTTGTGCGATTCTGGCTGGTAGTGATTGGTTTTGGACTGGCGGGGATGGCAATTTATTCGGCAAAGAGTGCGCTGATTCTCCTTGGTATCTCCTTGTTCTTGGCTCTGGCTTTGAACCGGCCCGTTTCGGCTCTGGCGAAGCTGCTGCCTGGCAAAAGCCGCCTGGGCGGTACAGCGTTGGCATACGTTATGTTGGTGACGCTACTGGGCTGTGTGGCGTGGTTTGCAGTGCCGCCAATTGTCCAGCAGTCCGCCAAGTTTGTTGAGAGCGTGCCGGGCTTGGTTGATCAAGCTGGTTCGCAGTGGCACGGCATCAATGAGTTGATCGATAGAAATGGCTGGCGCCCACAGGTTGACGCGACATTAAACAACTTAAAACAACAGGCTTCATCGTGGGCAGCCAGCGCGGGCACCAACTTGATTTCAAGCGTAGGTTCGCTGGCGTCATTCCTTGGTTCTCTGTTTTTGGTATTGGTTTTGTCGTTTTTGATGCTACTGGAAGGTCCGATGTGGATGAAGCGCTTGTGGGGACTCTACAACGACCAAAGCAAGATGGAAAATCATAAAAAACTGGCTGGACAGATGTACAATGTCGTCACGGGGTATGTATCTGGACAATTGACAGTGTCGGGTATCGACGCTGTGCTGTCGGGTGTGGTGGTGTTCTGTTTGAGCTTGGCGTTTCCAGCTATTGACTCGAACTTGGCAATGTTGACCGTCATGGTTACCTTTATCTTGACGCTTATCCCGATGTTTGGCGCCACTCTGGCTGGCCTGCTGATAGCGTTGCTATTATCCTTTAACAACGTCACCGCTGGTATCATCTACGCCGCCTACTTCATCATTTACCAGCAGATCGAGAACAATTTCATCGCGCCATCAATTCAGTCAAAGAAATTAGAGCTTTCGGCACTGATGGTGTTGTCATCAGTGACTATCGGCCTCTACGTTGGTGGGCTATTGGGAAGCTTGATCGCTATCCCAGCGGCTGGTGTGGTCAAGGTCCTACTAGAAAACTACCTGGAACAAGCCAAGAAAAATCGTCTTGAAAGTGCAAAGCCACTCAACAAGTTAGTAAAGAAGATGAAAAACGAAGACTAATCAAGCTGCGCCATGAGCTAGCCCGCTCGGTTGCTCCGGCGGGCTATTTCCATGTCCAGATGCTGCCGCTTGGTGTGTCGCGAATGGCGATGCCAGCCGCCAACAGCTCGTCGCGAATGCGGTCGGATTCTTGCCAATCTTTCTCGGCGCGTGCCCCGCGCCGCTGAATGATTAGTCTCTTCAAATCGTCGGTAATATCAGGCGTCGATTCCGCCAAATCTAGGCCCAAAACCTCGTCAATAATTTCAATGAGCTGCAGCAAACCGCCACGGTGAATTTTCTCCAGTGGTGCATGATCCAGCCGTGAAAAGGCCTCGTCGATCAGTGCCAACGCCCCTGGCGTATCCAAATCATCATTTAGCTTTTCGACGAGTGCCTGCCGCGCCGCCAACAGCGACACCGTGCCCTCCCGTTCATCTTTCTCGTCGTCATCATCCAGCGTGTCGTGCGTCTGGTGCCGCAGCGCCGCATAGCCGCGCCAATGGTCCAGCCGCGCCTGGGCCGCTTCCAGAATGTCCCAGGTAAAATTTCCCTCGGTTTGGTAATGTTTGCTGAGAATCGCCAGTTTGAAGGCCATCGGGCTGAAGCCACGGGCGGTGATATCGCTGAGGGTGATGATGTTGCCAAGCGACTTACTCATCTTGCGGCCATCCACCTTGATGTGATTATTATGTAGCCAAATTTGAGAAAATTGCTGCCCAGTCAAGCTCTCGCTCTGAGCAATCTCGTTGGTGTGGTGTACCGGAATATGGTCAATGCCGCCGGTGTGAATATCAATACTATCGCCCAGCGTCTCCCGGGCGATAGTCGAACATTCCAAATGCCAGCCCGGAAAGCCGACGCCCCACGGGCTGTCCCATTCCATGTCTCGCTTAGCGTTGGTCGGTGAGAATTTCCAGACGGCGAAGTCGGTGATGTTGCGCTTGCCTGCCATGCTGACCCGGGCGCCGGCCTCCAGGCCTGCCACGTCCAGCCGTGCCAATTTGCCATAATCTGGCAGTCGCGACGTATCAAAATACATACCGTCGCCGTCAATTTTGTACAAAAATCCCTTTTCGTCCAGCCCCTTGGCAAAGTCAATTTGCTGCTGGACATAGTCTGTTGCCCGCACCAAATGGTCGGGCCGCATCAATTTTAGCACCTCGTAGGCTTCGTGCTCGGCGATGTTGATGTACTGCTCGGCCACATCCCAAGCGGTTTTACCCTCGCGGCGGGCACCCTTCTCCATCTTATCCTCACCGTCATCATCATCGCTGGTCAAATGTCCAACGTCGGTGATATTCTGCGTACGAATCACTGGAATGTCCTGCCAGCGCAACAAGCGCACCAATACATCCCAGTAAATATAGCCAACCCAGTTACCAATGTGCGGCTGTGAGTACACCGTTAGCCCGCAGGTGTACATGCGAACCGTCTGCCCGTCAAGCGGCGTCAGTTCATCTTTACGGCGAGTGAGGGTGTTGTAGAGCTGTATCATCAACTCTATTGTACGGCAGACAGGCCGCTTTTTCAAAGTTCGCTTTCGTCGTTTTCGACTCATCAGCATAGACATACATCTATGGAGCGAACTGACAAGCAGGAGAATAATACCGCGGCGGAGAGAGCCGCCAGATATGGTTCTCGGCGGCTTGTCAGCTCGGAATTAGGAGAGGAATTGTTCGAGTTTTTCCTCCTCTATGGCGTATAGAGTATAAGGGGTTTCCTTATACTCTAATTGTTGATACCGCTCAGCAGTATCAACAATTAGCAGAACCCTATGTGTCGGGTACTGGGCAATGGCGAAGAGGCTCTCGCCATGTCGTAGATAAAAGGAAGCCTCTCCATAAGAAGAGGCTCCTATTCTACGCCCGATGTCGCCGGCCTCGAGAGCCTTGATGATACGGTTGATGGTTTCGGTCTTGATCTCCATTGTAATTACTCTCTCCTCATCCAGGCGGAGTGCCTGTGCCTTCCCTTCAGGAAAAGCACTGCTCTTGGCGCCCGGATGGCGCGTGAGCAAGATGAGGTTTCAAAGCACTATTTGCCCAATCTGTGTAGACATGCCAAAATAACGCTGCAAAATCTCACCTCGCTCTATTCTCAACTGCTTGTCAACATACAACTTTTGGACAAAGCCATAAAACTTCGTCAACAAAAGTCTACTATCTTTATACCACTAATTAAATAAAATGTCAACGTCTATCATCAAAGACACAGCCCTGATCCCCTGTTAGCCAAGGCATAATCATTGACATAATGAATGATATAGTGTATAATTTGATAACTATGAGTGAGCGACGTCCTGGCAGCGCATCACCCACGCGGCAGAGATGGCACCCGATTAACAACCCAGCGGAGCTTGGGCGTATTCAGGACCGGCTGGTAGAAACGCTGGACCGCCCTGAAATCACCGACAAGCTGGGAGGCTTGGCGCTGGAACTTTCAGAGGTTGCTCAGCAGCTACATCCTGTTACGTACAACAAGGCCGGCATTATTAGTGCCGATGAGTTATTGGCATCTGACCCGAACAGTATCCCGCTAGTCGGGAGTACGAAGTTTACCTCGCACTTTAAGCTTGTGCCAATGCCTATGCAGCTTGAAGCTATAAACAAAAAGTTGACCAGCGATGAATGTGATCAAATATTAATTCCTCAGCTAGAGAGAGTGTTAGGTAGTAAATATAATAGTGAGATGATGAAGGTTGATCGTCCAAGTCTAGCTACATGCTGCGCAGTGACAAAATATTTTAATCTTACTAAAGACGATATCTCTCATGTTGCAGGTCGGCCTTTTATAGGCATGAACTCTACTGACATTGAACCAATCGACATTGCGGTTGTGGTCCATGAAGCAACGCATGCGTTGGACCATACAAAAGACCCATTGCTTTACGTCTGTGACAAAAAAGACCTGTCAGCTACCGCATTGGCAGATTTCAGGTCTCATCTCAAGCTTGCCCGTGAACTAAAGGCATATGCGGTTGGTGATTGTGTTGAGCGGTACCTTGCTGAAACCCACGGGTCAATGGAGCGCCCTATGCTAGCATCTCACAGAGTTGAAGCTATCCGTCAGGAGGTCAATGGTCCCGTGACTGCAAAAGATGCCTTTGCGGTGCATGAGGATTTGGTGAAGCGTTTGATTGCAGCAGGTTTGGGTCATATTTATCAGTAGAGCTTATGTCTTGAGCCTTATACTTGACAAAATACCAAGTATAATGTATAATACAAAGATAGTTGTGAGAGACGAACTATACATCATTAACCCACCAACCTCTAGCTATGATAATCCTATCTCGCTAGATTCTTTAAAGTACATGAAAGATAAACTATTAGGTGCTTTAGAGAATCCTGAGATACTTGATAAGCTGGGAGCGGTAGCCCTAGGGTTATATGACACGGCTCAAATGCTGGAGCCTATGGAATGGGTTGAGGGTGAAGAACTAGGAGATAGTCATCCTAACTCTGATTGGACGGATAAAAATATTATACCGCTTATTGGTTGTGATAAGTTTGTTATCTCTGGAAAACAGATGTCTCATATGCCAGTCCAAAAAGCTAAAATAGACGAGGCTCTCGCCAGCGACAAGTATGCCGGAGTGTATGGCGATGAAATATATGATCAGATAAAGGCCTCGCCTGTTATGACAAAAGAGGCAGGAAAGCTCACCGGATCTTGTCATACCAGTTTCTCCATGGTAACTAACATGGACCTTTATATATATTCTCGTCCTGTTGTCAGCGTAGCTAATAGTGGACTTATGGCTATCAATGTCGCCACTTTGTCTCACGAGACAGATCATGCGCGTGATTATGTTATGGACCCAGTTGTGGAGATATATCCCAAAGATGACCGAGCAAGACTCTGCTCTGAGCTGCGAGCCTATGCCGTAGGTAAGGTATTTCAGGATCATTTAGTGCATGAGAGCGGGCTGATGTTGAGATACCCTAGTTTGTCCGATCAGGTAGAAAAGGTACGAAGAGAGGTCAACGGTCCCGTGACTGCAAAAGATGCCTTTGCGGTGCATGAGGACATAATTCAGCGCTTGGAGCAAGCGGGTCTGAGTTATATTTATCGATAGATCTTACTCGAGTCTTATTTTACTAAGTAGATTGGCGACTATACTTGTGTCTGCTAATTCCTTCCAGGTTTGTTCACCGATGATTATGCCGAGCTCTGAAATATGTGTATCAATGTTTGGCGTGTCCATTCTTCCGCTGCTGTAAGAAAAAGATTTGAGGCGCCGATGTAAGCGTGCTAATACTGTCTCTGTTTGCATTATTTTGATAACGTCGCCGTATATCTTCTGTAACTCGAATTCATTCTCTAGATCTCTAACTACTGCAAAGTTGCAAACACAATGTAATGTTTTACTAACTTTTGCCGCACATTCCTCAAAGCTATAATAACCTAAACGAGCGTTAGCTATGTCGGCCACTGTACCGTGAATCGCATAAGCCAGATAATGGGACAATGCTAGTAGCGCTGGATTATCATTTACTGTGATATTGAGGACGGAAGAAGGTTGGCTGATCAATGGTATTGGTTCATTAATCTCGTGTAGGAATTCATGCTCAGCAAGTTGCTTAACGATGAGGGGCTGATCAAGTCCTTCGATCGTCTGCCAAGCGGCATTATTTAGGGCTATGATATTTTGCCGGAGCGCGTTCATATCATCGCACGCCACAGTCTGCTTTTTCTCTGCCGTGATTTGATTCATTGCTAAAAGCAGAGCTTCGTCGTTTGTAGATGCCTGAATATGTCGCAACTTGTCCGTTAAGCTTACCGCTTCATCGGTATAGAGATCGATATCAATGGTAATAAGTCCTGTGTCTATATAGCGTGAACCAAGTGCGAAATAATCAACTTGTCGCAACAAGCCAGCCTGCTGCGTCATTTGCTTGAACGTATTCATCGCTAGATGTTCGTAAATATGTGCCTCAATCGGTGAAGTGGCTTGTTTACAGAGAAAAATTCGTTGCATATCCGTCTATATATTATCACAGAGAATAGACAGTTTATTGACTTGTCTAGGTCATGTGCTTAGCTAGAATCGCTTACCGTTACCACTACGACCATGGTAGTTGCGACCCTTAGTGTCATGTTCCTTTCTGTCGGTGTCCTTGCGCTTGGAGCGGTTACCTCCGCCGCGCATGAGAGCGTTATTGCGCCTCGTTTCGCACTTGGAACAAGGACAGACCTTCTTTGGGACACCATACGTCGAGCAGTTGCTGCTGCGGACCATGATAACTCCTTCTGGAGTTGGGCGAAGAAAAGCTATTCTTCGCGAAGCGAGACATCTCAAGCCTAGTAGCTTCCAGGCGAAACGCCAGCCTCTGCGATTGCAAAAGCCAATATATATACCAATAATAGAACAAAACGTCAATAGATTTTTGTCAAGATTATGTTATAAAAATATCGTAGCCCCTGTTACGAGACGTTGGTAAAGCATGCTGTTAACTGCTGAAATATTGTAATAAGTGCTAGTTCTGTCGTACCTCTTCCAGAGCCCGGCTAGTCGCCTCGACCAATTCCCGTACGATTTGGTCGTACTCTTCGTATACGCGAAACCCAGCCGCATACGGATGGCCGCCGCCGCCGAAGTAGCCAGCCACGGTGTCGGCGATTGGTAGGTTGCCACGCAGGCGGGCGGTCAGTTTGCCGTCAGGATAGGTTTTGATGACGCAGCTGAGCGCCACACCTTCGACTAGTCGTAGTTCGTCACCGATCAGCGCGCCGGGGTTGTAGGCGTCGCTGTAGGCTTGAATTTCCTCGAACGGTACGTGCACCAGCGCTAATTCCCCGTCTAGTAAATATTCGATTCGCTCAATCAACTTGCCTTTGTAGGCCAAAATTTCCGGCAATTTTTTCATAAATTCACGCCGCCGTTCTTCAATCTTGGCATTGGATGCGCCGAGTGCGGTCAATTCACCGGCCACGTGGAAGGTTGACTCGGTGGTGTTTGGCGTGGTGAGACCCAGGCTGTCAGACATGATGGCGATGAGGAGGTTTTCGGCGGCTTGCTGGTTGATTGCCCAGCCGGCGTGGGTGAACAATTGGTAGAGCAATTCCCCGGTAGCCACTACGGTATCAGAGAGCATGGTATGCTCAAAACTCAGCGTTGACCCGGCGGTGTGGTGGTCGATAACCAAGACTGGATGTGTTTCCAAAAAGTGCCGCACGCCCGGCGTTTCCAAAACCTTACTGAGCAAAATGTCAGCGCTGGTATCAACGATGATAGCCAGGTCAGCGCGGGCTGGAAAATCGCCAACTACCCTGTCCCAGCCGCGGATGTAGCGCAGATATTTAGGGATGTCGACTGGGCAGTACAGTGTCACGGTCTTACCCAAATCACTCAGCACTTCCTCCAGCGCCAAGCTAGAACCCAGGCTGTCGCCGTCAGGGTTTTCAGCTTGGATGATGACGATGTTGTTGGCGGATTGGATGAGTTGTTGGGCGGTATTAAACATGTTCTTATTATAGCAGATGAGGTTTTTACCGATAGAGCGACAATATGTGATAAATGACCACTATTATTGACAAAAAATAAAGTTTATGATAATATGGAGCTATAAGGTCCGAGGTGAGGATCGAAAGAAGAGGAGTTTTTATGAATAAATTTAAGAAAATCGGTATAGCTATCTCTTTGGGGATTGCTCTCATCGGTGGTGTTTGGATGGCAACTCCATCTAAGGCTGCCAACTGTAGTAACTTTAATGTTGTCCACTGTGGTACAAATTCTCTGTCAGAATTGAAAGCTGCGTATGCTCGTCCAGAGATCAAATCATTGTACAACCAATGGTATATCAATGACGAAATGGTACAAGGCGGCTCAAACATGCGTGAAGGTGTGGTTGATGCTAACGGAAATATTACTGTTGATGGTCGTGTTGTCGCCACCAATGCAGTCACTGTTCAGGCAAAAGCTGGTACGCGCCAGGTGACGCCTTCTCGTCAGTATAGTGCTGCTGGTCACACCTACTACCAGTACACGACTGGCCAGAGCTTTATCGACGGTATTACCCGGTACAAAATTTATGCTTGGTTTGACAATGATGGCAAGTTTATCACCGGTGTAATCAAGGATTGTGGTAACCCAGTCTGGGGTCCTCCTACAACTCCTCCGGCAAAACCTGTGTTGACTTGTGATGCGATGCAAAAAACTGCAGTATCTCGCGATACCTTCAAGTTCAGCACTAAAGCAACTGCCAAGGGCGGCGCAAGTGTCACTAGCTACACCTACAACTTTGGTGACGGCACTACTAAAACAACTACCTCATCTGAAATTCAACACACATACGCAAAAGCTGGTAACTATAAAGTTACCGTTACGGTGAATGGTAAAGAAGGCTCCAATGTTCAAAAAACTAGCCAAAACTGTCAGACGACTGTTACGGTTAATCCTGAGCCTACCATGGAAGTCTGCCGATTATCCGACAAGAAGTACCCAGTAACTATCAAGGCTTCAGAATTTGACGCTAAGAAGCACTCAAAGAACCCGAACGACTGCAAGGAAGCTCCAGCTAAGATCAAGGTTTGTGTCATCGAAACGAAAGAGATTCGTGAGATTAAAAAGGAAGAGTTTACTGAGTCGAAGCACACGACTGACATGAGTAAGTGTCAACCAGCGCCAACGACTCCTACTCCTCCAACAACTCCTGAATTGCCACGGACTGGTACTGAGAACATGGTTGTTTCAGTACTGGGACTCGGTGGATTGACCACGGCAGCTGTCGCTTACGTCATCAGTCGCCGCCGCTTGTAAACAGCTAACAATGAAAGAAATACCCGCTTGGTGTTAAGCGGGTATTTTGATTAGTTAGTTTTTCTTGCGAGCTGTGGGCTTTTTGGTGGAAGTTTTTGGCTTGGTTGCAGTGCGGCCGCGGCGAGCGGGCTTAGCGGGAGCGGCTTTGAGAAGTTCCAGAGCTTGCTCATGGGTGATAGCTTTAGGGTCGGTATCTTTAGGGATTTTAGCGTTTTTCGTGCCGTCAGTGATGTATGGACCAAAGCGGCCGTTGAGAACTTTGACGCCATCGCCAAAGTCAGCGATATTTTTCTCGGCTTCGGTCTGGAGTTTGGCGGCGTAGAGTTCGCGGGCTTTCTCCAGAGTGATGGTATGCGGATCTTCGGGCTTGATGGAGACGAAGAGCTTGCCGACTTGGATGTACGGACCAAAGCGTCCGATGTTGGCCTTGATGTCTTGTCCGTCTTCGGTTTGTCCGACGACACGCGGCAACTTGAACATTTCTAGTGCCTGCTCCAGAGTGACGGTCTCAATTTTCGCTCCCTTTGGCAGCGGCGCAAAGCGTGGTTTATCCTCGTCATCAGTGGCACCCAGTTGCAACATTGGGCCAAAGCGTCCAAAGCGCGCCAAGATTGGTTTGCCGGATTTTGGATCGATGCCGACTTCGCGGTTGGCGCCGACGGTGCTGCGGTCGATGCCGCCTGATTGTTCAATCAATTTGTGAAATGGCGTGTAAAATCCTTGCAGCATGGCGCTTTTCGCTAGGTCAGCGGCGGCGATTTTATCAAATTCAGTTTCGACATTGGCGGTAAAATCATAGTCAACGATTTGCGTGAAATGGTCGGTCAAAAAGTCGGCGATCAGTTCCCCGCTTGGCGTTGGGATGAGCTTGCCGCGGGTAGAGCCGGTTTTTTCCTGAACGATGTTACGGCTGACTTCCTCGCCGTTGTAGCTGAGGACGATGACGTCGCGCGGCTGGCCTTCGCTGTCGCCCTTTTCGACGTAGCCGCGGGTCTGCACGGTGTCGATGATGGTAGCGTAAGTGCTTGGTCGGCCGATACCGAGGTCTTCGAGTTTCTTGACCAATGAGCCTTCGGTGTATCTGCTCGGCGGCCGGGCGAAGGTTTGGCGGGCGGTGATGTCGTGGGTTTCGAGGGTGTCGCCGGTGTGAAGCTTTGGTAAAATCTCGTCTTTGCCGCCGCCATAGACACGCAAGAATCCGTCAAAGGTGATGACTTCGCCTTTGGCTTCAAAATGTAGCTTGTTATTTCCTTGAATATCTATGGAAATTGTTGTTTTCTCTAATTTCGCTGGTGACATTTGGGATGCCAGGGTGCGGCGGCGGATGAGGTCGTAGAGTTTTTGGTCGTACTCGTTGGAGGTAACGGTTTCACGGGTGATGTCGGTTGGGCGGATGGCCTCGTGGGCTTCTTGAGCTGAGGCGGATTTGGTTTTGAATTTGCGGACGGTGGAGTAGTCTGGACCGTACAGCCGCTTGATAAAGTCGGTGGCGCTGGCGATGGCCTGCCCGCTCAAATTGACCGAGTCAGTACGCATGTAGGTAATCTTACCGTCTTGGTAGAGCCGCTGGGCTGAAGCCATAGTGGCTTTGGAACTAAAGCCAAGCTTGGCGTTAGCCTCCTGCTGCAGAGTCGAGGTCGTAAACGGCGCGGCTGGATTGCGGGTGCCAGGCGTCTTGGAGATATCGCTGACGGTGAATGTGGCTAGCTTGAGACTAGTTAAGAACTCATGCGCAGCTGCTTCGGAATCAAATTTCTGGTTGAGCTCGGCTTTGAATTCTTGATTATCGTGGATAAATATGGCGGTCACCTTGAACTGCGAGCTGCCTTCAAATTTCATAATTTCTCGTTCGCGCTCGACTAGCAGTCGCACTGCCGGGCTCTGAACGCGGCCGGCTGACTTGCCGCCCGGCACCTTTTGCCAGACCACGGGGCTGAGCTCAAAGCCAACCAGCCGGTCGAGGATTTGCCGGGCTTGCTGGGCTTGCACCAGATTCATATCAACAGTACGCGGGTTTTTGATGGCATTGGTGATAGCGTCTTTGGTAATCTCGTGAAAGACGATGCGTTTGGTCGTCTCAATCGGCAGATCCAGCACTTTACAGAGATGCCAAGCAATAGCCTCCCCTTCGCGGTCTTCATCGGTGGCCAGCCAGACATTGTCTTTACCAACGGCCTTAACGTTTTTCTTTAGCTCACTGATGACTTTCTTTTTCTCAGGATCGACTTCGTAGACAGCAAAAAAATCATTCGCCACATCAATCGGCGGCGTGCCGTCCTTGGTTTTTTTGACAATCGAGCGGATGTGTCCCACGCTTGATAAGACATGAAAATCCTTGCCCAAATATTTCTCAATGGTTTTGGCTTTAGCTGGTGACTCGACGATGACGAGATTTTTCATAACTTTATATTATACCATATCGGACGACCCATCAAATAATGGCCGTTTGAGCGTGGCGGTTTCTGCGCTATTTCTGGTTACTATCCATCAGATCGCGGGCGCGCTTAACGTATTGTCCAGCCGCTACTCCTGCCACAGGAAGATAGCCGGCAAAGCTCAGTGTACCTAGCCCCTTCAGTGCCTTGGCGGTTTTCTGATAACCCAAGGACTCTGCTGACTTGCCGATGATGAGTAATGTCGTGGTTGCTGCGAGCAGTGCGCTGCTGACTCGTCCTGCTTGAGTTGGGCGAAGTGGCTCGCGTTCATCAGGGAGTTGCTTGTGTTTGCATTCGGCAACAGCGGTAGCAATGGCTTTTGTTGATTCTAGGCCAGCAATTGTCGCCACCATGGCTTTTGATGTGGGGTCCTCTTGTGATAACTTCAGTAGTGCTGCTGCTCCAACGATTTTATCCCTGATGGGGTCTAGCTTGATGCCTAATTTTGACTGTTGGTTAAGGGCCCTCGCCAGTGAACCATCGACTTTGTCTGACAACTCACCAGCAACTAGTGCTGCCATGCCCTTGAGGGAGTCGGCATGCTTGATACCGTATAGGCTGAGCATCGCACCTGCTACCGTCACACCGTTCGGTAGTGTTACTATGTCGTCTGAGACAGGTTGTTCTTCTGGGGACTTGGTGGGACGAAACTGTGGTTGATGTTCTGCATTCATTGACAATATCATACCACTATGGTGAAGTATATTCAAGCATAGGCGTTATCGTAGCGTCCAGTTGTTTGCCCCGAGTGGCTTGATCACGCCATTAATCTCCAACATGGTGAGTGCGGTGGCAAAATCAGCTGCTGGCAGTCCGGACTGTTTTTGTAGCTCATCGCCGTCACGTACGCCATTTTTGATGAGCTTGGCGATGGTAATTTCAGCTGGTGTAGAACCAATTGGCAATGCGCATTGGGTGGGCTGGGTGGATTTCCAAGTTGGCGCAATGGCGTTCAAAATATCCTTGGCTGAGAGCGCTGGATTGGCACCTTGAAGCAGCAGGTTGTTACACCCTGCGGATAATGGGCTGGTGATGTTGCCGGGAACGACAAACACATCACGCCCCTGCTCGAGGGCGTATGCTGCGGTATTGAGCGTACCGCTACGTTCAGCCGCTTCGGTGATGATGATAGCGTCTGCCAGCCCGCTAACCAGGCGGTTTCTTTGCAAAAAGCTCCATTTGCGTATTTTCATGCCGTCGCCGCGCATCCATTCTGACAGGACTGCGCCGCCCTGTTTGATGATGTTTTCTGCTAATCCTCGGTTGCTGCGCGGTGCAATATCTGGGAGCTCTGACGTGACGATGCCAATGACCGTGCCACCAGCATTGAGAGCTGCGGTCTGGGCAATGCTATCAACGCCAAGTGCTAGTCCACTGATGATAATCACCCCGGCTTGTGCCAGGTCTGTGGCTAACCGTTCGGTAACCTCGCGTCCATAGCTGCTTGGTTTGCGTGTACCGACGATCGCGACTCGAGGAGCCTGGCTATCTGGGAGTTTTCCCATAAAACATAACCTTTTTGGCGGCTTGGCAATATTGACCAACCTCTTGGTGAAAATATGCTCCTCTGGTAGTACTGTATTGATTTCCATGACTTTTATTGCAAAAAGTATTGACACTATGTCAAATCTTTGCTATAATGATACACGATTGGTTGATCAGCGAGTTCAACCAAATGCACCTTATACCCCCTATTCTAACTATATGTTAGGTTGCGCGCAATGGCATTAAGTATCTTACCCTCCACTTTTTGCGTTAAACGTTACGCGCATACTAACCCCTTTAACTGCCCTTTTGATTAAGGCGACCTCTGTTTCATGGTGAGTACGCACTGTATTGACGATTCGTCAGGCGCCGGTCTTTTGGAGTTTTGACCGCAGACGCTTTGCCATGACATGGAAGCTCGGGTGGGTTGAAGGGTAACAAAGCACCAGGTGATGCCCACCCTTACCTGGTGCTTTTTTAGTTGGGAAATTATTTTATTTCGTTTGGTGTTTTTGACAATTTTTACAAATGCCTTCTAGTTCAAAGTGGTGTTTGACGACGGTAAACTGATGTTTGCGGCTGAGATAGCCGACAAGCTGCTCCAATTCTGGTGTTTGGATAGGCTCAGCGTTTTGACAGCGGATACAGTAGAGATGGTGATGATGCGGAATAAACGGCTCAGCGAGCTCGTAGTAGTTTTTCCAGCCAATAGCAACGGCGCTGACGATGTGTAACTGATCAAAGGTAACGAGGGTGCGGTAGACGCTGGCTCGGTCAACGTTTTTGCACTTTTTGGCAATATCACTAATGGTTAGTGGAACAGCTGACTGCTGCAATACCCCAAATACTTGCTGGCGTGGTTTCGTCAGGCGCAGGTTGTGCTGTTTAAGCAGTTCGTCTATTGTCATATTGTTGCAATTATATCATTTATTGCGACAAATTTGCAATAAATGAGAGGGTTTGGCATTATGAAAAGCTATGGATATAGCGATTAGAACAGTAATGAATTTGCATGAGTTTGCGCCATCACCAGATGTGAATGCGGCTTTTTCTGGTTTGGTGGCGGCAGTCGTGCAGGCAGCAGCTTTACCGAGTTGGTGCAATGAGGAGGTGCGTCGCGAAGTGCAACGCCGTTGCTCCCTGTCGGAGTCAGAGATGGAAATGTATTGGTCGCGGCGAATTGCCAGCTCAGCCCGTCCGCAGCAAGAGCTGGAAAAGTTTTGGTATATTGATAATTACCGCGAGCTGGTGCGGCGTGAAGTTGGTCTACTGGGTGGCTCGGGTTTGATGTTGAGTGATAGTAGTCGCGTGGCGATGATCGGCAGTGGTCCTCTGCCTTTGACCGCTTGGTGTTTGTGGTATCAGACAGGCGCGATGGTTGATTTGGTAGACGTGGCGCCGGCTGCTTTGGTGCAGTCGCGCGAACTAGCACGGGCGATTGCTTGGCCGGTTGGCGAGTGTCTGGTGGCGGACGGAGCGGCGGTAGCTTTGCTGGGTAAGGCTTATGATGTGGTCTATGTGGCTGGGCTGGCGGGCGATTCAGCTGAAGCCAAACAGCAAATTATTGATAATATTTTGCCAGCGCTCCGGCCTGGCGGGCGGATCATCGTGCGCAGTGCACGTGGTGCGAAAACGTTGCTGTATCCAGCGTTTGACCCGAATAGTTTACAGCGCGTGCAGTTGTTGGTCGAATATAATCCTGACGACGATATTATCAATTCAGTATATGTGTACAAGAAAGGCTAATTATGAATGATAAGATTGCGTTATATCTGGTGAATGGCGCGCTGGGTGCCGGCAAAACCACGCTGGTCGATTTTTTGGTGCAGCAGCCTGAGTTTGCTGGCGCGCGAGTGATTGAGAATGAGTTTGCGTCGGAAAGTATTGATAGCTGCAGATTGGCAGAGCGTGTTGACGAAGTGGCAACAATTGCTGGCAAGTGTATCTGCTGCAGTAGCGGCGAAGAGCTGATTGACATTTTGCACAATTTTGCAATAAGCGGGAAAGCACCAGTGATCATTGAGTCAACTGGTGTTGCTAACACGCTGCGGGTGGTCGAGAAATTGCTGGCTGGTGATATCTTTGAGCAGTATGATTTGCAGCAGTCGTTGTATGTCGTGGATGGAGCTGAAACTAGGGTTAATGGTTTGGCGGAGGTGTTGCTAACGGAAGCTCAGGCGGCGGACATAGTATTGCTCAGCAAGTTAGACTTACTGACTGACAGTAACCGTCAGCAGCTCATTGAGATATTGTCGCAACAAGGACTGACTAATGTTGTGAGGATGGATCGCGGTAAATTTGATTTGGCGCAGCTTGGCAGTCAGTCACAGATTTTGGATTATTTACTGCTGCACGATCCTGCGGAAAACGCGGCTGAGGATGCCTTAAATTACAGCGTGGTTGACGTAGCAGGCCTGGTTATTAGCACTGAGGAGACTGAAACGGTCTGGACTAATTTACGAGATAAATATACTTTGCGGCGCATGAAAGGCGCGGTTGCTGATGGTGACGAGATATTTCACATCGAAGCAACGCCGCAGCAAATGCAGGTCACGCGCGGTACCACTGATGAGTCATTAAAATTAGTTGTCATTGGCGAGCGGGCGCGTGAGATTACGCGCGCAGTAATTATGAAGGAGTTGGGATGATGGAAGGTACGAATAATGCGAGAGCGGCGGTTGATAAGCTGCTTGATATGTATGATGAGTATAAGACTTTGACAGTAAAGATTGCTGCTGCGGAGCGCCGTTTGGCATTGGCGAAATTGAAGAATAGCAGTGGCGAACAGATACGGATAGAGCTGGATGACTTACGGCATAGCCAGCAGCAACTGTCTGATAATATGACGTTTGATACGCCACTAGTTTGGGTGATGTACAAGTTCGAGGCCTACCAGGATGAGGCGCAGCCGATTCAAACCATGCACGATTTTCGCTTACACTGTTCGAAGCCCGGCTATATTTGCACTAAACGCTTCACATTTTTAAATACACACTTGTGCAATAATGGGCAGTGTCCCCTGGCGGACGACGAACGATACCCTGACAAAATGTTACTTAGTGAGATTTTTCCGCTCCTTGGTGAAATTGAACGAGATGAAGTTTTCGTATCCATTTGGCGTGCGCATGAGTACTACCAGGAGGATGGAATTGTCAAAAAATGGCAGGACTATGCGGGCTGTGCGACATAACTTATAACCTGCCAACTAAGTACAGATGATTCTATGTAGATATGCTATACTAAAGCAATATGAAACATCTCTGGCGTTCACATCATCCATTTCGAATCTTTTGGTTTTCAGCACTATTGACATTGATTTTGGGCGGTTTGATGTTCATACACTTGGGCCTTGGTGGCCTCTG
Organism: uncultured Candidatus Saccharibacteria bacterium; assembly: GCA_963517665.1. Classification (GTDB taxonomy): domain Bacteria; phylum Patescibacteriota; class Saccharimonadia; order Saccharimonadales; family Saccharimonadaceae; genus Nanosynbacter. Next base: position 92,393 of record CAUQFZ010000001.1, read on the forward strand.
GCTATTTGCTATTTTGGTGGTGTTGGAAGTGACGTTTAGCTTTGACAACGCGGTGATTAACAGCAAAGTATTGGCTGGTATGAGCTCGACGTGGCAAAAAGTATTTTTGACGGTTGGGATTTTTGTGGCGGTGTTTGTGGTGCGGTTTATTTTGCCAATTTTCATCGTTATGGTGGCGAGCGGTCATGGTTTTACTGAGGTGGTCGACCTGGCTATCAATAAGCCGACTGAGTATGGTCACATCTTGCACGAGGCGTCACCAATGATTGACGCATTTGGTGGTGCGTTTTTGATCATGATTGGGCTGAGTTATTTCATCGATTATAATAAGCGTATCCACTGGGTCAGTCATGTTGAGCCGTGGCTGGCCAAGGCTGGGCGATTTGAGAATTTCAAAGTTTGTTTGATGCTGGCGGTGGCGACTATTTTGTATTTCACAGTGGAGCCAGCACATCAGTCGCTGATTTTGATTTCATCTATTTTGGGAATCATGCTGCACATCGGGCTAGAATTGTTTGGCTCATTTTTCCATGAGGAAGATGCTCAATCTATCAAAATCAAGACCGGTTGGGCGGCATTTGCGAGCTTGCTGTACCTTGAGGTACTGGATGCTAGCTTTAGTTTTGACGGCGTCATCGGTGCGTTCGCTATCACTAGTAGTGTTTTGTTGATTGTTGCTGGCTTGGCGGCTGGCGCGGTTTGGGTGCGGTCGCTAACAGTGTATCTATTGCGCACAGGCGTGCTCAGTAAATATAAGTATTTAGAAAATGGCGCACACTGGGCGATTACGGCACTTGGTATGATGATGATCGCGAAGCTGTTTCATCTGGAGTTGCCAGAATGGGCGACAGGCGGCCTGGGGTTGTTGTTTGTGAGTTTGGCGGTTGGTAGTAGCGTTTTGGAGGCACGATCCATCAGGCTGCGAGAAGCAGCAGCGAAAATCAAACGTCGAAAACGATAAGCGTTTTGCAACGTTGTTGCAATTTGCAATTAGAGCTTGACGCTTAGTGGTTCAATGCTACCATCAAGAAATGCGCTAACTAGCTTGATTGACTCGGGGATTGTCCAATCGCAGAGAATGGTGCGTTCGTCGGCGTTGAACTTGCTGAGGACAAAATCAACATCGCCGATTTGCCGGCGTAGCAAGTTATCGGTGCCGATGCGGATGTGCCAAAACTCACTGCCAACGTGTCGATGCAGTGATTTCAAACCGTTATTGCCAGCACTTTCGCCACCCTTGCGGACGCGAATTTTACCAAAATCAAGAGCCGTATCGTCATGGATGATCAGCAGATCATCGAGCGTTACCTTATAAAAATCCATGAGCGCTCGCGCTGCAATGCCAACTTCGTTGTAATACGTCGTCGGTTTGACAAGCAGGATTTTCTCTCCAGATATGTTCAATTCGGCAATATCAGCCGAGAATTTTGGCTTATTGCTAAATTGTGCACCGTGCCCTGCTGCCAACTGGTTGACCACCAAAAAACCAGCGTTATGCCGCGTGTACGTGTACTTATCGCCAGGATTGCCGAGGGCTAGAATGACTTTCATACCTTCAGTATATCACCTCGGACGCGATGGCGTATAATAGAGATATGGCGAAACGCGATGATGATTTGGAATTTAGTATCAATGCAGCGTTTGACGAGGCGCGGACGGTTGTCGACAAGGTGCCGCTGTATTTGGTGAATGGCTCGCTGGGCGCTGGCAAGACGAGCGTGCTGGAGTTCTTATTGCAACAATGTGACTTTACGGGCGCGCGAGTGATTGAAAATGAATATGCCAACGAAAATGTCGATGGCTACCGGTTGGAGGGCTTGGCGGACATGGTGACGACCTTGGCTGGTGACTGTGTTTGCTGTGGCTCGGAGGATGCGCTGACCAAGATGCTGATGGACTTTAGCCGCTATTCCCCTGCGCCAGTGTTCATCGAGGCGACGGGCGTGGCACGGACGATGAATTTGGTGGAGCGATTGATTAGCGCCAAGATGTTTCATAAGTACGAGTTGATGCAGAGTTTTTACGTGATCGATGCGCATGAGATTTTACGCGGTGTTGAGCCAGCGCACGAAATTGAATTGCAAGCCGCAGATGCGATTTTGGTGACCAAGGAAGATCTGCTGAAGGACAGCGAACGGGCTGAATACGAAATAAAACGCCACGCCCTGCCCTATGCCAAGGTGCTGAGCGCCCCACACGGCCAGTTTGACCTCAGTAAAATCACCACGCCGTCGGGGCTGTTGGCGTTTTTCGACCAGTATGATGGCGAGCTCGCGGTGCCGGACAATCCAACCTATAGCGTGGTTGATTTATCGGCCGTCGCTGTTGGTGAAGCGGTGTTTGAAAAGCTGTGGCCAGAGCTGTTTGCAGTATATGGTCTCAGGCGGCTGAAAGGTTGTTTTATAAACGACCGTGGTGAGCGGCGGCACATTGAGGCGACGCAGTACCAAATTGGGATTCGTCATGCATGCTCAGATGAGGCAGTAAAAATTGTGCTGATCGGTGAGCGAGCAGATGAAATTACACGCGATATTTTGCAAGCGCACATTCTCATGTATGGTGGATGATTAGCTTTTTCCTGCGGTGTCTGGGCTATCGACAGTGATGGTTTGGTATGATTTACCCTTTTTTGTTTTATCTATCTCAGCAGGCTTCACAGTAAGAGTAAAACCTTCCTGTAGTTCGGAAAATGGTCCAAGTAATCCGTAGGCTGCAACCTCTCCAACTGCTCGCATAAAGTTCTCGGCAGCTTGTTCTCGTTCAGCTAGTTCTGCTGGACTTTCACCTGCTACTCCTGGTATCTCAACACCAGTAATAACTTCACTAAAGTCGGGGTACTCGGCGTCACCTGGTTCTGCTGTAACAGACATACTTGCACTTGTGCAACCAGTAGCTTCGGACATGTCAAAGATGGATGATTTTTTACCAGCACGGTCAAGTAGCGGTTGGTGGTTACCAGTGTCTCCGGCGAGGAGAGTAACTCCTACCATAGTCTCCTCACGCGTCGTGTCTTTGTCGTCTTGCGGTAGTACTTGAATGTCATCGACTGAGCCGATACGCATGGAATATTCGGTTGCTTTTTCGCTAAAGAAAGGTTTAACGGTGATCCTAAAAGTAGTTTTCTTAGGGTCTATGGTATCAATGGACGGCGTTTGTTCGGGACCGGGAACTGCCCGTTCAGGGAGTGTAGAATTTGTCAAGTTTTCCATATGTGTTTTATTATATCACATCAGCTGATATTTGTAAATAGTGTATTGACATGAAAATAGACCACCCAGAGAGGTTCAAGCTGAGATGCAAATCATCAAAGGCTATATGCCCTTTTCGGCGTTTTTGGCTTGTTTGTAGGCTTTGGTGACGGGCGCCAGGCCGCGGGCGACGCGTTCGCGGTTGGCTTTCAGTTGTTTTTCGTCGCGGAAAGATAGTTTGATGGGCGTGCCAGCGAAATTGAAAGCTTCGCGTAAAGTGCGCTCGAGGTAGCGTTTGTAGCTCCAGTGGACGAATTTGAGGTTGCTGCCGTAGATGACGAACCATGGCGGGGCCGTATCGGTCTGGACGATGTAGCGGAGTTTTGGATGCGAGTTCTTTAGGCCGGCTGGTGGATGAGCGGCGACGGCTTTTTGCAAGAGGTCGTTGAGGATGCGGGTTTTACACTCTTGGTGGCGGCGCTTGTAAATGTCGAGGGCTAGGTCGAACAATTTGGCGACGTTTTGGCCAGTGACTGATGAGGTGAAGATCAGTGGCGCGTAGGGTGTGAATTTGAAATGATAGCTAATTTGTGGTGCTAGCTCGTCGTGAGTGTAGGCGTCTTTGCCTTCGAAGGAGTCCCATTTGCTGACCACTAGGACGAGCCCCTTGCCTGCTTCGTCGATGATGCCCGCCAGGCGTTGGTCCAGCCCGACATTCAATTCGTTGACGTCCATCAGCAGAAAACAGATGTCGGCTTCGTTGATAGCTTGCATGGTGCGTAGGACTGAGAACTTTTCGATGCCAGTCTCTTGCTTGCCTTGGCGGCGAATGCCGGCGGTGTCGAGTAGCTCGATGGTCTGGCCATGGTAGCGGACTTGGACACGGTTGACGTCGCGGGTGGTGCCGGCGACATTGGCGACGATGGCTTGCTGCTTGCCTGCTAGGGTGTTGAACAGGTTGCTTTTGCCGACATTTGGCCGGCCAATGAGGGCGACGCGGATGATGTCGTCTGGCGTGGTGTCGGTAGCTGGCGGGATGAGCTGGGCGATGTTGTCAAGTAGCTCAGAGATGCCGATGTTGTGCTCAGCAGAGGTTTTGATGATGGTTTTGATGCCGAGGCGCTTGAATTCGTCGGTGTGGAGTGAGCCTTTGAGGTCAGCTTTGTTGGCGATGAGCAGGACGGGCTTGCCGCTTTTGAGGGCTTTTTTGGCCAGTTGGCGGTCAGCGTCTGATGGGTAGACGGTGGAGTCGACCATAACGAGGATGACGTCGGCCGCGGCGGAGGCGTCAGCGATTTGGTCTTGGATGGTGGCTTCGAATTCGTCTTCAGCGGGTTTGAGGCCGGCGGTGTCGATGAGCCAGAATTCGGCGGTTGTGCTCGCGTCAGTCACAGCCTCCTCGAGAGATGAAGTGCGGCGCTTATATGAAACTTTGCCGACGACGTTGTCGCGGGTAGTGCCGGCTTCGCGGGCGACGATGGCGGTGCGGGCGCGCGTCAAGCGATTGAACAATGAACTTTTGCCAACGTTAGCTTGACCGATGATGGCGACGGTAGGTAATTTATGAGACATAATCACGCCTATTATACCAGAGGCGTGAGGATTTGGCGAGGATGAGCGGTATGCGAAATGGGACTAGCCTTAGCCTGCCGGAGTGGGCGTTGCAGTAGCGGCTGGTGTTGGGCTACTTTCTGGTGCTTGTGAAGCGGTACACTCAGGGCTGTTAGGGACTGCTGTTATGCCACCTTGCCCGTAGTAATTATAATATTTGTATAGTAGAGTGGTACCATCACAACCTTTCTCTACGGATGATATTGCACGCTTGCAGTCAGGTTCATCAAGACAGTTCTGGTCAACAGTTTGCCAATCGATATTGGGCTGGTTGGTTGAGTCTAGCTCCGGGCTGATTGTAGATCCTTCTGTAGTTGCCGTTGGTGCTGTTTCTGATATTGGCGCACCGCAGCCTGACAGAGCCAGTGCAGCGCTGGCTACTGTGCCAAGCACGACTCCTACTTTTTTCCGCCATAATCCACTATTATTTTCAATTGAAAATTTGTTACCTTCTCGCATGGTATATCCTCCTATGTATCTATACGATACACCAATCATTGACTTGGTGTCAATTTACTTTCCTGAAATTCCCCGCGTTTGATGTCACCGAGAGTGTAATTGCCAAAGTCTGTGCGGTGAAGTTTGATGACGGTGTAGCCGAGGGCGGCGAAGGTGCGGCGGATTTGGCGGTTGCGGCCTTCGCTCATCTGGACGATCCAGCGGCGGTCGTCGCCGTCGTGCTGGCGTTCGAGCGTCAAGCGACTGGGCCCGTCAGGTAGTTGCACGCCAAAATCATTGATCATTTGCCGGTGGAGCGGCTGCAGCGGCTGGTCGAGCGTCACGAGATAGCGCTTGATTTTATAAAACGATGGGTGTGTCATCTGGTTGGCGAAGTCACCGTCGTTGGTGAGGAGGATGAGCCCAGAGCTGTCTTTGTCCAGGCGACCGACGGGTTTCAGGTGATGGAGGTTGGTTGGTAATAATTCATAAATAGTTGGTACGCCACCCTGGGAAGCGCGCGAACAGAGGTAGCCGACGGGTTTGTGGAGGAGAATGAGCTGGTGGGTTTGGGCGGTGAGCGGTTTGTTGTCGTAGCGAATGACGTCGGCTGTGGTGATGCGTTGGCCGAGCTTGGCGGGCTGGTCGTTCACCGTGACCTTACCCTGTTCAATCAACTCGTCAGCCTGGCGGCGCGACACACCAAGCGCCAGCGCCACGAATTTGTTGAGGCGCTGGGCAGGTTCATGAGTTGGTGTGGTATTGTCTGCCATTTATGCTTGTGGTTGTGTTGGCGGAGGAGTCTGTGGCGGCTGCGGCGGCTGAGACGGAAGCGGATGCAAGACTGGAGCTGGTGGTATGTGAGTTGGCGCAGCATTTGCCAGTGGTTGTGGAGCTGGGCTGACAACTGGTGCTGCTGGAACGCTTGGAGTTGGTTGTCCTGGAGTGGCGGCGCTTTGCAGGCTTTGTGGAGCTTGAGGTGTTGGTGTGGTAACGGGAATGTGAGTAGGCTCTGTTGGAGCTTCAGGAGCTGGAGCCGCTGTTAGGGTTGGAATAGTTTCTTCTGTGCTTGTATCAGGCTGCGGAGCTGGTGCTGTTTCCTCTGGGGCGTGCTCAGGTTCAGCCGGTTGCGGTTTGAGGTTTGGAATTCCCTCTAGTTCCTGTTCCATGAGCTTGGCAACATCCTCTGTTGGCGTCAGACTGGCACCCTCAAGTGGTCGAATGACGCGCTCGCCTAAGTTGGCAGGACGCGGCGCTGAAGATGAGAAAGGTGCAGTTGGCTGCGGTAGTGTGGCTGGCGCTGGTGCGGCAGCTTGCAATGTTGGCTGCGGTGACAATGCTGAGACATCAGGCCGGACCGGCGGCATTTGCGGTGACTGTGGCATAGCTGGCGCTTGTTGCGGTGCTGCTGTTGGTTGTGCGGCTGTTTGCGGTTGCGGTACTGGCGTAAGTCCCGGAACATCGCCCAGAACTTCGTGCACGGTACGGACGACGTCTTCGATGCCGACTTGGGATTTCACAAGATATCGGTCAGCGCCTAATTGTTCACCACGGGCTCGCTGGTCTTCTGAGGACAAAGCGGTCATGATGATCACTTTGATGTCTTTTGTCTCAGTAGCAGACCGCAAAATATCTAGCATGTCAAAGCCAGAAATTTTTGGCATCATCACGTCACTCAAAATGAGCGCTGGCCGTTCTTTGATGGCCATGGCGAGCGCCTCTTCACCGTCGCCTGCGGACACGATGTCGTATCCCTCTGCTAATAATCGTACGCCATAGATTTCGCGTAAACTTTTGTCATCTTCAACGAGTAAAATTTTTGTCATATCTACTACCTACTATACGATATTATTATTAAAATTGCTATCATTCTTATGCTTTTATGAATTATTGTTCCTCCGCGGTATGCTGATGGCGCGGCGGCTGGTCTCCAAGTGATGTTCAATATCAGCCAGCGTGGCGTGTTCTGGGCTGGTTGATATTGGTTGTGGCTGTGGTGGCTGGTTGGGCTGGACAGGTGACTCAGTGACCTGAGCAGGTTCGGTAGGCTGCTGGGGCTGTTCTGTTGGCGGCTGTGCTGGAGGATTTGCTGGTGGTTCTACGGGCGTTGCGTCAGGAATTACCGGGGCTTGCTGCTGTGGTTGATGGTACTGAACTGATGCTGGCTGTAGGGATGCTTCTTTGTGAGCAGCTTCCTCTTTAGAAATCCGTGGTATTTCCAAAAAGAAGGTACTTCCCTTGCCGTACTCGCTTTCGACGCGTAAATCGCCTGACATACTTTCGGCTAGTCGGCGGGACAAATATAGTCCCAAGCCGGTACCGCCAATTTCACGAGTGGCTGAATTATCAACCCGATAAAACTTTTGGAAAAGATGCGGAACGTCTTCTGCGGGAATTCCCAGACCAGAATCCATCACGCTGACAACCACCTTTGACGAATCACCAGTGACATCGACCACGACCTCGCCTTCTTTGGTGTATTTGATGGCGTTTTCTATGAGGTTGGCGGTGATTTCTCGGAAATGGTCGGGGTCGACAAAGGCATAATAAATGGGCTGCAAATGCTGATCAGCGGAGTCTTTGGCCAACGCGTGTGGTCGGAAAGAATAGAGCAGATTTTTTTCGGCGGCTTTGTGCGCCAGGCCTTCAAAAATATCTGCCACAAAATCAGTCACGTTGAATAATTTTGGCTCATCTTTGAGACGCCCATCTTCAGCTCTACTGATGTCTAACAAGTCTTGGAATAATCGGCCCAGGTGTTGAGCTGAGGCGTGCGCTTTGGTGATGAAATCACGTGCTTTGTCGTCAATTTGGGCGGTTGCTGGGTTGAGCGCCAGGCCCAGATATCCCTCGATGGAAGCCACGGGCGTGCGCATTTCGTGGCTGGCGGTGGAAATGAACTCGGCTTGTTCTCGCTCCTCAGCGCGTTCTTTGGAGATGTCGCGGAACACGATGATGACGCCCTCCTTTTGTGGGCCGATTGGAGAACTGACGATGGTGATCGGTAGTCGTTTGTCTGAAGAGGTTTTGAGAAATAGGTTGTCGCTGTGGGTGGGTTGGTTTGAAGACAGTGCTTGAGCAACGGGATGTTTGCCCTCTGGGATGTCAGATCCGTCTTTGAGCACCAGTTTGAGGACGCTCCGCCAACTCAACCCCAAAGCGTCGCCTTTGTCCCAACCGATCATCTGTTGCGCGGCTGGATTGATAAGTTCAATGATACCGTTATTGGAAATAGCCATCACGCCGTCGTCGATGGTATTGATGACGACATCAGATTTGCCCTCGGCGGAGGTTAGCCTATTTTCCAGTTCAGCAAATCGATCATCAAGCTTTTTCTGCGGCTGGTATCGCCATAGAACGATGCTCAGGATGAGCGGCATGACTCCAAGCGCTGTGCTGATAGCTATTTGCTCCAGCGTCAGTGGTGTTTCCAAATGAATCATGGCGATGTGCGCCACGACCAGCAAGATGATACCGCCAGTCAGCCATAATCCGAATACGGCTGCAAAGACGGTCACCATGAGCCAGAGGCTGGTAAATGGAGAATAGATACCGCCACTGGTAGCGATGAGTGCGGCGATGGTGATGATGAGCGATGCATAGGTGGCGCATGCCAGGTAAGCACGTTGTTTTTTGGGCATCCAAACACAGAGACAAAGCGCCCAAGCTGCGGACAATACGCTGATGGCGGCGGCCAAGTCAGTTACTGAATCGCCAATAGTGAAGCGATAATTGCCAGGCAAAAAGCGAGCCGATGCGTACGTGAGGAGAATGAAGAGATTGACTAGTAGCGAAGCTTTGCTGAGACGGCGCAGCCAAAATTTGGAAAATGTTCTGTCAGACTGCCCCACCCTCGATTCTTTCATGATATTAAGTATAGCGTCAAACGGCGGTAAAACGCAAGCGTGTCTCTGTTGGCTGGTGCGGCGGTATAGACAAAAGCGGTTGCGCCGTGGTATGATGCTTAGTGTTGGCCTCATCGTCTAGCGGTTAGGACACCGGGTTCTCATCCCGGCAACCGGGGTTCGATTCCCCGTGAGGTCACCAATTTTAGAGAAATTTGAGTTGTCGCCTGTTTGGGCGATTTTTAATTACGTGTCCGTGGCTGTCCGGTTAATTTCCTTGACTATGTAATTAGTTCTCCGATATAATTCAAATATAGATACTAATTAGAAATAAAAATTATGAAGATCACATCAACTCCGCTGCGTGAGGCTGTAACGTCAGAAAGTAAAGACGTGATTATTAAAGCTACAAATGTAGTCAAAGAGTATAAGATTGGTAAACAAAAAATCAGGGCCGTTGACAGTGTTTCGCTGGAAGTCAACAAGGGTGAATTTATTGCCCTCGTTGGCGTGAGTGGTAGTGGTAAGAGTACCCTACTGCATTTGCTGGGCGGATTAGACAAAGCTACCTCTGGTGAGGTTGTCGTCAATGGTCAAGAAATTCGTAAGATGAGTGACCGTCGATTGTCACAATTTCGTAACCAAACCATTGGATTTGTTTTTCAGTCATTTTATTTGCAACCATTTTTGACATTACGTCGTAATATTGAAGTCGCCTCAATGCCGCAGCGTATGAAACGTGCGGAGCGTAAACAGCGCATTGAAGAATTAGCACGGCAAGTTGGCTTGTATGATCGACTAAATCATCGTCCACGTGAACTCTCAGGTGGGCAGATTCAGCGTGCCGCCATTGCTCGGGCGCTGCTCAATAGACCTGCTATCATCTTGGCTGATGAGCCGACTGGCAATCTCGACTCTGCAAATAGTCATGATATAATCCAACTATTTCAGCAGATTCGAGAACGATATGGTACGACGGTAATTATCGCTACACATGATACTGAAGTCGCAGCTCAGGCTGACCGTGTCATTACACTAAAGGACGGGAGGCTTTATGATCAAGCTAACTGACGTTGGAGTATTGGCTTTCACGAAGCTCCGTGCTCGTAAATTACGGACGTTCCTTACTGTCTTATTGGCAAGTATGTTGTTTGGCGTTTTAATTGCTGCTTCGCTCGTTACTCATGGGTTATTTCAGAGCATTGACTCGTTTCGCAAAGAGGGGCTAACGAGTCGTTACATTGTTAGCGTGCTAAATACCCCTCCCAGCGCAGACGAATTCTATAAAACTATTCGTGATCCCGGATTGGTTGCTAAAGCAAAAAAACGGTATGAATCATTGGTCACACAAAAAACTACTGAAGCAAAACGTCTGGGTTTAGAGTATTCTCATGTCAACGATCGGCCGCCATATACGCAAACATCTGATGGTTCTACACAACTATCTATTAATGATCCAAATGGTATCACGCTTCAGCTATTAAAAGAAAAATATAGCAGTACGCCAGCTTTTGACGAGGCAAAATTGTCACAACTCGCCAAGCAGTACGGCGCAATTAAAACTTTTACCGAAGAATCGTATGCTATCAAAAAGAGATCGTCATTGTCCCCTCTCATTGATGGCAAGGAGGTGTTTCACGACTCTTCAAACGAAGCAGAAGTGAATACTCATTATGATGTAAAACCCCCGATTAACACTTCAGGCATAACTCTGGCACCCCCTGAAACGACAAAAGGGATCGTACTGCCTGATAATGCAGGTTGGAGACCTGATGGATCAAGCTTACCAGTTATTCTGCCACAAAATGTTATTGAGCAGCTATTAAAATTAGAGAAATTACCAGCAAGCGCTAGTGCTGCCGAAAAATTTGAACGTCTCAAAATTATCCGCGACAACATTGCCAAATTAAGTTTCAAAATGTGCTATCGAAACAGCGTTTCACAGTCATTGATACAAAAAACGCTACAACAAAAGAAAGAAATTGCCGCCAACCAAAACAACAAAAATTATCAAAAACCAAGTTTACTGTATGCTCTGCCCGATCCTACGAAATGTGAAAATGCTGCCATCACCCATGACACGCGTACAGCTGAAGAGAAAAAACAGGAAGTAAATCAAAGACTTTTTGACGCAAAATTTGGCAAAGAAACGGTGGCCATTAGCAAATTTATCACTTTCAAGGTGGTTGGAATGTCGCCTAGTAGTGAGGTGCTCAATCCAGAACAAGAACAACAACGTGAAAAATCCCGCACTACCAACGACATACTTGCTGAGATGCTACGTACAGAGGGAATTGGACAAGCTATACCGCGTACACTATATAACCAGCTGCCCAACAAAACTGACTATGCTGACTTATTAACCTACGAGCCCCTCTATCTAATGGGCAATGAGGACAATAAGCGTCGTTTTGTTGAATTTGCTAATGCTAGTGATGCGCAGAGATTTATTGATGAGCAGAGTTGTACAGTCCAATATGATAATTCATGTAAGCCAATCGGACATCCATATCAAGCCAGTTTAGCGTTTAGCAATAGCGCTGCGCTAGACGATATGCAAGCTATATTTAAACAATGGTCAATCTATATCATGGTCGGTGTCATGATATTGGCGGCATTCATCATGTGGGTTACGGTTGGTCGCACAATTGTCGATGGGAGGCATGAGACAGCAGTCTTTCGTGCTATTGGCTTTAAGCGAATCGACATTGTGCTGGTGTATGTGCTGTACGTAGTGATCTTATCTGCTTCGGCGGCTTTATTCGCCAGTATCATTGGTTTTATAGGAGCATATGTGTTGGATAGTCAATTTGCACCACAGCTTACAGCTCAGGCTCAATATGGATTTGGTATAATTAGCTCCAGCAATAAAATACATCTTGTTGGCGTTGATTTACGTCAACTGTGTCTTATTTTGGGAGCGTGTATCATTACTGGCCTACTCAGTGTCGTGCTGCCACTGATGCGCAATGTGCGCCGCAGCCCAATCCGAGATATGCGAGAATCTTGATTTAGCTAGTCACCCAGCTGCTCAATCACTTCCAGCAGTTTTCGGGGTGTGATGTCGGCTTTGATGAGATAGCCGTCGATTCTAGGCAGCAGTTGCGACTTGGACTGGTCGTCTTGCTCAAAATTGGTCATGATGAGAATCTTGCTGTTAGGCACCAAGTCGGTTTCGCCGTTTCTGAGGGCGTCTAAGATCTGATCGCCACGCTGTTCTGGCAACATCAAGTCCAAAATGATCAAGTCGTACGGCTGGTTACGCGCTGCCACCAAACCGTCATTACCGTCCACCATCCAGGTGACGGTGTAGCCGGCACGCTCCAGGCTGCGCACGTACATTTCGCCGATAAATCTGTCGTCTTCGATGCATAAAATTGTTTTAATCGCCATGATTACTCCCTATACATTTTGTGATTTTTTATCCACCCGCCGTCAGTGCGAATGAGCCGATTGTTTAGTTGGCCGTCTTCTAATAATTTTTCTTTCACCGAGGCATAGACGGGGATGGTGAAAGAAAAAATTGAGCCCTGGTTCTCCTGGCTGCGCGCGGAGATGCTGCCGCCGTGTGACTCGACAAAGGCTTTACAGATGTATAGGCCGATACCAGTGCCGGCCACTGTCTCGCGTGATCGGTGTGAGCGGTAAAATTTGCGAAAGAGGTTTTTGATCACGCCAGCTGGCATGCCGACGCCGTTGTCTGAGACGGAAACTTCTACAAATTCGCCTTTTTGCACGGCGGAAACTTGGACAACTCCGCCTTCGAAGCTATATTTGATAGCATTGTCGATGAGGTTGGAAATCACTTCCCCGATGCTGCCGCGGTCGGCTGCTACGGTCGGCAAATTGCTAGGGATGGATACATTCAACATGCGGTGCTGAGCTGAGGCGCGCAGCTGCATGTCGTCAGCGATGGTAGCGTAAATGGCTTCCAACGTGTCCTCGCGCAGATGCACGTACAGGTGGTGCCGATCGAATTTTGAAACGTTGAGAATGTTATTGATATAGCTGGACAAACGGTTAGCGGAAACGGTTAGACGATTGAACAATTGTGGCTCATCATCCCGCAGGCGGTCATGAAGTTCTTGCTCCAAGATGTCCAAGTAGCCACGAATGACGGTAATGGGTCCACGGAGTTCGTGTGCTGCAAAGGCGATGAAATTGAGATCCTCTTCCTCGGGTAAGTATTTGGCTGAGCGATCAAAGAGGATAATGACCGTTTCGCCAGTTGCTCCTTTTTCGTAGGAAGCGCTGACGTCATAGAACTTTTGTGGCGCGGGGGTTTTGGATTGAGCTGGTACGCGTGTCCACTGGTGGTGAGCGGTGATGTTGTCTTTGGCAACTTCTTGGATCCACTCATTGATGGAAATTTCATCGATAAAGTCCAGCCCCAACGTCAGCACGCCGTCCATGTCGGAGACCACAGGCGCGGTCTCATTGGCAAAGATGATGTTTTTTTGGTGGTCCAATACGACGATGCCGCACGGCGTGTGATTGAACGACTGAATGATGGCGTCAAGTTGAGACGAAGCTTTTTTGGCAGTTGGTTTGGCGGGCACGCCGTTGGTATAGATGGCCTCGAGCACAGTCTGAAAACCAGTGCGTGCATGTGCTGGTGAATTGATTTTGGTTGGCTTTTCGGCGGTTAGCTCCCCTGTTTTGTAGGCTGCGGCGTAGAGGACGTCACGCATCGGTTTGCTGACGGATGGCGTGATGGCAACGGCGCCGATGATACCTCCAACTGCACCGAGTAGGATGATGATGTACCAATTAACTTCAACGGCGGCCAGGTTTGTCAATATGAGATGAGTGATGGTCGCAAAAGCAGCAGCGATGCCGACAGGCAGCAGCAATAGCAATATCGACCGACGCATGTAATATCGATTGTAGTCGCGAATCGATCGGCGACGGGTTACTGCCATGCAATACTTCCTCGCCCCGGTGTAAAGGCGGCGATCCACGTCTGGCCGCGGTTCAACGCGATGTCTTTGCCGGCGGCGTCGACCAATTTCAATTCGGCACTTTCGTTGTCACGCTTCCAGGTGGCTTGAGCCACAACGCCGTTTTGGAAAATATACGCTTTGCCAGTGCCGACGGTGGTGACGTCTTCGTAGCCTTCGCGGCTGCCTGGGCGATGTTCGACGTTCACTTCCAGTGCTACGATGCTGTTTGGCGCAATCTGCCCAGCCTCGGCGTCATTGTGTGGCTGCCCTGCTAGCGTGCGAGCGTAGGTATTAGAATCTTTGTTGTAGGTGTAATTGGTGTTAAATAGCGGACCACTGAAATTGATGGCAATCTGAGTTGCATTTGGTGTTTCGGCAGGCTTGCCATCGGCGCGCTTGAACCCAGTGAATACTGATTCGTTGTGTCCTTTGGCAGTGTTGGTTTGGTCAATTTTCTCGCCTGAGGTGTAGGCATTGTGCGGCGCACGTCGGTCATTGGCGCGCCAGTACGAATTGCCATTGCTGAATTCGTCGATATCGTGATATTTGCCGTTACGAACTGTGCTGAGGGCGTTGGCGCTACCGCCAACATGGAAAATTGAGGCTTTGTACGGTGTTGACCACTGCAAATAGTACAAGCGCAGGCTGCGTACTGGACCAATTTTGGCTGGCTTATTTCCCTGGTACAATGCAAAGAAACGAGTAATTCCGCCTTCAGCCACGGCTTCATAGACGATGCCGGCTTTTGATAGTCCAGACTGTGGCCGTGCGTTAGGACTGTTTTCGACAATCACGCCAGCGACGGGAGCTTTGACCGCATTGGCATCAGCCACCTCCAGACCGGTGAGTGACGAGTAAAACTTCTCCTTTGGCTTTTTGGTGCCAGCGAAAAATGGCGAGCCGCCGTCTGACTGGACAGAATACATGGCGATGACGAAAATTATTGCGACAACTGCCGCGCCCACGACAAGTGCTAGCGCCAAATGGTGTTTGTGGACCCACTGAGTGAACGCTTTGAATTTAGAGTGATTGATGAGTTTATCCTGAGGAATTCGAGGCTTTTCCATATGATTAGTATAGCATGTCGCTTATGCTAATAAAACTAAGACAGCGTGCGTCGGCCTTCGAGTGCGTGCGACAACGTGATCTGATCAGCGTATTCTAGGTCGACTCCCACAGGGATGCCGCGAGCCAGTCGCGAAACAGTCAGCGTCAACCCAGCTTCTTGGATGTATCGCTGTAGAAACAGCGCGGTCGATTCACCTTCTACTGAGGCATTGGTGGCGATGATGATCTCGGTGACGCCGTCGTTTTTGATGCGCTCAATCAGTTCGGGAATGTGCAGTTGCTCTGGTCCAATGCCGTCAATTGGCGAAATCGCTCCACCTAGTACGTGGTAGGTACCATCAAACTGGCCAGTTCGTTCCAGCGCCATGATATCCAACGGTTCTTCGACGACGCAGATGAGCTGGCGATTGCGGCGACTGTCGGTGTAGAGTGGCGACACGTCGTCACCGTCGTCAATCAGCGCAAAGGTTACCGGACAGGTTTTGACGCGTTGATGCAACTCATTTAGAGCTTGAGCTAACCTTTTGGATTGTCCTGGCTCGCGCCGCAAAGCAGCATAAGCGTAGCGTTCGGCAGTTCGCGGACCAACTCCCGGTAGATTACCAAATTCATCAATCAACGCCGTCAGCGCTTTTGGCAAAATATGAGCACTCATTATTGAGATTAGATGCCCAGGTTACCCAAGCCGCCCATCAATGGCTTCATTGTTTCAGCAGCAACTTCTTGCGCCTTTGCTAGACCGTCGCGCACTGCAATTTGAATCCAGTGCTCGAGCTGTTCGATGTTGTCCAAATCTACCATGTCAGGATTGATCTTGACTGATTTGATTTTCAATTCACCAGTGATCTGAACGATGACCGCGCCATCGCCAGCTTCTACTTCGATGATTTCTTTACCGAGTTGTTTTTGTGCTTTACGCAGCTGTTGCAGCATTTTCACCTGATCAAAAGCCATAATGTTCCTCCTTCAATTAACTCACTTATTATACCGCATTATTCGCTAAGTTTGTAGACATAAAACCGGTCGCCAGCCTCAGCCCAATCATTCGTGATGACGCGGGTGATGGTTCCAGGTATGCCAGTGATATCTTGGCGAGCAGCGCGGGTTACCACTACTTCTTCTTGAGCGCCCTCTGCTGGCAGGCCGTCGCTGATGGATATTGCTCTATTATGCTTATTCATGTGGTTGGACAAGGCGTCGTACAGCGGTTTTTCGGCAGCTGCCACGACAAATATGTATTTTTTGTTTGCAGCGTCGCGCAGTAGTGTGTCACGCACAAGACTTAAATCTTTGGAATGTTCGCGCACGGCGTCGGGTAGATCGTGGTAACTGTGGACGTATCGATTGACACCACTCAGGGTCATGACACCGACCAAGATGATCATCAGTACGAGTCCGGTGCCGCGCGCATATGGGTTCTTTGGGAATAATCGATACCACTCGTACAGCAGTCGTTCTACGCCAGTAGCCAGCAAGATAAACATCGGCACAGAGATGATCATATTGACTTGAGGCGCCAGGGCGAGTAGCGGCAATGACAAAAATAGCCAAATGTTGACCACATAAGACCGAGCGGTGTGCCAGTTGCGGAAAGTGATGATCATGCCAAGGAACATCAACGCTACGGTGCTGACGTCGATAGCTGGCAGCACTTGTCCGTTGGAAATGTACGGCACTGGCCAGAGATAGGTTCGAACGATGATTTTGAGGTTTGCTAATATATCAAAGTTGAGTGACGACCAGCCTGACACGTCCAGCAAGAAGCCATGATTTTTCAGGCAGAAATACACTAGCGGCGCGCTTACCAACAGAAAGACGATGAATGCTGGCGTCCAGCTGGCGCGATATTTTCGCGAAACGATGATGTAGCGTGTGTATGGGTGTAATAACGCTACTAAGATGAGACCAAGGTTGAGGTACCAGAAAAATGGCGTGTATAAGCTGGCAGCCATGACGGCGGCGAGGAGGATTTTCCAGAGTTGGGCGAATTTGGCTTTTTGGATGATGAGGCTGGCGAACAGCAAAATCAATGACGCCGTGGTGATGTAGATGATGCCAGGGGTGAAGCTTTGCGCTAGGTAGATAAATTGACCAGTGGCGATCATGAGAGAAAGAGACAATACGGCGATGCCTGGTTTAAACCAGTGCCTGAGGAGGAAAAAGAGCGCCAGGGCTGCCAAACACATCAGTGTGACGGCTGGTAGCTTGACGGTGAGTGTACTGACGCCAAATAGCAAAAATAGTGCTGCTTGGAACGCGTGAAGTGGTAAATTGACGATGGACCAATTGCCTTCCATGAGCAAGTTGGTTCGTGCGACCATGTTGATCTCTGACTGGCTAATGCCACCTGGCGCGTACAACAACGCCACACTGATGACCGCAGAAAATATCAATATCAAAGCACTGTAGCCCCAAAGATAGCGCCAACGGTAAAGGAACAGATGAGACAGAGTTTTCTTTTTCACTGCGGTTTATTATAGCATGGTTTGTTAATCGTGTCGTCTGTCGAGGCTCATGAAACGCAGGCGTTCTGGGTGGAAGTATAACTGGACTTTGCCGACCGGACCGTTACGGTGCTTGGCGATGATGAGGTCGGTGATATTTTGGACCTCTGGATTGTCTGGTTCGTAGTAACCTGGGCGGTAAATAAAGCTGACGATGTCGGCGTCCTGCTCGATGGAGCCGGACTCACGCAGGTCGGCTAGCTGTGGAATTGGTGGCGTGCGCGACTCGACCGAACGGCTCAGCTGGCTCAGGGCGATCAGCGGCACGTTAAGCTCACGAGCGATCAACTTCAGGCCGCGGGAAATTTCTGACACTTCCTGGACGCGGTTGCCGTTGTGATTATTAGTGGCCTGCATCAGCTGCAAGTAGTCGACGATGATTAGGCCAATTTCGCCCTCATGTGCTAAACGGCGAGCTTTGGTGCGCATCTCCAAAATGCTGAGGCCCGGTGTATCATCGATGTAAATCGGCGCCTCCGCCATCTCGCCCATGGCTTCAGATAATTTGGCAAAATCATTATCGCTCAAGTTTCCGGTGCGAATATTCCAACTGTCAACACCTGAGGCGTCTGCGAGCATGCGGTCAACCAATTGCTCTTTGCTCATCTCCAAGCTGAAAAACAGCACCGGCTTTTTCTCAATTGTCGCCACGTTGTACGCCAAGTTGGTCACCAGTGTAGTCTTACCCATGGCTGGGCGAGCCGCCAGGATGATCAAGTCGGAACGCTGCAGTCCGGCGGTCATGTTGTCGAGGTCGCGGTAACCAGTGCGAATGCCACGGAGTGTGTCTTTGTTACGATGTAGCTCTTCGATTCGGTCAAAGCTGTCAGTCAGAATATTTTCTAGGCTAATCAAGTCTTGCTTGAGTGATTGATCGGAAACGCTAAATAGTTCAGCTTCGGCCTTCTCCAATAGTTCTTGGGTGGTTGTCGATTCGTCATAGCCAAGCTCAGTGATGTCGGCACTGGCTTTGATGAGTCGGCGTCGTACGGCTTTTTGCGCCACCATCTCAGCATAGGCTTCAGCGTGTGCAGCGGTCGGCACGTAGTTGGTGAGCTCTGTCAGATACGCTGAGCCGCCGATGAGTTCCAATTCATCCTTACGTTTGAGCTCATCAGTCAAGGTCAACAGGTCAACTGGCTTGTGCTTTTCAAACAGCCGCATCATGCCCGCAAAAATCAGTCCATGATTTTTATCATAAAAATCAGCAGGATGCACGTGTTCAGTCACATCTGCCAAAACTTCTTCGTCGATCAATATTGCACCCAGCAAACTCTTTTCGGCATCCAAATTTTGCGGCGGTAATTTACCAGATGATGTATGTTGACTTGCTTCACTCATTTATAATTCCTCCAACTTCACTTCTTCGCCACCGCCCATCATAGCAGCGATTTCCGCCAATTTTTCATCTTCAGGTGGTTTCTGCTCTCCAATTATATCAATTTCTAGCTCCATCCCCGCCTCTGCAGTGATGATTTCTGCCAGTAGCGGTCGATTTTTGGCATCATCCAATTTTTTCTTGTAAAACGTGCTGCCGGCAAAAATAGTTAGTTTATCTCCGTCAAACGCCCACTGACTTTTCTGGAGCAGTGATGACAGGCCGACTGATTTCTCCTTGGCTTGTTCGATCACCTTGTGCCAATCTAGCTCTAGTGGTGCATCAGATTTACGTGGTTTTGTAGGCGATTTTTTGGTTGATTGGGCTGGTTTGGTGTCTTTGCTTTCGGACGTTTTTTGGGCTGGTTCAGTTGACTTGACGTTTTGATTTTTCGGTGATTTTTTTGCCGATGGAGTTGGCTCGGCTGAGGTTGAGATGACGGCTGGTGTTGCGGTGGCAGCCTGAGCGACCGTTTTCTTTGGCGCGGCTGGTTGAGCGTGATGTTTCATGAAAATAGTCAATAATTTCAGGTCGGGGTGTGGGTGGCGATCAACTTCGATGAGCTGCTGGATGAGTTCAACAAGCTCTGGATTTGTGCGAAGTCTGGCGCGAGCGATTGACAATAGCTGGTGTGACACCACAGTCGGGCTGATGCCACTTTGCTCTAACTCTTGTAGGATACTGAGGATGCGCGCAGTGTCCTCTGATTGATATAACTCAAGCAGTTGTTCCAGCGTGGCTGCGTCGCTCAAGCCTAAGTATTCCGTGACCATGGCGACGGTCAGTGGCTGGTCGGGCGTGGCCAAGATTGATAGTTGATCGAGCATACTGATGCCGTCGCGAAATCCACCGCGCGAACGCTCAGCGATTAGTCGTGCGGCGTCCGCCTCGATGGCAAAGCCCTCTTTTTCGGCGATAGCCATCAGCTGGCGTGCCATGACGTCGACTGAGATGGGGTGAAAGAAAAATTGCTGGACGCGGCTGAGAATGGTGGCGGGCAGCTTGTCAGCGTCGGTGGTCGCCAGGATAAAAACTACGTGTGCTGGCGGCTCCTCCAAGGTCTTTAATAGTGCGTTGAAGGCGGGCTTGGACAGCATGTGGACTTCGTCAATGATGTAGATTTTTTTCGGCGCGGAAACCGGCGCGACTTGCGCTTTTTCGCGCAGGGCGCGGATGTCGTCGACGCCGTTGTTGCTGGCGGCATCAATTTCGATGATATCCAGGTGCGAGGCTTCCTCGTCGTATGGCAACTGATTGATCTCATGCGCCAAAATTCGTGCTACGCTGGTTTTTCCCACGCCACGCGGACCCGTCAGCAAATACGCATGGGCGATTTTCCCCTGCTCCAGCGCTCGGCGCAAAATGTTGGTCACGTGATCTTGCCCCAACACCTCGTCCAAGCTACGACTGCGATATTTGCGGTACAGTGCCTGACTCATTACTTATGTATTATAGCGCAAAGTGCAGGATTAGTAAGCTTTTTAGCGGTCAGAAATGGGAACTTCTTCGCCGCTTTCTAAAATCATGGTCTTTCTCGGCCAGAGTTCTATTGGTCTGTCAACATACGGCAAGTCAGTCGCTTCTGCGATAGCTCGCATAGCCATGTCTATTGGTGTACGTAGGGCCTGGCGTCGAGACTCACGGTCTGTCGAAGCGGCATAATTTCTATACGCTGCTGTATAGTCAATAGGCTCACCCAGAGTAACGTGGATTTGCTCATCTTGCGGCATGTATGCATCTAGATCAGTAGGCCACGGCTCGTAGCGAATACCTACTGGCAATAAGTTAGGCTCCACCCCCCCTACATTTGCGTCAAATAAAATTCGTGACGCGCCCGTTCGGCCTTTGGTAACTTGAGCATCACCGGTATATGCGCCCTCTGGAAAGATGAGTAGTGAGCGTCCGTCAAGTAATGCTTGTCTGGCCATTTTGAGTCCGACTTCTAAATATTCTTTGCCACCGTGCACCTCGAGCGGTATGGTGTGTAGTGCATTTTCTATTACTAGTCGCCGCACTGCCATGTCCACAGAGCTATTTTTATACGCCAATCGTGAACTAATGACAACGTCACAGTCCTCCGGTAGACTTGCTGGAATGGCAAAGATATCGCGCATACAAGCATGATTGGCGACGAATACATTCGGGCCTTCCGGCATGTCGTCAAAGCCGTGAGTGGTAACGGCCATTTCTCGACCTATAGTTTGTAAGAGTGGCTTCTTTCCCTCGTTCACATCTGCCTCGCTTTCAAAGCTTGCTTAACGGCGTGCGCCACTAAGCGATGCCCTTTTGCTGAAAAATGAATACCATCCGACAGTGGTATGAACGGCAGCTCAATGTAGTCACCGAGCGCCTCCTTATTCTGCAAGATTTCTTGTCGTATAGCTTCTGATTGTTCGGTGAATTCTGGACCAGAATCTTCACCGGTCGAAAATGCTGGCGGTAAGATATATATAACGTCAGCACCGTGAGCTAGTTTTTGATAATCTGTCAAATCGTGAATGATAGCTTGCGCCGTCCTGTTGTATTGCTGCTGCAAGTCATTGGTGCCAAGGGCGATGATGACGATGTCCACATTGCCCGCCTGTTGCAAAGCTTCTGCAAACGTATGTTTACCATTTTTATACGGCTTTGCCTTACAGAAATCTCCCGCTACACGGCCCGATAGTCCATTTGTAATGATATGCGCTTTGCCTCGTAATTCTCGCTTTAGACGGTTGACCCATCGGTCACTATACCGCACTCGCGGCCCCACAAACGTGTCTCCCCAGACGTTAGAATCGCCATAAATAAAAACCCTTTTGCTTGCGTGGTTGTTACTCATATATAAACTCCGTTTTTTGATATTATACCATGTTCTGTCAAAATAACGTCAGCTGCGTGTTGGGTACCTCAAGGTCAACCGTCCCTTGCACCACTTGTGCCCGGTGGCCGATAAACTTTTTCACGTTATACGCCAGTAGTTGCCCGTCATATTCAGTGATGAGTACTGAGCCGATGACGCTAACAACCGTGCCAGTCAAGACTGTATTCCCTGTCATGTCAATCACACTGCTGAAGTCTCGGCCGTCCGTGTGAAAATACTCTTCGCACGTGATGAGCGTTCGGTCTGGAAAATCCAGCCCCAGCTTTTGTTGGATACGCACCAATGCATCAGCTAGGGCTTGTTCCGCCACCGCAGCATTGAGCGGCTGCTTGATCAGCCCCAGCTTTTTACTGGCAGCCACCGTTTCCATGATGCCACTCAGACTGGCAATTTTCGCCTCATATTGCCGGGCGATCAGCGCCGAAGCAAACGTCTCCAGCTTCAATGCCACGCGCGCTCCCTGTTCCAGTAGCCGCCGAATACCGCGCGCTTCCTGCGAGATACCGACCTTGATCACCTCCGGTGAAAAATACGCCAAATACAAAAAATGTGGAGTTTGATTGATCTTTTCCTGCTGCACCGACACCGAATCAGCATGATAAAACGCTGGATTAAACCCAGTCCGGTTACGACATTTCAAGCAATTCTCATATTTTTCATCGACCATTGCGCCATCAGGACAAGCCTGGCTACAGTGATTGTCAAAATCCACCCAGCCCGTACAATATTTGGTCGAAACATCAAACGCCAGCGACAACTCCCGCCCCATAACATCACGGCGCTCAATCTTGCCATCAACCTGCCACTCTAAAAATGGCCGATTCTCAGCGTCAAAGCTAGCGTAACTTAGTAAAAACTCCTCAAGCATAGCACAATTATATCAAAAACCGCCCGGCAACTGCGCGGACGGTTTCAAGTGCAAAATAGTCTACAACGCTGCTTCAACAGCTGCCCACGTAGCGTCAGGATTGTCCTCTGGCACGATGATGGTGACTTGGTCGCCGATGTTGATGCGGAAGAAGGTCACACTGGCGAGCAAAATGCGATACTCGCGACCGTTAGCTTCGACGTAGTAGACGCCGTCATGTTGTACCAGTGTACCGATGACTTGTTTGCGCGCTACTGGACCGATTTGCTTGTAGATGAAGCTGCCATCATCAGCGATGGTCAATTTCAAGATGTCGCCCTCAACCAGCTTTGATTTTGAGGCGTAGTTGGCTGGGATTGGGTAGTTCTTGCCGTCTGGGCCAAGCATGGTCTGACCGTCAAACACACCTTCGACAACTTTGCCGGTTACGTCTTCAGTGGAGGTTTTTGGTGTGACAACTTGACCGTCATCACCGATGATGCTGATCAGTAGTTCTTTTGCTGCTGCCAGATTGGTTTCTGCCTCTTGTATCAATGAGCGAAGCCGCTTTACTTGTTTTTCTGGTAATTCAGACATAGTGATTCTCGCATTTCCCTGTCTATTTTTGATAGTTCTCGTTCTATATATAGCATAGGAAAAAGGTTCGGTCAAGGATTGCATAAGCAAGTTATTTCAGATTTCCACAGCATTTTAAGGGGTGCTTGCAAAACTGTTGCAAATTTTACCCTTGCAATCAAAATACCGCCCATGGTATAGGGCGGCATAATGATTTCGAAAACAAATTGGCGTCATGTTCAGAATGAAATTAGCTGAGTTCAACGCTAGCGCCAGCGTCTTCCAGTGTCTTCTTTGCAGCTTCAGCTTCGTCTTTTGAAACTTTTTCTTTGACTGGTGCTGGTGCGCCGTCAACGATAGCTTTAGCTTCACCCAGACCCAAGCCGGTGATTTCCTTAACAGCCTTGATGACTGCAACTTTCTGAGCACCTGCGTCCTTCAACGTAACGGTGAATTCAGTTTTTTCGTCAGCCGCAGCAGCGTCACCGCCAGCAGCTGGACCAGCAACAGCGACAGCTGCAGCAGCTGGCTCGATGCCGTATTCTTCTTTCAAGTGATTTTTCAATTCGTTAACTTCCAGAACTGTCAACTTGGTCAGTTCTTCAGCCAATTTCTTAATATCAGCCATGATATGTCTCCTTACATTATTGATTGATTGCTAAACTTAAGCCGTAGCTTTGGCTTCGATGCCGTCCAAAAGTCCGTGCAAATTGCCGCCCAGCGCGCCCACGGTGTCGTGGACTGGTGAGAGCAATTGTGCCACCACTTCGGCGACAAGCTGGTCTTTGCTTGGCAAGCCTGCCAGCGCCTTGATGTCAGCTTCGTTGATGCCGAGGCCTTCACCTGAGAAACCACCAGCCAACTGCAGTGCTGGATGCGTCTTTGCAAACGTGTCCAAAACTTTCGCTGGCATGACCTCGTCTTCCGCGCTGATGGCGTAGACCAACTGGCCAACCAGGAGGTCAGTGTCAGTTTCTTTGTAGGTGTCGACGCCCTCTAGTGCTACGCGCACCAAGCGGTTTTTAACCACCTTGATGACCACGTTTGCCTCGCGAGCAGCCTTGCGTAGCTCTTGTAGTTCAGCCACGCTCAGCCCCTGGTACCGCGCAAATGCCGTACCTTTGGCGTCTTTCAGAAGCTCTGTTAGTTCAGCAACCAAAGTTTGTTTTTTATCGCGTGAAATTGCCATAAAAATCCTTTCTTTGATTGAGTTAATTTCATTCTTTTCGTCAATTTGTTAACGTGCGGTAATGGAGAATCAAAAAGACGTCTTTGATTCTCGCACTACCAAAGACGTCAAATAAAACTGTTCGTTTCATCCCTCGGCGGCATGTTTACATCTGTTTATCAGCCAGATCGCCGCTGTCTTTGGTAATGTTCCTCACCATTGTAGCAGAAATGACAACGAAATGCAACAGGCAGATTATATCAAACCAAAGAGAAAGCCCGCTCCGTGGTGGAGCGGGCAGCGAACCTCCTCTCTTCTCTCTGTATCTCATTTCCTCACCGAGGGATGCCCGTCGTGATGACGAGCATCCCTCGGTGGTATGTCACTCCTCGCGCGAGGAGCGACGCCGCCGGGCTTCGACGAAACCGCCAAAGCCCAGTCCTGTGATAAGCAGACCTGCTGATAGTTTAATCAGCAGGTCACCGTTGGTGCCGGTGTGCGCCAGTCCCCCACCTGGCCGCTTGTGCGGCGGCTGGGGGGACGGCGGTGACACGACCTCCTGGCCCCGCGTGGGGGTTGGGGAGGCGGCCGGCACCGTCGCCGAAGGCGTTGCCTTTGCGCTGGGCGCGGGTGTTGACGCCGAAGGCGTGGCCTTCGGCGTCGGAGTCGCCGCTACGCTGGGCGTCACACTTGGCGACGGGGTCACCGACGGTGTCGGTTCCGGTGTTGGAGTTGCCGACGGAGTCGGTGATGGCTCCACACTCGGAGTTGGCTCCGGCGTCGGCGACGGTTCCGGTGAGGGTGTTGTCGACGGCGTGACCGACGGTGTCGGTGTTGTGCTCGGTGATGGCGTGGGCTCTGGTGTCGGCTCCGGCGTGGGTCGCAGGAGGTAGCTTGCGCCACCTCCCGACTCGGCGCGACGAATGGTCGCGCTACTGTCCCAGGACTTCTCCTGGGAGGTTACGGTCACTTTGTCTGTCCATGGACCGGGGTCACCCGGGTTCACAGACAGGGACAGCTCAAAACGGGCTTTCTCGCCCGTGTTGAGCCGAACTCTGAGAGTTACCGTGGTGGAGGCGCACTCCACCACGGTAACTGGGACGTAGTGGGTGTACTGGGGTTGCCCCCAGACTCCCGCTGTTGAGTAAACACCAGCCTGACCAGCTGGGTTCGGGCAAGCAAATTCCTGACCTGGCGACGTGAGAACGTCGCGGACCAGGAACTCCTGGTTGTCAACGGTGGCGACTGGCGTCGCCACCGTTACGAGGACCTTTGAGGGATTGTCCTGGGGGATGTACCCCCATTTGGACAACCACTTTTCGGGCTGCTCGCAACCCGGGCAGCTCTCAACGTGGATCTGGGTCCGGCGGGTGGTCCCGCCGAAGTCCCACAGGAGATCCCGGGTCTCGCCCGGGACGATGGTATCCTTCATGGATACGCGCCAAAACGCGTATCCTTCAAAGGCGTAGTGGTCAGTGTTCTCGACGGCGTTGGTCAGCGTCACGCTGACCTTGCCATCGCGGTAGACGGCGTGAGCGATAACCACGCCGTCGTCCGTCGCCAAATCAACTGGGGAGCCGTTGCTCCCCAGTTCTGCCGGTGGTGTGAAGGTGATCGAGTCACCTTCACAGTGACCCTCAGCGAGGGTCAATCCAAAGCCAAACTCCACGGCCTTATAGGCCGCGAAGTCACGCCCGTCGAGAGTGCGGATGTACTCCGCACTAATCTCGTCGGTTGTGATTGGGCGGGCTGTGCACGACGACGTTGCCGCCGTCGTATCGGGGCTCTCGGGGGCAGCAGCTGCCACCCCCGAGAACCCGAAGACCATAGCTAACAGCGCAAACAGCGCTGCTAGCCCATGTCGCTTTTGTGTCATGGGATCTCCTAGCGTATAGGGATTGAAAGGATACAGAATGTTAAAGTACTTCTTTGGTTCGCGTCCAGCCGGGCTGGAACAGCGAATCAGAAATGACTCTAGCACATCCGTATCCCACTGGGCTTTAGTATTCTAGCATAAAATACAGAAAAATGCAATACCCCCACGGCTATCTCGGCGACATCACCCCAGTAAAAATCCCGCCATGATCGGCGGGATTTGATGGGTCAAACTGTTAAATCAACCATGTCTAGAGGTTGTTTTCAACCTTGATGCCGGGACCCATGGTAGTAGTTACAGCAACGCTTTTGACGTAGGCGCCTTTGAGGCTGCTTGGTTTTTGGGCGTTCAGGCTGCTCAAAAATGCGCGGGCGTTGTCTTGCAATTTGTCTGCACCGAACGACACTTTACCGACGCTCAAGTGAACGATGGCTTGTTTGTCGACACGGTATTCAACCTTACCAGCTTTGGCTTCGGTGACGGCAGTCGCCACGTCTGTTGCTACGGTGCCAGACTTTGGATTTGGCATCAAACCACGTGGACCGAGCAAGCGAGCGTATTTACCAAGTTTTGGCATGTACTGTGGCGTTGCTACCAAGATGTCAAAGTTCAATTCTTCTTTGTCGAGTTGCTTCAAAAATTCTTCATCGCCGATGATGTCGGCGCCAGCTTTTTTGGCAGCGGCGTGCTCTTCTTCTGGTGCAAATACTGCGACGCGTACGTCTTTACCAGTACCGTGAGGCAGTGACACGGTTGCGCGAATATTCTGATCTGCCTGGCGTGGGTCAACACCGAGCCGAACGTGCAACTCCACTGACGCGTCAAACTTGACTGGGCTGGTCTCGGTCGCTAGCTTCAAGGCTTCTTCTAGAGTGTAGACTTTGTCTTTCTCGATCTTTTGGGCAGCTTCTTGGTATTTTTTACCGCGGCGCTCTAGGCGTGGTCGAGTGACTGGCTTTGGACCTTTTTTGATGTGTGCTTCAGCGTCTTCGTCTTGCGGAGTGGTGTCGCCTGCTTCTTTGCGAGCTTCCTTCTCTGCTTTAGCTTCAGCTTCGTCCAAAGCTTTTTGGCTGCGCTTGCCTGCTTTGGCGACGTGTGCTTCGCGAACTTCGTGTTTTTCAGCGCCGGCAATGGCAGCCTCGATTTCAGCGATGGTATTCTTTTCGCTGACTTCTAGGTTTAGTTCTGCTGCTTTTTCCAGCAACTCGGCTTTTTTGGCCATGAGTGATATCCTTTCTGTGGTACAATCGGTGCTCGGTTTTTCCCGAGGTTCACCTCCCAGCATTGATTATTATTCCGGTTGATTATATCAGTTTTGGTGACTGTTTTCAATGAGGCTCGTGTGTCGAACGCCGAAAGGCTGTGACGAAGGTGTTGTTAGGTACCACAAACAGGTTTGCCTGTGAGCTGTCGTCTATCGGGACGAGTCGTAGCCCAAATCGCCACTGTTCGTCTACTTCCTCACAGTGCAGTTCTGGCTTGGCGTTGATAGTATAGTCGTCAAACGTCTCCTGCCATTCACCGTTATTGTCAGTGTAGAATATTCCGTCAACATAAAACTCGCCTGACTCAAGCATATGTTCCGCCAAAAAATTCTCATCAGCCATGAGTTGGGCGCACCGTTCTGCGGCCTCAGCTTGCATTAGTTTAGTGACGCGTTCAGCTGAAATATCGCGTTGGCTCAAGTCAGTGGCTCTGTCCGCAAGTAGATACTCGGTTGCTTCGATCGACTGACTGCGCCATTCGTCTCGGAAAATCGCCAGGTAGTCAAATGACTGGCTTTCATCTTTCTGTTCGTGATAGGTGAGGTCGATATCTGCTAGCTGATCAAACGGTACGATGGTCTTTGTTGCACCGTGAATCATTTCGATATGAAGTTTGGGTAGCAGCTTAGCTTCCCCATCTTCTAAAACGACCGGCACAAATACAGCGAGCTTGTCAGCGATGATTGGCTCGGTTTGTTTAAAAATATTCACAATGGCTTGACAATGCTCTGAGTCGGCAAGCAGCTCATCAAACTCTCTGGTAGCTCTTTCGGTGAGTCGTTGTATGATGAGTTGCTGTTGTTCGGAGTTAAGCTTGCTGAATGATTCCCTCGATAACACTCGGTTGACTAGCCCACCAGTATCATAAATCAGCTCGGCGTAATCCGACGGCTCCTCTGGTTCTTGTTGGCGAACTTCCATAATGTGAGACAATTCCAAACTATCGCCGTTGTCGAGCGCCAAGCGTACTGTGCGTTCGCCCAACTCTGAGCTGACTTCAAATCGTGCGACTGCTTCTGAAAATTGTTCGACGCCTAATGTAGGCTCGCCTTCACTGTTGGTATGAGGGGTTATGGCGGTGATGTCAACCGGCTTGCTCAGTAAGTCAGGGGTGAATAGTTGATGGTTCAGGGTTGTCTGTAATGCCTCGTCTGATACATCCAAGGTAGTGTAAGCCATGTCCATCAGACCGTCCAAATCAATTGGTCGCTTCTGGGGACTGGTAAATGACGCTTCACTCATGTATATATTATACCAGTGAATTACAGAAAAATCAATAGCAGTGAGCTCATTTAATGGAATAGTTGCGTTTTTGGCAACAATGTGATAATATGTGTAATTACTATGGAACGCGAGAAGAGCAATTTCACACCTGGTGGGCATGATGAAGCAAACGTAGATGCGACCTTTGATGACATTATGACTGGTGCAGGTCTAACTGGCGAAGATATGGCTACGGTCCCTAGGAAGTGTCGAGATTGTCCAGTGCTAAAGCACAATCTTGGGGGAATAGCTTGTATGCGCCAAGAAGTACAAGAAGGCCTGAGTATAGATACTGAACAAGTAAAACAGCGTTTACTGATGATGAGAGAGGCGGGCCATGAGGCCTTGGTGTCATTGACAGATGACCAGATAGGTCAAATGGCTACTAGTGCTACAGCCCATAAACAAAGAGAGGTCATGGAGATATTAGACAGCTTTGACAGGCAGTCGGCTAAATTACAAGCTGGCGTAGACCGTCTTACCAGTCACTGCGCAGGGCCTCTTAAGATGCGCGGTTCACGGGATGGTAAGACGGTGACAGTAACTAGCTGTATGTCGGGTATAATAACCCATTCAGGTGAGACAGGATTTGCTGACGTACACTACAGTTAGTGGTCTATCGCGTGGTCTGATACAATAGATCATATGGACTTTATCACAATTACACACATCAGAGCACGTCAAATTTTAGATTCTCGAGGCAATCCAACGGTTGAAGCAGATGTCATATTGAGTGACGGCTGTTTTGGTCGGGCTGCGGTGCCGTCTGGAGCGAGTACTGGGTCTCACGAAGCGGTAGAGCTACGAGATGATGAATTGCCATTTGGTGGCAAGGGTGTTCTAAAAGCAGTTGAAAATGTCAACACGGAAATCGCTGACGCACTGCGCGGTATGAGTCCGTTTGACCAAGAAGCTATTGACCAAAAGATGATCACCTTGGATGAAACGCCAAACAAAGGTCGTTTGGGGGCAAATGCCATCTTGGCGGTCAGTTTGGCAACTGCCAAAGCAGCAGCAGCGTCACGCGGTGTGGCACTGTTCACCTATATCAACACGTTGGCTGGTAACCCGCAGATGAGTTTCCCAATGCCAATGGTTAATGTCATGAACGGTGGTCAGCACGCACTGGGTGCGACGGATATCCAGGAGTATATGATCATCCCCGTTGGTGCGTCAACCATTCAAGACGCAGTGACCATGAGCGCCGAGGTATTTCACGTGCTGGCAAAAGTTCTCAAACAAGAGGGCTACCCAACGACTGTGGGTGATGAAGGTGGCTATGCACCTCGCGTTCGTTACGGCAACTCTGAGCCAATCACCTTGCTCAGCCGTGCCATTGAGCAGGCTGGGTACTTGCTGGAGCGTGATTTTGCGTTTGCACTTGACGTGGCTGCCAGTGAGTTTTATCAGAGCCAGACTGAGCAGTACAATTTGTCCACGGAAAACCGCGTGATGGATACTGACCAAATGATCAAGATGTATAAGGAACTGCGCGCACAATACCCAATCGTTTCCATCGAAGATGGGTTAAATGAAGAAGCGTGGCGTGGTTGGCAAAAGCTGACGCTGGAATTGGGTGGTACTACGCAGTTGGTTGGCGACGACCTGTTGGTCACTAATGTCGAGCGTCTGGAGCAAGCCATTGAACAAAAAGCTGGCAATGCCATCCTTATCAAACCAAACCAAATTGGTACGCTGACCGAAACCATCGCCGCAGTCAAGATGGCCAAAGAAGCTGGATGGAACACCGTCATGAGCCACCGTTCTGGTGAGACGGAAGACACCACCATCGCCCACTTGGCGGTTGGCTTGGGAACTGGACAAATCAAGACTGGTTCAATGTCCCGTTCAGAGCGCATAGCTAAGTACAATGAACTGATGCGTATCTCAGAGCTGCGCCCTGACATCGAGCTGGCGCGACCGTTCGTTCAGATGTAGGTTGTGTTAAGCGCGAATAGTGACGATGTCGTCGGCTTGTAGCTTGATGATGCGTGACGCGACTGAGGACGTCACTTCCCCGCCGTCGACATAGACACTCACCATATCACCGAAGTAATTGATGGCTTCGGTGATATTTTTGGCTGGTGGCATACCAGCTGGGTTGGCGCTGGGTGCAAGGATGGGACCCGTCTGGTGGATGAGACGTGCCAAATTTCCAGTGACCAGTCGAAAAGCTAGGGTGCCGTTTTGGTGGGTGGTGTACAAAAAAGCGTCGCTGGCTGGGACAATGATGCTAGTCGGTCGTTCGGCATTCAGCTGTAGGTAGTGCTGACGTTGAGTAGCAGTTAAACCCGGGATGTCGGAGATGTCAGCGACCAGGATGATGCATGATTCGTTAGCTGGACGATGTTTAGCGCGGTATAGCCGCTCCATGGCGTGGCGGTTGGCAGCGGAAGCGACGATGCCGTAGATGGTGTCAGTTCTGAGGACGACCAATTTGGCACTGGTAAGTGCTTCTGACACACGGGAGTCGGATATGGTATTTGTGATGAGCATTGAATTATTTCGTTAGATTAGCCACCAAGATTGTCGATGATAGTTTGCAAAAAGCCTCTAGGAGTTGGCGGTGGTGTTTGGTCTGGTTCTTGGGTTGATGATGTTTTTTCAGTTAAAGATGCCGAAGTGGGCTCGGTGTTGATGTGGATAGAATTAGCAGCGGTATCGGCCGCTTTATTTAACGCGACAGCTGTCGGGATGAATAAAGCAGAGGTGACGGCTATCGCACTGACGACGGATGTGACAGTGTCCTTGAGTCCTCTTTCATTTTCTGTTGATAACCTTGCAAATTCTGGCAGATCCATACCTGTATTATATCATATTTGGTCATAATATACAATTACTCCCGCCTGGACGAGAGTAATTTGTAGTTGATGCGAGGAACTGATTAGTCAGTAACTTCAACACCCATGCTGCGAGCAGTGCCGGCGATGATTTTGACGGCGCCGTCTGTGTCGATGGCGTTGAGCTGGTCTTTTTTGATCTCAGCGATTTCTTCCAGCTGAGCGCGGGTGATTTTACCAACCTTGTCGGTATGTGGTTTGCCGCTACCCTTTTGGATGCCAGCTTTTTCGCGGATCATATCGTCCACTGGCTGACCCAATGATTTCCATGCAAAAGTGCGGTCTTCAAACACCTGAATGTGTACAATAACGTCTTTGCCCATCAGATCTTTGGTGGCGTCGTTAAATGGATTGATGAAATCCATCATGTTTAGTCCCCACTGACCCAAGGTTGAACCAACTGGAGGCCCAGCAGTCGCGCGACCAGCCGGAATGCGTAGTTTTAGATTTCCAATGACTTTCTTTGCCATGATGATAAACCCTTTCAAAATTAGTTGAAGCGTATTGAAAGTGTGCGTAACATAGGTATTATACAAAAAAGTATGGTATAATTCAAGCATGAACGTGCGAGGCCCGCTCCCGATTAAGCGCATCATCAACGCGTTTGGTGCGGTGGGCTACACATTGCTCCTATTTGTTTACGCAATCATCTCCCTGTCCGCCGTAGTTTGGCTGATTCGTCGCGGTAAGTTTTTTGGGCTATCAATCAATTTGCGCACCGCAGAACCGTTGATGCAGACAGTGCCGACAGAGCCAGAGCCGTTGACGGCTCAGCTGTTGAGTGCTGCGTTGGGGATTGCTACGGCGTTGGTGCTGCTCATCACCCTCACCGCTCTCACTTATTGGCTAGGGCGCGGCGGTTCGCGGATGTTGAAGCGGTCAGTGCGGTTTTGTCAGTGTCCCGTCACCTTGGTGACGTTGCTGGTGGGTAAAGTGTTGGCTTGTGGTGTGGCGACGGTGCCGGTTTTGTTGGCTGGTATTTTGCAGATGGGTAATCTCTGGGTAGTGGTCATTTTATTGGTGTTTATCACTGTGGCGTTAATCATCTTTCTGCTGCAGCACTATCTGGCACACACCAGTGAAATCGTGCAAGCCAAAGACGTTTGGTAGTTTGATGCGCGACGTATTATTTTTTGCGTGACCAAAAGTGCGTGATGACATTGCCAGCAAAGATGCCGCCTGCCACGCCGCCAGCGATAGTAAAGGCTTTAACCACCTCTTTGCCAATTTCTGAGAACATCAACATGCGAGCTATTTTGGGGTCTTTGATTTCAAGGCTGGTTGGGATTTCAGGTGGAGGAGTGTCGTCCTCTGGTGTCTGTGCCTCTTTTGATACGGTAGGTATGCTGTCGTATGTGGAATTTATCATATTGGCCTGGTGTTGCCCCAGGGATATTGCAAAATTGGCAGCAAAATAAGCAGGCATACGTGAGAGGTCTTCTTCACATTCTTCTACGGACTCCTCGTATAGTTGGTTTACATATAGTTTAGCTTGCGCTGGTATATCTGCCTGCTTTTCTGGAATACTGTCTGGAGCGATGGCATGTGCTGCAGCCATAACTGCCTGTCTATCGCTTTCCATCAGATCGGCAAACCAAGCGAGCAAAGATTCCTTTTGCTTTGGTGTTGTCGGTAAGTCTTGTAAATAATGGGTGGCGAGTTCTCGTAATGCTGGGAGATACTGCATATTTAATAAGGTGCTGGACTTATTTAGAACACGCTGTTGCTCATCAATAGTCTGATTGGCAGATAGTCTTTCGAAGGTTGTGATTAAACTATTTATGGCAGCTAGATGTTTACGGGAGGCATCTGCTAACTCATTGCCATCAGGCTCACCTAGTGCTTCTAGCCATTCTTCTGAGGCTTTGGTAGCCTCCTGGGCAGTGTCGTCACCGGGCTGTACAATATTTTCGTTATTATTGGAGTTATCATCACTGGGTTGTGGCATTTCTAGTGTA
Source organism: uncultured Candidatus Saccharibacteria bacterium (assembly GCA_963517665.1). Taxonomy (GTDB): domain Bacteria; phylum Patescibacteriota; class Saccharimonadia; order Saccharimonadales; family Saccharimonadaceae; genus Nanosynbacter. The sequence goes on from CAUQFZ010000001.1 coordinate 126,024, forward strand.
CTCATGGTAAAACCTCTCCACCCTTTTGATAATATATAAATTGGACTGTTTGGTCCTGCGTGTTAGACTTTTTTCACCTGCAGGGCGTCAAGCTCGACTGGAGTGTCGCGTCCAAACATACTGACCATGACGCGGATCTTGCCTTTGATTGGGTCGATTTCGGCGATCGCACCGTCAAAGCCTTTGAACGGACCGTCGGTGATGGAAACGACTTCACCCTCTGAGAAATCAATCTGGTGCTTTGGTTCTTCGACGCCCATGCGCTTTTTGATTTTGGCAATTTCTTTGTCAGAAACTGGTGTTGGCGTAGTGTCGGCACCGACAAATCCAGTCACGCCAGGCGTGTTGCGGATGATGTACCAGGTTTCGTCGGTTAGGTTCATTTCTACTAAAACGTAGCCTTGGAAAATTTTGGCTTCAACGACTTTGCGTTTACCGTTTTTGATTTGGATTTGTTTTTCTTTGGGGACCATGACGTCGAAAATTTTGTCTGCCATGTCAACACCGTTGATGCGCTGACGGATGGATTCTGCTACTTTTTCTTCGTAACCAGAATAAGTGTGAATAGCGTACCACTGACGGGTTGAGTCGTAACGATTATTTGCCATAAAAAACTCCTTTTACCTTTATTTCAAAATTTGCTCAAAGACCCAGTTAAATCCAGCGTCAAGTAATAAAATCAATGTGGTAAGCAACAAGGTGAAGCCAATCACGGTGCCTGTCATGATCCAAGTGTTGGCGCGGGTTGGCCAACGAACGAGCTTCAGTTCGGCCCACGCTCCCTTGAAATAACCAACAAATGAGTCGCGCATGCCTGAATCTGCTTCAGTCTTGTTGACAGCACGTGCTGGTTTGGTGGTTGGTTTCTTTTTGACGGTTTTTTTAGGGGAATCATCCGTTGCCTTGATGCGGCGTACGGTGGTTTTCCCTGTCTGCTTACCCTTTTCTGCCATGTGTTTCTCCCAAATTAAAAAGTCTGTTTTTCACAGACTGTCAAGTATAGCTTAGCACAAAAAATGCATGCATTGCAAGTTTGAGCGGTATTATTGCTTTTTTGCTGGTTTTGCCGGCGGTAGGCTGAAGCTAAAAGTTGATCCGTGATTGAGACGGCTTTCTAGTTTGATGGTGCAGCCGAGTTTGCGGGCTAGTTTGGCTGCTACGTAGAGCCCTAGCCCAGTACCACTGGTTTCACGCGTGCGGTAATCTTCGGCGCGGAAGAATCGGTCAAAAATCTTTTTCTGATCACTGCGCCCGATGCCGATGCCAGTGTCCTTGACGCCAAAGTAGACTTTGCCGCCGCTGCGTTTCATGATGAGAGTGACCGAGCCTTTTTGGGTGTATTTGATGGCGTTGGTGATGAAGTTTTGTAATAATTCTTCAAGATATAGTCGAGATACATTGACATTGCCAACGCCTGCTCTGACGTCCAGGTTAAATGCCAATTTCTTTTCTGTGGCTTGCGGCTCGTATTCGTGGTGGAGCTTTTCGGCTAGTTCAGTGACGTTGATGAGCTCTGATTCATCAGCTATGCCACGTTCTGCGCGAGACAGCGTGCTGAGATCGTTGACAATGCGCGCGAGGAACATGACTTGTTTGTGGGCTTCGGCAAGTGAATCGTCTAATTTATCGGTCATGCCGCGGTGCATCATGAGCTGAACATTGGAGAGTGAGGCTTCAGCGATGGTGATGGGAGTGCGTAATTCGTGGCTGATCACGCTGATGAATTCATCACGCTCTTCTTCTAGGCTTTTGACTCGAGTGATGTCACGCAAAATGAGTACATAGCCGTCTGAAGTAAGTGTGTCGTTGCCGCCCTGTACCGGCGCGAAAGTAGCTGACAGCCGCACACGGTCACCGCCCTCAAGGGGCATGATGATGTCGTCACGAGTACGAATGGCTGGTGATTTTCGCAATTCTTTGAAGACAGGAACTGGCTGTTTGTCGTTGGTTTCAAAGTTTAACAACTCATCAATGTGTACGCCTTGGATGCTAGCGTTGGTGTCAAGCAGACTCAAGGCGGCAGCGTTGTAGAGGCCGATGATGCCGTGGGCGTCCATGCTGATGATGGCGTCAGTGAGGTTGTTCACCAGTGTCAATACGCGGTCGCGTTCCAGTCGTTCACGGGAGCGACTGCGTCGTAGTTCTTGGCGTGACTGGTGCCGTCCGCGATAGGCGATGACGACGGCTGCTAGAAACATCAGCCATGATATGACAAGCAAGATGATGATGGCATAGATAAGATTCCCTCCCTGCATATGTACCAGTATAGCACAAGCATTATACGTGTGGAGTGTATTTTTTTAGGGTGGTGCGATGTTGTTTATAGTGCGGGTCGATGGCGGCGACTTCGCGCCAAAATGCTGACGAATGATTCATCTGGCGTGTGTGGCACAGTTCGTGGATGAGGACGTAGTCTAATAGCTCAAACGGTATATTCATGAGGGCAATATTTAGGTTGATAGTACCGTTTGAGGAACAACTGCCCCAGCGACTGGACGAGTGCGTGAGTCGAGTTTTGTCGTAATGAAAGTCGTATTGCTCTGCTAAGAATTTGAGGCGGCGTGGCAAATAGCTTTTGGCTTCTTTGCGCAGAGCTTTGACGACATGGTCACGAATGGATTGTTGAAAGATGGGGTCAGCGAAATCTTGGTCGTCTCTTGCGCTGATGATGATGCTGGTGCCGACAGTTTTGATGGCGGGTTCTCCCTGTTCCACCAACAAATTGTGACTTTTGCCAATTTGCTGAGGCGTGCTGTATGGAAAATTGCCTTGCTGCTCGGCGATGAGTTTTTGAATGCTGCGACGTGACCGTTTAATGAGCAGTTTGGCGGAAGCCAGTGGCGCGTGAAGCGGCATGGTGATGCGGATGCGACCGTTTGGTGCGATACGCAAACTGACGCGACTGGCTAATGCGCGCCTGGTGACAGTGATCTCGCCAAATTCAGGATCGGTGATGGTTGGCATCTCGCTCCTTGTTTATTGAACCCGTACTCGTCCGCCAATCGATCGGGGCTGAGTACGTATAGAAGCAGCTGGACGGGTGGCGTCGCTGAGTTTTTTCAAAAGCGTCTTTGCCTGCGTATTGTAAGTGTGGCGGCCACTGATAACCATGTAGGGCTCGCTGGCATGCGGTGGTGAGAAAGTTCGTAATTTCTGTTCGAACAGCGCTTCATCGCCGTTGTGTGAACGAAGCCATCTAGCTCTGGACATGGCGGGGTCGGTCTGCACCCACACAAACAATGGCTTAAATCCAGCCTCACGAGCGACTTTGGCGATGTCGGAACGCCAGGCACGCTTTTCGGTGTTGCCGTCGAAAATGATTGTCTGTCTTGGCTTGAGTAACTCTCGAAGCAAATCGATTGCAGTTTTGTGAATCAGTGCGTCATCGCTTGACAATTCACGCAACATGTCGCTGCTTAACATTGGCGCATTGAACATTTTGGCAAATTCAGTCGCAAACTGTGTTTTTCCCGCCCCCGGTGCGCCGACCATGATAATCAAGTGCGGCGAAGATAACTGCAATGGTTTCATAAAATCAGTATACCACACGCCTGGTGAGAAAAAAACAGAGGGAAAACCTCTGCTATTTTATGGCTCTACGGCTCTATGGCAGGGGAGACAGGACTCGAACCTGCGACACCCGGTTTTGGAGACCGGTGCTCTACCAACTGAGCTACTCCCCTGTGTCTTGGCGTTATTTTACATGATTTTTCCGTCCTCGGCAACTCATTTTGGGTGATTTGAGGAGGCTATCTGACAGGTTGCTGCGTGAAATACTCCTGAAAAACCGTGAAAAACTATTGAAAAAACATAAGCATCGTTTTATGATAAATAGTAGGTATGAAAATATTGATGCTTGGGTGGGAATTACCTCCGCATAATAGCGGAGGGTTAGGCGTCGCATGCTATCAGATGTCACGGGCACTAGCTGACTGTGGTGTGGATATCGACTTTGTTGTGCCCTACTCTGCCGAGCATCCGAATATTGATTTCATGAATGTGTATGCAGCGACGCACTTGGAGGCATCAAAAGATGGTTTTGGCGCCTATGATGATTTGGGCACTTCGGACAAGCAAGCGTATGATTGCGGGCTGGGCGGTATGCGGGCGGTGCAGCGACGATATAACTGCTTTGTGAAAGAATTTGTCAAACAGCATCCTCCAGATGCTATTCACGCTCACGACTGGTTAACCATGGAAGCGGGCATCATTGCTAAGCAACAGTGTAATGCACCGCTGATCGTGCATGTGCACGCGACTGAATTTGACCGTTCTGGTGAGAATGAAGGCAATCCATTGGTACATGAAATCGAGCAGCAAGGGTTGTTGATGGCTGACCGAATCATCGCCGTGAGCCACATCACCAAAGATATTATTGTCAAGAATTATCACATTCCACCAGAGAAAATCGAAGTTGTCTACAATGCCATTGACCTGGATGAACTGCCACCACACGAATACGACCAAGGCACCTATCAATACTTGGAAGACCTGAAAAAAGAAGGCTATATCATCGTTGGCGCATTGACCAGATTGACAGTGCAAAAAGGCTTGACCTATCTCATTCGGGCGGTGGCTGAGGCCATCAACCAGCACCAAAAAATTGCATTACTGCTGAGCGGTAGTGGTGAGCAGCGCGACGAACTGGTTGCTTTGGCGGCGCACTTAGGTATCAGTGACAAAGTGGTGTTCACAGGCTTTGTCCGTGGTCGGCAGTGGCGCGACGCTTACCATCTGATCGATGTGTTTGTGATGAGTTCAGTGTCAGAACCGTTTGGTTTGACGGCGTTGGAGGCGGCGCACCACGACACAGCTCTGCTCATCAGTCGCCAGTCTGGCGTCGGCGAAGTGCTGCACAACATTTTACGATTTGACTATTGGGATACTAACAAATTGGCACGACAAATTGTCATGCTGGCGCGCTCGCCTGCTCTTTTGGAAATCCTCAAGGAAGATGTCAAAACGGAGTACGCTCAGCTGTCCTGGCAGGACGCGGCTCAGCATTGCTTAAAATTGTACAAACAGGCTCAATCAAAAGGCGGTGGCGCATGAGCCGTCCAGCGATCACCCTGTACCTGCACGCCCATCAGCCATGGCGCGTCCGCAGCTATGGCGCACTTGACACTGCCAACCGTCATGATTATTTCAGCGGTGACGGCGACCAAGACAATAAAGAGATCTTTCTCAAAGTGGTAAACAAATCGTACCGACCGATGAACGCACTGCTGGAAAAGTTGTTGCATGAACATCCAGGGTTTTGTTTGTCACTGAGTCTGTCTGGAGTATTTTTGGAGCAAGCTGAGCAGTTTGCACCAGATGTGATTGAGAGTTTTCAGCGACTAGTGAAAACAGGACGCGTGGAGCTATTGGCTAGCCCCTACCATCACAGCCTGGCCTTTTTCTATGATCAGTCTGAATTTGAGAAGCAGGTCGCTCTGCACGCTGAAAAAATCAAGCAGCTATTTGGCGTTTCGCCCAAAGTGTTGGCGAATACTGAGTTGGCGTACAATGATGAGCTTGGGGTCTGGGCAGAAGCACACGGGTATGATGGTGTGCTGGCTGAAGGCTGGGACAAAGTGCTTGGTTGGCGCAGCCCAAATTATGTCTATCAACCAAAGGGTGCCACGCGTACAAGATTACTACTAAAGAACTATCGCTTGAGTGACGACATCGCCTTTCGTTTTAGTAACAAAAAATGGAGTGGCTGGCCGCTGACTGCTGAAACTTACAGCTCATGGGTCACGGCGTCAGGCGGCCCATTAGTCAATTTATTCATGGATTATGAAACGTTTGGCGAACACCAGTGGAAAGAACACGGCATCTTCACCTTCTTTGAGCGATTTGTTGGGAAATGGATAACGGCCGGCGGTCGGTTTAACACGGTGTCGCAAGCCCTGTCGAACGCACCAGTCGGAGACGTGAGTATGCCGGAGACTGTCACCTGGGCTGACAGCGAGAGAGATTTGACGGCCTGGAATGGTAATGCTCTACAACAAGAAGCCTTGCGATACGCCTATCAATTGGCTCCTCGGGTGTTGGCGTCTGGTGATTCTCAATTGATCAGCGACTGGCGTAAGTTGCAAACCTCTGATCATTACTACTATATGTGCACCAAGTGGTCATCTGATGGCGATGTTCACGCCTATTTCAGCCCGTATAGTTCACCATATGAAGCTTCGTTGTATGTGATGAATGCCTTGCGGGATATCTATTGGCGCTCAAGGCATGCTCGCCCAACACCATAAAACCCACGCCATGTCGCGTGGGTCTTGATGATACGCCTGATAAAGAAATTAGCTTTTACGAGCTTTGACTTCGTTGCGACCAAGGTTCTTCTTGGTTTCGGTGTATGTTGCGTGCTCGCGAGCAATTGGGTCGTATTTGCGCAGTGTCAACCTACCTTGACCTTTAGTGGTGCGGTTTTGTGTATTGATTGTCGTGTAGTAAGTTCGGTGCTTGCTTTTGTCGCTGACCAAACCGATCAACTTGCGTTTCGTATTCTTCTTTGCCATAGTTTCCCTTTAACAATTTGTACTTAAACTTCGATTATACAATATAACAGATTATGTAAATTAGTTCAAGTAATTATCAAATGTTCATTCGTTGCGCTTGTGTAAAATATATGATACAGTAGTAATAGTAAGATATAACGCATCAGGTGGAGATGATGCAGTAAGGAGTGAGGGTATGGCTAGACAGTCGTGGAAAACATATGTAGCTCGCTTGAAGCAAGCAGTGACGACATCAAAACAAGTAACCGTAAAACATTTGGGCATCGGCATGATGGTGATGGCTATGGTGCTGCAGTCGGTAGTCTTCTTTCAGGATTACGCACAAGCCGCGTCAGATGACATGATCCAGGGCGGTGTCGGCAGCAAAGAAGCGATTTTAGCGCACTATGACAAAAATACCAACAATTTCCGCGACGTACTGACCTATAACGGTATCACCAGAGCAGAATTGGCGAATATTTCTAGCACCAAGGTGCGCTATGAGGTCGACTCCTCTGCTCAATCATGGGGTTGGACTTCACGGTTTTCTGAGGCCCAGGGTCAAAAAGCCCACACGGTCGCCGGACGCACCATTTACTCCCGCCCGCAGAAGTTGTGGGATAGTAGTTGGTATATGGGATGGGAAGGCAGTTCGGCTACTCGAGGTAAATTCCGTATCATGTCTTCTTGCGGTAATTTGTTGACCTATAGTGTGCCGCAGGCCGTTCCGGTGGTACCAACGCCACAACCACAGCCAAAACCAGAACCTAAGCCGCAACCAGTCGCCACCTGTGACAGTTTGACTATCACCCAACTAGCACGCAATCGCTATCACATGAGCGCCAAGGCATCAGCCAAAAATGGTGCCACTATCCAATCCATTCACATAAGAGTATATGATCCATCAGGCAAGCTTGTTGATGCCGGTGGTGTGACTGGTGACCAAACTGGCATGGGTGTTGAGCTCAAAACGCCAGGTACCTACAAAGTTCAAGCAACAGCAGTTACCAGCATCGGTGAAGTAACCGGCCCTAACTGTACTGGTAGTTTCACAATTACTGATGACAATAAGCCAGAAGAGCCAAAGCCATCAGTCAGTATCACAAAAACAGTCAACAAACAAGAGCATGTCAAAGTGGCGGTCAACAGTGATTTCACCTATGAAATTACCGTCAAAAACACTGGCAAAACAGATCTGAAAGATGTTGTCGTCAGTGACACTGCTCCACAAGGAGTGACTCTGTCAAACAGCAGTGCCGGTAAGGTTGATGGTGCTAAGTGGACACACACTATCGCTAACTTGCCTGCTGGTCAATCACAAACATTCTCATTGACCGCTAAGTACGCGAAGTTCGTTGAGGGCAAGCACAAGAACACTGCTTGTGTCGACACGCCGACCATCACTGGTTCTCCAGATGCTTGTGACGACGCAACGACCGAAACCTACACAGTAACGACACCACTGGTAAGTCCACCAACTCAGCCAACGCCAAATGAGCCAAATAAGCCAACGCAGCCGACACCTACGCCATCAGTACCGAATGAGCCAAATAAGCCAGCGCCGACTGAGCCGACTACACCACCAACTACCAATCAAACCACGCCTCCTGCTGCCACGCCGCAGCCGCAGCCAACTCCTACCGCGCCAACCACTAAGGAATTGCCTCTCACTGGTACTCTGAACACCGCTAGCGGCATCTTGGGGCTTGGTGGACTGGTGAGCGTGACGTGCGCTTATGTGATGAGCCGTCGCAGCTTGCGCTAAGCCACAGATAACAATAAACACGATAAATCCGCGCCACAGAACTGGCGCGGATTTATTTTTGGTGGGCGAACAGTTACCGATAGTTACCAAAGCTTAACGGAAAATCAAAATCTGCTTGATTGAGCGTCGCCATGACGGATTGTAGCTCGTCTTTGCTGTTTGAGGTGCAACGCACGCTGTCGCCTTGAATCTGGGTTTTTACCTTGGGATGTGCTTCTTTCAGGAGCTTGGTGATCTTTTTGGCGTTTTCTTGACTGAGACCGTCTTTGAACGGTACATCTTGCCAGGCGCGCATATTGGCGGCATTGTGCGCCCCGCCAAGGTCGAGCACCTTGCTGGTCGTGTTGCGTTTGGCGAGCTGCCGACCGATCATATCGATGATTGATTGCACCTGAAATTCATCTGCGCCGATAACCTTGAAGCCCTTTTTATCTGGCAGCCATTCGACATCAGCTGGCGTTCCCTTAAAATCAAAGCGGTTGGCGATTTCCCGCACGACCAATTGATGAACGTTATTCATCTCTGGCTTATTAAATGTGCTTTCTATATCAAAACTAAATTGAGCCATAATTCCTCCTGATAATTATTATAGCAAACGCTTTTCACCGACAGGATAATTTGGTATAATCAGCTGTGAGTATGATGCCGCGATAGCTCAGTTGGTAGAGCGCATCCATGGTAAGGATGAGGTCTCGGGTTCAAGCCCCGATCGTGGCTCCAATTCGGACTTTTCGATGAAATTATCGCCCAAACGGGCGATTTTTGAATTTGCTAGAACCTATTTTAACACAAAGCACTAAAGCTCAGCCCCGACGTCAGCGCGGGCAAGCCCGCTGCCAGTGTCCCGACAAACAATCGGTGGGGCATCGGAGTTTTGTACGGTCGGCAAAGCCGCCATGTATTGCTTAAGCGATACATGCATCATTTAGTAGCAATTAGTGGATAAGTAGCCGCTGCCATAATCATAGCTACTACAGTGCGTTGGGGAATAGCTATTTGTGCCATTCCGTCCATCTATGCCATCACGTCCGTCTGATCCATCTTCCCCCTTAAGCTCATTTTTGTGAGATTGGACATAATTATGAATTTGTAATGGTGTATTTAAGAAAACAAATGCTGAAAAACCGGCACTTGCTAGACTAATTACGATAGCAACAATTGATAAAATTACTACCCATTTTTGCGATCTGCCCAACTTGTTCTTACTGGCCTTAACTTTACTATCATTCGGAAGGTTCATCTATTGCTCCTTAAAACCCCATCCACACCGTCTCGGTATCATCGGGTACGTTATGGTTAATATATTTTTCACAAGTCTCTTGTTTCTTGCTACGCTCGAAAATATAATAATCGCCCTTAACCTCTCCGCGTTTTCCCCGCATAACTTCGGTGCTGCATAAAACATTATCTCTGTTATGTTGTTCTTCGTCGGCAAGTTGCTTATCCTCTGCCGTCTGGTAATAATTATTTGTAAAATACCAGTCGCCATATGTGCCGAGCGCCATGACGTCCACGATAACTCCGATGAGCAAGTATTTATTGCGTGATATAGTATTTTTCATCCTATGCCTTAATATTGTGGGGCGGGATTAACCCGACAATCAAAATTGCCTTTAATACTGTCTTTGTAAAAATTATACGATGACAAGGAGGTTTTTAATCCGTCCCAAACCTCGCTAGGCATACCGCAGTAGTGATAATATGTGTCTCCTAGTCTGATGACCATATACTTATTGCCGCTATCGTACCAGCCCCCCTTAACTGTTGAATCAGAGCTGTTGAGCGGTTCAAAGTTACTGGATGAAATATTTACTTTGTCATCACGATATTTTACTTTTATGTAACCTGGGCTTGTGGAGAAAAAGAGCCAATACAAAATCACACCGCCAATAATAGTCGCTAGTCCGATATACACCCATGAATAGTTTTCTTTATGCTCCGTCATTTTGTCAGGGTCCTTTTTACTCGTTTTGAGATCAAGAAGTATGGAATCCAAATAAATGTAGCACCAACCGCTCGCGCAACATCTCGCGATGTCTTACTCATCTCGGTCTGCACGTATTGTGTCACGTTATATGTGTCAAAAACTGATGCAGCCCAGGCGTAGTCAATAATTAATAAAACTGCATTCAATATTAAATAGATAATAGCTACTCTCTTAGCAATCTTTCTATGTTTCGCCAGTAGAATCAATAACCATATAGCGATACCTATTGATAGCAAATTAGTTAATATTTCAAACCATAGAGCTGGAGTCGTAGCTGCTACGTAACCAGGTGCAGTGCTCTGTACAGACGCAAGGTTGTTGAATACTGAACCATAGCCTAACAAATTAATAATTCCAAGCAAAATGCCCAGGCCGACGCCAACAATAAAGAATGCCAGCCAACCCTCTAGTCCAATTTTTTGGGATCGTCGCTGTGCTTTCGTCATCTTATCAGGATTAACGGCTTTTGATAGATAAGAATCTACCAGTGATAATCGCTTTTTGAGCTTTTCGGCTTTCGGATACACTTCGCCACGTGTTTCAATTGCTTGATTGATAAAGTCTAGCGCATCGTCGTCATGCTCATTAAAATAATGTATCAACGCTTGCAGCTCATATAGCTTATATCTAGCCCTACCAATGCCCTCATTGTTCTGGTACTTGTCAGCTAGTGTGTCGAGCCGCTTTTGTACCGTAACTAGCAGCTGTTTATCTATCTCGCCAGATGTAGCCTCTTTCAGATTTGTTTCAACGATTTTAACCTGATCTATATATTTTTGACGAATCTCTGAGTGCGGAAGTTGCATTATTCTAAATCTCCCCACTTCCTTGATACAGGTGCTTTTTGCTCTTTAGAGTAGGGCTTTCACTATTGTGCTTTGTTTTGCTGAACGGAGCTATAAGTAGGCAAATAAGGCCACCCAATACAAGCAACCCACTAATTAAACTGCCAATACTTCCTAAATAGCCACCGGCGAGACCGCCTAGAATGATTAGACACACTCCGACAGTTACTAACTCCCTCGCGCTGAGTTTTTTGTTCACTCTAGATCTCCCCATACCCGTTTATTATTCTCTGGTTCAATGTCAACTATCTCTTCGTTTTTAGAGGTGTCGGCACTATTTGCGAGGGCATATCCAATTATCCGCGTTCCATACGTCAACACGACAGTAAGAAGCAGTGTCCAAAATATATCCCAGCGCCCATTAAATATTGAAGCCAACATACCAATCGGAACTACGCCAATACCGCCAAGAAATATGCCAATAATAACGGCGAGCCATCCCCAAAACGCTAACGTGACAGCCAAACCATAAATCCAAGCAGAGAGACCATAGACATATGACGATATGTATATAACTAAGCCTGCCACGCCCCGTGCTTTTGGTATGGGGGTAAAAAGCAAAACAAAAAGATTGATGATGAACAGCACGCCAGCGAGCCAATTTACAAAAGGCGATATCGTAAATGCAACCTTTGCCCCAAAAGTGAAAAATAGAATTGCTGCAACTATTATCCCAACGAACACTGCTATTCCTAGTAGTGTTCCGCCGATTGACTTTAGCGTGTTCATAAAGCGCCAGTTTCTCCTTTCTTTTTTGGCGACATGCGGCGATACACAAAAAGCCCGCCACAAGCGGCAGCCTTGCGGCTACCCATAGCCCTTTCGAGCCATGACAACGGAAAGAAGTACTCATGACGAGCTTTTTCTTTCCGTTGCTTTCTAAACCATGCCGAGCCGTACTCAGTTTAGGTCTATATTTAAACTATACTCCTTACAACCATTTTTTGCCATAAGGCAAAAAACCGACAAACCAAAAGACCCTTTCTAGCTTTCAAAAAAGAAATTCGTCCGGGGAAATCTCAAAAAAATCAAAGGGTTTTTAGTTTTGCCGGGACACTGGCAGCGGGCTTGCCCGCGCTGACGTCGGGGCTGAGCTTTAGTGCTTTGTGTTAAAATAGGTTCTAGCAAATTCAAAAATCGCTCCAGAATAGATTTTGCAGAAAAGGCCGCTATGTGAGCGACCTTTTTGATTTGTGGTGGACAGGATAAGCCTTATTTTTTGCTTCGTTTGGCTGTCTTTTTGGCTTCGTGCTTTGGTAGGATTGGTGCGATGAATGCATCTAGCAGCGCCCAGGCGACGCCGTTGAAGATGTATACGACGGCGGTAAAGGCAGCGATGATCATGAGTACTCGTCCGAAGTCGCTGTTTAACAGGGATAGAAAGCCTGCTACGACTGCCAGTGAGATGATGATCAGGAAATACGCCTGTTGCAGTTTGGTGCGCTGGTTTTTGTTGCTATTCCATTCGGTCAGAAATTGTTTGAATAATAAGAACATGACTAGATTATAGCATGTATCTTATGTTTAGTCAATGGACAGAGGTCTACTTGACGGAATTATAGGTAATCAAAAACCGCCTCGTGATGAGCCGGTGTTTGATTGGTACCGGAAGTAGGACTCGAACCTACGAAGCCTTACGGCGGGAGATTTACAGTCTCCTGTGATTGCCACTACACGATTCCGGCGTGTGTTTGGAGCCGCTTCTCGGGCTCGAACCGAGGACCTACGGTTTACAAAACCGTTGCTCTAGCCAGCTGAGCTAAAGCGGCACTGCTGTGATTATAGCAAAAAAAAATAGGCTAAGCAACTACATTACCAACTTTTTGGGCTGTTTTGGTTGACGGCGCTGACGCGGTACGGCACCGTGACTGTCAGGGACTAACATGGCGGCAGCTTTTTTGCGTAGTCCAGAGGCCAGCTCTGCTTGCCCGTTGTTGTCGTAAGCTTCAGCCAGAACGGTGAGCGTCTGGGGAATTGGGTCAAGTTCAACTGCTTTTTCCAGTGCAGCAATCATCTTTTTGCCGTTGCCCATTTTCTCTTGGACCTTGGCGTAGGCGATGTAGCGTGCTGCCAAATCGTCTTCCATCTCCAGGGCTTGCTCAAAGGCTAGTGCTGCTTTAGGATAGTTCTTCGTTTCGTAATAAATCAGACCAACATTATGCAAGCTGGAAGCGCTTGGTTCTAAACTCTGGGCAATCTCAAAACACTCAATGGCGTCTTTGTAGGCCTGCTGCTTGGCGTACAAAATACCCAAGCGGTTGTACGCAGTGGCGTTCTTTTCGTCGACACGCAAAATCGTCAACAGCGCCTTCTCTGCCCTGAGATATTTGTTGTCGCGGATGGATTCTTGCGCAATGGCCCACAATTGATCGAGTTTTTCAGAAATCTTGGCTGGAAAATCTGCAGAATTTTCTTCGGAAGGTTTGTAGGTGATTGCCCAAATGATAATTGCTAAAATGAATATCAAACTTAACATATCTGCTTAATTATAGCACAATTTTCAATAAAGCGAGGCGCGTATTGCCATTTGCCAGGAGAGACTTCTCTGCTTCTAGTACTTTTTGGAGTAATTGATGCATGGCTGGCGGCTGGGTGGCGTGTTTTAGCTGGAAATGGATGAAGCGTAGGAGAATGTCAATGAGCTGGAGGGCGCTCGCTCGGTCGGTGTAGCGTAGGGCGCATTTCAGGGACGCGTAGGAGCTGGGATGTTCCAAAATGTGCTTGGCGTCAGTGGCGATGGCTTGGCGTTCTGCCAGCTTCGTGGCGTCGTGGCTCAGTTCGGTGATAAGGAGCGGCAATCCAGCGGCGAGAAATGCTATTTGGTGCTTTTCTTGAGGTGTTAGGTTGGTATTTTCTAGTAGCTTGGCGTCTTGGCTGGTGGTGGTGCGGTGGAGTGTCAGCTGCTGGCAGCGGGACTGGATGGTTGGGAGGAGATCTGTGCTAACGGTGGTGATCAAGAGAAAGTGAGTGTTAGGATTTGGCTCTTCGAGTGTTTTGAGTAGCGCGTTTTGTGCGGACTCGGTCATGACGTTGGCTGGATTGATGATGATCACGCGGCGGACGGAACTATGAGTGCGCAGCATGGCCGTCAGGTCGCGGATCTGTTCGGTTGAGATGGTGCTTTTTTGTGGCAGTGGGCTAACAGTGAGGACCTCTGATCGGCAGTGATGTGCCAGGTGGCGGGCTACCCCTGCTCCGTCTAGGCCAGATTCAGCGATGACCATCAGCGACTGTGGCAAATGGTTTGCTAATTGCTCAACTGTGGCTTGGTCGTTGGCGGAGATGAGAGGCGGCTGGCTCATTGATGGCTCGGTTCTTTGGTGTTTTGGATGCACTCAGGAAATAGTTCAGTCAATGCGCTAGGGATGGTCGCCTCAAACGTTTTTCGCTCGCCAGATGGCAACGTGATTTCTAATTTGTGGGCATGGAGCATCAGACGGCTGGCGTTTGGCTTGCCGTAGACGCGGTCGCCAAGAATTGGCGTAGCTAGGTGCGCCATATGGACACGCAGCTGGTGGGTGCGGCCGGTGGTGGGTTTAAGTTCAATCAGCGCCTGGTTGTCAGTCGCCGCCAGTACGCAGTAGGTCGTCTGGGCGGGCTTGCCGTTCGGGTCAACGCGGAAGGTGCTGGGTGCGGACGGGTTGCGACCAATCGGTAGGTCAATCTTCGCGGCGGCTAGTTTCGGTACGCCGTCGGTCACCGCGAGGTAGGTTTTTTTGGCGGTACGCTGAGCAAATTGCCGCTGTAAGTGGGTTGCGGCGTCAGCGGTTTTAGCGATGATGAGTACACCCGAGGTGTCGCGGTCGAGCCGATGGACGATGCCCGGCCGGTCGGTGTCCGAGGCGAATGAGGTTTTGGGGCGAATAATTTCCGCCACCGTTGGCTCGGTTGATAGTCCACCTTTGGCGTGGGTCAACAGTCCGCTTGGCTTATTGACCACCATCACGTCAGCGTCTTCGTACAACACTGGCAGCTCTGCACTGGCCTGCTCCTGCTCTGGCAGCTTGACGACAATTTCATCGGTCTCGTCAACCTCGAACTTTGGCGCCGTCACCACGCGCTGGTTGACCGAAATGTAACCGGCTTTGATGTACTTTTGCCAGAGGCTGCGCGAAATCGACGGGTCAAAGTCCGTGGACAAGTGAACGTCCAGGCGCTGCTTGGTTGGTACGATGTGGAACATGATGACAAACTTGCCCTGAAACGGCGTTTCGGTGAAATTCGGGTCAAGCGGATTTGGCAATATCTCAGCGTTGGCGGGCCTATCAGGCCATAATTCGTCAATTGATTCTTCATCGACGATTGAGCCGTAGAGCACGGCGAAATGCTGCTTATTCAAAATAAACTCCGCTACGATGTGCGACTCGTCCGTCTGAATCTTCAGGTGGCGCAGGGCCTTTACGGGCGTGTTATCATCCGCCAGTTGGTACAGTCTGGCGATCTTGAGGACGGTGCGCGGCGAAATTTTCACGCGAGCGTTCCTATCTCCGTAGTCCCACGGCCGTCTGGACACGGCGCAAGGTTTCGTTGGCGACGATGTTCATGTCGCGCTCGCTGGACTCCAGTTTGTCCTCAATTGCCTGCTCGTCAACTGCCGCCAGGCGCGCCTGGAAATTCGCCAAGAATTCTGCCACTTCATCAGCCACGATTCGTTTGAAATCGCCGTAGCGCTCCATGCCGGCGTATTCGCTGATGGTTTGCTCCAAGCTGACGTCTCGCCCGGCATCCTGGCGTACCAGCGTCAAAATCTCCAGCAGATTGGAAATGCCCGGTTGGTTGTCGCGGTCGTACTGTACCTTGCCCAGTGAGTCGGTGGTGGCACTCATGATTTTTTTGTGCGCTGCCTGCGGCTCGTCGCCGAGGAAAATGACGCCCTTGCCGCTGTCGTCGGATTTGCTCATCTTTTTGGTTGGGTTCATCAGATCTTTGATCCTCAGGCCTTGGTCGTTGCCGAAGAATTGGTGCTGCTGGGCGACTGGTTTAGGCACGATGAATAAGTCGCCAAATTTGCGGTTCATTCGCTCGGCAATGTCGCGGGTAAATTCCAGGTGCTGCGTCTGGTCATCGCCAACCGGCACGTAGCTGGCGCCATAGAGCAAGATATCGGCCGCCATCAGGACTGGGTAGTTGAAGAGGCCGACGGAAATCTGGTCGCCATGAAGCTTGTCAGATTTATCCTTAAACTGCGTCATTCGGCTCATCTCACCAAACCCGGTGAAGCAGTCCAAAATCCACGCCAGTTCGCTGTGGGCTGGGACGCGGCTTTGGCGGTACAAATGAATCGCCTGGTTATCTAGCAGCAACCCCGCGGCCGTGTAAATCCGGGCGTTGCTGAGGATGCTATCGTACAATTTACTGTGGTCAATCGGCGTCGTGAAGCTGTGTAGATCGGGGATGAACAGATTGATATCAAAATCGGCCGAGCGGCGCTTTGCCATATCGACAATCGGCAAAATGGCACCAAAATAATTGCCAATGTGAATATCGTTGTTGGCGCGCACGCCAGTGAGGATGACGGGTTTACTCATAGTCCTATTATACCATTGATTCGGCGCGAGGTGTTTTGCGAAATGCTGCAACAAAAAACGCCTCAGTTAGCCCGCCTGGCATCAGGCGCAGACAGCCGCTTAGGTCATGCGTAAGAACGCGGTTATTCCACGACTGGACGACGGGCACACGATGTGGCAGCGGTGTGATGGTAATCGGCACGAGGCTAGCATCAGGCTGACGGCGCAGCAGCCAATTGACAACGACTTCGTTTTCTTCTGGTGCCATGGTGCAGGTGCTGTAGACAAGCGTGCCGCCAGGTTTCAGTAGTCGCCAAGCCTCGAGGATGAGGCATTTTTGCAGGTCACTCAGTCTCCGGATATGCGCCACCGACCAGCTGTCAAACAATGGAGTATCGCTGGCGTTCAGGCTCATTAAACCTTCGCCAGAACACGGAGCGTCAAGTAGAATTTTATCAAAGGCTTCCAGCTGACGGCGGGAAATATGCCGAGCATCGGCTAGCATGAACTCGGCTGGGACGTTGAGACGCTTGAGATTAGCCTGGAGTTTTATCAGGCGCGGCTTGGAATTGTCATTGCACACCAGGTCGGCTTGACCATTAGCTAGAGCTTGAATATGACTGGATTTACCGCCGGGTGCAGCGCACAGGTCGAGGACGCGTTCACCAGCTTCAGGTGCGAGCGCCAGCACTGGCAGCCAACTAGCGGCATTTTGGACATAGCCGCGTCCGCTGTCAGCCAGCTGCTGATAGTCAGCGAGGCATTCGGGGATAATTTCATAACCATTTGGACACCAGGCAACCTGGCGGCTCAGCAATTCGGGGGCGACTTCCCCGTCGACTAGCGGATTGAGCCGAAAACTCTGGGTGCGGGTTTGTGCCAGCCTGGCCTCAACCTCGGCGCGAGGTAGACCACTCCACTGCATCGTGCGATTGATCCAAAGCTCACGCTTTCTCTGACGCTCTTGGGCTGGATCTTTACGCTTGGCCATAGTCGTCTCCGATGGCGTGCCGATTGATCGCTTGGGCAACAACTTGGCCATAGCGTTTATCAATTTCATGACTTGCTAACATTTTAGTGACGGCGATGTGATTCTGTTTTGCTAATTTTCGCAGGTTTTTATTGATGATGACTGGGTCGAATTGCCCATAAAATATCTCAACCGGCACCGTCAATTCGGCAATTTCCGTCAGCGCCTTTTGGTTGATGATGGCTGCGTCTAAGGTGTCGAGAAAGATTTGCAAGTTTGATTCATCGACGAGAAAGCCAGGGTTGAATAGCTTGTATTTTTTGGCAAAATCACTGGCAATCACCTTGCCGAGCGCTGGTTTATCGATAATTTTTTGGTATAGGCTGCGCAGTTGGCGTTCAGCTAAACGATCTTTGCCTTGTTGGTGATACAGCGGCGGGCTACACAGGATGAGCGAATCGATCAACGAAGGATAATATCGGGCGGTGTGTACCGCTACGAGCGCCCCTAAGCTATGACCGACCAAAATGATTCGTCCGTCAACCTTTTGCTGCGCCAAGGTTGCGACTAGTGAATCGACCTGTGTTTTGACGTCATAGGTCTTCCAATGCGGTCGCGGCGAATTGCCAAAACCGAGTAAATCGACCGCTAGTACGCGAGTCGATCTATCAATCTTACGGCGTCCTACAACTCGCTGCCACATCGCCGACGAGCTCCCGATGCCATGAATCAACACGACAGTGGCACGAGGCTGTTTCGGTGTTTGAAAATTATGCACGTATAGTTTATACGGGACACGCAGCCAGCGATGGATAAGTCGGTCAAACATTATATCAGTATACTATGAAAATACCCCGCCTGTACATGACGGAGTATTTTCGAGAATTGGTCTCTCCTCTGTCTAACGCTTGGAGAATTGTTCGCGCTTGCGGGCGGAACGCAGACCATATTTCTTGCGCTCTTTCTCGCGTGGGTCACGCTTGAGCAGCTCAGCCTTCTTCAAAACTGGGCGTAGGTCAGCGTGAGCAGCCGTCAATGCTTTAGCGATGCCAAGCTTGATGGCGTCAACTTGACCAGCGAGACCACCACCTTTGACCAAGATGGTAACATCGTATTCCTTTTGCTTGCTGACGACAGCTAGTGGGTCGGTTACTTCGGCGAGCAAGGTTTTGTTGCCATCCAAGTACTCAGCGGCTGCTTTGCCGTTGATAGTGATGGTACCCTTGCCAGGAAGCAAGCGAACACTTGCTGAAGCGCTTTTGCGTCGTCCCAAGCCGTAGAAATAGGTATCAGTAGCCATATTACTTTACCTCAACTTTCTCTGGGGTTTGTGCTGTGTGAGCATGCTCGCTGCCAGCAAATACGCGGAGGCGCTTGAGGCGCTCTGCTTGCAATTTGTTCTTTGGCAACATGCCTTTGACAGCTTCTTCAATAATTCGTTCTGGGTGGCGTTCACGCATTTCTTTGAACTGCGTTTCTTTGATGCCGCCTGGGAAACCACTGTGACGGTAGTAGTACTTGTCAGTTTCCTTGTAACCCGTAACGACGGTGTTTGCAGCGTTGATAACCACGACGTAGTCGCCACCATCAACATGTGGCGTGTAGGTTGGCTTATATTTACCGGTTAGGTGCTTGGCAATTTCAGTTGCCAAACGACCGAGTGGTAACTCACTTGCGTCAAACAATACCCAGCGGCGAGAAACGTCAGATGGTTTTTGTGAATAAGTCTTCATCTTATTTCTCCTTCTTTGGCATTGGTTTGATGTCGTCGACAAACTCGATGATTGCCATTTGTGCGCCGTCGCCAACACGTAGGCGGGTGCGTTCAACACGAACGTGTCCGCTGGTGCGGCCGCCGAGTTGTGGGGCAATTTCATCAACCAGTTTGTAAGCAGCAGCGCGGGTGCTGAGTGCTGCAATCACCTGGCGGCGGCTGGCTAGATCGCCCTTCTTCGCCTTGGTGATGATCTTTTCAATGTGGCGCTTCAGCTCTTTGGCTTTCGGCAAGGTGGTCTCGATTTTGCCGTGCTCAACCAGGCTGGTTGCCAGACCCTTGAGCAAGGCTCGCCGTTGATCACGCTCACGGCCGAACTTGCGCCCTTGATATCCGTGTCTATGCATAGTTAAAACTCCAACTCCGCCATCTTGTCGCGTACTTCATCCAGCGCCTTTGAACCAAAGCCTTTCAATTCTCGCAAATCTTGCTCGGTCAAAGTCACCAGGTCGCGAATCGTGCGGATTTCATTGTTAATCAGCGCGTTCGTCGTGCGGGCGCTTAGGTTTAATTCTTCGATGGATGTATCCAATTCAGCTTCACTGTCTTCAGTGGTTGTACCAAGCGCAGGTGCGCTCACGACAGTGGTGCTGCCAGCCAAGGCTGTGTATTGGTTGACCAAGATAGCTGCAGCCTCTTCAAACGCCTCACGTGGAGTCATGGTGCCGTCAGTTTCAATAGTCATGGTCAATTTGTCCAGGTCAGTTTCGTCACCAACACGCGTTGGGTCAACCTTGTAACGCACGCGCAACACTGGAGTAAAGACTGCGTCCAGAGCGATCATGTCTGAGTGTAGACGTGATTCGCTGGAGTCTTCAATTGTTTGGTAACCGCGACCAGCTTCTGCCACCAAGTCCATGATGACCGTTTTCTTTGGATCATCAATGGTAGCGATAACGTGGTCTGGGTTAACAACTTCTACTTCGCCGTTTGCTTGGATGTCACCAGCGGTGATAACATCACCAGTTTTCTCCAGACGCAACTCGACCGGCTCGTCAGTGTGAACGCGGAGTCGCACACCCTTCAGGTTCAGCATGATGTCAACGACATCTTCTTTGATGCCCTCAACGGTGGTGAACTCGTGTGTCGCACCCTCGATGCGGAAGGCGACGATTGCGCCACCGCGGATGCTTGAAAGCAAGACGCGGCGCATTGAGTTACCCAACGTGTTGCCGTAGCCTGAGTGGAGCGGTTCAATCAGAAAGGTTGCACTGGTGTCAGAAACATCTTCGATGCTTGCCAGAGCTGGATTATAAATTGCTTTTGCCATACTTTTCCCTAACCCTTCTTTTATCGTGAGTAAAACTCAACAATTAATTGCTCGTTGATATCAGCTTCTGCTTCTTCACGCTTTGGCTGTCCAGTGATCTCAATTTTCAATTTCTTGACATCACTCTTCATCCAGCTGAGCGGACCTTGAATTGAGTTGCTGACAACGTCGTCGATGTGCGTAAAGTATACTGACTTGGTACTCTTTGGACGTACTTCGATCACATCGCCTGCTTTGACGCGAATTGATGGAATATCAACACGACGACCGTTTAGTAGGAAGTGACCGTGTCCAACCAACTGGCGAGCAGCGCGGCGACTGGTTGCAAAACCAGCACGGTACACAACGTTGTCCAGGCGGCGTTCCAGCAGCTTCAACAGGTTCTCGCCTGCCAGACCTTCTTGGGCGCGTGTGGCCTCGTCCATCAGCCGAGCAAATTGCTTTTCAACCAAACCGTACAAGCGGCGAACTTTTTGCTTTTCGCGTAGCTGTGTGGCGTACAAACTTGGTTTGCTGTGTCGGCTGTGTGCGTGCTGACCTGGAATGCCAGATTTTCGAGCCAAAACTTTATGTGCTTTTGGATGAAGCGCATAACCTTCGCGGCGGCTTTGCTTGACAATCGGTGAATTATCTCGTGCCATAATTATGCCCTCCGTGCCTTTCGTGGACGAACACCGCCGTGAGGCACGCCAGTTACGTCCTTAATGCTTTCTACTGAGATGTCGAAGGCACCAACCGCACGAATAGCGGCATCACGGCCCAAACCGACACCTTTGACGAAAACGTCAACTGATTTCAAACCATACTGCGTTTTCGCAGCTTCAGCAGCTTTTTCAGCAGCAACCTGTGAAGCATAGGCGGTGCCTTTTTTGCTACCACGGAAACCACATGCACCAGCTGATGAAGCGGTCAACACGTTACCCTTCTTGTCAGAAAAGGTAACAATGGTGTTGTTAAATGTTGCTTGAATATGCAGCTGACCAGCTGGGACTGATCGGCGCTGCTTCTTCTTGGTAGATTTTGCGTCTGCCATTTCTTAGTCCTTTCTTTAGGTCTTACTTGCTGCTTTTGGTTGTGTACCGCCCACGGCGATGGCGCGACCCTTGCGAGTTCGTGCATTCGTACGAGTCCGCTGTCCGCGTGTTGGCAGTCCTGCTTTGTGGCGAAGACCGCGATAGGCGTTGATATCCTTCAAGCGCTTAATGTTGTTAGTTACCAAGCGCTGGAGATCACCTTCGACGGTGTATTCGCTGTCGATAATTTCGCGAATCTTGTTTTCTTCAGCCTCGGTGAGATCTTTCACCCGAGTGGTCGGCTCAATCTTAGCCGCCGCAAGGATGCTCGAAGCGTGCTTTGGCCCAATCCCATAAATATAGGTGAGCGCGATTTGCACTTGCTTCTCTGTTGGGATAACTACCCCAGCAATTCGAGCCATGCTTAACCCTGCCTTTGCTTATTCTTAGGTTTTTTCTTGTTGATGACGCGCAACCGAGCGATACGTTTGCCTTTTTTGCGGCCAACGCGGCGCACGAGTACGTCATCGGGACTGATTTTTCTAACACTTGCACGAACTTTCATAAAGTGCGTAAATCTCCCTTCCCGAGTAAACCCGAGATTACCGTTAATATTTGACTAGCGACCTTGGTGCGGTCGGTCGTCACGTAGGCGGAAGCTGATTCGTCCCTTTGTCAGATCGTAAGGGGTCATCTCAACTTCAACCTTATCACCAGGCACCAGACGAATATAGTGCTTGCGCATTCGTCCTGAAATGTGCGCGATGATACTATGGCCATTCTCCAGTTCCACCCGAAATTGAGTATTAGGCAGTGCTTCCACTACCTTTCCTACCATTTTGATGACTTCCTTTTGACTCGCCATAAGTTACAGTTGTCAATTATACAGCACGCAGCGCAGTTTGACAAGGGGTATTTCCATAAATTTATGTGCTATATGTATTATCTCACAACATTTCTTAGAATAGACTTTTTAAGTTTTTTAATAAAAAATACCTTATTCAATCTAAGAATAAGGATTTTTTATATCATTTCTACAAGTTTGTAAATTGCTATTTATTAAAAGGTATTAAGTCATTTTCTATTTATAAATTATAATATTGTAAACTTCAACCTATTTTTTAAAATTCTATTTAACTTTAAAAAATTTCAATCTCAAAGCATTCCCCAAAACTGATACTGAACTAAATGACATTGCAAAAGCCGCTATCATCGGATCCAATTTTGGTCCATTGAAAAATGCATAAAATATTCCAGCGGCAAATGGTATTCCAAGTACGTTATAAAATAATGCCCAAAATAGATTTTCCTTTATATTTGTGATTGTCGCTTTACTTAATGATATTGCACCCGCAACATCTCTCAAATCGTTTCTAATTAAGACAATATCAGCTGATTCTATCGCAACATCTGTTCCATTTCCTATCGCAATTCCAACGTTTGCCTGAGCCAGTGCTGGTGAATCGTTAATTCCGTCTCCAACCATTGCAACAAATTCATCTTTTTCCTGAAGTTCCTTTACTTTTTGAGATTTCTGATAAGGCAGCACTTCTGAAATTACATCATCTATTCCCACTTGTTTTGCGATAAATTTGGCAGTTTTTTCGTTATCTCCAGTTAACATTATTGTCTTGATTCCCATTTTTTTCAGTTTTTCTATAGCTTCCTTGCTTGTTTCCTTGATAACGTCTGCAACTGCAACAAGTCCCGCCAATTCGTTATCAATCGAAATGTACATTGGCGTTTTTCCTTCATTCGACAAAATATCATAATCTTTTTGAGAAATTTCCACATTGATTTTTCGATTTTCCATCAATTTTCTATTTCCAATTTGAACTTCCTTGCCTTCAAATATTGCACGAATACCGTAACCTGGCATTGCCCTAAATTTTTCATACGGCTTAATTTCAATATTTTTCTCTTTTGCTTTGTTTACGATTGCTTCTGCCAATGGATGCTCTGAATCATTTTCCACACTTGCAGCAATTTTTAACAATTCATTTTCATTATATTTCCCATAAGCAATCAAATCAGTCAGTACAGGCTTTCCTTTCGTAATCGTACCAGTCTTGTCAAAGACAACAGTTTTAATTTTATGTGCTGTTTCAAGGGCTTCCCCGCTTTTTATAAGAATACCGTTCTCAGCCCCTTTTCCAGTTCCAACCATTATTGATGTAGGTGTTGCAAGTCCCAATGCACACGGACACGCAATTACAAGTACAGCGATGAAAAACGACAATGCAGTAACCAATCCACTTCCACTTAGAAACCAAGCAATCCCTGTAATTATCGCAATCCCAATAACAATTGGCACAAAATACGCCGACACAATATCTGCCATTCTAGAAATAGGAGCCTTTGACCCCTGTGCCTCCTCAACCAGCTTTATAATTTGTGACAAAACTGTATTTTTACCAATTTCAGTCGCCTCAAATCTGATACTTCCATTTTTATTTATACTTCCTCCAACAACCTTATCTCCAACTTTTTTGCTTACTGGCAAACTTTCTCCTGTCAACATTGACTCATCAACAGAAGTCGCCCCTTCCACAATCCTTCCATCCACCGCAATTTTTTCTCCCGGCTTCACAATAACAATATCTCCAACTTTCAAGTTTTCAATCAGAACTTCCTTTTCCGCTCCATTTTCAATAATTTTAGCCTTTTTAGGTTGAAGTCTGATAAGTTTTTTTATTGCCGATGAAGTTTGACCTTTTGTTTTTGTCTCCAGCAGTTTTCCAAACAAGATTAACGTAATAATTGCACCAGCCGACTCATAATATAAATCCATATGTGCTTCAGGGTCTACAATTACAATTCCAAAAGTTGCGTAAATTCCATAGAGTACCGCCGCCGTTGACCCAATAGCAATTAATGAATCCATTGTTGGAGATTTTCTTACTAAATTTTTAAATCCATGTAAAAAAAAATCTCTCCCAGCATAAATAATAGGCAAAGTCAACACAAACTGTGCCAACGCAAAATTAAGCGGATTTACCTTAGGATTCAAAAATTCAGGAAGTACTGCCCCAAGCATATGCCCCATCGAAATATACAAAAGTGGAACAACAAAAATAATTGCCAAAATTAATCGATTTTTCAAGCTTTTTATTTTCTCTTGATAAAGTTCCATCTTTTTATCTTCTATCATATCCTCAACCAGTCCATACCCAGCCGACTCCACTATTTCCCTAATTTTATCAAAATTGTACTTCTTCTCATCATATTCAATATTCAATTTTTCAGTTGCAAAATTAACTGAAGCGTTAATATCATTATTTTTATTAAGTGCCTTTTCCACAGCATTGGCACAAGATGCACAGCTCATTCCAGTTACTGTATAGTTTTTTTCTGCCATAATCTTTTCCTCCTTCATTTAGTACACTATATCTTAAATATGCTTATGTCCGCTATGTTCGCAATTACACTGCCCCTCCACACAATCACACAAAACTCCTTCCACAGCCGTTTTCCTCTTTTCCTCAACAGCCTTTAAAATCAAATCCAAGTCGTCAAAACTCAGTTCACTGTTCTCAATAACTTTCCCTATCATTTCTCCAACTTTCGTTTTACAAATTTTATCAAAAGTTTCTAATATATAACTGTTAGCAACTTCCTTTTCTGTAAAATCTGTCGAATAAATATACTTGTTCCCAATTTCCCTCTTTTTCAAAATATTCTTTTTCAGCAGCCGATTCAACAGCGCCTTTATTGTAGCCTGTTTCCAGTTCATTTTCTCACAAAGCACCTCTGCCACAAACTTGCTCGTAACTTCGCTATTTGCCCACACAACTCGCATTACTTCCCATTCTGCATCGGTTATATGCTGTTTTTTATCGATTCTGCAATTTTCTTTCACATTCTTACCTCCTTTAATGTTTACGTTTGTAATCTTTTTACATTATATAGTTTACAACAGTAATCGTTTTTTGTATATTCTTGTCACATATGTATTATCTCACAACATATTTCCATAAATTTATGTGCTATACTTGAGCTATCAAATTTAACATAAGGATTTTTATGGCAAGTACGAAAAATCAAACAAAGTCTCAAACAAAAAAATCACAAGTTGAACTGCTGGTGCCCGTTTTGATTGGTGTGATAGCAGTGTTGATGCTGATTGTTGGTTGTTTGGTGTGGAAACTGAACTGTCAATCACCGCACAAACCATACGCGGTAACGGAAAAGATTGGCAGCGGCTTCGTGAGTTTGGGCTCATTGGGCTTTCGTTTTGAGGGAAATAAGGCGATCGCTCGGCACGACGCGTCCGTAAAAGAAATTCGTGAGTTTCTGAAAAAAGAAAATGAGCGATCAGGTTGCAAAGATAACAATGGTGCGGTCAGCGTGATCGCGTATTCTCAAGACGAAAAACAATTACTATTAGGCTCTGGTTGTGGCAACACGCTCGCGCGGATGTTTGCAGTAAAAAAAGACGATGGTTGGAAGGCAATTTCACCAACAAATCAGTTCAATTTGTTTGAAGTTCCAAGTTGTAAAATGACTGATGAAAATAATATCAGCAAGGAAATCGCGCCGGTTTGCCAGAATGAAAGTCGCGCTGCAGAGAATGCTCCCCTGACTTATTCTTACAGAGTACGTTAGTCTCGGTATTGTACCAAATAAAAATCCCCGTTTCGTGCGGGGATTTACTGTATTATTTTTTGCGGAGCAATCGCCGCTTTTTTGGTTTATCGCTTCCCAAATCGTCGGCATCAAAGTCATCGTAGGTCACCATCAGTGCGCGCGAGCTGATTTGACGGATGGACTCGAGTGCTACGGATACGATAATCAAGATACCCGTACCGCCAATTGACAAGCGAGTGCCAGTCAGCCCAGTGATGTGATAGATCAGATATTCAGCGACGAATGGCAAGATGGCGACGACACCAAGCGCTAATGAGCCAAACAAGACCAAGCGGTTGACGGTGCGGCGGAGGTATTCCTCGGTTTGCTTGCCTGGACGAACACCTTCGATGAAGCCGCCTTGCTTTTGCAAGCCCTCGGAGATCTCAGTAGCGTCAAAGCTAAAACCGGTGTAGAAGTAGGTGAAGGCGATGACTAGGATGAAGTACAACACCGGATAGATGAAGGCTTCAGCGGTGCTGCCGGTAAAACTGCCTGGGTTTGGTGCTTGGAACCAGGTGATCAGTGTGTTTGCTAGTGATTGCAACCCTTCGTTACCAGAAGCTTTCATGATTTGACCGATGAACTGTGGCAGGCTCAAGAAAGCCACGGCGAAAATGACCGGGATCACACCAGCGGCGATTAGCTTGACTGGCAGGATGCTTTTGATGCCGCCATAGTTACTGTTACCGTGGACACGCTTGGCGTAGTTGATGGTGATGACACGCTGTGCTTCGTTGATCTTCACGAGGAAGTACAGGACGACGAGCATCATGAGCAAGAGGAAGAATACTATCCAGAACATAGTTGGACTGACCGGCAATTGGAACCAGCCAAATACGCTCAATGAGCCGTTTGAGGTGTCAAAGAGCGAACGGATGACAGTGGCTAGCATCTGTGGTAACTGGCTGACGATTCCTGCGAAAATCAACAGCGAGATACCATTGCCTACTCCCTGCTCGGTGATGAGCTCACCTAGCCACATCAATAAGACTGATCCAGCGGTCATGGCGACAACTGAGACTGTCCATTCCATGATGGTTGGATCGCTCAAGACGGTTGATCCGCCAGCCAAGATGGTCTGGCGCAAGATGAAGATGAAAGCAATTGATTGGACGATGGCCAGTGGAACGGTGATACGACGTGTCCATTGCTGAATTTTACGGCGTCCAGTTTCGCCGTCGTCGTGGAGTTCCTTTAGTTTTGGAATGGCTTTCGTTAGCAGCTGGATGATGATACTGGCGGTAATGAATGGGCTCAAACCAACCAATACCAAAGAAAAGCTCGCCAAAGCACCGCCGGACAGAAGGTTAAGGAATCCTCCCAAATCTGTGCTTCCTAATGCGGAGCTGATGGCTTGGCGTAACTGTGTTGGCTCAGCCAATGGCACTGGAATGTGCGCAAGTAATCGATATACGACAATGATACCTACTACAATTGATAGGCGTTTTTGCATATCTCTATTTTTCAATGACCGCCAAATGGTCTTCCAGCTAATCATACGTGTACTTTCCCCTCTGTCATTTCAATATATAGAATTCTCTAACCAGTATACAGGAGTATTTGGCTAAATACCAGTGTTGAACCTAAAAATACCAGCAAAGCAAAACGCCCCGGGCTAGCGAGGCGTTTTTGTTGATCACAAGACTAGATAGGTCTTATTTTTCGTCAGACTCGATGTCTTTTGCGCTTTTACGCAAAGGTGTCGGAACTTTTTCGAACGAGCCGCCAGCTTTTTCAATCGCTTTGACGACTGAAGCGGAAGCAGCTTGCACCTTCAAGTCAACCTTGGCTTTCAATTCACCGCGAGCGATCACCTTAACCGTGTGGAACGGTGTGGCGATGTAGCCTTCGGTAAATAGCAATGCGTTGTCGACGGTTTTGCCGTCAAAAGCGTTCAAGTGATCAAGGTAGACTACCTGAGCTGGCGTGCGCAAGCTCTTGAAGCCGCGAGCTTTTGGTACAGCCTGAGCCAGTGGGCGCTGACCACCCTGGAACATGGCGCGAAGCTTTTTACCAGTGCGAGCGTTCTGACCCTTGGTACCGCGACCAGCGGTTTTACCCTGACCAGCGGCGATACCGCGACCAACGCGCTTTTTATTTTTGTTTGCTGAAACTTGGAGATCGTTGTATTTCATTACTTAGCCTCCTTTTTAGCAGCTTTTTTGACTGGCTGAGCATTGAGCCACTGTTCGCGTGGAACCAATGATTTTAATGCTTCAATGGTTGCGTAAGCGATGTTCACCTTGTTGGTTGAACCAAGTGACTTGGTCAATAGGTTGCGAACACCAGTTACACCGATGATTTGTCGGACAACACCACCAGCGATGATACCGGTACCAGGAGCGGCCGGCTTGATAAGCACGCGGGCGCCTGAAAACTTGACTTCGCTGTCGTGTGGAATTGTTTCGCCATTCAGTGGCAAGGTAATCAAATGTTTCTTGGCAACTGAGGTCGCTTTGGCAACGGCAGCTTGCACGTCAGCACCCTTAGCCACACCAACACCAACCTTGTCCTTGCGGTTACCGACAACCACCAGCGCCTTAAAGCGGAAGCGGCGGCCACCTTTGACCACGCGGGACACGCGGTCAATGTTGATTACTAATTCTTCAAACTCTTTTGGTGCGTCATCACGCACGTTTCGCCGGTCATCGCGGCGACCACCACGCGGACTGCGAGGCCGGCGGCCTTCTGCGCGTGGGGTAGTATTTGCAGCTTGTTCTGCCATACTAGAACTCCAATCCTTCTTGGCGCGCAGCATCAGCCAAGGCTTTCAAGCGACCAGCGTACTGGCGGCCGTTGCGGTCAAAGACCACTGCGCTAATTTTACTTTTCTTTGCTTTCTTGGCAATTTCCGTACCGATGGCAGCACATTTTTCGCTCATCGTACCTTTTGCTTTGGTGCCAACGGTGGTTGCGGCAGCCACTGTCTTGCCAGCGACGTCGTCGATCAGCTGAGCACTAACGTGCAGGTTGCTGATGGTGACTGTCAGGCGTGGGCGCTCTGCAGTGCCTGAAACTTTCGCGCGAACACGGTTTTTGCGAAGAGCGCGGTTGAGTAATTTCTTATTTTCAGCCATGATTACTTACCTGTCTTTCCTGCTTTACGCAAAATTTGCTCGTCAGCGTACTTGATACCCTTGCCCTTGTATGGTTCAGGCTTCTTCAGCGCGCGGATTTCCGCAGCGACTTGACCGACTTGCTGTTTATTGATACCGCTAACGATGATAGTCATCTTTTCGTTGGTAACGGTGATGCCCTCTGGAGCTTTGTATTTGACTGGGTGTGAAAACCCGAGCGCCATTTCCAGCTCATTGTTGCTGGAACTCACGCGGAAACCGACACCATTGACCTCGAGGCGCTTCTCGTAGCCCTTGGTTACGCCGATTACCATGTTGTTGATCAGCGCGCGCATCAGACCGTGCTGGGCGCGAGCAGTTTTGGACTCATCCTTCGGATGAACCGTGACTTGTCCGTCTTCGACTTTCACCTCAACTGCTGGCGTGATGAATTGTGTCAATTCACCTTTCGGGCCCTTTACGACCACGTCACCAGAGTCAACCGTGATTGTCACACCGGCCGGAATAACCACCGGCAGTTTTCCGATTCGACTCAGACTCATTACTCACCTTTCGTGTGATTTGATATTAACCCTGGTATTTTAGCATAGATTAGGGGTGAAATGCAAGGTTTTTGATCGTTCTGCTTAGTTACCGTACGGGATGAGTAGAATAATCGCCAAAATGCCGAGAGTGATATATGTCGCTAGGGCGGCCTTGGTCAAATACGGTTCTTTCATATCGTAGATTTTACTCACTTCGTAATAATCCCATAGCCGCCAACTAGAGATCACTAAAAGAATACCAGCGAAGATACTTAAATAGCCGCTGACATCAATATGCCAAAGAAAGTTTGACGCATCAACTAGAGCGATAAATGTAGCTACTCCCATTGTCGACCAGAAGCGTGCCTGTGGCTTTTGTCCAACAGCAATAAAACAGGTGGCGGCGACCATGATCAACTCAACGAGAGGATTTTCCGCGAACAGTACCTGAATATAATAACTGGGGACTCCCTGCCTAGGGTCAGTACTGCCAATAAGCCAACCCACTCCATACAGTAGGGGTATCATAACGACGATAGACAACAAGAAGGGCAAAAAATCAACAATGAAAACATCTTTAACAGTTATTTCTGCTTGGTCTGATGTTTTTGTCATATGGAGGAAGCTACGCATATGTCTTACAGTATAGCAGATAAAAATAAACGCCCTGCAACGAGGACGTTTATTTGATTCGCGTAAGGCTTAGTACACCTTCAACAACAATTCACCGCCAAGTTTAGCCTTGGCTGCTTCGGCGCCAGTCATGACACCCTTTGAGGTTGAGATGAGTACCAGACCGCGGCCGCTTTTCACCTTTGGAATCTCGCTAGCGCCGACGTAAACGCGACGACCAGGTTTTGAGACGCGAGTGATCTCGTTGATGGTGCTGTTAGTACCCTCTTCGTTGATGGTAACCACCAGCACGCCACGAGGCTTGGCGTCTTCTAGTTTAACATCTGCGAGGTAGCCGTTTTTGACTAATTGTTCAGCGATGACTTTTTTCATCTTGCTGGACGGAACACGAACTTCCGTCTTGCCAACCAGTTTCGCATTGCGAATGCGCGTCAGAAGGTCGGCGATTGGGTCTGTAGTTTGCATAGACATGGTCGAATCTCCTTTCCTTCTTACCAACTACTCTTTGTTATGCCTGGGATTTCGCCCTTGGCTGCTTTTTCGCGGAAATTGATGCGGCTCAGGCCGAACTGGCGCATGTAGCCGCGTGGACGGCCGGAAATGCTGTCGCGGTTCTTGTGCCGGGTTGGGCTCGAGTTGCGAGGTAATTTCTGCAAACCGTCGAGGTCGCCAAGTTCTTTGAGCTCAGCGCGCTTCGCAGCGTATTTTGCGATCATCTTCAGACGCTTTTTGTCGCGAGCGACCATTGATTTCTTAGCCATTACCTGACGCCTCCTTTCTTCTCAAACGGCATGCCAAATTTCTCGAGCAAGGCTTTTGAAGCTTCTTTGTTACCGTTCTTGATGACAAATGTTACCTGCAAGCCGTGCAAAATCTGTGTCTCCTCAAACGTCAGTTCTGGGAAGATTGACTGTTCGATGATGCCCAAGTTGTAGTTACCACCTTTGTCAAATTTCAGGCCAACGCCGTGGAAGTCGCGAACGCGTGGCAATGCTACGTTGATCAAACGATCCATGAACTCGTACATCCGAGCCCCGCGCAGCGTGACGCTAACACCAATTGGTGCACCCATGCCTTTACGGATACTAAAGCCAGCGATTGACTTCTTTGCTTGGCGGGCAACTGGTGCCTGACCGGTGATTTTCTCAACGGTGTTTTTAACAATCTCAAAGTGACGCTTGTCATCTTTCTTCTTGCCGGTGCCAACGCTCACGATGATCTTTTCCAAAGCTGGCACTTGGTGCACGTTCTTTAGATCTAGTTCGGCTTGCAGTTCCTTTAGGTATTTCTCCTGATACAAGGCTTTCAAGCGAGGAGCTGGCACGACGGTTTTCTTCTCTGCCATTATTTAATCTCCTTATTTTTTGCTTGGCGAGCGACGCGAGTTTTGCCGCCGTCAGCGTTCTTTACTAAACCAACCCGGCTGGTTTTGCCTGACTTTTCGTCGACGACCAGCGCGACTTTGCTGATGTCCATCGGTACGTGGATATCTTTCTTGCCGCCTTTTGGATTGTACTGGCTTGGTTTGACGTGGCGGTGTCCGACACCAACACCTTCGACCAAAACGGTTTGATCTTTGGTGTTAACTTTCAGGACTTTACCAGTCGTACCCTTGTTCTTACCAGCGATGATTTTTACGGTGTCATCTTTGTGAATACGAGCCATTAGAGTACCTCCGGAGCCAGGCTGACGATCTTCATGTAGCCCATGTCGCGAAGTTCGCGTGGTACTGGGCCGAAGACACGGGTAGCCTTTGGCTGCTTGTCATCGTTGATAATCACCACGGCAT
The DNA here is from genome assembly GCA_963517665.1 of uncultured Candidatus Saccharibacteria bacterium. Classification (GTDB taxonomy): domain Bacteria; phylum Patescibacteriota; class Saccharimonadia; order Saccharimonadales; family Saccharimonadaceae; genus Nanosynbacter. The sequence goes on from CAUQFZ010000001.1 coordinate 158,298, forward strand.
TGTCATCAAAGCAGATGGTTGAGCCGTCTTTGCGGTGGATTTGGTCGCGGGTGCGAACCACCACAGCCTTGACGACAGACTTCTTCTTGACGTTGCCAGTTGGGCTGGCGTCTTTGACTGAACAGACGATCACGTCACCAACGCGAGCGTAGCGGCGGCGGGTACCACCGAGGACGCGGATACACAATACTTCTTTGGCACCCGAGTTATCAGCTACCTTGAGGCGAGATTCTTGTTGGATCATTTGTCGTCCTCCTTAGCCTCTTCCTCAGCTTCGCCAGAAACTTCAGCCTTTAGTTTGATAGAACCGCGAGACTTTTCAATCACCTTGACCAGCGTAAAGCTCTTGGTCTTGGAAATTGGGCGAGTCTCTTCGATTTGCACCTTGTCGCCTTCGCCTGCTTGATTGGTCTCATCATGAGCAGTGTACTTGCGAGTCACGGTGTACTGTTTACCGTAGAGCGGATGCGTTTCGCGGCTGGTGACCGTCACAGTGATGGTCTTGTCGCGCTTGGCACTCGTTACGACGCCAATCAGTGTTCGTCGGGCCATTACTTGCTCTCCTTTTCGTTAATTTGTGTCAGCAGGCGCGCGATGTCCTTGCGGAGTGAACGCAACGCTTTTGGATTAACTAATTCGCCAGCAGCGTGAGAACGTTTTGCCTGAAGCAGGTCATTTCGCTTTTCGGCGACTTCCTTCTTCAAATCATCAACCGTCTTTACGACTGCTGCTTTTGTAGGTTTCTTTGCTTCAGCCATTATGCGTCCTCCCGCTTGATGAACTTACATTTGACTGGTAGTTTGTGGCTAGCCAAGCGCATTGCCTCACGAGCAACTTCCTCAGAAACGCCCTGCATTTCAAACATCACCGTGCCGGCCTTGACCTTAGCAACAAAGAACTCTGGATTACCTTTACCACCACCCATCTTCAAACCAAGTGGTTTGCGAGTAACTGGGGTGTGTGGGAAAATTCGGATCCAAATCTTACCACCACGCTTGATGTAGCGGGTCATTGCCTGACGAGCAGACTCGATTTGGCGGGAGTTGATGCGCTCGTTTGATTGTGATTGCAGTGCAAAGTCGCCGAACGCGATGTAATTACCACGGGTTGCTTGACCACGGTTTTTACCGATACGCACTTTGCGGTGCTTGGTTTTCTTTGGTAACAGCATTTAGCGACTCCTTTCTCCCTTATAAATCCACACTTTCACGCCGATGATACCAGCTGGTGTCTGGGCGCGAGCACAGTGGAAGTCAATATCAGCACGAAGAGTGTGCAGTGGCACAGAGCCTTCAATCACCTTTTCGCGGCGTGCCATTTCAGCACCGTTCAAACGACCAGCTACCTCGATGCGGATACCTTTGGCACCGGCACTCATGGTGTTTTGTGCGGTCATTTTGGTTGCGCGGCGGAAGTTGATGCGGCGCTCTAGCTGCCGGGCGATATTCTCAGCCACCAATTTGGCTGCTAGTTCCGGTCGGCGCACTTCTTCGATGTTGATGCGAACCGCCTGACCGACGATCTTCTCAACTTGCTTTTTCAATTCATTCACGCCAGCACCACCACGGCCGATCACCACACCAGCTTTCGCCGTGTGAATGGTTACCGTGATCAAGTTGGCACTCCGCTCAATCTCAATACGATTGATGGTTGGGCGTGAGGCAAATTTCTTCTCAATCAACTCGCGGATTTCGTGATCCTGGCGAATTGCCTCCGCAAACTCTTTCTTATTGGCCGTAAACCAACGAGAGCTCCAGTTCTTGTGAACTTGTAGGCGGAAGTTGATTGGATTCACTTTTTGACCCATTTACTTCTCCTCCTTTTTTGCCGTGGTTTCGGCGGCTTTTTTCGCTGCAGGCTTGGCAGGTTTGGTCTCTGCTTTGGCCTTGGTCTCTGGTTTTTTCGCAGGCGCTTTCTTTGGCTTCTCGGTACCGGTTACTTCAACCAAAATGTTTGAAGTCTTTTTCTGGAATGGCAAGGCGCGACCGCGTGATGCTGGCTTAAAGCGGCGCAGGCGTGTACCAGTAGTAATACTCAAGGTAGTGATCACCAAACTTTTGGCGTCCAAACCGTGGTTGTTGATAGCGTTTGCCTTGGCGCTGTCGATTGCCTTTTTGACTGGCAGGGCAGCGCGTTTTGGCACGTGCTCCAAGATAACCAATGCATCAGCGACGGTGCGGCCGCGTACTAGTGCAGCCACCAAGCTAACCTTACGTGGTGTTTGGTCAACACCTTTGGCGTAAGCGCGAACAGTATAAGTTGTATCAGCCATGACTACTTCTTATCCTTTCCGCCGTGCTTACGGAACTTACGAGTTGGGCTAAACTCACCGAGTTTGTGACCAACCATGTTTTCGGTAATCAGCACAGGCACGTGCATCTTACCGTTGTAGACAGCAATCGTTCGACCGACCATTTCTGGGGTGATGGTCGAAGCGCGCGCCCACGTTTTGATAACGGTTCGATCGTCAAGGCTGAGAGCAGCGACTTTTTTCGCAAGCTTCACATCGACGAATGGACCTTTCTTTAATGAACGACTCATCGTGATTTACCTCTTCCTCTTCGCGTCGTGACGCGTGCGTACGATTAATTTATTTGAGCCTTTGCGGCGGCGAGTTCGATAACCCAGCGTCAATTGACCCCATGGCGTACGTGGTGCTTTACCAGTACCGTGACGACCACCGTCACCACCACCATGTGGGTGATCTGCGGCGTTCATGACGACACCGCGAACCGTTGGGCGAATACCCTTGCGGCGGCGGCGGCCGGCTGAACCGATCTTGACGTTCTGGTGCTGGACGTTACCGACTGTACCGATGGCAGCGGTTGCTTCCAGGCGAACTTTGCGAACTTCACCAGATGGCAATTTGATAGTTGCGTAATTGCCTTCTTTGGCCATCAACTGAGCTTTGGCACCAGCGGCGCGAACCATTTGCGCACCTTTGCCGGCAGTCAGTTCAATAGCATAAATCATCGTACCAACAGGGATAGCAGACAATGGCAGGCGGTTTGATGCCTCAATTGGTGCTGTCTCACCAGTCTGAATCGTCTTGCCCTTGACCATCGAGGTGTCGGCCAATACGTAGTGGTACAGATTGTACTGATCTTTCACTCGAGCGATGCGCGCTGAGCGGTTTGGATCGTACTCAATTTCTTCAACCGTCAGAGTCAAGCCGGCTGGCAAATTGTGGTTCACCAAACGGTAGTGACGGCGAACGCCACCGCCGCGATGACGCACGGTGATGCGGCCTTGGTTGTTGCGGCCGGCATTTTGCTTTTTGGCTTTGATCAGACTTTTGAGCGGTTTTCTTGTCGTGATATCCGACAAGTCCTGGCTCGTCATGCCGCGACGAGCAGGAGTGGTTGGATTGTAAGCTTTCACTGGCATTACTTGGTCTCCTCCATCTGCTGCTCTACTGCGTCAAACACATCGAGCTTATCGCCATCTTTCAGCGTCACGTAAGCCTTCTTCCAATCCTTGCGCGTAGTCGTGCCAGGATAGCGATTCTTGCCTCGTGAGAAACGCACAGCCTTGCCGTCTTGTACCAAGGTTTTGACCTTCAGGACGGTGACGTCAAATTGCGCTTCAACTGCTGCTTTGATCTCGTTTTTATTCAGGTTGAGCGGAACGCGGAACACGTACACGCCATTGGCGCTCTGTGCGTATGCCTTCTCGCTGATACGTGAGATAATTGTCATCTGTTTCATATTACGCTTCCTCCTTACCCAGCCATGCGGTGATGATGTCGAGGGCTTGTGGTGAGACAACAATATGATCAGCGTTCAGGATATGATACACGCTAAGGTAATTGGCACGGATCACCAATACCTCTTGCAAGTTGTTAGTTGCGCGCATCAACTCTGGCGTCTTTTCACTTGTGACAAGCAGTACTTTTCTATCAAGCTTGAACTGCTTCAAAAAGGCGACAGCATCGCGAGTCTTGCCAGTAACCTTTTCTTCATACGGCAATACGCTAATCTTCTTTGCTTCATTGGCTACCGTCAAGGCTTGGCGAATTGCCACTTTCTTGGCGGTTTTAGACAATTTTTTGGTGTAGTTTTCGTTGCCGCGTGGGCCAAAGACCACACCACCACCGCGCCAGATTGGGTTACGGGTTGAACCGAAACGTGCTCGGCCAGTTCCCTTTTGCTTCCATGGCTTTTTACCACCACCGGAAACTTCACCACGCTGCTTGGTGGTTGCACTTGCCAAACGAGCGTTGGCGAGGTAGCTGTCATATGCCAATTTCAACAGTTCGTGATTTGGCACTTCAACAGCAAAAATATCTTTAGGAAGTTTGGTTGATTCAGCCATTACTTGTTACCTCCTAAAATAATCAGCCCTTTTCGTGGCCCAGGGACAGCGCCCTTCACCCCGATCAGATTAGTCTCTGGATCAACGTATGCCACTTCCAGGTTCTTGACGGTAACACGCTCGTGACCCATGTGGCCAGCCATCGTCTTACCCTTGAACACTTTTTGCGGATACATCGAGCCAATTGAACCTGGCTTACGAGTATTACCTTTACCACCGTGCGTCTTACGGTGACGCTTGAAGTTGTGGCGTTTAATGGTTCCAGCGAAACCTTTACCTTTGCTGGTTCCGGTCGCATCGACAGAATCGCCGACTTCGAACGCGGAAACGTTGATTTCATCGCCAACTTTGATACCCTCAGGGATCTCGTCGACGCGGAATTCCCGAATGTACTTCGGGGTCACTTGGGCTGGCTTGACGTGTCCAGCCACGGCCTTGCTCAGGTTCTTACCCTCTCCATAAGCGACCTGTACCGCATTGTAACCGTCGGTTTCGACAGTCTTCACCTGAGTCACGGTGACAGGGCCGGCTTGGATCAGCGTCACCGGAATGGCTTTGCCGTCTTCAGCCAAGAGCTGGGTCATACCAAGTTTGGTACCGAGAAGTGTTTTCACTTTTCCTCACTCCCACTTAAATACTCCTGATGACGTGCGGTTTCTGGGTTCTAGGTGAGGCGTTCATGACAAACACTTCAACTATAGCCAGACCTGCTCATTCATCAAGGAGAACAGTTGATATTACGCGTAATAGAAATTACCTTTCTATTATAGCATACCAAGTGCTAGACTGTCAACGAGTCCGACTAGGGTCAGCCCTCTGAGGAATCTGATTTTTTATAAATAGTTGCTAAGTTTGGACCAAGAGCATATACTTTGCCCGTTCCCATAGCTTGAGCGCCCACTAACACTGCTATTTCTGTGTCTGCAGCATAGTTCTCTGCTAAATGATCAAGCGCGTTTAGTCCGCTTGGGTAACATAAATCCGGAAAGGCTTGGCGCAGCTCCCCTAGACTTCCTGTGATAAGTTCGGCCTTCTCTCTACTGCGCATAAGCTTTGCTGATAAACATAGTAATGTATATCCATTTTGTTGCAGTGATTCTACGTCACTCTCGATCCGCCGAGTAGCTCCCTCCAAGTCATCCCCGAACATTTTCTCATGAGCAGCTTTCAGAGCAGCTTCTTGTTTGCGCTTTTCCCTGTCTGCTCGGCTTGCTTTAATTGTCTGTTCGGCTTCCTTAAGGATATTTTCCAATCGATCCTTACGTTCCTCATCAGTTAAGGCAAAAAACTCTTCACTTTCAGATTTCTTCCTCTCGTAAGCACCTGTGCTCCCGCATGATATAGCTCCTCGGACGCTTGCTTCGCTGAAACCAAGACTCTCCAGTATTGCTAGCCTACTTAAGCTTGAAGCTCCAGGCTGAAGATATTCACCAAATAGACTGCCCTTGCCTAGGTTGTCACTAAACACTTGGTGGCGTAGAATAGAGGCTATCTCTCCAGTTGGTCTAGCGTACCTGTCTATTATGCGATCCTTGTCCTTTTCAGAAATTATCCCTAAACTTACACCTTTATTTACTGCCTGTGTTGCTATTTGCTTACTATAGCGTCTTGCCTCTGCCTCTACTAATAGACGAGATGTAGCCGTTATGGTTTCATAGCTGGGATCTTCCCGCAAATTGTCAGCATTGTCAAAGACGGCCAAGGCTTCTCTCTGTTGAGGATTCAGCTCCTCTTCTGGTGAAACTATGGACCAAGTATCTGGGCGTAGTTTGTTAAAATGCTCTACAACTTCTGGATCTGATGGCAGATCCGGCCCATAATTAACCGTTATATCAGCAGCTTTAATACCGTCTAAAGTAGCCGAGATTGACGGAGAGTTAGATTGAGTGTTTTCCATAATTTCATTATACCAAAAAATGGCTAGAATGTCAATCATAGTATTTGCATTAAGTAGAAGAGGCTATTGATATGCCCCTTAATATTTCGTAATCATCAGCTAAATCATCACACCCACTGGCGTAAATGAGGTCAAAATTGCCATCAAAATGAGGGTGACGTACCAGATTTTGCGGTTAAATTGGTACTGTTCAATTTTAAGGACAAGGAGTAGTGCGACAAACAAGCCAACTGGTACGGCCTGCACGGTGAAAGCACCCAGTTCAAAGGGGTTTTTGAGGCGTAACCACAGCGCACTGAGGATGACAAATATCACCAATTTCAAAAAGAACGTGCCGTCATTTTCATAGATTCGCTCACGTCCTTTGCGACTGAACAAGGCGCTGGACTTTGAGCGGTTGCGAGCGTAAGTGCGAGATTTTTGTTTTGTCATAAGCTTGATGAAAATTATAGCATAAAAAATCCGCCTCGTTCAAGAGGCGGAAATTTCTAGCGCGTTAAAATTACATACGAATTTCAGCATCAACGCCAGCTGGCAAGTTCAAGTTCTGCAGACTGTCGATGGTCTTTGGTGTCGCGTTGGTGATGTCGATCAACCGCTTGTGAACACGGCGCTCGTAGGTCTCACCACCCATTTTATATACGTGTGGGCTTTTTACCACTGTGTAGGTGCTGCGGCGAGTTGGCAGCGGCACTGGGCCAGCAACGTTCGCGCCGGTGCGAATTGCAGTGTCAATGATTTGTTTTGCTGATTGGTCGATGACTTTGTGGTCATACGCCTTCAGTCGGATGCGGATTTTAATCCCGGTATCTTGAGCCATGGCTCCTCCTTATGTACAATCCCGTAACCTCTAATCATTCTACTGTACGAACGACCGAGTTCTCGAGATAAATTAGTAATAACTAGGTGATTATACCAATTTCCCTAGGCTTTATCAAGGTGGGCAATCATTTCACCGATGATTGCAGCGGAATTATTGAGAGACTCCTTTTCGCGTTCAGTCAGTGGATAGCCCGTCAAAATTTTTACGCCGTCACAACAAATAATCGACGGTAAGCCCAGTACCACATTGTCCAGTCCATATTCACCCTCAGCCAGTGAACAAACTGGATAGACCGTGCGTGTCGATTGACGTAAGGCCGAGACAATCTTAGAAACCACAAAGCCAATGGCAAAATACGTCGACTTCTTTGTCTCAATCACTCGGTAGGCGCGGTCACGGATTTTCTGCTCAATGCCCTCAACCAATTCCTCAGTGAAGCCTGGATATTCACGAATCGGTACTTCGCCGACCTGCGCCGTTTCAATGGTCGAAAACGAAGAGTCACCGTGCTCGCCCAAGATGTACGCGTCGACCGCCTTGCTGTCGACATTCAGCGCGTCGGCCAGGTACGACTTTAGCCGTGACGTGTCCAGTGTCGTTCCCGTGCCGAACACTCGGGTTTTTGGCAATCCCGACTCTTTCAGTGCCACATACGTCAAGACATCAACCGGGTTGCTGACAACGATCAAATATGGTTTGGCACCGCCAGCCATGATGTTTTTGACAATGCCACGCATGATGCCGGCATTGACACCGACCAGCTCCAGTCGCGTCTGACCTGGTAGCTGTGGCGAGCCGGCGGTGATGACCACGATGTCATCGTCGTTGATATCAGCATAGTCCCCCGGGCGCACCACCACGTTTCGATCAAGCCCCATGGCGTCGTTGATGTCCGCCGCTTGACCCCACGCCAGATCTGTATTGCGGTCGATCAGCACAATCTCCTCAATCACACTGCGCAGCGCACAAGCATATGCCGTCGTGGCACCAACCATTCCGCCGCCACCGATAATCACCAGTTTCTGTTTATTCACCATATCTCCTTTTTGTGTTAGATGTATTGTCTATACTATTTTACCACAGGTACCATGTCGTTAGGACCGGGGTTGAGGTTACAGGACTCCTCGAGGCCAAAGCCTTCTCGTGCTCGACCTTGATCCATGGCGCGGATATTATACCCACCAGTAGCGTTCGGATTGGCATCTACAAAGTAATAATGAATCTCTCCCTCAGGGAGCTGGCGTGGAATACACATATGAGCGCCGCCATTGTCATTTTCTTTCCAGCCATCACGAGGATATCCTTTGCCCTCACAGCGCGTGGAGTCAACCTTTGTGGCAGTTTTATCCCAGCCACTACTAATCAGTGCGTCCCCCCAAGATAATGCATATTCTTCGCCCTGGAAACATACTTTCAGGCTCTCGTCGTCAGAGAAGCCAGCGGTGTTCTCTATGTTTGGATATTTTGACGAAGCCTCAGCCTCAAGACCATCATCAACTGGAGAGGTGTCTTCCGTGCTGACAACTTCTGGCTGCGTAACATGTTGCTGTTCGTCTGCTGGTTTTTCGCAGCCGACTAGACTTAACGACAGTGTACCAGCTGCCGCCACAGCTGCAGCTCGCCTCCACCAAGAAAAACCGTATTCCAACCCCGCTTCTCTGTTCATATGATTACTCCTTATTTGGTTAATGTTACCCTCTCCCGACCCTTTACCCATTACCATACCAATGCGGTTTATGATTGTCAATACAAAAATACCCCCGATGATCGAGGGTATTTTTGGTAATCTACTAGAGTGATTACTTGTTGATCTTGGTGATCACACCAGCACCAACAGTACGGCCACCTTCGCGGATAGCAAAGTTCAAACCTTGCTCCATAGCAATTGGGGCGAGCAACTTAACCTTGAAGGTTACGGTGTCGCCTGGCATGACCATTTCTTTGTCAGCTGGCAATTCAACTTCACCAGTCACGTCCGTGGTGCGGAAGTAGAATTGTGGCTTGTAACCCTTGGAGAATGGAGTGTGGCGACCGCCCTCTTCCTTCTTCAAGATGTAAACTTCAGCTTCAAACTCGGTGTGTGGAGTGATGGTGCCTGGCTTACACAGAACCTGACCGCGCTCGATGTCGCTGCGTTCGATACCACGTAGCAAAATACCAGCGTTGTCACCTGCTTGACCCTGGTCAAGAGATTTCTTGAAGGCCTCGATACCAGTCACAACTGATTTTTGGGTTGGCTTCAAACCAACGATTTCAACTTCATCGTTCAATTTAACAACACCCTGCTCGATACGACCAGTTGCCACAGTACCACGACCCTTGATTGAGAATACGTCCTCAATTGGCATGATAAAGGGCTTGTCCATGTCGCGAGTTGGCTCTGGGATGTAGCTGTCCATAGCGTCAACCAGTTCCATGATGGCGTCTTCATACTTCTCATCGCCTTCAAGAGCCTTCAAAGCTGAGCCCTTGATGATTGGAGCGTCTTTGTCAAAGCCGTTAGCTTCCAGAAGCTCACGAACTTCTTCTTCGATCAGCTCGACCATCTCTTCGTCAGCCATGTCCATCTTGTTCAAGAAGACAACCAACTTAGGCACACCAACCTGCTTTGCCAGCAGCACGTGCTCACGAGTCTGAGGCATTGGACCGTCAGTTGCAGCGATAACCAACACTGCACCGTCAACCTGAGCAGCACCGGTGATCATGTTCTTGACGTAGTCGGCGTGACCTGGCATGTCAACGTGCGCGTAGTGGCGCTTTGGTGATTCGTATTCTTGGTGTGAAGACGCGATGGTGATACCGCGGGCTTTTTCTTCTGGTGCGTTGTCGATCTGATCGTACGCGATTGGTTTGTTAACTGCGCTTGGAAGGCGCTTTGCCAACACTGCAGTAATCGCAGCGGTCAGCGTAGTCTTACCGTGGTCAACGTGGCCCATTGTACCCACGTTAACGTGCGGTTTGCTTCGGTCAAATGCATCTGCCATTTGTAGAAGTTCTCCTTATTTAATTATTATTTCACGCGGGTATGACCAATTAAAGGCTCCACGGCGTATGCGCTTAATTATAGCGGGTTTTATAATATTTCGCAAGGAAATCGTCTCTGATTTTACAAAATGTACCGTTCGGGAGGTTTAGGTGAATAGGATTAGCGTAAATAGCGTCATGAAACGTCCTGTTCAGTGCGTCGTGACAAGCCGATGATGTCGCGAGCGCGCACCAGATAGAACATATCATTTTCACGGTCGCCTATCATCAGCATTGGCTCGCCAAAACTCAGCGGTAAGTCCGTAACTTTTTGGATGTTTCCATCTAGACTTGGCGGTTCATTTAGTTCTGGGTTCCACACCGTTAGACGATCCGCGCGCACGGTAAACGGCTCAGCGCCCTTATCATCGCCGACTTCTTGCAACGGAACGTCGCTCCACGAAACAACGTTCAACAAATCACTTGGTAAACAACGATACGCCATGACCGTACATTCGCCCTCAAACTCATGCGGATTGTCGATTAGCCCCAGTACACTGTGTGCCTCATCGTCATATTGTTTCAGTATCTCAAGCTGCTCTTCTAGAGAAAACTGATAGAACGCCTCCTCGAACACACCTCCAGCGTCCTCAGTAATGTTATGCAACTCATCAACGGCAAATTCTAGATCTTCCGCGTCATTATCCAAGTTTTCAAACCGTAATAATTTGTCACGACTAGGTATCACATAGACATTCCGCGACTGACTACTCAGCTGATCAAACACCGTCGCTTCAACCACCGCGTGAACTGACCCATCGTATTCGACAAAGTTCGTCTCCCCGAGGGCAACTCTATCGCTGTCGATAAATTCAGGTTTCAACCTACCATCTACGCTATCTGGCGTCAGCACAAAGCCCGACAAGCTGACGGCATCAAGCTCACCGACGTACGGCAACGCATCGTTCAGCGTCTGGATATGTTCACGCAGCGCGTCCGGAAGGTCAGCTTCATCAGTGTGCGAAAGATCAGTTGCCAATTCCCATGCCAACTGCTGAAACTCTTCAGTAAAAACCGTCTCAAACAAATCCGCGCCGTCCTCAATACCTTCCTCATCAGTTGGCATGATGTCCACCACGTCTTTCACGTCAACTCGAAACAGTATTGACTGATCCTCTTTGTCAAACATCTCCAGGACTGGGCGATTGCCGCGCCAAGTAAAGATTGGTAGATCACCAAAGAGGACTTGCTTATCTGCGTCAACATCAACACCATATTCATTCGCACCAACTCGCCGAATGTACGCTTTACATTCCACCTGCACGCCAGTACCATAAATCATTTCACTCAGCATCGTGTTCAAATCACCTATCAGCTCTCGCCTGGACGCAGCGTCTTGAATATCATTAGCCTCGACGACTTCTTCGGTCTTGTCGACATAATGACGCAGTTTGCGGATGTGACGTGGTACACGGCTGGTGTCGGGCAATAGCTCTGCTGTTACGATCGCTTGCCGGTCAATTGGAAAATAATAGTCCATTGCCGTATCATTCTGTACCGTACGCACACATAAAGCCGCCATCTCCTTGGTATACGTGGCAAATGGCGCTGATTCATCAGGGTCAATTTCTAGTGACGTCACCACGTCCGCCACGCCCTCAACAGCCTGTAGACCGTGCGAGCCGTCTTCAGTTTGGGCATAACCAATAACCCTCACTCGCTCGCCTTCAATTTCGTCCGTGCGCATTACTCGCTCAACATTACCCAACGCCTCAGCCTCTTTATCACTGCCAAGCTGCATATTGGCCCTGGCAATTTTCCGCCAATCATCCGTCGACAATCGACCCAAGAGGTTGACACCGGTCTCTACTTGTGGTGATTTCATATAGTTGTATCGTATACCTCTCTAGCCTAAACTTCAAGCATAATCATCGCTCCATGCGGTATACTAGAAGCATGAGCAAGAAAACCCTGGTCGAGCTTGATCCGTGGTTGGCGCCGCACGAGGGCGTCATCAATGCCCGTGAGGCGTATGTTTCGTCGACACTCGAAAAAGTTTTGGATGGAAAATCGCCGACGGAGTTTGCGTTAGGGTTTCATCATTTTGGCTTGCACCGGACAGCGACAGGCTGGACGTTTCGCGAATGGGCGCCAAACGCCACACGCATAGTGATGGTTGGCGATTTTTCTGACTGGCAGGAGCGTGAGGAATTTGCCCTGCAGCCTGGCACGCATGGTGAATGGAGTGTTGATTTGCCGAAGGATGCGTTACACCACGGGCAGAAATATAAGCTGCGCGTCTATTGGCAGGGCGGCGACGGTTGGCGCTTGCCATCATACGCCACCTACGTCGTCCAGGATGATAATTCGGTGGATTTTTCGGCCGTAGTGTGGCAGCCGGATGAGCCATATCAGTGGCAACATGATATTCCACCTGCGCCAAACGTGCCGCTGATTTACGAAGCGCATGTTGGCATGAGCAGCGAGGAGGAAAAAGTAGCCAGCTTCAAGGAATTCACCGCCAATGTCCTGCCGCGCATCAAGCAGGCCGGCTATAACACCATCCAGCTGATGGCCATCGCCGAACACCCGTACTACGGCAGTTTCGGCTATCATGTCAGTAACTTTTTCGCGGTCAGCTCGCGGTTTGGCACGCCCGATGATTTCAAGCGGTTGGTTGACGCGGCGCACGGATTGGGGCTGCGCGTCATCATTGACATTGTTCATGCTCATGCCGCCAAAAATGAAGTCGAAGGCCTCGGCAATTTCGCGGGTGATCCAACGCAATATTTCAAGGCTCACGACCATCCAGCCTGGGATTCACGGCTGTTTGATTATGGCAAGCAGGAAGTGCTGCACTTTTTGGCTAGTAATTGCCGCTGGTGGTTGGATGAGTACCATATTGACGGGTTCCGGTTTGACGGTGTGACGAGTATGCTATATCACGACCACGGTTTGGGCAAAAGTTTCACCAGCTATGATGATTATTTTGGTGATGATGTTGATAAGGACGCATTGGTCTACCTGAGACTGGCAAATGACGTCATTCACGCTGTTCGCCCCGATGCCACGACCATTGCCGAGGAAATGAGCGGGCTGCCCGGGCTGGCGGCACCGACAGAACACGGCGGCCTGGGCTTTGATTATCGACTGGCGATGGGCGCGCCTGATCTCTGGATTAAAACACTGAAGGAAAAGCGCGACGAAGATTGGGACTTGGGCGAATTGGCACATACGCTGAGTTCGCACCGCCCAGAGGAAAAAGTCATCACTTACGCCGAGAGTCATGATCAGGCCTTGGTCGGCGACAAGACGCTGATTTTTCGACTGATTGATAAAGAAATGTATTGGCATATGGATAAAGCCGACCCTGACCTGACGGTGGAGCGCGGTGTAGCCCTGCACAAACTTATCCGCCTGCTGACCGCTGGACTGCACGGCGGTGGCTACCTTAACTTTATGGGTAATGAATTTGGGCATCCCGAGTGGATCGACTTTCCGCGTCAGGGCAATGATTGGTCGTTCAAGCACGCGCGGCGCCAGTGGAGTTTACGCGACAATGGCTTTCTCAAATACCAATGGCTCGGTGAATTTGACGCGAACCTGATGAAACTCATCAAAACCGTTGACGTCCCCGGCATTCACTACCTCACCATTCGCCAAGATGACCACGTAGTTAGTTTTATGCGCGGTGACCTGCTGTTCATCATCAACTTTTCGCCCGACCAGTCGTGGACGGATTATGACGTGCCGGCAGCGGCTGGGTCATACCGAGTAGCCCTCAGCAGCGACGACCAGCAGTTTGGCGGTCACGGACGAGTCCAACAAAACCAGCGATATTTCACCACACCAGGGGCGCATGGCGACAATGTACGGGTATATCTACCAGTGCGCAGTGGGTTGGTTCTGTGTAGAATTGACTAGGGCTTAGCGACGTACTGAAACATAAACAGCATACTTGACTTTTTACTATTGTATGATACTATGCAAATAGCTTTTCATTTGTCGTGAGGCGTTTGAAAAGAGTACTTGTCCAATTGCATCTTTTTTTCTGAGTTTTCGAGAGGAGGTGAAGAAGATGTGGTTCTTGCTGGGGGCAGCGTTACTGGTCGTGGTGCTACTCATAGTAGTAGCGCTGTTGCGACGGATTGTACGTCGTAAGAGCACGTGGAATGCCACGCTGCTGGTCGTGGCCCTGTTGGCCATCGGGCAATATTGGGTTCTTCCGCTCAAGGGAAATGCCTATGAGCTACAAGGCGGTTTTGCCATTATGGCGGGGCTGAGCCTGTTTAGTGTCCTCACGTCATTTTCATGGGGATACAACCAGGGCAAGTAACAATCTTGCCCACCGAAAATAGTTCGCCGAATCGGCTCAACCTGATTGAGTGTCTCATGGCATTCTCGGGTCGACCACACCCGATTCGGCTTGAGCCAGTTCGGTGGGCTATTTTCATGTCATTGACTTTTTTATAAATATGTGCTATATTATGATTTAGCCTGTTCAGTGCCTCTCATGAGGTCACTGACTGCGCTTCGCCGCCAAGCCAGATGCTTGGTGGCTTGAGGCGCGGAAAGGCCGCACCTCACGATCTTAAGAGAGGAGATGGGTACTATGCCCATCTGGAGAATACAGGCCAATGCGATAGCCATTCTGGTTATCGCATTGGCCATCCCCGCAATCGCGGGGATGGCCGCCCAATTCAACCAGGACGTTCCATCCTGGTTGAATAGCCCCGTTACAGGGGTGGTTACGCTCGTGGTGATCGGGGCCGCACTCGCAGTCCTGACCACCACCCTCTTCATCAAAGATGAGGAGGAAGAATAAGGTGCAGGCGCGCCAGCAGAGGCGCGCATGATTAGAAAAATATCTGTGAAATCGCGGAAACACCGCGTCCCCGCACATATTGCGGGGTTTTTCTTGGCAAAAATTTGATAAAGTTTGATACACTAATTATTGATGAACAGGATAAATAAAAAAGTACCAGAAATCTTACTACAGTCACTCGGCAAAATTGCTCGCCTTCCCTTGCCAATTCCTGCCCAAGTGATCGAAAAAATTGACGAGAGTTTGACGCCGAACATGCGTGCTTTGCGGTTGGTTCTGACTATCTCCGAAAAGCTCCTCAGCATGGGCGTATCGGCTCGAGATGTGGTACATATGATGCTTGGCATCACCAGAACCTACTGCAAACAGCCAGTTCATATGGACATCAGCTCAACGCTCATCACCGTGTCGCAAGACCGCGGCATCAACCGCGAACCACTGACCCTGATTCGCGCTATCACCTTAGTGGATGTCAATTATCAGACCATCCAAGCGCTGCAGACATTGTCCCGAGAAATCCGCTATCAGCACATTCACTTGAGCGAGGCTGAGGAACGGCTAGAAAAGATCATCAATCCTGAAAAACGTCATCCCCGATCTCTCGTCGCCCTATCAGGCGGTGCGTTGAGCGCTGGTGTGGTGGTGATGTATGGCGGTAGTTTACAGATGGCACTCCTGGCTATGGCGGTCGGCACACTCAGCACGGCTGCCATGCGTCTGTTATGGCGTGTCGGCGTGTCGGTATTTTTCACACAGATCATCATGTCACTCTGTATCACACTCATCGCCACTGCTGTTGTCTGTGTCAATACCAAGTTTAATTTGGCATTCAATCCGACACTGATTGTGATTGGTGGAATCGTCCTATTGGTGGCAGGTATGATGATCGTTGGTGCGTTTCAGGATGCAATTGATGAATATTATGTTACAGCAAACGCCCGACTGTTGCGAGTGCTGATGGCAACCGGTGGTATCGTGGTTGGCGTAGCTATTGGCCTTCATATTGCCACCAGATTGGGTATTAGTTTTCCAACCACCCCAGACCGTTTGACGTTGGTGGATAATTATACGCAGTACATCGGTGCGGCAGTCATCGCTTCAGCATTTGTCATTGGCAATCACGCGCCATTCTTTGGCACTATCTTGGCTGGCATCGTGGGAGCTAGCGGTTGGGGGCTATTTCAGCTGTTGACTGATGCCGGCTGGGATGTATTACTGGCGAGCGGTGCAGCAGCTGCAGCCATCGGTTTGGTGGCAACCTTCATGTCCCGACTGTGGCGCATCCCGTCTTTGGCTATCATCGGCGCGGGTATCGTGCCGCTGGTCCCAGGTTTGTCATTGTACAACGGCTTGATGGGTATCATCAGTCAGGCGCCATCAGACCCAGGCTACGTTGTCGCTTTGGCCAGTTTGGCACGAGCTGTCATGATTGGATTTGCTGTTGCTGTAGGCGCGTCATTTGGTAATGCCATTGGTCGTCCCATTCGCAGTCAAATCAGGAAGCTTTTTGTTGGGATACCGACGACTGCAGAGTAGCAGTTGACGCGTGAACAGCTTGCTGGGCGAATTTGCTAGTCAGATAGAACCATAACGCCCCAAGTCCACCAGCAGCGGCCTCATAGACCACGAACGAAAATTCTCGGTGCACAAATCCTTGAACACAGGCCATGACGGCAGCCACTGACAGCCCTAGCATGATGCTTTTTTGCTGGCGTGTGAACAAACTGGTGGTAAATGGCAGCATAAATGCGTAGAATGCAAAGACGATGATGGATAGGCGTGAAAAGATGTAGTGCAGCCCGTGCTGGGTGTCATTAGGAAAGATGGCTATGGCCATGCCACAAAAAGCTATGGTTCGCAGTGCTACCAAACTCAGCCTGGCAGTAGCTACTGCCTCAGCCTGCTCCAAAATGCCAGACATCGACTCCGCCAAGCACCACATGATGACTGCCATCATGGCAATGGAAATATTGAATACAAATGAAGATAGCTCGCCGCGCTCACCCAGAGCACTGAAGCTCCAGTTTACCCATTGCGGCTCTGACGTTAAGAACGCCGACAGAGTGATCCCTGCCAAAAAAATCAGCGTCATCCAAACAGTCAACTTTGCGGGCGCAAGCTTCTGGGTTGACAGAATGAATGATTTCATGAATACATTATACCATATGAAAAGCCCCGGCTAGTGACCGGGGCTTTTGGTGATTATTTGTTGCGCTTTTCGATTATCTCTTGAGCAACGTTTGGTGGAACCTCCTCGTACTGAGCCAACTCCATGGTTGACGCAGCGCGACCCTGTGACATCGAACGGATGTCTGAGGTGTAGCCAAACATGTTTGCCAGTGGCACGAAGGCCTTGACCAACTTGGCGCCGCCCATCAAATCTTCCATGGTATCAATGCGACCACGACGTGAGTTCAGGTCACCGATAATGTCGCCCATAAACTCTTCTGGGGTGGTGACTTCAACTTTCATGACTGGTTCAAGCAGAATTGGCGTTGCCTGTTTGATACCTTCGCGGGCTGCCAACGAACCTGCCAATGAGAAGGCCAGCTCTGAGGAGTCAACATCGTGGTATGAACCATCGTACAGGGTTGCTTTGACGTCAACCACTGGATAACCAGCGATAACACCACCTTCCAAGGTTTCACGAATACCCTTCATGACAGCTGGGCGATACTCTTGTGGCACCACACCACCCTTAATTTCATCAACAAACTCAAAGCCTTTACCAGCCTCGTTTGGCTCAAAGCGTACCCAGACGTCACCGTACTGACCACGACCACCAGACTGCTTGGCGTGCTTACCCTGAACCTCAGCTTTACCCTTGATTGACTCACGGAAGGCCACTTGTGGTTCACCAATGTTAGCTTCAACCTTGAACTCGCGCTTCATGCGGTCGATCAAGATGTCCAGGTGCAGCTCGCCCATTCCAGACATGATAGTCTGGCCAGTTTCTTCGTCAGTGTGAATGCGGAAGGTTGGGTCTTCCTCAGCCAATCGTTGCAAGGCCAATGCCATCTTCTCTTGGTCGGCCTTTGACTTTGGCTCAACGGCGATGGATACTGGTGGCTCTGGGAATTCAATGCTCTCCAGGGCAATTGGGTGCGCTGGATCAGTCAAGGTGTTACCAGTACCAGTGTTTTTCAAGCCAACCACCGCAGCGATGTCACCAGCAGCGATTTTGTCGATTTCCTCGCGCTTGTCGGCATGCATTCGCACGATACGACCAATGCGCTCTTTATCGCCCGTCGTGGTGTTCAAGACATAGCTACCAGAGTTCAAAACACCTGAATAGACACGGATGAAGATCAATTTACCAACAAATGGGTCAGTGGCAATCTTAAATGCCAAGGCGCTCATTGGCTCTTTGTCGTCTGGCTTGCGACTCACTTCGTCGCCAGTCTTTGGATTTTTACCCCAAATTTCGTCAACGTCCAGCGGGCTTGGCAAGTAGTCAACCATGAGGTCAAGCACCTTCTCGACGATGACACCGCGGCCGTCACCACCGGTGACCAAGAAGAAGTCACCAGCCAACACGCGCTTACGCAAGGCAGACTTCAGCTCGTCGATAGTAATTGCCTCTTCACCCTGGTCGAGGAACTTCATCATCAATTCGTCGTCAGCTTCAACGGCATTTTCCACCAACAAACTGCGGGCGTTTTGGCATTTCTCCAGCATGTCAGCTGGGATTTCACCCTGCACCAACTCATGGTCAGCAAAGTCAGTATAGGTGTACGCCTTCATGTCGATGAGGTCAACCACACCATTGATAGTCTTTTCGAAACCAATTGGGATATGGATTGGGAACGCTTGCTTGCTCAAACGGTTATGGATTGATTCCAGAGATTTCCAGAAGTCACCACCAGTTTGGTTAATCTTGTTGATGAAGCAGATACGCGGCACACCATATTTGTCAGCCTGGCGCCACACGGTCTCAGACTGTGCCTCAACGCCCATCTTACCATCAAACACAGTTACTGCACCGTCGAGGACGCGGAGTGAACGCTCCACCTCGGCGGTGAAGTCGATGTGTCCTGGGGTGTCGATGATGTTGATCTTATGACCCTTCCAGAAACAGGTCACCGCTGCGGAGGTGATGGTAATACCGCGCTCTTTTTCCTGCGCCATCCAGTCAGTGGTGGCGCCGTCGCCGTCACCTTTGACCACACCGATTTTGTGAGTCAAGCCAGTGCGGTACAAAATACCCTCAGTTGTCGTCGTTTTGCCGGCGTCAATATGGGCAATAATACCAATATTTCTAAAATTTTTCAGCGGAACATTCGTCTCTGCCATAATTTTCCTTTATATTACGTTAATTTGTCGAGATCTTTGGTCAATTTTTTGGCACCAAAAAACTACTCTTGCTGCTAATTATACCAGATAGCCACAGAAAATAATAGCTTGATTTTATGGGTTAGTTCTCAAGACTTTCTTGGCAATAGCCCAGCAAGTCGTCCCAGTCCACTCCACCAGCATTAGCCTCGTGCCTCATCTTGTACGCGTCACACTCTTGCAATTTGAAATTAGCATTGCGGAGAAAGATGCCTAGACCTGTTTTAGTAAAGATTTGTCGATCAATTTGCGGGGTTGCTTCATCAATCCAGGATTCTACTATTTCTTGCGTAGCTGGGTCCATCAACGCCAGCCCATGACCAGAGAGTTCAAGATACCGCTCCGCCAGCTTGTGTAGTTCATTCATATCGCCCGGCTTATGCATTTGACTCTTCAAATCACTCGGTACTAAGTCTTTGGGAGATATGCCGGTATCGCGAAGCTGCTCTTTGCAAAGCCCCAGACCGATAACTGCACCTTTGGCGGTCTCAATCATGACCTTTACCGGATCATGGAAAGGATTACCAGTGGATAGATCCCGTGGATTTATGATGACCCCCAGCCCTTTAGCTACTCTGCTCACCATTTCCTGCGCGCTATGTGGTTGTGCGATATCATCAAGAACATAACCTAACCCACTCTGACCTCTGTGGGTCTCCTCAAAAGTTGTTATCCTCTCCTGCATTCGCTGGGCGGCGCCAGTAAAGTCAATATAGCGGTTATTTTTTCGGTCAGGTGAGAATTGTCGTTCGTTCATCTTTCGACCATATCATAATTAGACATAAAATGCAAATCCGCCCCAGATTGCCTGGAGCGGACGATATCTTGCATGCTCAAATAATTAGCCGCGAGCAAAGTGCGCAAAGGCGCGGTTGGCTTCAGCCATCTTGTGGGTGTCTTCCTTCTTCTTGAAGGCAGCACCAGCTTCGTTGTAAGCGTCAACGATTTCCAATGCCAAACGCTGTGAGTATGGCATACCGCTGCGAGCGCGGGCTGATTGTACCAGCCAGCTAAATGCGTAGTGCAACTGACGGTGTCCCTGAACTGGAAACGGAATCTGGTAGTTAGCACCACCGACGCGGCGGCTTTTCACTTCAAAGTTTGGGCTAACGTTTTTCAATGCTTTTTCAAACACTGCCAACGGATCTTCTGAATCCAATTTTTTAGCAGCAGTTTCCAGGGCGGTGTAAACAGCACGCTCAGCTGCCAATTTCTTACCGTCCAGCATTGACTTGTTGATCAAGCGCTGCACTAGCACGCTTTGGTAGCGGCGGTCAGGTTGCAATTGGCGTTGTAGTTTCTTGGTAACTTTACGAGGCATGATTATTTATCCCCTTTCTTGGTACCGTACTTCGAACGGCCCCGCTTGCGGTTGTTGACACCTTGAAGGTCCAAGGCACCACGTACGATGTGATAGCGCACACCCGGAAGGTCAGGCACACGACCACCGCGGATCAAGACCACAGCGTGCTCCTGCAGGTTGTGACCTTCACCACCGATGTAGGCCCAAACTTCGTAGCCGTTGTTCAATTTCACGCGGGCAACTTTACGCAAAGCTGAGTTTGGTTTCTTTGGTGTCTTGGTCGTCACACGCACACAAACACCACGCTTGAGCGGTGCATTTTGGTCGTAGTAACGCGTTTTCAGGGCGTTGTGAATGCGACCCAGTGCTGGCGACTTGGACTTTTTCTTAGCCGTTTGGCGCGGCTTGCGCACCAATTGGTTGATAGTTGGCATCCAATTTCTCCTTGGTTGATTTACTAATACTGGCGATTTCGCCTGATGGCTCTAAGTGAACTGGCGCGCGATTTTACACGCAAAAACCAGCTTCTCTTAGCGCCTACGGCTTGGATTCAGCAACTCCGCCCCGTGTCTATACCTTTTCTGCCGAGCACGCGGTCTGTACACATTCAAAACACCGCTTACTCCGAAAAGAGGAAACTCTGGGATAATTTTACCACACATAACCTAAAAAATCTACTGGTTTTTAACTCGAGCATCAACCTCTTCTAAGACGCCCTTCCACCAGGCCATATTGTCCTGAGAGGCATGCACTGCGTCCATAATTTTGAAGCCCATTACTGACATACCAGCCGCACCTAACCGTTGAGCTAGTCGTTCATTGTCTTGGATAGGGCTTATTTTATCAGCATCAGTGGCACTCACCGTCACCACTGCTTCGCGCAGCGAACGACGACTAGCACTCATCAGATCACTGGCAATATCATTTTCAGGATGAGCGATAGCCCGAGGATAGTACCACAAGCCAGCTGGCCGTTGTAGTACCATTTTGGGTAGCAATAATGAGTCTTCACTACGACATGGAGCTGCCCAATCAGGGTTTGCAGCAATAGTCTCCGCTAATCTGTCACCACCGTGGGCCAGAAATCTCATAGCCAATTTAGCCATAGCCTTAGTCGGACGGGATGTTTTGTCAATCACTGGTGTTTCAAATAAGTCTAATTGCGACAAACTCACTTCCCCTGGTGCATGTTTTGCGGCTGACGCCGCCAGGTGCGAGCCCAGTGAATAGCCGACCAGTCGCTTCACGTCACCGAAGTCATAGCCCTTCTGGTCGAGCACCGTGCCCACAGCATCCCATTGCAATATTGACACTTTTGAAAGATTACCTTCTTTTAGAGCTTGTTTAATTTCTGAACTCATAGGGTCTGCTTGTGGACTCACTCCTGGATTATCCACTGTAATTGCCAGCCCCTTGATGTGGTCTGCCAAAACTTCCGTTCTCCCTTGCTGTTTTGCTCGCTCACAGTAGTCCGACCATTGCGAAAAAAGTACGGCAACTGGCGACTCACCATCCGAAAGCGTAGAATCCGCCAGATAAACAGCTCCTCTCAGCTCACTGTCAACTGGTTGAGGTGATTGTATAGCATCTATATCAATAGGGCCAATTTGCTCAAGCAGCTCACTCATAGTTTTATTATACCATAAATTGTCCCAATATACAATTCTCCCCTCTGGTATAGAGGGGAGAATATTGCACGGTCACTAGACTCGAGTGTGACTACATCTCTGAGAATTCTTCAACCATTTCCTCGGTGCCGTCATCAGTTGATGCTTCATCCTCTTCGACAGCACCCGTCCCCACTGGGATCTTGCGGCCGATGATGACGTTTTCTTTGAGACCATGCAAGTGGTCAGCGCGGCCAGATACGGCAGCGTTGATCAACACGCGAGTGGTGTCCTGGAAGGATGCGGCGGATAGCCATGAGTCGCTCCAGATGGACACCTTGGTGATACCGAGTAGCAACTGGGCGTAGCTGATGAGGTTCTTGCCTTCAGCAGCCAGCTGCTTGTTGGTGTTCACCACCGCAGCCTTGGAGACGATGTCGCCTGTCACGAAGTCGCTGTCGCCCGCATCTTCGATTTGGACGCGGCTGAACATCTGGCGAACGATGATCTCCAGGTGCTTGTCGGCCACGTCTTGACCCTGAGCGGCGTAAATGCGCAGCACTTCGTTGATGATGTAGCGCTGGGTAGCTTCAACGCCCTTCAAGCGCATCAAGTCATGTAGGTTCAATGAACCAGCTGTTAGGCGGTCACCAGCTTCAACGACGTCGTTAGCTTTAACAACCAATTGCATGGTGCCTGGGATTTCGTAACGAGCTGGTGCGCCAGCTTCAGCAGCGATTACCAAGGTGTCTTCAGCTGCTTCAACTACACCGTCAAATGGCGCAATCAATGGACGAGTGTCGCCTTCGCCAGTTGCTAGTACATCGCCAGCCTTGACACTTGAGCCAGCCTTGATCACGATGGTTCGGCCGTCCAGCGGCAAGCGCTCAACGTTGCCGGACTCTGGGGTGACTTGGACGATGTACTTCTTACCATCTTCCCAAACATCAACTAACCCGGCAATTTCCGTAACATACGCCTGGCCCTTTGGTGTGCGCGCCTCAAACAATTCTTCAACACGCGGCAGACCCTGGGTGATGTCACCACCAGCTACACCGGAGTTGTGGAAGGTACGCAAGGTCAGCTGAGTACCCGGCTCACCGACTGACTGGGCAGCGATGACACCGACTGGCTGATGATTACCAACCAATTTGCCAGTTGACATGTCAACACCGTAACTGCGTTGTGGAATGCCGTTGAGGTTGTTAGTTGACAAGACTGATTGGATCTTGACGCTCTGGATGCTTTCATCGTCATCAATTGAGTCAGCGATTTCCCGAGTGATCAATTCGTCCTTGTTGACGTGACCTGGAATCGTCTCAGCGGCATAACGACCAGCCAAGCGGTTCGAGAAGTCGATCATCGTTTCTTCAGTTTCTGAACGGTAAATTGCGTAACCTTCGTCGTCACCTTCAACGTCCTCAACGGTGAAGACATCCTGCGCCACGTCGACCAAACGACGGGTCAGGTAACCTGAGTCAGCAGTCTTCAGCGCGGTGTCGATCAAACCCTTACGCGCACCACGTGTTGCCACAAAGGCCTCAAGACTGGACAGACCACCGGTGTAGGAGCTACGGATTGGCAGCTCAATTTCGTGGTTGGTCGCGTCCATCTGGATACCGATCATGGCGCTCGCAAGCTTCACGTTGGAAATATCACCACGAGCACCAGAGTTGACCATCATGGAAATACTGGTATCCATGTGCGCCAATTGATCCTTCAAGAACGCGGTAATCTTATTGTCAACGTTTCGCCAGGCATTCACTGTCAAGTTGTAACGCTCTTCTTCGGTGATCAGACCCTGGTCAAATTGTTCAGAGATCAAAGCCGCTTTAGCGTCACCCTCAGCCACGAACTCAGGGATTTCGTCGAAGTGGACGTAGTCGGTCATACCGGTTGACACGGCCGCAGTTGTCGCGAAGCGGAAGGCTTGACCCTTCATGCGGTCAGCAATTTTAGCAGTCTCCTCGGCACCGTACTTGTTAAAGATTTGCGCCAAGACCTTCTTCAGCTGTTTCTTGGTCTGGACGTTGTTGTCGTAAGGGAAGTCCTCTGGCAGAATCTCGTTAAAGAAGACGCGGCCCAAGGTTGTCTGACGCAACTTACCTTTTGCGAAGATCTGAATTGGCGTTTGCAGATGAATATCACCCTTGTCATATGCCAATTCTGCCTCGTAAACTGAGCTAAATGACTTGATGTGGTCAGTCTGTGCCTGCGGCTTGTCGTACGTCAGGTAGTAGTTACCCAGCACGATATCCTGTGAAATGTGCAGCACTGGCGCACCATCAGCAGGCTTCAACAAGTTAGCAGTTGCGCTCATCAATTCACGGGCTTCAGCTTGCGCCTCTTTTGAAAGCGGCAAGTGAACTGCCATCTGGTCACCGTCAAAGTCAGCGTTAAAGCCGGCACAAACTAGCGGATGCAGTTGGATGGCTTTTCCTTCAACCAAAACTGGCTGGAAGGATTGGATTGACAAACGGTGGAGTGATGGAGCACGGTTCAACAGGACGTATTTTCCTGCAATCACTGCGTCCAACGCGTCCCAGACAACTGCTTCGCCTGATTCGATCAAACGGGTTGCTGAGCGGATGTTGTGAGCAAATTCACCCTTGATTAGCCAGCTGATGACGAATGGCTTGAATAGTTCAAGTGCCATTTGCTTTGGCAAACCACACTGGTGAATCTTCAATTTTGGACCAACGACGATGACTGAACGTCCAGAGTAGTCCACACGCTTACCGAGCAGGTTTTGGCGGAAGCGTCCCTGCTTACCCTTTAGCATGTCAGAAATTGACTTCAGACGGCGGCGACCACCAGTCGAACTGACGGCGCGACCACCACGAGCAGCAGCATTGTCGATCAATGCATCGACTGCTTCCTGTAGCATGCGCTTTTCGTTACGCTGAATGACTTCTGGCGCGTTGAGCTCAACCAATTTCTTCAGACGATTGTTACGGTTGATGATGCGACGGTACAAGTCGTTCAGATCTGAGGTTGCAAAGCGGCCGCCAGAAAGCGCCACCATTGGACGCAAGTCTGGTGGGATGACTGGCAATACGCTCAGCGTCAAGCTACTTGGCTTGATGCCAGCGGCGTGCATACTCTCGAGCATCTTCAAACGCTTGAGGATCTTCTTTTCACGCTGACCTTTGGCGCTTTCAGCCTCTTCGGTCAATTCTGCGATCAGCTGTGGTAAGTCGATCTCGTCTAACAATGTCTTCAACGCTGAAGCACCCATGCCAACTTCGATGAGCTCATCGTATTCTTCTGGCAAGTTGCGGTAGTCAGTTTCAGACAACAACGCGCCCTTGTTTAGACTGTCAAGCTGTGCCTTGCGGGTATTGTATTTCTCGTTCAATTCTTCAACTTCACGACTCTGCTCTTTAGCCAAGGCCTTGATGTCAGCGCTGTCTTCTTCTGCCATTTTTTCATAGCGAATCTTGATGGCAGCACGACCAGCTTCGGTTTCAGCCTCTAAATCTGCAAGGTATTGGTCGCGGGTTGCTTCATCAACCTTCAAAATGACATAGGTCGCAAAGTAAGCTACTCGCTCCAAGTTGCGAACTGTCATGCCGAGCAATTGGCTCATAGCGCTTGGTGTGCCGCGCATAAACCAGATATGGGCGACTGGCGCCGCCAACTGGATGTGGCCCATGCGCTCACGGCGAACGATTGACTTGGTGACGAGTTCACCGTTCTTGTCAACCGCCGCTTCGCGTGAACGAACACCTTTCAGCTTTGAGTCGTGTGGATTGATGTCCTTAACGGGACCGAAAATTCGTTCACAGAACAAACCGTCACGCTCTGGCTTTTGAGTACGATAATTGATCGTTTCTGGCTTAGTAACTTCACCGTGACTCCATTTCAGGATATCTTCTGGGCTGGCAACCACTAAGCGTACTGCATCAAAATCGCTAATACCAGTAGCATTGAATGCAAATTGCGCCATCTTACGCATCCTCCTTTATTTCTTCTACTTCGTCAATGTCTTGTACGCTCATGCCCCCTTCGATTTCTCCAATATCATCAGATTCATCCAAGAAAGTTTCTGCTTCTTCGTCTTCAGACGTTACCGCAGGCGTGGTTTTATCTTCAGGTCCACTGGACGCGATCACGTGCTCAGCGTCAACAACAGCTTCATCATCCACCAAGTCAACCTTCAGACCCAATCCCTGGAGTTCCTTGACCAACACGTTGAAGGATTCTGGGAGTTTTGGACCGACGATTGGTTCGTCTTTGATGATTGATTCATACGCCTTGGCACGGCCATAGACGTCGTCAGACTTGATGGTTAGCATTTCCTGCAAGGTTGCTGCCGCACCATAGGCTTCCAGTGCCCAGACCTCCATCTCACCGAAGCGCTGACCACCGTTCTGTGCTTTACCACCGAGCGGCTGCTGAGTAACCATGGTGTATGGACCAGTTGAACGCGCGTGAATCTTGTCAGAAACCATGTGGTGCAATTTGATCATGTGCATCACACCGACCGTGGTGCGCTCTTCAAAGGCTTCACCGGTTCGACCATCAAACAATTGACTCTTACCGTCGCGTGCTAGTCCTGCTTTTTCTAGTTCATCAGAAATTGTTGCTGATGGCACACCATTAAATGATGGGGTTGCGACGCGGTAACCTAGTGCTCGTGCCGCCATACCCAGGTGTGTTTCAAACAACTGACCGAGGTTCATACGGCTTGGCACACCGAGTGGGTTCAAAATTACGTCAATCGGCGTACCGTCTTCCATGAACGGCATGTCTTCAACTGGCAGAACCTTAGCGACCACACCCTTGTTACCGTGGCGACCAGCCATCTTGTCGCCAACACCGATTTTGCGGAGCTGAGCTACAAAGATTTGAATCTGCATCAACACGCCAGCCTTCAAGTCGTGGCCATTTTCGCGGCTAAAGATTTTGACGCCAACAACTTTACCACCACCTGCATTGTTCATGCGCTGTGAGGTGTCGCGGACATCCTTGGCTTTTTCACCGAAAATGGCGCGGAGCAGGCGCTCCTCCGAACTAAGTTCCTGCTCGCCCTTTGGTGTAATCTTGCCAACCAAAACGTCACCGGCCTTGACTTCAGAACCAATTTGGACAATACCGTTTTCGTCCAAGTGACGCAGGCTTTCCTCAGAAACGTTTGGAATATCGCGGGTAACAATCTCTGGGCCCAATTTGGTTTCACGAACTTCAACATTGTAGTCTTTGATGTTGATGGATGTCAGTGTGTCGTCTTGTACCAATCGGTTGGACAAAATCACTGCGTCTTCCATGTTGTAACCACCCCATGGCATAAAGGCTACCAACAGGTTGCGTCCCAGTGCAATTTCACCTTCAGCGACTGAAGCGCCTTCGATCAGGACATCGCCCTGCTTTACCTTATCGCCGCGCTTGACGCGAACTTTTTGGTTGTAGCAGCGGTCGTCATTGTTTTTGACGAAATGGCGGAGTTCATATACTTTGACGCCGTCGCTGTATTTGACATGAATTTCATTTGCATCAGCCTTGACTACTTCACCGTCACCTGACGCCAAGGTTAAGTGACCACTGTTTGCAGCAATGGACTTTTCGACGCCCGTACCAACAGTTGCTGGTTCTGGTGTGAGCAGCGGTACTGCCTGGCGCTGCATGTTTGAACCAGTCAAGCTACGGTCGATACGGTTCTTTTCGATGAACGGCACCAGCGCAGCGGTTGATCCCAAAATCTGTTTGTGCGCTGCGTCCATGTAGGTAACCTGATCAGCGTCAACCTGAGATGGCTGCATATTGTTACGAGCTGACACACGCTCATCACGGAACGTGCCGTCTTCGTTCAAAACAGCACCAGCGTCAGCGATCACTTCGGCAGCTTCTTGCGCCGCGTCCAAGTAAACAACATCGTCAGTCACACGACCATTGACAACCTTAAGGTATGGCGTTTCGATAAAGCCGTATTCATTGACCCGTGCGTAGGTGGCGAGGTTCAGCACCAAACCAACGTTAGCACCTTCTGGTGTCTCCACCGAACAGATGCGACCGTAGTGTGTTGGGTGAGCATCACGAACGTCAAAACCAGCACGTTCACGACTCAAACCACCAGGACCCATCGAACTCAAACGGCGTTTGTGGCTCAACTCAGACAGTGGGTTAACCTCGTCCATCAGCTGGCTCAACTGTGAGCTAGTGAAGAATTCGCGAACTGCTGCCACCACTGGACGAGCATTGATCAGCTGACTTGGCGTTACACCCTCCATATCTGCCACGCTCATGCGGTCCATGGCGTTGCGCTGCATCCTGAGCATACCAACACGGAACTGACGAGCTACCAATTCACCAACCAGCTTCACGCGGCGATTGCTCAATGAGTCGATGTCATCAGCTGGCTCCTGGGTATTGTTGAGGCGAATGATTTCGCGGATGATGGCCACCAAGTCGCTCATCTGGAAGATACGGTTTTCAGCGGTGTTAGCAACATCAAGACCCAGGCGCTGGTTCAGCTTGTACCGACCAACACGGGAATAATCAAATCGCTTGAAATCAAAGAACATTCGCTCGATCATCTGGCGCGCATTGTCAACCGTCGCTAGATCACCCGGCCGCAGGCGACGATACACTTCAATCAGCGCTTCATTGGCACCACGAGTTGTGTCCTTATCCAAGGTTTCTTGGATGTAGCTAGTCTCACCAGTGTCAATGTCAGCAAATAATTCACGAATTTCTAACGTTTTTGGATGACCCAAAGCACGCAGCAACGTCGTCACTGGCAATTTGCGACGACGGTCAATCTTGACGTAAATCGTGCCATTTGGCGCGGTCTCAAACTCCAGCCATGCACCACGACCTGGGATCATCTTAGCACCGTAATAGTTACGACCAGCCACGGTGTCAGCAGTAAAGAATACACCGGCTGAGCGGATCAACTGGCTCACCACCACGCGCTCAGTACCATTGATGATAAACGTACCACGCTCGGTCATCCATGGATAATCACCAAGGTAGATTTCCTGCTCTTTAACTTCGCCCGTCACTTTGTTGGTCAACTCAACGGTTGCGTGCAGTGGCGCTTCAAACGTCACATTGTTTTCCTTGGCGAACTGGTCAGTGGTCTTTGGCTCGTCAAACCGATACGCACCAAATCGCAATGACAATTTCTGACCAGTATAGTCGTCAATTGGGTTAATTTCTGAAAAGATTTCGCTCAAACCATCCTCGACGAACCAACGCCAAGAATCTTCTTGATGAGCGATCAGGTTTGGCAGCGGCAACGAGCTGTCTTCAGAGGTGAAGAACACGCGTCCGCCATCCGTGGACTGTTGTTTTGCCACAGGTATGAACTCCTCGCTTTAGTTTAATTTAGTGATCACGGCCGGAAGATCCCTAATTCACGACTGCAACAAAAGCGATGTGCCTGTTCGTTTTGTTTCTCCCTGTCGTGAATACACTACTTCTCTAACTATCAGTATGCACGAAACCAGGTCAAAAATCAATATTATTTTTGGAGATTTCTTGAAGAATTTGCTGATGTACGTCAGTCGGCGAACGCTCAGCCAAAATCAGTGGAATATCGTGCGTCCGGGCAACAGTTTGGTAGCCATCATTGATCTTCTTTTGGAAGACATCATCGCGTGACTCAAAACTATCAACCGCCTCTGTCGTACCACGCTCGGCGATGCGCTGCTGTCTGGTTTGGTCATCCGCAAATAGCACCACCACAAAGTCAGGGTTCATGTACCGCTCATGAGTGAAACGTTTGGTCATATTGATGATGGCGTCCTCTGCCACACCCTCGCCATGGCCCTGATACACCAAGGTTGACACGTAATTCCTGGAGCTCAATACCACCGCACCGCGCTGTAAGGCTGGCTCAATTTTATGAAACCACAATTCACGCCGCGCCGCACTGAACAAGAGCACATTAACCTCTGGATCCAGCTTGAACCGATCGTCTTTCAAAACTCTCCGATATTCATTGGCGACTGGCGTGGTTTTAGCCTCATCATCACTGCCTGGCTCCTCGACAACAACAACTTCACGGCCGCGTTCTCTGAGCCACGCTGCCAACATATCTACTTGCGTGGATTTACCGGTGCCGTCATTGCCCTCAATGACGATGTAAACTCCCGCGGCGCCCGAGCGTTCCATCACAGCAGCCCCTGACTCAAGCCGTCAATTGGCACTGGAGATTTACGGCTGTCACGGTACGTCTTTGGTAGTAGCATCTCCGGTCGCCAGCTGGCGATGATTTCCTCTAAATCGTTCCCTGTCTGATATTTATCACTGACCTTACGCGCGCCAGAGCCATAGCCGCCTTCAACTGGCCCAGTTTTGTGAAAAATCATCTGTCCAATACGCTCGCCAACAGGTAGCACAACGCTTTCATGCATGTTGAGGTTATAGATCTCCAATGTGATGCGATTGATATATCCTGGGTCAATCCAGCCAGCGTCAAAGCAAACCGCCACGCCATTGCGCCCCCACGAACTGCGGCTCAGCACCTGCGCTGCACCGCCCTGTGCACGAATGCCCACAAATTCGTGCGTGTGCGCCAAGATTCGCTCCCCAGGACGCAGCACAATGATTGGGTGGTCTGGTGGAATATTCTGAAACGGCGTTGCATCATGCTCCTTGCACCATTCAGCGTGCGGCATGGCTTTGAGCGGACCCTTGAAATATTTGGCGACATAAGCCGCGTCAAAGGGATTGTAGACGCGATATTCGCCCTCAAATTCTTGCTTATAGTAGTAGTGACCCAACGTAAAGTCCAAACTGGCTTCTGCCACGTGGTCTGGATTGAACGGCTGACAGACGATGATGTCGTCGTTGATGGCTTGGCGAATCTCGATGTTGCTATAAACAGTCATATTTATTTACTCCACAAAATATACGGTTTAACACTAGTGAATAACATGTTTTTTGGTTTGCCATGCGTTTTGATAAGGTGGGTGTGTTGATGAGCGACGGATTTTTGTTTATTTTCTGGAGCGCGGGCGTAAACGGAATATCCCTGCTCTTCGTACTCAGCGATCACATCCATCAACTCAGCTCGCTCTGTCTTATTCAGCTGGTAGATGCCTTCAACATGACGCCTGGGGACGACCATGATGTGGTCAGCGACTTCATGACTGTCCCAAATCTCATATGGAAACAGATTGTCTGTCACCAAAAAATGCTCGTGCGCCACTCGCACCTGCTTATCCTCTGGACTAAATTGGCAAAAATTACACCCAGGTGTTGCCTGCTGTTTCATCATTTTTCGATATTTGACATAGCGTTGCTCTGTCGACCGTCGCCGATATACCATGTTCCCTCCGTTTTCCTCAGTATCTGTTAAAAGTATAACACGTCTGGCATGAGCATCATACACCGGTTTTCACCCTCAAATACAACTTCTAGCACCATCACATCATTGACATATCAACACTTTTTTGTTATGATATAAAAAGTATCTACATAATTATTTAAACGAGGAGAAGTACATGGATAGTAAAGACAAGCTAGCGTGCGTACCAGTTATCTGCGGGCCAAATGAGTTAGCCCTCAGCACAAGAACCACTGGTGCCGGTGAAGCCTCCGAGTGGGAGACTTCCTTCGTGGTCGCTGACCCTCAGGGAATTATTAGAGAGGTTGAGACACCCAGCGTTCCTGATGAAATTCCCGTACCTCCACACAGAATAGTCGCTATTACCATTGACGAATGTTTATCTCAGGAGAGCAACCCTGGCCGGTCCCACATCATCGGCAATGCGGCAGAAATATCAGCAGACCTAGACCCGGACACAGAGCCGAGAAAACTGGGGCGAGCTGCCGTCTTTGGTTACGACCCAAAAACCGGCAAAGGCGTCATGGTGTTCAGCCCAGACCAGGCAGCAACCGAAGACTAATAGACCGCTCCTCTCCAGCGTATCGCTCATGCTTGGGCGACGCTTATAAACATCTTATACTAAGAATATGTCAGACAAACTGTACCTCAGAGAAGACATCATGCCGGGATATCAAGGTGATCCGGGCGAGACCATCATGGGTGCGCTACATATGCCGTCCTATGAGCTGGAAGACAATTCAATGGTGACCCATGATGCGGTATGGGGAGACTGTTCAATTGGTGACCGACAGCCGTACGATTCACTACTCATGGAACTGGCACGTTCACCACTGTTTCGCAGACTACAGGCAGTCGAGCAACTAACATTGCCGCCATCGTTCTCTACGGTGCCCAACACAACCCTCTTTTCCCGGTGGCAACACATTTGGGGAAGCTTGGCTTTTGTGCGAAAAATGACCGAAGGTGATGATCGATTTGATGACCGACAGCGAACCGTGTTGGAGCTGCGAACGCTGTTTTCTGATGTTGGACAGACAGCTTTCTCGCACTTGGGAGACTGGATTTTCCAAGGCATCCAAGGTGGAGAAAACCTCCACGACCAAGATTTGAGAGCGTTACTGGAGACGTTTGGCATTGATGAGACATTAGCCGACTATGGTCTAACCCTGGAAGAAACCGTTTTCCCTGAGACAGAAGACTGGGTGGAGTGTCCGTCACCGGATTTGTGTGTTGATAGAGTTGACTACGGCATGCGCGAAGTTTTGCGTTGGTCAGGTTGGCCAATGGGTATCATGCAATATGAAGATCAGCTCCAAGATCCCAAATCTCTCTTCCGCATCAATGACCACATGATGCTAGAAATCACAGATCAAGACTTTGCTCGTCGCTTTGCCGCCGGCTACAGTATTTTACCGACAGAACACTGGGCACAGCCAGTGCATCGGCTACAGCTTGAATTATTGCAAACCGCTACCAAGCAAGCACTGACTGGCGGTGGACATTTTAGTGACGGGGTCCCTCTAACTCACCCTGTCCATCCTCGTGACCGCATGTATGGCATCGATTCGGACTTTCGCTTCGCTTTTAGCGGTGGCGACGCTGCCCTCAGGAGAGTACTAGAGACTATTGGCTATCATCAACGGCAAATCTATCAGCGAGCACGTCAAGCAGATCTCCGCAGTCTATTTGGCGAGATGAAAGGTGACTTTCCCGAATTCCCTGACCCATTGACCTCGTATTGCCCAAAATCCCGCAATTTCATGCTGGTTGCACCACAGGTGGAGATAGAAAGAGATAATACAGCACAGCAAGGTATGGCACTAGACATGGGACGCATCGCCGTTGGACTGCCGGCCTTAAAAGCTCGACTGATTGATCCACCGGTCCAAACCGCCGAGGGCACAGCCCCATTGAGCGAAATCGATCCAAGTTATAAAAACTATCTGGACGGTCAGGTCAGAACCATGAAGATGGGCTATCAGGCAATAGTAATGCTCAACAGAGACTTCAGTCAACGCATTTATGATATCTATAGCGAAGCGTCAGCAACCTGGCAACGCTGTTCAACTATGCCGCGAAACGCTGATAATCTGCGCAACCTTGTTGCTCAAGCTGGTTTTTACGGCGCTGGCGCGCGCTTTGATGATATTCGCGAGATATAAGTTATGCTTTCTTGACCACCGCGTCGATCAGACCGTACGCTACTGCTTCTTCTGGTTTCAGCCAGTAGTCACGCTCCATGTCAGCTTTGATTTTAGCGAGCTTTTGACCGGTGTTCTTGGCCATGATTTTCGCCAGCATTTCCTTAATCTCCAAGGTCTCTTTCAGGTCAATTTCCATGTCAGTCACCTTACCGCGCGTGCCTGACGACGGCTGGTGGATCATCACTTTGGCGTGCGGCAAGCAAAATCGCTTGCCTTTGGCGCCGCTTGAGAGCAAGAATGCGCCCATACTGGCTTGCAAACCGATGCCATAGGTCGCGACGTCAGGTTTGATGAAATTCATAGTGTCGTAAATGGCCAGCCCGTCGTAAACGCTACCACCAGGGCTATTGATATATAATGAGATGTCAGCCTCTGGATCAACCTGAGCCAAATGCAACAACTGCGCCACCACGATATTGGCGGTGTGTTCATTCACTTCCTCGCCCAGAAAAATGATTCGCTCGTTCAAGAGGCGTGAATAAATATCAAACGCTCGTTCACCGTCAGAAGATTTTTCGATAACAGTTGGTACCAAGTAGCTATTTACTTTATTCATGAACTATATTATAGCATATAGCTGGCACCTCATGGTACACTGAATATATGAAGAAAGCCATCATCGTTGCCTATGATACCAACCGCGCCATCGGCCGAGGTGGTGATCTACCATGGGGACGGAGCTTGCCAGCAGATTTGGCACATTTCAAACGGCTGACCAGAGGCGGCGACGTCATCATGGGTCGAAAAACTTTTGAATCAATCGGTCGTCGTCCGCTACCGGAGCGCGAAAACATCGTCATTTCCTCACGACCGACGGGCGTCAAAGGCGTCCTTACGGCGGTAAACTTGTCAAGCGCCCTAGCGTTGTCACGCTACCCAACCTTTATCATCGGTGGTGCACAGGTATACGGCGATGCACTGGGCGTGCCAGAGATTGACACTATTTACGCCACCGAAGTCGACGCTACGTCCCCAGACGCCGACACCTTTTTCCCAGAGCTAGACATGACCGTCTGGGAAGAGACTGACCGTGTCCACCGCCCAGCAGATGAAGCTAATGTCTACGCTCTTGACTTTGTGATCTATCGGCGAAAAGCCGCACAATAACGGCAATTTACACCGCGATTGGCGCCTTGATCGGTGGATGGTGCTCGTAATTTTCCAGGCGAATATCGTCAATAGTGAAATCATCAATACTCTTAACGTCAGGGTTCAGCCACAGCTTTGGTAGCGGCAGCGGACGGCGCGACAATTGCTCGTCGACCTGCGCACGGTGATTATTGTAAATATGCGCGCTATTCAAGGTATGGATGAATTCACCCGGTTGTTTATCTGTCACCTGAGCGATCATCGACAGTAGTAGCGCGTAGCTAGCGATATTAAACGGCACGCCAAGGAACATATCCGCCGAACGCTGCGTCAGCGCCAAATCCAGCTTATCTTTCTCGCCGTCCCCGCCCGGACGAACATTGAACTGGAACATGGTGTGGCACGGCGGCAGTCCACCGGCTCGGGCGATATCGTCAATTTCCGCCACGTTCCAGGCGCTGACAATATTACGCCGCGACGTCGGATTACTCCGTATCATGTCGATGGCATTTTGGATTTGGTCAATCGTCCCGCCCTTGCCGTCCGGCCATTTGCGCCACTGCACACCGTAAACTGGTCCCAAATCACCCCACTCCTCAGCAAAGGCGTGATCAGTCGCGATTTTACCGATAAATGTTTTCATGCCAGTGCGCCACTCCTCGCCATTGATTTCCGGAATGCTTTGGCCGGTTTTCTCCAAATAATTCTTGTACGGCCACTCGTCCCAGATGTGCACGCCGTTTTGCGCCAGATATTCAATGTTGCCAGTGCCTTTGAGAAACCACAGCAGCTCATGTACCACGCTGTTGAAATATAATTTCTTAGTAGTCATCGCCGGAAAACCATCCGCCAAATCATACCGCGTCTGCACACCAAACACTTCCGTCGTTCCCGTGCCAGTGCGGTCGCCTTTTTTTACGCCGCTGTCGCGAACCTGCTGTAACGCGTCTAGATACTGCCTCATATTTCCTACTCCCTTTAACTACAACTAGTATACCAAATACTCATTAGCTCTTGGAAGCTACGGAAATGATTAGCAAATATATAAAATACTAATTATTCATAATAATTTGGTTGCGCTCGGCTACCCGTTCACGTTCAGCCCGAAGAATCTCCTGCGATTCTGAGCTATTGAGGTCTCGAACATTAATATAGACACCGTCGCGAAGGTTGTATCCGGAGGTCACCAAAACACCCGATTTACCCAATTGCGAATCCGCATAATTCACTGATTCCGTTTGAGAAGTATAATCAATTAGGTTAAATGGGCTCGTTTCAAGCAATGCCGTACCACGGTTGTCTTTCCAGGTGGCAAATACACCAATCTTCTGGATAGGATGCTCGATTTTGTTTCCTTGTTCGTCGAACAGTGGTCCGCAAATTGGTCCAAAGAAAATATTTTCTATATCTGGCAAAATCTTTTTCAAAACATGATCAGGCGGCAATGGAATTACTACACCCAGTCGCTCATCAAATTCTTGAGACAATGAATACCGTACTGTCTCTGAATGACCTTCAAAGTCATTAACTTTACGGCGTGGATCAAGGTGTTTCAGTTCTGGTGGCGAAAATAGCAGTCTGGAATTCTTAGAAAGATTGGAAGTGTTGGAAATAATACCAGCGCTCTTTTCGAATAGATCTGGTCGCCCCATAACACTAAACGGCGAGGCATACTGCTGTACTTGAGAAGGGTCTCCCGGCACTTTTTCCAGATCAAAACCAGCTTGCAGAAGGTTTTGTATGGTATCAAACGCACACGCTATGCGTAGCTCTCCATCCTCGCCTTGGAGTTGGTTTGGCATCAACAATTGATGCCCCAGTCCTTTGCCCAACTCTGGACCCAGTAAATGACCTACTTCATGCGCAATAATACTACTAGGAGCACGGTTGTAATTAGCAGTAAACCACGGGAAATATGACCCATCTGCGTTGTCAGGCTTCTGGAATGCTCGGCCGCCATAATTTTTTCCCTCTGTATCGCCACCATTGACCATCACGGCAATAATGGCCTGATTACCCAACATCTTTCTGTACTTTTCATAGTGCGACCGAGCAATTTTTTCTATCAATCCGTCAGAAAAAACCCCATTAGGAAGATCAGGAGGGGTCTCATCTATCCAATGAGGTGTTTTCGTAAATGTATAAGCTCCAGCAGTTGTGTCAGTTGTCCATCCTGTTTGCTGCTGAACCTCTGTTACGATATCACTAGTACCTCTGTGGTTATTGTGACCCTTTGGCTGCAAAATCACCGAACCAAGAGCGATATCATATGGCGGCAATGAACTAGCAGCCTCCTGTGGCTTGGGTTGAGAAGGTTTCCCTCCATATCGAGCTCCAAGACGGTATCCTGCGCTTCCCACTAATCCAGCACCGGCACCAACCGCCGCAGAAAGTCCCAAAAAACGACGGCGAGGCATCGTAACCCGCTCTAGTAACGGTTGTTGCTCTGGTTCTGAACCGCACTGGAAAATGGTTGAGGTATGACCTTCGTGACGTTCACACATAACTAAGTGCTATTTTACATCATAAATGCATTTTTGTCAATACCAGCAGAAGTGGTATGAATGTCGCCTGAGCTACCCTGAAGGACTAT
Organism: uncultured Candidatus Saccharibacteria bacterium; assembly: GCA_963517665.1. Classification (GTDB taxonomy): domain Bacteria; phylum Patescibacteriota; class Saccharimonadia; order Saccharimonadales; family Saccharimonadaceae; genus Nanosynbacter. The sequence goes on from CAUQFZ010000001.1 coordinate 195,547, forward strand.
TTGTTCAGTTCTATCAGTTTTTCGACCGTTTTGTCGGTGATCATGCGGTTTGCGATGTCACGGTGAACATTTGGATCGTTGAAGCGTTCAGCTATCTTTGGATCTTTGCCGTACTGTTGCTTCATGGTCTCAATTTGTGTGGATAGTTCTTCGTGAGAAACTTCTACGCCCAGCTCCTTGGACAATTCCGCCAAAACTAATCCAGCCTTGACGCGTTTTTCGGCCGCAGGACGGGCTTCTTTGGCTCGCCAATCGTCCTTGTCCGTAAACTTTTGCGTCTGCAAGTAACTGTCCAGTGTCAATCCACGATACATCAAGTTCTGCATCAAATCTTGCTCAATTGACCGAATCTGATCGTCAATCAACAGCTCAGGCAATGCCACCTTAGAAGCTTCCGCCAATTCTCCCACCAAATCATCTTTCAACTTCTCGTCAGCTTCACGCTCTTTCTGATTGGTGATTTCACGTTTGATATCAGCCTTAAACTCGTCTATTGAAGTAAACGGACCACATTTGGCAGCAAATTCATCGTTCACTTCAGGCAATGACAATTCATTGACTTTGTGCAAGGTCACCGTAAAGACGACGTCGGCACCAGCCAACTCCTTGGCGTGGTAATCTTTCGGGAACGTCAATTTCAGATCAAATGTTTCGCCAGCCTTGTGACCAACCACACCCTCTTCAAAGCCAGGGATAAATTGGCCAGAGCCAAGTTTCAGTGCAAAGTCTTTTGCTGCGCCGCCATCAAACGGCACATCATCTTTTTTGCCAGTAAAGTCGATGACTGCTTCATCACCTTCTTTGGCAGCGCGCTTAACTTCCGTTTTTTCAGTAAAGTTTTCACGCATCCGAGTGATGATTTCTTCTACTTCGCTGTCCTCAACTTTGACGGCTTGCCGCTTGGCCTTCAATTTCTTGTAATTGCCCAATTTTACCGGTGGGATAATTTCTACTTCTGCAGTAAACTCCAATTCCTGACCTGGCACAAATTTCTTCACGTCAACCGCTGGACGGTCCAGGGCTTGGATTTTTTCTGCCATGAAAGCTTCAGCCACCGCCTTGCTCAGGGCGTTGTCCAATGTCTGCTCCTGCAACGCTGCTGGATTAACGTGTTTTGCAGCAACACTGACAGGAACTTTGCCCTTGCGGAAGCCTGGCACCTTCAAGTCGCTCGCCATTTTAGTGAGGGCTACTTGTTCAGCAGCTGACAATTCTTCGCTGCCCAGTGAAATGGTCAATTCTACTTTAGTATCTGATAGTTTCTTTACAGTCGTCTTCATATCTGTTGATTATAACAGATATGGGACTAAGCCTCAAATAACGCGTCTTCGTCGCCGTCATATCGGTGATCAGTCACCACGCTAATCATGCGAGTGAAATTGACTTTTTGTTCAGTTGATTCAACCAAGTTTTTCACGGTGTACGTTTCTGATTCTAACTCTTCTGGACCCACAAACACCGCAAACGGCACTCGCTTTTTCAGGGCAGCTTTCAGTTGTTTGTCGATCTTGCGACCCGTGATGTCGAGCTCAGCAAACACCCCTTCAGAGCGTAACCTCCTGGCAAGCGCATCGGCGCCACTCATGACTTCTGGGCTGACTGGGATGATGTACACATCAGTGTGCGTAGCCAGCTCTGGTAACAAACCGTGGACTTCCAAAAATACCTGCATGGTCGTTGCACCCATACCGACACCAACCGTCGCCATCGGTTCAACACCAAACAATCCGACAAGCCCGTCGTACCGACCACCGCCAAACATAGCGCGATTATTCTCTGGAGCATTATCAAAGAACTCAAAGACTGTGCCTGTGTAATAGTCCAGGCCCCTCATCAGCGTCACGTCAAATACCGCATTGGTCACGCCTTTTTGTCGCAGCAGGTTCATGACCGTACGTATCTGCTGGACGCTTGGACTATCGCTCAGCTCAGGCGGCAAATCATCAACACTCTTCATGCTAATCATCTGAGCCAACTTCGGCAAGCCTTCACGCGAACCCTCAGCACCAAAAATCTCTATGGCTTGCTGTTTGAAAGTTTCTGGCGGAATCTTATTTTTCTTATCAAGCAGCTTGGTCATCATATTGGCGCCGATGACATCCAGTCCCAAAAATTGACCAAGGAGTTGATTGACCAATTGGCGGTTATTTACTCGCACCGTAAACATGTCGGGGCGCGCGCCAAAGTTCAGCACTGAGCGGTAACTCATCTCGATGATTTCAGCATCGGCCATGGGGCTGTCCACACCGAACAGGTCGGCGTTCAGCTGCCAAAACTCACGCTCTCGCCCACGCTGCGGTCGTTCATAGCGCATGAAATTTGCGATCGAATACAAGCGGGCTGGCACCGCAAACTCGTGCCGCCTAGCCGCCACCATGCGGGAAATTGACGGCGTCATCTCTGGGCGAATGGTCACCTGCCGACCGCCACGGTCTTCAAACGCGTAGGTTTGCTCACCTGCTAGTTCCTGACCTGATTTTGCCAGATAGATATCCATGGGCTCCAGCAACGGAGCGCCGTATTCTTCGTAACCAAAACTTTCGACGGTTTTGCGCCAAACGTTAAAAATATAATTTTGCAGACGTTTTTCCTCTGGGAAATAGTCTCGCGAACCTTTGTAACTTTGTGTTGATAAACTGCTCATGTTAGTTCCATTATGTCATTATTTCTTATATATATCAATCAAAAACGCCGAGGCAGAACTCGGCGCGGACAATCAAAAAAATCAGAGTTCTACCTCGGCAACACATGTGAATGATGGAATATGAATGAAATCATAGGTTAATTATAGGGTATTATGGACTGTTTGTAAACATGTTTGTTGACAAGTACGCGAATAATTGATATATATATCAGCTTTTGCAACCGCAGAGGCTGGTGTCTCGCCTGGAGCCACCAGGCTGGAGACGCCCCACTTCGCAGAGAATATTTCTCTGCCCGACTCCAAGAGGAGTTATCATGGTCAACCCGCAGACTAGTACCAGCTTCGGCAACGGAGAGATCGGAGGTGACAACAGCTGGACGCCGCCGGTCCATGCCACTACCGCCGACGGGAGACCGGTCACGGTCTCCTTCGGACAGGGAGGCCGTGACGGCCACACCCTGATCGCCGATGGTCACGTCAGTGGTAGTGAGTTCTACCACCGCGACGCGGACGCCGACGAGAAGGGACACGACCACTACGGTCCGCACGGCGAGTCCTTCGGGAACTACGGCAAATATAGCGGCTGACCGCAAATTGTCCTGAGCAAGACATAAAACTGCTCACTTATCCTGATATAATTTTATTTAATAGAGGGGTATATGCTATGAGAGATAAATTATTAGCTCTAACCGATTTTCTAGTAAAGAAAAAAGACGTTGAAGGTCTGAGACTGTTGCGAGAAGTTACGTTTGATTTGTTTTGTTCTGAGTTTGAAGTTGAGAATCTTAGTTTGATTGAATTAAATGATTATATTAGCGATGCACTAACTGAGATAAATAGAGGGACAAGTTCAGAAGAGATCTTGGCGCTACCGATACGCAAGCTTATTGATGATTTCTAGTTTTGCCCTACTTTTCTCTGCACACCGTCCCACCGCAAATCACATAAAATAACCCTACGACGGACTCTCACTCTTCAGAAACATAAACCAGACGATCTTCATCGGCGGAAGCTGGCGCCCAACTGCTCATTATTTCATCATAATGAGCTTCAAATACTTGCTTATTCTTTATTTCAGCTCCTCCCCAGCTAGTATGAATGAGGGAGCTCCCACTTCGCGGAGAGTATTTCCCTGCCCGACTCCAAGAGGAGTTATCATGGAGCAACGCGGTCGCTTTGACGGAAGAGAGGCGAAGATCTATCGGTCCGGAGGAATGATCAATGTCTACTACGGTGGTAGGTACGACAACACTCCTAACGATGTCACGGTCATGTGAAAGCTACAGGTGATCCACGTGGCGAGAATATCGTATTCTGGAGGCTGCCTGAAGATGAAGGAGGAGAAATCATCATAGACAACAGATTCACAGTCACAAATGGCAATGATCTGCGACTAGATGTCTATCTGACCGGCCTATATTAGGCCAACAGACCTGGATAAGTCATAAAACTGTCCACTTTTCTTGATATAATTAAGGTTGCTGTATGAATAATTATTCAAATATCCTATTTCCGGAAATAATCAATGAGGCTTTTCCAATTATCAATGATGCGTCGTATGTTCGCCAGCTGGCGTCGCTTATACCACTCTGTCCTGATACGGCATTTCATCTGTTTGCTGATAAAAATGGATCCTTCTTCGCGCTAGTAATGACTGATTATCCCGACCCCACTAATCAGAGTGTAGAGCTCAAACAGATTTCCGGAGAATATGAATTTGAATTCACCAACCTCGTCAAGCCGTATACCGACGATAAGTATATAGAAGTTCGTGAGAATGATGAGATGAATGAATCGTTTTCCGTTCCAGATCCGAATAGTTATTATCATTATTACCTGGCAGCGGTGAAGCAAAAGCTGGACTGGTGATAGCTAGTCCACAGCAGACTGTCGCCTTAACACATGCTGTTGCAGCCAACAATACATCGCCACAGTTGCTGCCGCGCCGACATTGATGGAGCGGGTTGAGCCGAATTGCTCAATGGCCACAATTTTGTCTGCCGCCTGCGCCATCTCCTCAGAAATTCCCGGGCCTTCCTGGCCAAACACTAGCACCGCACGCCTTGGCAAGGTCGTCTCTGACATATTGACGCTGCCTGGGATATTGTCAATCGCAATAATCTCCCTGCTCTCCTCACGCATCTTCTCAACAAATTCTTCTGTCGTCGCCAAATATGTAATGTGCAAATATTTATCCGTCATCATGGCACCTCGCTTGTTCCACTGCCGCCTGCCGATGACGTAAATCTGCCGCACACCAAACGCATTGGCACTCCTGACGATAGTCCCCATATTAAAGTCCCGCTCGGTGTTCTCCAGAGCAATCACCAAGCCGTGGTCCTTGGCGTCCAACTCCTTCACAATTTCCGCCTCACTCCGACCTTTGAACTTGTCGATTACATTTCGTGTATCTTGCATCTCTGTTATTGTAGCAAACGTTACGAAAAAGAGACAAAAGATCTTCTCATCGTCATGAAAAATGTAGCGTGCTTTCAAGCACCTACACTATCTCACAACAAACGAAACTTCAATCATATCACCAATGGCGATGTGCTCTTTCTGGCGGACTTTCGCGGGCAGCGCCAAAAACTGCGAACCATCGCCCATCGGCAGCAGTGATGTCTGCCATGATGAGCCACCAACTGTGGCTTCTACTGCCACCAAACCTCTCTCTGCAAACGGCTTGAGCTCATCGGTGTATTCCTGAGGCGCGGCAACGTAATGCCAGCCGCCAGCTTGTGGAAACAAGCGCACTTCGGCTGTAAATGTGTATGGTTTTGCCATGGCTATTTTGCCTGCTCCGCTAAGCCGTCAGCCTCCTCAGACCAGACAGCAATGTTATTGCCTGTTGGGCCCTGCAAACGAAAGCGTTTACCGTCAGAAGAGCCTGGAGACTCTATGTAGTCGATGTGATTATTCATCTTGCTCATATTTTAGCAAAATTCTTACGTAAAAAACAAAGCTTTGCTATTCTACATTGACTTTTTAAAATAAGTGTGGTATAAGTGAAGACAGCTTTCGTTGACAAGTTGAGTAAATCCTTGTCCGAAAGTGAACTTTGACAGGCAATCGAATACAAGATGAGTTTTTATTTCTTTTTAACCCATCATAAGAGAGATGAAATCTCATCTTGTATTGTAAAGAACAATACTTCACTGCAACCCCGCAGAGATGAGAATCGAAGGTGAGGAGTTTCTCATGATCTCTGAATACACCGTCGACGGTATCGTCGCGTGCGCAAGGGATATAGCTTCCGTGTGGGAAAAAATCCGGGAGATTCTATACAACAAGTCCAGTATTCGCGTTTCAAACGCGAAAGACTTCAGTTACCGGGAGCGTTCCGTCAGGGGATGTGTCCGAAGCCTTAAGCGGGCGGTAGACGAGTTGAACCAAGAATCCACACGGACTGACTACGCCAACGAAAAGATATCACGCAAGACGGAAAACCTCAGGGGCAGCCTAGATAGGCTGCAATACCTACTGCAAGAATCATTCGTACAGATCGAGTCAGCCGAGAAGCTAGAGAGCCTCATGATGGCTTTTGAGGACCACATCAGCGAGCTAGAGTGCACTTTAGAGTCTTTCGCGGATCAATTGGAGCTCTCATATGCTGAGCGTCTTAGGCAAGACAGTTTCAATTACGAAATTGTGGACGAGGACAACGACTAGCTCTCGTCTACATGACAGGCAATTGTTCTTTTACGATTGCCTGTCATGTAGACCCTGAATTTTACATTACTAAGATCACCCTAGCTTGGGGTGATTTTCTTGTATTTAGCGTAATCACCAAAACATAGTGTAGATACTATGTTATGATAAACATAACCGTTATGCGTAAAGTTAGCTATGTCAAAAAATTCTGGTTCTACCCTATCATTAGTGCTTTTCTGTCCTTTAGTTATTTGGTGTACATGGACGGATTTGTCTCTGTCAAAGATCTTGTCCAAGAAAAAACCGGACAAACCTCTTGGCAGCGACCCAAGCAGTGGAAGCGAATCAATAATTTGAGTTATGAAACGGATGATTACGTCTATTCGGGTTTTGGTGATAAAAAGCTCAGGGATAATAAGTCAGAATCATTAGTGTATCTGTCACAAAGTCGTGAGCCTGTTGCCCCAGCCAACGCCTCAACCCAAATATACAACAGGTTGCGAAGGTCGCTGATGACAGAACAGCACATCAGAAAAACACTTGAGCAATCCCTGAAGAATAGTACTACCATTGAGTGCACCACAGACCCCTCTTCTACTCAAGTCATAGATCACAAAGAATACGGCAACACAGTGGGAATCGCCTACATAACGATCAGCTGCGAGGTCGGCAGAGCGACGTTCGTCACCAAAGCTCGCCTGACTGTCGGTAAAAATGATGGGCTGGCACGGTTTATTGCCATTAGTACAGACGGTGACATCTGGGAAAAGAACGCTCAGGCCTTTGATGCCATGCTGAATAACATCTCAGAAGTTGGCGATGAGAGATATGTATAAATAAAAACCAGCCGAAGCTGGTGATGATTTCTGGTACGGATGAGAGGACTTGAACCTCCACGTTCTTGCGAACACTAGCACCTGAAGCTAGCGCGTCTACCAATTCCGCCACATCCGCGCATGGTTTGGATTTCACAGCTAATTATACGACACCGCTGGCTAATGCGCAAGAGATTTGAGCCTATGACTTCGTGCGGCACCACAAGTTCAGTTCGTCAGCCAGCTCCTTGGCAGGAACTTCTTCCTTGATGCCAGGCATCAAAATGTTGGCTGGGTCGAAAATGTGTTTAATCTGGGAGTAGATGGCTGTTTCGTCTGGTGAGACGGTTGCTTGCATCAAGCCAGCTTTCAGGCGACCATCACCGTAACGACCAGCAACATTACCGCGGCTTTCGGCAACTATTTTGGCAATTTCTGGGATTAATTTCAATAGTACTCGGCGTTCGCTCACTTTGTGTAAGTTAAAGACTGGCAGCAAATCAACATAGCCATTGACCGCATCCACGAAAACTGGCAGTGCCAGCTTGGTTTCAGCTTCTACTTTGCGTAGTTCGCTCAGAAATCCATCCAATCGTTCCAACGGCAGCCATAGTCCTGAAAATACCGCTGGACAAGTTGCGCGTTCTTCGGCTGAGTGCAGCATGAATGACAATGGGGTGTAGAGTGAAGCAACCTCTTGAGTCTGGATATCGTGGATGGTTAAGCCAACTGGATGGATGTTCTCTAGTTTGCGAGCTAATTTTTTGGCGGCGCGACCACGAGCCCTGTCGGAGAACTCGCTCATAGTGATGATAACCGCGGCGCCTTTGAACGCCTCACGTGGCGCCCAGGAGAATTTCTTGCCTTCACTAGCAGCCCGTGCCATGATTCGCCCGTCGATGATGTCAACTTTGGAAACTTTGTGCTTCAGGGCTTCGTCAACTGCCGCTTGCGCCTCAGACATATCGCCAAATGTTGCCGTGATGACCGTTGCGTCGTTGCTGCTGTATTCTGCTTTCATGATCACTTCACTGATGATACCCAACGCGCCTTGAGAGCCCACAAACAATGGCGTCAGGTCAAACGAACCATCTTCGCCTTTGACTTTGGTGATTCCCCAAAATCCGGCTGTGCTTTTTTCACGGCGTTTGATGGCGTCGATGATTTGTTGATTGTCCTCCAGCAAGTTATCCACTTGACGATAAATCTCGCCCTCTAGCGTTGATAGACCTTTTTTCTTTGCTAATTCGCGCTTGTTGATGCGCCCAGTCTGAATGACATCACCATTTGCTAAAACAATTTCCATCTGGGAGATGGCGTCAGTGAACAAGGTCGTTATGCCGACAGATGACGCCACCGCGCCAGAAGCGATTGCCCCGCCGATGGTTCCGTCTTGACTGACAACTGAAACTTCCGGCAATGCCAAGCTCTTATGCATAGACAACAGTTCGCGTACTGCGCTGTACTTCATGCCAGCTTGCATGTGGACCAATTGCTGTTTTGGGTCGATGCCTTTGGCGTGACACATATATGCCTGCATATCCAAAGATACACCGCCGCCAGTGGCAGCGCCATTGCTGTCGGTGCCTGCTCCGCGCACAACCACGGAAAGGATGTGGCCTTTGTCAGCTAACTGCGAACAAAATCGCATGATTTTACGGATGTCATTGACATTTGATGGTCGAGCGATCATCTCTGGGCGACGTGCCAGGACACTACCGTCTGATTGCGCTGCATCCAATAGCAAATCATTGACCAAAACCTCTCCAGTCAAATGTCCATTCAAATACGTTGCAACCTTATTCATATTCCCCTTTCCTATCGTACGTTTATTTTAGCACAACCAAAAACGAAAATGAATATCATTTGGGTGGTAATTTGGTCGCGCATATGCTACAATCACCACATGCGGCAGTGGCGGAATTGGTAGACGCGCTAGCCTTAGGAGCTAACAGACTCGCTTGCCTGTTCTTGTATTTTATAGGGGGTAATATAGCCTCTTTTAGACTCCTTTATCGTCTATAAGGATGTTTTTTGCTTGATCGTTGTCGTTATGTTTATTGTAAATTTTATCGGTTACAGCGAGAAGTGCATTTGATTTTTCTGTTTTGGTTGAGTGAGTATAGATTTGCAAGGTTGTTGTTATTGAAGAATGCCCAAGGATAACTTGTGCATCTTTTGCCGAGACGTTAGCTTCTTTGAGCATTGTAGCAACGCTGTGGCGAATCTCATGAAGCGTTATCTCTTTTAATCCCACTTTTCGAGCAGCATCTTTAAATGTTTTGATAAAGCTTCTACCGTCTATCTGGTTGTCTTTTTTAGTAAGGTAGAGAAGTTCGTCGTCATCTGGATAGAGCCATCGTTCATATTCTGCTTGCAGCTCCTGTTTTATACTCGGCAGAAGTGGCAAATCGCGAACACTTGCCCTTGTTTTGAGCAAGCCGATTTTTGGCTCACGCCCCACGAGATAAACCTGCTGTCTAATATGTATAGTGTTTTCGGTAAAATCAATATCTTTCCAATGCAAGCCAAACGCTTCACCACGTCGTAATTCATAATGATACATGAAAAGGAATAAACCGTAGTATGGATGGTCTGTCATAGAGTAAAATGCTTTAAAAATGCTATAATGCTCTCCAGTATAGGCAACAAGTTTAAGGAGGAAAGATTATGGATTATAAAGAAATAAAGCTTAATGTTTCAAATAATAAAATTAAAGAATATAAGCAATTTGAGGGCTTAAAAATATATTCTGATATTTTTAAATCTGAAGATGAAAAGGTATTGATTAACAAAAGAATATATATTACAAAAAAACAGAATTATGTTTATTACGAAAGAACAGATGTAAATTGGAATTATTGGTCAAGCGAAAGAAATTATAATTCAACATTTAATCCGGAGAATGATAGTAAACACAACATTATATTTGAAGTTTCATCAGAATTAAGCGATTTTATTAAATATTTGGGAGAAGAAATAATTCGGAAGATTGAATTGAAACAGCACAATGGAGAAATTGTTGAGATATTAGATATTTGATTGTGTTATGAAGAATGAAGCATTGACTGAAAATATAATATCTATTCAAGCACGTAAAATTCCTAATTTTAGTAATATCAATTAAATAAAAATAGTATAAAAACAGTAAATCGAAAAAGGTTTACTGTTTTTTCTTTGCTTAAAAATAGAAAGAGAGGAAAATAAAAAAGAGAGATAAAAGAATATATGAAAAAGTCGCTTTTTTCAAGCGACAATTTCGAAAAAATTCAGATTTTGGTGCGGATGAAAGGACTTGAACCTTCACGCCGTGAGGCATATGCTCCTAAGGCATACGTGTCTACCAATTCCACCACATCCGCATATTTGATATTGTGAAATACTTCTGTAAGTAAGTATATCAGTAAATAAAATAAATTACCACATTTTTAACATTTTTTATTTAACAGGAATTTTCTTTGCTAAATCTAATAACAACTCAATCAACTGCGAACTCATAATAGGAGCTTCCTCTTTGCTTTTAAATAATCTTTTTGTTTTTTTGACTTGATTATTTTCTTCATTATTGAATATTCGGTATGCAACTGTTTTGATAATTTCATTTCTTAGTTTTACATCGTCTTCAATACTTAGCAGATAAGGCTTTAGTGCTTTAAGCTGATGAGCTGTTCGTTGATTAGCTCGCTGTGCTTTGCGATGTTCGCTTGATTGAGTGGCCGTGTATCCTGCTATACCCCCAGCAAATAGCATAACAAATGCTCGGGCTACTAAGAATTGCCATGAAGCATCCTTAGTATGAATAATTTCATAAACTACCCAACAAGAAAATCCTAACATTACAAGCAGTAAAATTGTTGTTACTACACTCCATACATAAGCAGCTATTTTATCTTCCTTAGCACTACTAGAATAATCGTGGATTAGTGTTTTATCTCCAGCCATATTCAATAATTCATCTATTCTAGCAAGACTATCTTCTGCCTTCGCCTCAGTAGCGTTTAGCTTTTTATCTATGTCATCCGTAATGCGATCAGCTTCATTACTCTTTTTGCTAAATGTTTCTTCAATTGTACGTTTCTGATCTTCGATAAATTTATTAACCGCCTCATTACGTATATTTTCAGATTTTGTAAATGATAATTGTTGTTCAGCAGAGATTTTATTTGATGAATCTTTTATATCTTTTAAGTCTTTGTTAAGTTCATCTATTTTTACACCAAGTGTTTTAAACTCGTTTTTAGCTTCAGTAACTTTTTCGTCAATGGTCTTTTCTGCGGTAGTTCCTTTAGCGGATATACTATCAATCTCTTTTGCTGCTGTACGCTTATATTGACCGACCGACCTATTTAATCCCGCAATAGCCTTGCGAGTTTCCTTTATGTCCATAGTGGGCGTTAATGAAGGAATATACGACAATATACCATCAATGTATTCATTCATATAAGAAATACCTAGATACACATCATTGCGAGTATTTTGCCAGTTATCAAAACACGAACTTACACTTGAGAGATAACTGACAATATTATCAATACTTGATACTGATAATAGACGATTATCTGTATTATCAAGTCTATCCACTAAAAGCTCAATGACCAATTTTGCCCGATTGATAGCATCGATTGCTTCAAGAGACATACTGTCAGAGTCTATCTCATTAAACCTGGCTAATAATTTCTTGGCTGCAGTGTATGTGGCACTATTCTGTATACGATCTTCCCATTTACTCATGAAGCATTATTCCTTTTTACTTAGTTAATTCGCCACTCCTTATTAAAAACTTTAAACACCATTATATCACCCTTGTTTTTAAAATTGACCACCTCTAAGAGTAGAGAACTTTACTTATTCAATTTTGCTAATTAAACTCCGCCCTAGACTCCAGAATTGACTCCTTGCGGCCCCGTACAATAACAAACAAAAACAACGAGTTAGAACTCTTATATCATTTTGCCTTTATTGCCCATTACTTGCCCGCTGTAGGCCTCTTGTCGGCAGTGTGCGTAGTTCCCTCCGCTAAGTGAAAAGGAAACTTAATTATCTAGCCTTAGGAGCTAGTGCCTTCGGGCGTGAAGGTTCAAGTCCTTTCTGCCGCACCAGAATTGGTATTCAAAAATATCGCCTATAATGGCGATATTTTTCTTATTACAAAGCGATTTATACAGACTGATCTCAACAATAAAAATTCTTATTGACTATATCAAAACGCATATGCTACAATCGCGCCAAGATAGAAAATAATACAAGACATCTACTTTTAGGTAGTCGAGGAGGGTTTATATCACTATGAGCAAAGCAAACAATTATTTCCAACGGCAACGCATCGGCCTGGCGGTTGTCGGTGGCATCATGACGCTGATGGTAGCGTTTAGCTTGACACCAACGTTTGCGGGTGTTGTTGCAACCATCACCAACAGCGTAAACACCGCATCAACTGGTACGTTAGTGATGGAAGAAAAGAACCAGGACGGATCAGTTACCTGTACCACTACAGGTAGTGGTAGTGCGACTTGTGCAACCATCAACAAATATGGCGGCCAAGCACTCGTTCCAGGCGGCAGCACTGACACCACGGTGAAAATCACCAACAAGGGTAGCATCGCTACCAGCGCCTTTACTGTCAAGGGTGGCACCTGTACAACCGAGAACGCGCCAGGCGCATCAGTCTCTGGTACCGGTAACTTGTGTAGCAAAATGACCGTTACCGTCCGCGCTAACGGTACACAAGTATGGACTGGTACGGCAGAGGCTTTCCAACAGGCAGCAGCACAAGATATCAAGACAGTCGTTGGTCACCCAATTGCACCAAATGAGACAGTCACATTGGTCATTACTGCCGCACTTCCGGCAAATACCGACGCTAGCTTCCAAGGTCGCCAAATCTCACAACCAATCACCTGGCAATTTAGCGCCTAGTATCTCATAAATAGCCGTAAAATCTGATATACTAAAGGGCAATGAGATTTAGCAAAACCAGCATTTGGGTAATAGCAGCACTGAGCCTACTGAGTCTAGGCTCAGTGCTCGTACTACACCTAGCTGGTTTTCGCTTTTTTACCATCGCAACACCAAGCATGGGCGAAACCGCTCCAGTCGGGACGCTAATCGTTACGCAGCCGCAGCAATCCTACAACAAAGATGACATCATCACGTTTTATCGTAGTGGGAGTGTGTACACGCATCGTCTGGCTAAGGTTAACGACGACCACAGCTACACCACTAAAGGTGACCTCAACGCCGTAGAAGATTCTTTGTCGGTGGCTAACCGAGACGTGATCGGCAAGGCAGTAGTCATTGCGCCAGTGTGGGGCTGGGTCTGGCGGGCCGCACCAATTTTACTGATTGGCTGGATCATCGTCTATTTGCTTTCGTGCATCAAGCGACTGCGTGAACGCTGGCGTTGGCCAGTTCGTATCATCGGCGGGACATTAGTGGTTATTTTGGCGACGCTAATCCTCAACCCATGGCTTCGTGCTGACATGCTCAGCATCGCTACACACCAGAAAAATGACGTGCGACTTCACATTGTCAACACGGGCATTTTCCCCATTCGTGATGATGACGGCAACCGCGTCCACACTGGTCAAACCGCCATCGTGCGGGCCACCGAAACCGACACACAGGGGCATTACATTTACGTACCACGACCATCGCTCGGGCCGATGGGTGTGATGTTTGCGCTATTGTGGTGTCTACTGCCGCTGTTCATAGCACTGCTGGTAAAATTGCCGCCACCAGAAGAAGAAATTACCGGCCTACAACTCGTCCATGAGCGACATCGCAACATGGCGTTACTTGCCATTATTATTCTATTTGAAGTGGTGCTTCTGACCGTACAATTATCTTCCCTGGCAGGATTTACCGCGACCATACAAAATAGCACTAACCACGTTCAAGCTCGCGCCTACTTTAAGTGCTCTGAGGCCACCTGGAGCCGTTCACAGATCCGTCCAAATCCTCAGCCGTATTTTGCTTGGGCGCTCAATAGCGACTATGCGGCTAATCCTGTCGTGACGGACCTCTCTGGTAACGGCAACAACGGCAAACCTTCGCCAAGCGATGGCTCACCTAGCCGTGCCAGCGTATCAAACACTGGTTGTGTGCGTGACGACCGCCGAATTTCAGTATTTAACGGAGTGAACGCCTGCCTCACTCACGGAACGTCGGCAGACCAGAAAGTCAATCCTGCACCGAACACCTTTAGCCTGGAGGTGTGGTTTAGCACTACCAAGAAAAGCAATGGACGACTGATGGGCTTTAGCTCGCTCTATGAAGGTGATTACAATTACGGAGGACAAAGTGATCGCCATATTTACATTGATAAAGATGGGCGCGTTGTATTCGGTGTTTACAGCGGCGGTATTAAACTCGTCACCTCACGTACTGGCGTAAACTATGCTGACGGGCGGTGGCATCACGTCGTTGCAACCATGTCTCCAAATGGCGCAGCACTGTACCTTGATGGCAACCAAGTAGACACCAATGCATCTATGACTGCCGGCGAAAATGTACCTAATGGTGGCTATTGGAAAGTTGGCTGCGGTAAATTGACGTATTGGAAGAACGCTGACGGCAGCGAATATCAAGGACCTAAATATTTTACCGGTAGCATGCAGTACAGTTCTGTCTACACGACCGCTCTCACTGAACAGCAGGCTCGCGACCACTACTTGGCAGGTGCGTCATAATAGTGTATAATATATAAGCATGGGAAATTAGCTCAGTTGGCTAGAGCGCACGATTCACATTCGTGAGGTCACAGGTTCGAGCCCTGTATTTCCCACCATTGTTACCTATTATGCCTGAAGTAATTGACGAAAAGATTATACCCTCTTCCCTGACAGTCGAAAGAGGCAGGTTCCGTAAAAAACCTGTTCCAGTGGAGTTTGAGGTGCGCCACAGAGAGGCTGCCGAGCCCACGCTTCCTGAGCAATCTCCCGTAATCCTTGGCATCATCGGACAAGTAGCTATTAGTCCTGACTCCGTGCGCTATACCATGGACGTACGAAAAGAAGGGGTTCATAAAGATCTACGTTTGGCACAAAACAGCGTTGAGCGAATCGTCGGGAGCAAAAAATCCGTCACTGGAAGCAAAGAAAATACAATTGTTGATATCATAACCAGAGGGGTGAGCGCCCAGTCAATTGACTCGGTTGTTCGTGCATGGTACGACAAAGATCATCTTAATACGCGCAGCGTAGAGGCGCAAATTGTCCCAGAAGTCTTAGCTATCGGCTGCTATGTACTGCGGGATGTTATGCGTACGGTACGAATAACTGGACAATTACCAAATGAAGTACCCCTCACTAACGATGATATTCTTTCGTTAGAAAGAGCAAAACGCCCTACTATCTACGTGGAGGGGGCACCTGCTTACAGCTTCAATAAGATCGTTGAACACGCCTACCTCTAGACTAACTATATACCATGCATGAGTATTGACTTTTTCTACTCATTGTAGTATTATATGTCGAGTGTTTAGGAAAGTTACGGTAAATGTGGGCGTATTTGATGTGCCTCCTCACGAAGCATCTACAGTAC
The DNA here is from genome assembly GCA_963517665.1 of uncultured Candidatus Saccharibacteria bacterium. GTDB lineage: Bacteria > Patescibacteriota > Saccharimonadia > Saccharimonadales > Saccharimonadaceae > Nanosynbacter. The sequence goes on from CAUQFZ010000001.1 coordinate 211,198, forward strand.
CCATTGGCTTGGCGATTCCTGGTGCTCGTGAACCGGGCGGTATCGATTTAGTTCTCAGTTCGGATGGAATGCACGAAGATTTGTACGCTGCATATTTGCGCTATCTGACGCCAGAACAGCGCTCGGCGATGCCTGGCGAAAAGAAGCATCACGACGCCGAGCTCGGCCTTGGTGTGTTTGACGAGAACATTGACAGGCTACCGAGCATTATCCCCTTCAGACAAACCACTGAAAAAACCAGAGCAGTTACCGAACCAGAACGACGATTGGCGCTATGCGCCCTGCATGTCGTCTTGTATGAGCGGTATGATCTGGACTCGTTCAGAAACACCATGGGGACCGTGGAGCTGTCCAGGCGCGCCATTGCCCAAGCAGCCAAAGAAATAGCACTATAATTTAACCATTCAAGGAATACATGCAAGAAACATTATCATTTACTTCAACCATCTTAGAGCCAGACAAAGTTAAGCGCGAAAATCCTCGCCCTGCTGGGTTTGCGATATTTTCTCAAACATTAGAGAAAACAACAGCTCACTTGGTAGTTACTCCAAGCGGCAATCATCAGTCAAGCTATGAAAAATTCTTATCATTACATCCACCTTTAAAGACAGAGCGGAAGTCATGGAATCCTGACAAAACACCATTCTTACCAGACGAGCCCTTTATTGCTGTAGGACTTGCGTATCCACCGCTTCATCCTATTCCCGCTGTTTATGGAGCAGACCTCACAGAATTTGGTAGGCTACCGCGTGGACTGCGCGTGAGCAAGACACAGTTGGACCTGGCTGCATGTGGCCTCTTTGTGGTAATGAATGGCATGACAGAGGAAATGAACGGACCGGATCTGCCAGAAATTAAGCTGCAAGAAAGACCAGATGGCATCACGCGTGCCGTCACATTTACTCCTGAACAATTAGACGAAGCACAGACATACGTGTTATAATAGCCCAAAAGGAAGGTCTGTGATTAACATCAGACCATATTTTTATGAAGGACGCTAGCAAGATTCGAAATATTGCCATTATTGCCCACGTCGATCACGGCAAGACGACCATGGTTGATGGGCTGCTCAAACAGTCGCGCACATTTCGCGACAACCAAGCTGAGATGAGCCAAGAATTGATCATGGATTCGGGCGATCAGGAGCACGAACGCGGTATCACCATCACCGCCAAACAGACCTCGATTTTTTACGGTGATTATAAAATTAACATTATCGATACACCAGGACACGCCGATTTCTCGGGCGAGGTCGAACGGACGCTGCAGATGGCGGACGGCGTGCTGCTGATCGTCGATGCCCAGGAAGGGCCGATGCCGCAGACGAAGTTTGTATTGAGCAAGGCACTAGAACTGGGCTTGAAGCCAGTGGTGGTAATTAATAAAATTGATAAACCTGCCCGGCGAATTGCCGAGGTTGAAGATGAGCTAAGCGATCTATTTTTGGAGTTGGCGACCGATGATAGTCAGCTGCATTATCCGATTTATTACGCCGTTGGGCGCGATGGCAAGGCGTGGCGGGAGATTCCTACTGACCCGACTGAAGACGCCGATCTCACACCAATTTTTGAAGCGATTATCAACGATATCCCAGCACCGAGCGTCACGGCTGACGGCGGTTTCCAGATGCTGGTGACCAGCCTGCAGTACGATACCTTTCAAGGTAAATATGCCATTGGGCGGATCGCTCGCGGGTCGGTCAAGCGCGGGCTGGTGGTTAGCCTGATGAAACAGGGCGAAGTATCAGGCTCGGCGCGAATCGAGAAAGTCTTTGGTTACCGTGGGCTGAACCGCGAAGAGCTTGGAGAGGCGTTTGCTGGCGACATTGTGGCGCTGGTTGGCGTGAGTGAAGCGCACATTGGCGATACGATTGCTGATAAAGAACAGTCTGAGGCCTTGCCGGCGATCGCTATTGAAGCGCCGACGTTGAGCATGTACCTCGGCCCAAACACCAGCCCGATGAAAGGGCGCGAGGGCGAATTTACCACCTCGCGGCAAATTGGCGACCGGTTGCGGCGAGAGCTGGAAACCAACGTGGCGCTGCGCGTCGAAGAAAACGGCATCGGCTTTACGGTGTCTGGCCGCGGCGAGCTGCACCTGAGCGTTCTGATCGAGACCATGCGGCGCGAAGGCTTTGAGTTTGAAGTCGGCCGCCCGCAAGTGGTCACCATCACCGAGGACGGCGTCGAAAAAGAGCCAATTGAAGAATTACAAATCGAAATTAGCAGCGAATTCATCGGCGCAATCAGCCAGGAGTTGGGTGTGCGCCACGCTGAAATGAAATCGCAAGAAACTACAGCCAGCGGCGCTATCCGTATGACCTATGTGCTGCCGACCAGGGCGTTAATCGGTCTACGCAACGTGCTGCTGACCGCCACCAAAGGCACCGTGATTATGAATTCCCTGCCGTACGGCTACCAACCGCTGGGTGGTAAATTGCCAAAGACCCGCGGCGGCGTACTGATCGCTTTTGAAGCTGGCACCACAACGCCGTATGCGCTGCAGGCGGCCGAGGCACGCGGCGAACTCTTGGTCGGGCCGGGCACGGAAGTGTACGCTGGGATGATCGTCGGTATTTACAACCGCCAAGAAGACATCGAAATCAACGTCTGTAAAGCTAAGCACCTGACCAACATGCGTTCCAAATCGTCCGATGGCACAGTGCAGTTGACGCCATTTACACAGTTTAGCCTGGAGCAATGCATCGATTTCATCGAGGACGACGAACTGCTGGAAGTAACGCCAAAATCCCTGCGCCTACGGAAACGCTACCTTGATGCCAATGAACGTAAGCGTGCGGCCAAGAAGTAGTCTCCTGCTCTTAACAACATGTCACATATGAAAATCGCCCCGAGCTGAGGGCGATTTTTTATGATTGGAATGAACCGAAGTTAGTCAACCAACGTTTCTTTGACGCGTTTTGAAACCACAAAGTATAATGATAGTAGTCCAGCAACGATGAAATAGATAAATACTCCACCAATGGTGCCAACAATTCGTTCTGCATCAGAATCTTTGCGCATTGAGGCAATGACAATCTGAAGCAAGGTAAAATACGTCGCAGATGTCATGTATGCGGCAATAGCCAGATAGCGGCCAACTTTTTTCTGCAGACTAATCAACACGACAGTGGTAAAGGATAGAATAGCAATGATTGGCGCAAAGATGATCGACACAGCGCCTTCAGGACTGCTCAATCTTAGCACGGCACCGAAGAACATCAGTGTATAGATGATACCACCAAAACCCATTAGCACTGTCAAAAATGCCAACCAACCTTTGACACCCTTCAGGGAGTTTGCCATCACAACATACTGCACGGGGGTAGCTGATGGCTGTGCAAAATATTGTTGATTGGTGTTTTCTTGTGTGGTTTGCTCAGAAACATGAGCTTCTGTAACTTTGGGAGTTTCTATTGTTTTTTCCTGTGATGTTGTTGCCATAATGATTTACATTCTCCTTATGAAAATATCTACTCTAGATTATACCACCGCAACCAGTTATAGTAAAAGTATGATAAAGAAAAATGTTGACCAATTTAAACGCTCTTTGGTGCGCACTAGCCAGCGCATCACACCCATCAATCGCAAAGATCCTGACGAATTATTTGGGCATCTATTTCACGAAGTCCAGGCACAGCAAATTTACCAAGACGGCAAAACATTCGTAGATGTTGTGCCAAAAAAGCGTTGGCGAAGAATCCAACGAGAATATTTGGAAGCGTCCAAAAAACCAGACTTCAATCTGCAAGAATTTGTCAATCAGCATTTTCATGATTTCAACCCATCACCCGCAGCCCACATCCCTCAGCCAGCCGAATCAGCGCGCCAGCACGTTACGCAGCTGTGGCCACAGCTGAGGCGTCAGGCCCACAAAGCTTCGGGCTCGCTTATTCCCCTGCCGTACGATTACATTGTGCCGGGCGGACGTTTTTCAGAGCAGTTCTATTGGGACACGTACTTCATCATGTTGGGTCTGGCGGTTGATAATCAATGGGGATTGATCAACGGCATGATGAAAAATTATTCCTACATGATCCAACGGTTTGGCTATATTCCAACAGCCAATCGAACATATTTCTTGAGTCGCAGTCAGCCACCTTTTTTCTCTGCCATGGTTAAGTTGCTGGCAACACGGCCGCGAAAAGTTGGCGGCTCAAGCTTGGTACTATTGGAATATTTCCCGTTGTTGTTGACAGAATACAAATTCTGGATGAAAGGGCACAAACAACTTGACAGCGCTGACCAGATAGCTACTGGACGAGTGGTGAAAATGCCAAATGGCACCGTTTTGAACCGCTACTTTGACAATAAGAATACTCCCCGTCCGGAAAGCCGCCGCGAAGACATCGAGACGGCCCAGAAAAGCCCAAATGCCAACAAAGCAAAGATCTACTTGGATCTGCGGGCTGGTGCAGAAAGCGGCTGGGATTTCAGTTCACGCTGGTTCGGTGAGACGTGCTGTATTGAAACCATTCAGACGACCGACATTGTACCAGTAGACCTCAACTGCTTGCTGTATGATCTGGAAATGACCATCGCTCAATGTTACGGCATCTTGAAGCAAAAAGCTCTCCGCAAAAAGTTCATTCAGGCTGCCGAAAAGCGCGCGGAAGCTATCAGGATGTACTGCTGGAACGAAGCGACTGGCTTTTTCTATGATTATAATTTCCGCACTGGTCGACAGATGCCACATGCGACACTGGCTGGCGTCTTCCCGCTCTACAATGGCATCGCCACCAAGAAACAAGCCGAGCAGGTGGCTGAAATGTTACAGCGCGAGTTTTTGCGTGACGGCGGGTTGCGGATGACGTTGATTGATAATGGTCAGCAGTGGGATGCGCCAAATGGCTGGGCGCCGCTGCAATGGGTGGCGGTTTGTGGTTTGAAGCGGTACGGACTTGAAGAATTAGCGGAGGAAATCAGAACACGCTGGCTGGCTTCGACCGAGCGCGTGTTTGCCGACAAAGGCAAGATGATCGAGAAATATGACGTCGACAGTGAGTCACGCATCGGTGGAGGCGGTGAATATCCGTTGCAAGACGGCTTTGGCTGGACCAATGGCGTGTACGCGGCACTGTATGATCGGTTTGATGAGCGCTGCCCAAAGTAGGCTAATTCTTGGGCGGGCGCGGAATATCTTCTGGCAGAAATCCCTTTTCGTGCTGAAAACCAGCCTGCCATTTGTAGTCTTTGGCGTAGCCTAAATCTTTCATTAGCCTGGTTGAGGCGTTACGAAGGTGAAGCGGCACGGGCGAGTTTGGGTATTTTCGCGCCAGAGAAAAGGCGTCATTCATCAAGTCAGTAATCTCGCGCGACTTCTGGCTGCGAGCCAGGGCGATAGCGCAGTGAAATAGATTGTATTTGGCTTCGGGCAGCCCAACGCGCTCGACTGCTTCAAACGTGGCGACGGCCAGGCTCAGCGCACCATTGCCAGCCAGCCCAATGTCTTCTGAGGCGAAAATCACCATCCGCCGCGCGATGAACTTCGGATCTTCACCAGCATCAATCATGCGCGCCAAATAATACGCCGCAGCTGTCGCATCACTGCCCCGCAGTGATTTGATGAACGCTGAGATGACGTCATAATGCGCGTCACCCTTTTTGTCATAGCCCGGTAGTCGCCGCTGGGCCGCTGCCTTGACCACCTCGGGCGTGACTTTCTCACCAAAACTCAATGCCAATTCCAAATTACCCAAAGCCACCCGCGCGTCGCCATCTGCCAATTCTGCCAGATAATCCAAAGCTTTGGGCGACACCCGCTTGGTTTGTTTCAAAGTCTTCAGCGCTCGCTTCAGCACCAATATAATTTCATCTTTGGTCAGTTGCTGCAGCACCAGCACCCGCGTCCGGCTGAGCAGCGGCGTGATCACCTCGAAGCTCGGGTTCTCAGTGGTCGCCCCAATCAAAGTAATCAGCCCACTCTCGACGTGCGGTAAAAAGGCATCTTGCTGCGCCTTGTTAAAGCGGTGGATTTCATCGACAAACAAGATTGTCCTCAACCCTAAATTCCAGTTCTGCCTGGCGTGTTCGATCACCCGTTCGACATCTTTCTTGCCACTAGTCACCGCCGACAGCTCAACAAATTCAGCATTAACTTCGCGGGCGATAATCCGTGCCAAGGTCGTCTTGCCCGTCCCCGGTGGCCCCCACAAAATCAAACTGACCGGCTCAGCGCGCCTCACGATTTGGCGGAGCAGCTCGCCCTCGCCCAGCAAGTGGCTCTGCCCGATCACCTCATCTAACTTTTGTGGCCGCATCTGTTCGGCCAGGGGTCGTCGATTCATATATTCATTATACCGCATTCGCGTCCTCCCGCCCTATATAGTAAAATGGTAATGGTATCAGTTAAACGAGGAGGGTAAGTGAAACATATCACGATCAAACATCGTCTGAGTGCTTTTACAGCAAGTTTAGTCTTTGCACTCGTTGCGGTCGCGGCAATCGCCTGGCCAATTGCAACGTCATCAAACGCCAAAGCCGCCAGCCCGGCGCTCAACGCAACTGCGTATGAAGTGTCCAGGTCTGGCAAGCCACACAGCTTTGTCACAACATCCCAAACAGAAATCCAACAAGCAGCCAAAAATGGCTTCACGACAGTGCGCCCTATTTTTATGGTGTCAACAACTGCAGGTAGCGGTTTGGTGCCAGTGTATCGCGCTGACGCAACACTACAAGACGGCAACTACACAAGTCTTTTGACGGTCAATAAAAATGAGGCTGACAATGCTTGTAAAAAGTACGGATTCACCTGCAAAGGAATCGCCTTTTACGCTCAAGCTGAGCTGAAAGATGGCGCAGAGATGGTTTACCGCATGCGGTACAAGCATTTCAATTTCCGCCAAGTCACTGCCAAAGATCGACAAGAGCTTCAGAAAGCTGGCTATATCCAGGAGAGCCGAGAGTGGTTCTACGTCAAGCCAGTCCAGAACAACAATGGTAACGGCAACGGCAATGTCGACCCAGTCAAAGATGGTAAATTCTCCATCGCAGTCTACCCTGACACGCAGCAGGAAGTTTTCCAATGGTCGGGCAATCAATTCGCTGCCCGCACCAACTGGACCGTGAAAAATAAGGAAAAATACGACATCCGCTTCTTGGCTCACACTGGTGACATGGTCACTTCTGGTGGACATGAAGGCATTGATAAACCAGATCAATACATCGTTGCGTCCAACGCATTCAAGACTATTGACCAGGCAAACATTCCTTACTTGACCACCATCGGTAACCACGACACAAAGGCTGTTTGTGGCGGCGGTGGCGCTTGTGACTGGCGACACACTAACGAATGGGCACGAGACACGACAGTATTCAACCGATACTTCTCTGCTACACGTCAGAAATTGTCAGCCAACCAAATGTTTGAAAAAGGGAAAGTTGACAACGCCTACAAAACCTTCACCGCTGAAGGTAAACAATGGCTTGTCTTGACACTTGAGCTTTGGCCACGTGCTGAGGCGGTCAATTGGGCTAAGAACGTCGTAGCCTCACATCCAAAGCACAACGTTATCGTCCTGAGTCACTCGCTGCTGAACGCTGATGGCTCAATCGGTACTGGCGCTGGATACGGCACTGGCAAACAAACCCCACGCTATATCTACGACAATTTGATCTTGGCATATCCAAACATCCGCATGACCTTCTCAGGACATGTCGGACAGGCAGCCAGTCGCGTTGACACAGGCAAGCATGGTAACAAGGTCGCCTCATTCTTGGGTGCATTCCACTCAAATGACTACAACCCAACCAGGATTCTGACGGTCGACACCATCAACAACACGGTGACATCCGACATTCAGGCCGCTTCGATCCGCGATGCCTACAAAGCAAAATATCCAAACGCAACATTGCCAAACTACGACCAATACGACGTATCGTACTCAGGCATGAACTTTGTTAATCCATAACAAACACGGCAAACAAATCATAAGCCCCGTCATCAGGCGGGGCTACTTTATGTCAATCAATACACCGCCATAGCCAGGCAGCTGTAACACATCGCCATCCACATGGATATCTGGATTTGTGCCAATGATCACACGACCAGTTTCTGGCAGCCACACCGTTTGTGCCGAGTCCGCAAAGTTAATGTATATCTGCAGTTGCTGACCGTCAAGCTGACGGCGAAACCCTAAGACAAAGCCATTACCAGTGTCAAGCTTTTCCATGGTACCGTGGCGTAAAATTGGCAGTTCATGTCGCAGCTCCAATAATTTCCGACATAGCCACAATAGTGAGCCTGGGTCTTTGGTTTCTTTAGCGACATTGACTTGCTTGCGGTTAGGATGCACCGGCAACCACGGCAGCACATTGGCAAACCCGGCATAGCGAGAGCTATTCCACTGCATGGGCGTACGGGCGCGATTGCGGTCATCCTGCAGCGAATGGTGGAAGCCATCTTGCGCATCATGTTGCGTCAAATCAACATCTTCCATGCCAATCTCATCGCCATAGTACATCACGCTAACACCTGGACACAGCAGGTTGAGAAACTGCAGCGCACGGGACCGCGGCAAACCCAGGCGGGACGTGACACGCGGCTGATCGTGATTGCCAAGGCAAAAGAACGGCGTATTCTCTCCTGTCGCCTCCAAATAATTCATGATATTCCAGCCGGTATGCTCACCATGCCAGTCATTTTGCCGATGTTCCATGAAAAAAGCTGTAGCTTTTGGATGAACGTGGATAACATCATGATATTGCCGCCAGATATCGCCAAGACGCTCGTCTGGGTAGAACTCAAACACCATTTGCTTATCCTCATATTCATCGCAAACGCTTGCTAGCTCGTGCAAATACTCCTGGAAATGCGGTCCGTGTTTGCAATGGTCGTGAACGTAGGCACCGTAGCTGTCAGCATCGCCATAGAAATTAGGATTTGGCGAGTCATCACGCAGCTCTGGATCTTTAGAAATCCCCCAGATGGCGTCCACGCGCATGCCGTCAACGCCCATATCAAACCAAAATCGCACCACGTCTTTGATAGCCAAACGCACCTCAGGATTGTCCCAGTTGAGGTCTGGTTGGGTTGGCAAAAATGAGTGCAAATAGTACTGACCAGAATCAGCGTCAAACGTCCATGACTTGCCGCCCGCCAAACTGACCCAATTGTTTGGCTCATGCCCGTCACTACCGTCTCGCCAGACATACCAATCCCGCTTGGGATTATCCCGGTCAGACCGCGACTCAACGAACCACGGATGCTGGTCAGACGTGTGGCACGGCACTAGATCAATCATCACTTTGATATCGCGCGCGTGCGCTTCATCCAACAACATACGAAAATCATCCAGACCGCCAAACACTGGATCGACATTTTGATAATCCGCCACGTCATAGCCAAAGTCAGTCATGGGCGACGTGAAAAACGGCGAAATCCAAATGGCATCAACGCCCAGGTCGCTAAGATAGTCCATCTTGAGCGTAATGCCGTTCAAGTCCCCGACCCCATCACCGTTCAAGTCTCGGAAACTTCGCGGATAAATCTGATACAACGATCCAACATCACGCCACGCTTTAGTCATGTTTTAAGTATAAGCGAGATGAGCGAGAATTACTAGTATATTACAATAGCACGAAATATGGATGTACAGCTCGATTTTATATATACAACACAATGAGACACATTAACACTTAGGGCATACTACTATAGTTAGCAACTTCTCGGAAAATAACAACTCTACAGTCTCTACCTATAGATGCCTGTTACTGACATAGGGAAAATTAAGATAACAATCTTACGCGAGAGCTATCACTATATTTGAACTTCTCTCATTATCTCTTGAAGATCATCCTGATAATTAGCAGCGGACAGTAGTCTATCGCCCAGTATAATACAGTTGTATTTTTCTGGGTGTTCTATGTATTTATCAACACTATCCTGAATTGCTGAAAATATTGTTTGAGAATCCTGGTTTAAAAGATACTTTTCCGTAGCTTCAAACATTTTGTCTAAGTTATCACAGTCTGTTTCGTTCTTTATAAAGGAATCTATACAAAAGGGTAATTTATATCGACCAAGCTCAGATACCAGCCGCATATAGACTAGATAGATGCCAAAATATGTTTGATTGCCTATAACACCGCTTGACTGCAATCCTGTGAATTTTTTAAAGCTTATCTTGTTTATGTCTGATTTTGGCATCAATAGTGAAAGTTGAGTTACGTACCTTTCATACAAAGATTTTACATCCTCCAAAGCTCTACGGATATTGCTCTTTAGCTCTTTTTCCTCTAATTTTAATTCACGAATTTCTATCTCCAGCTTACCTACTTCAGTTTCTAGGGTCTGAATAATTTTTGCAAATTCTTCTTGTGATCGTTTTTTAGATGCCTGACTTATATAGTCGTTAAGAGAATTTATTTCTGGTATACTTCTTATCTGGCCCGACAATTTACGATATTCTTTTAACGCCGTCTTTTCCTCTAAGTGTGCCTCATGCACCTTTCTTTCCGATATATCAATGTCCTTTTTGATAGAAGCTATCATCATCTTAAGCTGGGATACGTTAGACGAAATATCCATCCTTGTTTGTACCTGTTCAATTGTAAGTTCAGATTTACAATGCTTACATTTAGCCTTAATTTGTTTATAGTCGTCTTCGTACATCTTTAAAATACTACGATATTCCGCTTCGCTCTTTCTTTTTTGATCATAAATTCTTTGAAGCTTTATCCTCTCTGTCTTATGTCCTATATATTTTTTGTTGGCCATATTTATAAGGCTAATTAAATTGTCGATGCTTTGTTTGCTGAAGCTATCAAGACTTTCGGTAAGAACGATATTTGAGTTAAAATTATCATTCTCAATATAATCAAGAAAGGCATTCTTGATATAGCCATGTTTAGCTTTCGCATTAGAATGTTGCTTTTGTTTTTTTGAAATCTTTGCGCTTAATTTCATTTCTTCATCGTCAGATATACCGAGAACATATTCAAATATCCTATCGGGTACTTTTTTATACATTGTAAGTTCATTAGTAGATGCGAACAATCTTCCCGACCATGAGTCATCTTGGTCTATATAGAATGGTACAATGAGTGCCGAAGGATAAGCTACGGAAGTAACTTCGTCTGATGATTTATTCTTAAGTTTTAAGTCAATATCAAGTTGGTCGCTGAGCCAGTGTGTGTATTCGGTGGGACTTAGCGAGTTATCCCTCCCAGATACATAATAGAGATTTTCATGTCTAATAACATAAAGATCCTCCCTGGTTATTTCGTTAAAAAGACTAAGCTTTATTGACATTTTTGATATATCCCAACCTGTTGGAAATTTGTTTATCTTGAAGCCTAGACCGTAATATATAGACTTTATTAGGCTTGACTTACCTTGGCTGTTATATTGACTAATTATTAGATTGGCCTTATTCCCGAAAGTGTATTCTCCTGACTCGGCGTTCTCATGGTCTACTATTAGTATCCTTTTAATTATCATATATATTCCTTTTCATAAATTACCTGGCTATATGCATCAATAACTATAGCTTCACGAATTAAAGTATCTTCAATGTTTTTAAAATCCGAATTTTTAAGCATGAATGATACGACTTCTGTTTCTTTTAGCTCCATGATATTAAGCTTCTTAATAGCTGTTTCTATATCAGCATAAACAGCCCCATAGAGTGCAGCTATAGAAACCCTTTTCTCAATCAAGGCTTCTTGTTTAGGTATACTATAATTAAGCTTTTTGATTATATTCTTAAAGATTTCTAGTTTATGGGAGTGCGAAAAGATACTGGAGAGATCTTTTGGAGTAAATTTTTTCTTTCCATAATCATCTTCGCTCTTAGCTATGATGGCGCTCCTTTGATCAATCTGCCTGCTTAGTTCTTCTAGTGATCTCTGCCCATGATTGTTATCTACTGGTATTCCCATTGACGCCATAATTCCTTGTATATAAATAAGGAACTTTGATTGATCGTCCTTAAAATCGGTTAACGCAACTCTTGCTCGGGCAAGTTTTTCTTGCGGTATATTTGGTGAGTTCTTACTTATGGTTTTTATAGCCTCACTACTATATTGAAATATACTTGCGCCTTGTGTAATTAGGGTTGCATTAACTTTTTTTAGAGTTTTATCCATGTTTTTAAAAGCAGGGGATACTATTTTGTAGAGGTCATTTTTTCCTGTTCCGTGGGATATATTCTTTTCAATTACTGATGGCTTTTCTTTATATCTCTTTGAAATAGTAGCAAGGCTCATTTTTCCGCTTTTTGCCTGTATATATACAGTCCTAGATGGTGAAGAAAATACTATATCATCCTCAGCCTCTACAGCCAGTTCAAAATCCTTATCAAGAAAGTGTAAGACTGCTATGAGCATAGCGATAGACTTTTGGTAATTAAAGCCCTTTATAGCGCTTGCGCCACCATTGTCAATTGTATTCATAGTAAGGTGATTATAGCATAGACTGCCGTCTTCGTAGATATTTATATTAAAAAATCGAGCTTAAAGCTCGACATTCAAAATTGGTGCGGGTAAGGAGACTCTAACTCCTGGCCTCTTCCATGGCAAGGAAGCGCTCTAACAACTGAGCTATACCCGCATGTGGTTCACGATTTATTGTAACAAAGCCGTGAATAAAATGCAATATTTGGTGGCTCCTCCCAGACTTGAACTGGGGACACAAGGCTCTTCAGGCCTCTGCTCTACCAACTGAGCTAAAGAGCCACAAACTTGCTATTTCATTGTACTAAAGTTGTCGCCATCTGGCAAGGGTGTTATACTTTTAAGAATGCGGGTGTCGTATAACGGCTATTATGTGACCTTCCCAAGGTTGAGACGGGAGTTCGACTCTCCCCATCCGCACCACAATTCACCATCACGAGCTTCCAGCGAGGCTCTTTTTATTTGTTCTGCAAATTAGCAAAGGCTAAACGGTTATTTCGCCATATCCCGCGTAACCACACTTGTCCAAGACTTCCTGACCAAGCTGTCTAAGGTTGCCAATTCTTTCCTGTTCTTTGTCAGAATTTTCCTGCGTACGAATGGCGTCATACACTGCCCCCATATCATCATCTTCGGGGCTACTGGCAACTGCTCCTATAAGTTCTTGCTCCATTAGGTCATGATTAGCACGTGGCATATTTCCGTTCCTCCTCTTTTGGTTCCAAATATGTCTAGCACTATCTATACCATATAGAGTTTACTTTTGCAATACCCTATTTCGCGCTACTATAGCAAAAAGTCCTCGACGTGCATCGGGACTACTAACTAACTATGATGGTTCTCGCAGGAACTTGGTGAGGTGCGCCTCCCCATAACTACGATTGTCCACCACAACAATTCCGTTTTGAACTGGCACCTCACCTATTCCTGGGTGTGATAATATCATACATCCACCTGGTTTGAGAAGCCCCATTAGTCGCGAAACTGTGGAAAACTGAGGATTATGATATGGCGGATCGGCAAAGATGATATCAAACTTCTCTGTTACGCTCATGCTTTCCAGCCAATTTGATATCGTTGTTTTTATTACAATAGATTTTTCATCGACACCCAAACTGCCTATGTTTTCGGCAATGACACGCTGCGCGACGCGGTCTCGCTCCACGAAAACTACTGACTCAGCGCCACGGCTGAGCGCCTCCAGGCCAATAGCACCAGAGCCAGCAAAGGCGTCCAAAACCCGCGCACCGCGGACTGTTTCGCCCAGTGAATTGAACATCGCCGAACGGACTCGCTCACCCATGGGATGCGTAGTCGAACCTGGCGGTGTCTGGATGAATCGTCCACCAAATTCGCCAGCGATGATGCGCACTCTCACCGTTTGGCCTCAAGTTTCCAAACCGACGCCAGCCAGCCCAGCATGACGGCTTTGATGATGATTGGCATCAGTTCATGGTTAGTTTGCCGCGCCAGATCCGTTGTCCAGCCGTTTTTACCAAAATTGTCATACATCTTTAGGCCGGCCACGGCGTGAACTTGCTCTAGATAATATTCTCGATAACCTTGTTGTTTAACCTGCAAAATCTCAGCCTCGCTTGGCACGGCGTCCTTAAAGCGCGGATAGGCCACCACGCTCGCCACACCCGCTTCAAACGCTACGTGCATGGTCATCATGCCTTTGGCGCCCCAGAACTTCCAATTGTTTTTGATGAGCTCAATCCCCGTGTCGCCCTTCATGACATTTTTCTTGAGGATGGAGGTTCGCGTCTCTAGACCTTCGCCGCCGCGCAGCTCCTGCATGGCATGTTCCAGCGGGAAATGATGCGCTGGCGTCAAACCATCGGTGATGGCGTGCGCCATCCACGCTGCCTCAAAGGCCGCTCGTTCAGAATTATTTTTCTGCAACGCCTTCGCCAGATTATCAATATGCTGGTCAATCATCTCCAAAAGCGCTGTGTCGTTCGGATCGTCTGGATTGATGAAGTGCCACGGTTCGTCAACGGCAGGACTTTTGCGCTTGACGCCGTCAGGGCCGTTTTTGCCTTCAAAATGCAGAATATTTTTCACATCAGGAAACTCACACCAATCAGGCAGCATTGGCGTCAGGTGTCGCCTGGCCACTCGATCTATCTTTTGATGAACACCGATAAATCGACCAGAGCCATCTCTAATTGTTGTTCCTGCATACATATTAATTCAAAATGGTTAATCGCTGATAGCGACTGACGGCACGCGCCAGATGGTTATATTGTAACAAATCCTGCCCCTCTTTGACAAAGCGCTCGGCCTCCGTTTGCGCACGGGCAATCAGTGGCGTGTCGCTCAGCGAGGCAATTTTTAGGTTCAATGCGCCGTGCTGCGCTCGCCCGTAAATCTCGCCAGGACCGCGCAGTTTCAAGTCAACTTCCGCCAAGTAAAAGCCATCTTGAGACTTCTCAATTTCCTTGAGGCGCTGGGATGGTTTATCATGGCTCGACAGCATCAGATGACAAAAGCTCTGATGTTCACCGCGTCCAACCCGCCCACGCAGCTGATGGAGCTGGCTGAGTCCAAAATGATCGGCATTTTCGATGAGCATGACCGTGGCGTTCGGCACATTAACACCGACCTCCACCACCGTGGTGCTCACTAGCATATCAATGTCACCGTCGGCAAATTGCTGCATAACCGCGGCTTTTTCCTCAGGCGGCAGTTTACCGTGTAACAATCCGACGCGGCGATGACGAAACATCGTTTTTGCCAATTTGTGATATTCCGCCTCGACCGACTTTTTGTCATTGTCAGGATTATCGTCGATCAACGGGCAGATGATATAGGCTTGGCGACCTTTGGCAATTTCTGCATCAATAGTTTCGTAGAGCTTTGGCGCTGAGGCTGGCGACCAAATTTTCGTTTCAATCGGCTGGCGCCCGGCTGGTAGCTCGTCCAAAATCGAAATATCCAGTTCACCATACAAGGTCAACGCCAGACTTCGCGGGATCGGCGTGGCAGTCATGCTGAGCAGGTGTGGCATGTAGTCTGCCTTTTGTAATAATGCCTGCCGCTGCTTGACGCCGAACCGATGCTGCTCGTCAATTACCACAAACCCCAGCTTGTGGTACGCCACTTTTTCCTGAATCAGCGCGTGTGTACCAACCACCACGTCAATGTCACCATTTGCTAAATTATCCAGCAGCTGCCGCCGCTGAGCGCCCTTGACGTGTCCCGTCAGCAGTGCCACCGACACGCCAAATGGCGACAATAATTCATCCAGCGTCTTGGCGTGCTGAGTCGCCAAAATCTCCGTCGGCGCCATGATGGCCGTCTGAAAACCAGCCTGCGCCACTTCCGCCGCCACCAACCCGGCGACCACGGTTTTGCCTGAACCGACATCGCCCTGCAACAAGCGGTTCATCGGATGCTCCGATTCCAAATCTTGCAAAATCTGCCACGCGGCGCGGCGCTGCGCGTTGGTTAAGGGAAACGGCAGCTGCTCGACAAATTGCTTGACGACCGGCTGATTGAACGGGATGCGCCAGCCAGTCAATTTGGTTTGTTCTTGCTTGTTGAGCTGCGCAGCCAAAATCATTTCAAACAATTCTTCGAACGCCAAGCGTTCCCGTCCGCGGGCAATTTCCTGATGATTTTTCGGTACATGGAGAAACTTGACGGCCTCCGCGCGGCTGACTAGTTTTTGCCGCTGGACGATGTGCTCCGGTAGCGTCTCGGGCAAGAATTCCATGATGGGACGCAGGTTTTTTAGCAAATCCTGCACGGTTTTGGGGCGGAGATTTTTGATGGATTTGTAGACGGGATGGATGCCCGACGTAGGCTGGGCGTCGGACGAATTTGTTTGTTTGGCGAGTTCGACGGATGGATTGCTAATCTGATAGCTGTTATATTGCATGCCAAACTGGCCGGAAAACATGAACTCGGCGTCAGATCTCAGCTGCGATTCACGGTACGGCTGATTGAACCAAACGGCCTTGACCTTGCCAGAATCATCCGCCAGCACCGCCGTAGTAATCCTCAAGCCTCGGCGCACAATGCGCGTGGAAATCGACTCACAACGCGCCCGCACGGTCACCTTGCCCGGTTGAAGATCAGCAATGTTGACCGCCGCCGAATAATCATCATACGCCCGCGGCAAAAAATCCAGAGCGTCCGCCACCGTCTCTAAACCCGCCGCTGACAACGCTTGGGCAGTTTTGGGGCCGACGCCTTTGATGTGTTCCAGTGGAGTTGTCAGCTTCATCTACGAAACAGCGTTGATGCCTTCCAGTGCGTAGGCGGTATCTTCCCAACGTTCCACAGCGATGCAGTCAATGCCCATATTTTTGACCGGGAAATCATTGCCGCCTTCTTCTAGTTTGTCGCCAAAGAATAAAATCTCTTCCTTAGTTACGCCCGTTGCTTCCATCAGTTTTTTCATGCCATAGGCTTTATCGATACCAGGCTTGGTCACGTCCAGACTAGTGGTGCCGGCCGTCCGAATTTCAAACTCTGGGATGCGTGCTTTAACAGCATCGTTGAGCAATTTACGCTTTTCCTTGTTGGCTTCAGCCCAGGCGTATTTGTCTTCTGGCGTGGCTTTTTGACCCAGCGCAGAGTATGTCACCTGACTGAGACGATCTTCGATGATCTCGCCAGCTGGATCGTCCACCCACATATCAAGTTCCTTGGCCGAGGTCTCAATTGCTTCAAAAATCCGAGCTTTTTGCTCCTCAGTCAAATCCTCTTGATACTGCAGTCGCCACTCACCGTCTTGGAAACGATAGTACCGAGTGCCACAGGTCGGCATGATGTGCAGTCGGCTGAGGTCAACGCCCGGAACTTGTTCAATTTGCCTGACAGTGTTTGGATAGATCACCCCTTCAAAATCAGTGCCAGAAATAATACACACGTCGTAATGTTTCAATAATTCTGCCAATAAACCAGCCATGCGTGGTGTCGCTGGCATTTTTGACAGGACAATGGTGTCGTCTGAATCAAACGCAATAATTTTCTTCATTATTCTTCTCCCTCCATGATTAGCACAAATGTATTTTTACCCTTTTTGAGTAGCGACGTGGTGTTGACAGCTTGGTCTTCGGCTATTTTTTCGCCGTTGAGGCTGATGGCACCAGATTTCAATAGGCGTTTTGCTTCGCCGTTGGAACTAACCGCACCAGACACTACCAATGCTTCAATGACGCCGACGCCGACATCAACACGCGGAATTTCCTTGGCCAAAGCGTCCAGGTCATCATCTGACAATTGCCAAAAATCGCCGCCGCCAAACAACACCTCCGTCACCCGCTCCACTGATTCGCGCCGATTAACGCCGTGAACGATGTCGGTGACTTCACGAGCCAAGACTTTTTGCGCCGAGCGCGCACCTGGATTGACGGCGTGGTTTTCAGCGATGGCTTCAATGGTGTCGCGATCAAGCATGGTGAAAATTTTCATGTACTCGATGGCGCTTTCGTCATCAACGTTCAGCCAGAATTGATAGAACTTGTACACGCTGGTTTTATTTTCATCCAGCCACACGGCGCCGCCTTCGGATTTGCCAAATTTGCGCCCAGTTGACTTGTTGATGAGCAGCGGTGCGGTCATGGCGTAAACTTCAGCATTTTCTTTTTTGCGGATCAATTCCACGCCTGAAACCAAATTACCCCACTGGTCGGAACCGCCGATTTGCAAATTGGCACCGTGATGTTTGAATAAGTGCCAGAAATCATAGCCCTGCAGCAAGGTGTAGGTAAATTCCGCAAAGCTCAACCCCTTGCCGTTGTCGATGCGTACCTTGAAAAATTCACGACCAATCAAATCTGCCATGTTAAAATTCTTGCCAATGTCGCGGAGGAACGGAATCAGTTCCAAATTGCCCAACCAGTCCGCATTGTCCACCAAGGTAAAATCGCGTCCGGCGAAAATTTGTGACACCTGTGCTTTTAAGGCTCGTTTGTTGTGCTCAATTTCCGCATACGACAGCAGACTCCGCTCCTCGGTGTCGCGCATATCACCAATCATACCAGTGCCGCCACCAACCAACAGAAATACCTTGTGACCGCGCTCCAAAAAATGCCGCACCATCATGTAAACCGCCAAGTGCCCGACGTGCAAACTGTCAGCCGACGGATCTGTCCCCAAATAGAGCGTGAAATTCTCCGAATCGATAAGCTTGTCATTGGTGAATGTGGTCTGGTTCCAAAACCCGCGCCACTGTAATTCCTCTGATAACTGCATATTTTCTCCTTGGTCAGCTAATCTTAGTATCAGTATACCAATTTTTGGCAGTTGATGCGAACCATGTGCGTGATATAATAGATTACGTGAATAAGAGTAGTACAAGTAGCAGCAACAAATCGCCTTCTAGTCCCAGGAAATCTGCGACAAAGCGATTAAGCTTGTATGCCAATCTGGCACATAAGCGTAAAGTAAAAAAAGATAAAGATTCGCGTGAGCGTGCTGAATATTTGGCAAGCTTGCCGAAGCATCCAGTGAAGCGATTTTTCTATCGCTTACATCCAAAGCGGTTAGCTAACTATTGGTTCTCCAAACGCGGCGCAAAGATGGCGCTGAAAATTGCTGGTATTACTCTGCTATTGATGATCTTGTTTATCGGTGGGCTGTTCGCATATTTCCGCAAAGACTTGGATAAGATTCGACCAGGCGAAATTGCCAAACGTGTCCAAACAACAGTCACGAAATATTATGACCGTAATGGCGTGCTACTCTGGGAAGATAAAGGAACTGGTAACTACAAACTGGTGGTCGAAGGTGACCAAATTAGCAATCACCTGAAACATGCTACTGTTGCCATCGAGGACAAAGATTTTTACAAGCACCACGGAGTTAGTGTCAGTGGCTTGACGCGTGCTGTGTTCTCAACGGCATCTGGAGGACAGGTCCAGGGAGGATCGACATTGACCCAGCAGCTCGTCAAACAGGTGTTCTTTGCCGATGAAGCTGGTGAACGTGGCCTCAAAGGTATCCCGCGTAAGATCAAAGAGATGATTTTGGCCATTGAGGTTGAGCGCATGTATAACAAAGACCAAATCTTGTCACTGTACCTCAACGAATCACCATATGGAGGCCGTCGTAATGGTGCTGAATCAGCTGCACAGACTTATTTCCACAAGAGTGCAAAAGATTTGACCATAGCTGAAGCGGCGCTGCTGGCAGGAATTCCGCAGAATCCATCCTACTTTAACCCATACAACACTGCCGGTAATAAGGCCTTGATTGAGCGTCAACACACAATCTTAGACTACATGACAGAACAAGGGTACATCACTCAAAAAGAAGCAGATGAAGCCAAAAAATACCCAATCCTTGATAATTTGTATCCGCAAGTTGAACAAACTGAAGGCATGAAGGCGCCGCACTTTGTGATGATGGTCCGATCACAGCTTGAAAAAGAACTTGGCCAAGCGGTTGTTGGACGAGGCGGACTAACTGTCAAAACAACACTGGACTGGCGCATCCAAGAAAAACTAGAAAATGAGATGAAAGCCTTCTTTGCGACTGGTCGTCCAGCCGCCATCAACGCTCACAACGGTGCATCAGTCATAGAAGACGTGCAAACGGGTCAAATCGTTGCCCTGATGGGTAGCCGTGACTTTAACTATCCAGGCTTTGGCCAGGACAACGCCGCCACAGCCTTTGTCCAGCCAGGTTCATCCATCAAGCCATTTGTGTTTACTCACCTGTTCAGTAAGCGTGGTAGCCAAGCTTACGGAAGTGGCACCATACTGAAAGACGAAAACATTGACTCAATTTACGGCGCCAAGCTGAACAACTGGGACAACAAGTTCATGGGTGACATCACCATTCGCCGAGGACTTGGTCTGTCTCGTAACACCCCAGCGGTGAAAGCAATGTACATTGCTGGTAACGGTAGTCCAAAGCCAACTGTGGAGTTCATCCGAGGTCTTGGTAACTCAGAATACTGTAAGCAGGAGGAAGACTCAGGTGGCTATGGTCTATCAGCCGCCATCGGTGGATGTGGCGCCAAACAAACTGAACTGGTTAATGCCTATGGTACCTTGGCTCGCTTGGGTGTCAGGAAAAAATCTACTTCCGTGTCTGAAGTGATTAATTCTCAAAACGAAACCCTCCTGAAATGGAAAGATGAATCAAAGCAGGCCGTCGACCCGCAAGCCGCTTACATCACCAACGATATCCTGTCTGACCGATCAAATACATTGGTGACAGGAAGTATTCCTGGGGTTCGCGCCAGCTACAAGACCGGAACCTCCGACAAGGGCAACAAACCAAAGGATATTTGGTTGGCTAGCTACACACCAGCCTTAGCCATGACGCTTTGGCTTGGTAACTCTGACAGTCGTACCTTGACTTCCATGAACTCGTCAACGGGTCTCCCGGTGATCCAAAAGGTCATGAGCTTTGCACACACACAGGTTTATCAACCCGCTGGCAAATGGAAGTCCAGTATGTGGTTTACTAGGCCATCTGGCATCAAACAAAATGGTAAAGAATTGTATCCATCATGGTGGAACCAGAACCAAGGACAAAGCTCGTCCAAGATGACATTTGACCGCATATCCAAAAAGAAAGCCACCTCTTGTACGCCAGAGGGCGCACGAGAAGAAGTTGATGTGATCAAGGCAGTTGATCCAATCACCAAAAAAGAGTCTTTCAGTGCGCCAGCAGGCTACAACGCTACTGCTGACGACGATGTGCACAACTGTAGCGATGCCAAGCCTCGTGTCGCCAGCATCACCGCGTCTGGCTCGAGTAATAAATACACTATTGATGTCAGTGTTGATGGAGGAAAATTTGGTCTAGCTACGCTTGATATCTTGGTTGATGGACGTTCAGTCAAATCAAGCAATATCAGCGGTAACAGCGCCTCAGACCGCGTCTCAGTTAATGTATCGTCGGGATCACACACTATCACCGTGAATGTTCGCGACGAAGGATATTACACCGCAAGTAGCTCAAAAACCGTCAGCGACGATTAATCATCTTGACTATTCGCCAACCTAATCAGCTCAGCCTCACGCTGGGCTGATGTTTTTGTCGTTGTAGAGCGACGGCGAGTTTGCTGCACTGGCTTCTGAGCTTTTACCGCTGGCTTTTTAGTAGTCTTCTTGGCTGATGCTTCTGGACTAGTCTGCACTTTCCGGCCAACAGAGCGGCGTTTTGTGATGACAGCTGTTTGTCGCGTTGGCTCTGGCGGAGTCGTTTGTTCAACAATTTTTGCAAACATCATCTTACCAGCGTCAGTCTGCAAGCTACGAATGATTTCGATACGCTTTTTCTGGCCCAAGAACTTTTTGGCTTGCTCAACCACCACCATGGTACCGTCATGCAAGTAGCCAACCGCCTGATGAGAATCCTGACCTTTTTGCGTTAATTCAAGCACCAGCTCATCACCAGGCAGATAGCTCATCCGTAAACTCTTGGCCAGCTCATTGATATTGAGAATCTGAATGCCTTCGACTTGCGCCACCTTGTTCAGGTTGTAGTCCAGTGTCAGAATAGCACCGTTCATTTCCTTGGCGAGCTGCAACAAGCGGTTATCTACCCCCTCGGGAATGCGCGTCGCATCGTCAAGCAACGTGAACGAGCCGCCCAACACATCCTTTAGTTCCTTCATGGCATCCATACCGAAGCGGGCACGCTCGCGCTTGGCATGATCAGCACCGTCGGCCAATAACTGCAGTTCGATCAGCACACTGCGCGGCACGATGATCTGCCCCAATAGGAACCCGGTCTTTGCCAAATCAACCACCCGGCCGTCCATCAACACTGACGTGTCAACCAAAATTGGCAGCTGCGTACCACTACCTGCCTGCCGCCGCGGCTTGACCAGCAGATATATCTCCGCCATGATAGCCAGCAGCATGATAATGATGATAAGTTCAATTGTTTTTTCCATAATAATTTCCTTTTATATAATAATGTTATTGTAAATAGTCAATCAGTGCCTGGCGTAAATCGCCAACACCGCGCACAAATGCATCCTTGTGGGTTTTTGGCGCGATGGCATAGGTAAAGCCAAGCTTCTTGGCTTCTTTAACGCGGGCATGCCAGCCTTGAGCCGAGCGCACTTCGCCGCCCAAGCCGACTTCGCCAAACACCACCGCTTCGTCGCTGAGTTTGCGGCCAGCCGAGGCCGAGGCGATGGCCATAGCGACTGCCAAGTCCGCCGCTGGGTCGCTGAGTTTCAAGCCGCCGACCACATTGATGTAAATATCTTTGTCGGAGAGATTGAGCTTGGTACGCTTTTCCAGCACCGCCACCAGCAAGTTCAACCGGTTAAGGTCAAAGCCGCTGGCTGCGCGCTTAGGGTAGCCAAAATTCGTCGGATTGACCAGCGCCTGGATTTCCACCAGCAGCGGCCGCGCCCCCTCCATGGTCGCCAGGACGATTGAGCCATCGAGGTTTTGTCGCTCGGCTAGCAAGCTCGCCGATGGGTTGGCCACAATCCGTAAGCCATCCTCATGCATCTCAAAAATTGCTGCCTCATTGGTCGAACCATAGCGATTTTTCTGCGCCCGCACTACGCGAAAACCACCGTAGCGATCACCCTCAAAATTCAGCACCACGTCAACCAAATGCTCCAGAACTTTCGGCCCGGCGATTGAGCCTTCTTTGGTGACGTGACCGACCAAAATCACCGCGGTATTCGAGGCTTTGGCGGCGCGAATGATGACGTTGGATGAGTTGGTAATTTGACTGACCGAACCTGGCGCTGAGGCAATTTCTGCGAGCGACAAGGTCTGGATAGAATCGACAATCACCAGATTGTACTGGCCAGTCTGGATGGAGGCGGCAATGTCCTCGGCGCTGTTGCTGGACGCCAGCTGCAGACTCTCTGAGTCAACCGCCCCCAACCGCTCAGCCCGCAATTTAACCTGCGACACTGACTCCTCGCCGCTGACGTAGAGCACTGGTTGCTGCCGAGCGATGAATGCCGCGACTTGCGCCAGCAGGGTACTTTTACCGATCCCCGGCTGCCCCGCCACCAGCACCACACCGCCTGGCAAAAAGCCGCCGCCGAGTACCGCGTCAAGGTCGGCAATGCCGGTTGCTAGCCGCGCCTGTTTTGTTTCGGCGGTCGTTTCGCTGAGCCTAAGCGCAGTCAGCGCTCTACCTTTACCACTACTGCGTGCTACCGCCGACGCGCCCGTATCAACTGGTAATTGCTCAACCAGTGAGTTCCACTCGCCGCAATTTTCGCACTTGCCGACCCACTTCGGATAGCTGGCGCCGCACTGCTGGCAGATGAATTGTGATTTTGTTCGGGCCATCACTCTACCACCTTTTGACTGTCAAGACTCTGGCTGAGTCGATCAGCCTGCTCACCCAACGCATTTAATTTTTCGACGTCAGCATTGTATTGATCGATCTGCTGGAGTAAGGTAGCTTTCTGACTACTCAAGCGTTGACCTTCAGTTTGTAATTGTGAACGCTCAGTCTGGAACTGCTGTTGCGAGCCAAACCCGCCACTGGTAGCTCGTTGATTGAAATCACGAATCTTCTCATTTAGCGCTGTCATCGACGTATCGTAGCGTTCCTTTCGCTGCTCAATCACTGCTCGTTGCTGTTTCAGCTTCGCTTGCAAGGTTGCCACTTGCTGCTCCAGGTCGACAAATCGCTGATTGTATTTTGTATGCAAGGAAACCACTCGTGATCGGTCACTGAAAAATCGAGCATAGTGCGCTTCCAGCTCTGAGCCCAAATCGGCATGCTCGGTACCCAAAATGGAATGAAGCTCGTTAGACCGAGACCCAGGCTGTGCTCGGTCGTAATACGCCATGCGCTCTTCCAGCTTGCTGTCCTTCACTCTCGAATATGCCTGTTCCAGTAGTTGGCCAAGTCGCTGCTTTTCGGCGTCAGATAATCGCGACCACGCCGCGTGTAACATTTCGTGCGCAGCCGTCACTTCTTTGATGCCGTCAAGCTCAGGATTTGGCACATTGTAGATATGAATAGTGTCTTCCCCGGGCTTGTAACAACCCAAAATTGGACTGGCTTTTTCCGACCGACGACACTCAGCATTGAACTCATTGGACGACTCCAGTCGTGGCTGTGTCACGTAAAACTGAAATCTGCCGTGTTCTGACATGCCAGCATTTGTCGCCAGCTGCATGATCTCAGCGCTCGGCTGAAATTGCCACGCCCGCACATGGTCGAGCACGAATTGCCGATTGAGCACCACCCAACCACTAAAGGCCAATATAGCTACTGACACTAAAAAGCTGCATAGTTTACTAATCTTCGACATCAATTATCACCTCACCTTTTTTCATTGACGCAACTAATGTTGATCCTGCCTGCGCTTTCGACAACACTGCTTCACTCAACGGATCTCCCAGCAAGGTCTGCACAGTCCGTCGAAGGCGTCTTGCTCCGCGTTCGGTGTCAAAGCCATGGTCAATGATGTGACGTTTGACACTTGGTTTAATCATCAGTTTCATGTCGTGATTCTCAATCGCCGCGACGAGCTCACTAGCGATAGCATCAAATATTTTGCCAGCCACTGCTCGGCTCAACGCCTGGAATACGATGATAGCATCAAAACGCTCGATCAATTCTGGCTTCAAGAATTCCTCCAAAGCCTGCCGCGCCGTCCGGTCGTTGTGTTGCTGTACATCCTTGCTACTGCGTTTCTTTGCGCCACCAAAACCCAACGCCTCACTATTCATCATGCCCGCCGAACCAACGTTGCTGGTCAAGATGATAATGGTGTGGCGAAAACTAACCACTCGTCCTTGCGCGTCAGTCAATTGACCATCTTCCAGTAGTTGCAATAGCAGATTCATTACGTCTGGATGTGCTTTTTCAATCTCATCAAACAACACCACACTGTACGGCTGTCGACGAACTTTGTCGGTCAATTTACCGCCCTCCTCATATCCCACATAGCCCGCTGGAGCACCGACCAACCGACTCGTCGTGTGTTTTTCGGAGAATTCACTCATGTCAATTTTGATGAGGCTCTGCTCGCCACCGAACACTTCCCGCGCCAACACGCGAGCCAGCTCAGTTTTACCAACACCTGTCGAGCCCAAAAATACGAAAGATCCCATTGGCCCACTATGTCGATGTAGTCCAGCGCTGTTTCGTCGAATAGCCCGAGCCAGCTCAGCAATTGCTTCAGTTTGCCCCAGCACAAATTTACCGAGTCTATTTTCCAGCTTGATCAAGCTTTTGGCTTCGGTGTGCGCCAATTTCTTCACTGGCACGCCAGTCATGGCACTGACCGCCGACCTCAAATACGCTTCATCCAACCGCGGCAACATGTCCTCGCTCGCACCCGGATCACCAGCGCGTTTTTCCAATTGCTTCATTTGCGTCTTGAAACGCGCCGCTCGTTCGTAGTCTTCCGCTTCCACGGCCGCATCAATTTTGCCCGCCAACCGCTTGATTTGCTGGGCTATTTTTTGGCGTCGACCTGGCTTGAGTGGCTGCTTTGAGCGCATCAACGCCGCTGCTTCGTCCAGCACATCAATTGCCTTATCTGGCAAAAATCGATCCATCACATATCGCCGGCTCAGATCCACCGCCAATTTAACAGCTGCCTCGTCGATGCTCAGCTGATGATGTAGCGCCAAGCGACTGCTCAGCCCCACCACCATCCGTACGGCCTCTTCCGCCTCTGGCTCCGCTACTACAACCGACTGGAATCGTCGACTCAAGGCAGCGTCTTTTTCGATATATTTGCGATATTCATCAAACGTCGTCGCACCGATCACCCGCACCTCACCACGCGCCAAGGCTGGCTTCAGGGCATTAGCAGCGTCCATTGAGCCCTCGGCAGAACCAGCGCCAACCAACAAATGCAGCTCATCGATAAACAAAATAACTTCTTGATGCTCCTTGGCAACGGCTAATACTTTTTGCAAGCGCTCTTCAAACTGTCCACGAAACTTCGTCCCCGCCACCATGGAAGCCAGATCAAGTTGGATAATCCTTTTGCCTTCCAAAAATGCCGGCACGTCACCATCGACAATTCGCTGTGCCAAGCCCTCAACAATTGCGGTCTTCCCCACGCCCGGCTCACCGATCAAAGCTGGGTTATTTTTGCTGCGCCGACCCAACACCGTGATGACACGCGACAATTCTTTGTCCCGCCCAATCATCGGATCGACCAATCCCTGCCGAGCTCGCTCCGTCAAGTCATTGCCAAACTTCTCTAGCAGTTTGATGGATTTACGTTCAGTCGTCGACACTGACTCAGTCTGTTGATCCGCCTCTGATTGCTGCCTGTCAAACACGCCCTCCAAGTCGCCACGGAGCGCCTCCAAGTCAACATTCATGTCACGTAAAATCCTAGTGGCTCGTGCTTCGCGCTGCGTCAAGATGCTGTAGACCAAATGCTCCGTACCGATTCGCGGCTGCCCAAACTCCAACGCCAGCTCCCATGCCATGCGCACTGTCGCCAAAACATCAGCCCGTACTCCATGGTCAACGACCGCGAACACCACCGCGCTTGGCGTCAATTCGAGCGCCGTTTCAACGCGATCAAGCGTCACTCCACTTTCCGCCAAGATCTTGGCACCTAGCGAAGAATTCTGAGCCAATATCCCCAGGAGAATATGCTCAGTCCCTACATACGGGCTTCCTTGATTTTGGGCAATCACACCAGCTCGCTCAAAGCTAGCCCGCGCCGTATCTGTCAGGCGCGATTCCAGCTCAGAGAAATCTCTTGGCTGCTGCTCCATCATCGCCTCCTTTCATCGCTTATCGGCGAATAGTTCAAGTACGTCGCCAATCTTATTCTGCTGCTTCCTCAATGGCATTAAACAGACTATCTTCTACATTCTTGCGCGGCTTGTTTTCAGCTGGTTTAGCAGCCGCCTTTGCCTCAATGTCCAGTTCATAGCCAGTCAGCCGACTTGCCAAGCGAACATTCTGCCCAGCCCGACCGATGGCCACTGATTGCTGATCTTCGCTGACGTAGACCGTTGCTCGCTTTTCGTCTTCATTGACCGTCACGCTCAGCACTTCCGCTGGGCTCATGGCGTTGGCGATAAAGCCAGCCGCGTCTTCCTCAAACGGAATGATGTCAATTTTTTCCTGATCGCCAATTTCGTTCATCACCGCCTGAACACGCGTTCCGTGACCGCCGACGAAGGTGCCGACTGGGTCAACACCTGGCAGCGCCGATGCTACCGCCAATTTAGTGCGGCGACCAGCCTCGCGGGCAATGGCTTTAATCTCCACGGCGCCCGTTTCCATCTCTGGCACTTCCTGGCTGAACAAGTAGCGCACAAATTCTTCATTGCCGCGGCTCAAGATCAACTGCGGGCCACGACCCTCGCGCTCGATGTCCTTGATGTACACCTTGACGCGGCGACCAACGCCGTAGTACTCGCCAGGGATCTGCTCGGACTGCGGCATGATACCGACCGCCTTGCCCAGCTCGATCCGCACCACGCGTGGCTCAACCCGCTGAATCGTACCGGTCACCACCGTGCCGATTTTATCCTCAAATTCTGCCAGCACCACTTCGCGCTCCGCCTCGCGCAGCCGCTGCAAAATCACTTGCTTGGCGGTCTGGGCTGCCACCCGGCCAAATGTCGTCACGTTGTGGGTCTCGACCGTCACTTCGCTGCCCAGCTCAGCTGCCGGGTCAACGGTTTTAGCTTCGTCGAGGCTCATTTGATTGACGTCATTTTCAACTTCTTCAACCACCGTTTTGACGACCGACACCACAGCCGTGCCACTGTTGATATTCAGGCTAGCGCGCACCAACTGCTCGCGCGTCCCGTTATCACGCCGCCACGCCGCCGCGATAGCCTGCTCGATCACCTCTAGAACTGTCTCTTCTGGCAAGTTCTTTTCCTCAGCAATCGTCCGCAACGCCAACGTCAACTGCTTAATGTTCAAATCTTCCATATCTACTCTCCTTTATCACTTATGATTATTATACCACGATACGAGGCTGCGCTGCGATGCACATATCCTCATACGAAAAATTCCGACCTTGGCGGCCGGATGTACACTGCACATTCTATACCAGTTCGCTGGCCATGTCAAGCATACCGCGTAGTCCGCGCCTTCTCCGTGCCATATCGAGCAAAGCGGTCCTGCAAAGACCGGCCGTAAACCCAGTAAACGGCTGGTCAAAGAGGGTGAATATTTCGGCATACTCTTTATTTTCCGTCACCTTAACACCCGAGAAGATATTCGCGCCCTCATTATACTCACGCCGCATATCATTGATGAGCACTCTTGATGCAAAACGCCCAATCACCCTATCAATCTCCCGCTGGATACGATTCAACTCATCCATGATGGCATAATAATTACGACTATCCTTGTCCATGCCATATTGTTCTCGCAATGATCTACCCGGGGCTCTCTCGATAACGGCGGCGGGTGGTGAATAGCCATCACCTACCAAGGCCAATACTGACGAGGTCGTGATGTCTGAATTATCCTGCTCAAGTTCTTCACCTAACATATTCAACGTGAGCGTTTGTATCTGCGCCTCATCCTTATCCCGATGTCGCTTACTCAAATACGGAATGTCAGGACCTGGATCAATAACATAAGCATGTAATGCACCTAATCGAGCTGCGGCAATCTTATTTTGTATCACCTTTTCTTTACCCCGCCCATGATATTGCATCCAATCTGGATTTCGGCTGACCGACGCAATAGCCGTCAGCTCCAAGGTTCGCTGAAAACCCTCATCATCAGCCAGCTCTGGACGGAATAAAACCGCAGTCACTTGATGGTTTTCCTGGTCCATCGGTGACTTGACCGGATACTGGCGAATTTGCTCACTTTTCACCTTATTATAATAGCATTTTATTTCTTTATTGTCAATGTAATTATGTCCGTACTGTTGCTTATTTTGTCTTTCTATGACATAATACTACTATGTTTACCGTCTCCTCACCCGAGAAAAATGGCCAGCCAAGTTTTCAGGTGGACATTGCGCCAAGCTGGCCTATTTTGGATCAGACCAGAACCAATTGGCTTACCGGCAGACCGGCTACTGTCGACAAAATCCCAGTATATCCTGAAACGCGCGACTGGGTACTCGGGCCAGCCGTTCAGATTTATAAAGAAACAACGTTCTATCTAAAAAGATAACCAAATTCCAGATTCTCCAATCGAGACAGCGGATAGTGAAGCACGTTGTAGCCTAATGGATTACTACGTTAACCCTGAGGATGTCGCAACATTATTCATACCCTACGTCGACAAGGTGTTTGATATCAATTCACCCGAAGAGGCCATATCCGCTGAGGCGTACTTAAACCGCAAAATAGGCTCAAAAGTACTCCGCATGATATTTAAAAATATTCCTGAATTAAAGGACCCTATTTTGCGAAGAACAATCGACAGCTCCCTGGTTGAAACAAAAGCTGATATCGCTCTAGCCGTTGAAGCCCGTAAAATTCATGAGCTATCACCAGATGACGAGTCGGTGAGGCTCATCAGGCAAGCTACCTGCAAAAAAGTTGATAGACGACTCTCCGCCATGCGAGACGCCATGACAGAGCTTGCATATGTAAGCGGCACCCACCTGCCAAAACATAAGCCAGAGCTAAGCGCTGCCGACAAAAAAGCAGTATTTGCCGAAATGATTGCATCCAAATATCAACAGACGACTAAATCCTAACTAACTCAACCCTTACATTTTTCTAGAACATTGGCAGAGGCTTGCTTTTCAGCGTCAGTGACCCACAAGTGATATTTTTTCTTCACCGCAATTTGCCGGGCGACATATTGACAGCGAAAATCCTTGTTAGACGGCAACCAAGTTGACGCATCGCTATCACCCTTATTCTGGTTTGCCTGCCCTTCTGACGCCAGTAGGTTCAGTGGATCATTCGCTAATTTTTCCCTGTCAACCGCTGACAAATTCTGCGCGCCCTTTTGCCAGGCGTCGCTCAGCGCCACCACATGGTCAATCTGTACTTTGGAACTGGTTTTTTCACCGCGCTGAAAATGAATGGTTTGACCAGTATATGGATCTTGCAAAACACCAGAAAGCACCTTGCAGCCTTCGCCCACTTTTTCATCACTCAAGTCCCTGGCTAAAATCACTTCACGCACCGAGCAACCATCGATTTTGCCCCAGCCGTTGCCAAACTGCTTGCGCGTATAGCCTGTTTTAGGTGCACGACCTTTTACTTCCAGTTTATTCAATTCATCAAGTGCGTTCGAGCTGCCGAAATATTGTTGCTGCAGATCAGCCGGGACAGGAGCCAGCTTTGGTTGTGACAGTTGCGACGACCACACCGCCAAAACCGACAGCACCACCACAAACAACGCCATGATGCGCCTACGCCGTAATTTCACCCTCTTCATATCCCTAGTATATCGAATACCGTAAGCCTTTTCCAACCAGCCAATCTCACAGTCCGCAAATGATATAATGAGACTATGACAAAACTCAAGCATTTACTCGATACCTTTACGCCCCAGCACTATAATCTAACCCTCGACCTGACACGCGCCGATGAAAAATCGTTTTCCGGCACAGTGATCATTCCCGGCGAGTCGACTGGTGAGTTGATTTCACTACATGCCAAAGATTTGACTATCCATACGGCGTCGATCGACGACCAGCCAGCTGAGTTTTTTCATGGTGAATTTGATGAGTTACAGCTGTCGCGCCCAGAGTTATCAAGTGGCCAGCATACCGTTCGCATCGACTTTTCCGGCACCATCACCGACGCTATGCACGGGCTATACCCATGCTATTTTACTCATAATGGCATTAAAAAGCAGTTATTCGCCACCCAATTTGAATCGCACCACACCCGCGAGGTGTTCCCCTGTGTTGATGAGCCAGCTGCCAAAGCAACCTATGACGTAACGCTTGTCACTGCTCCGGGACTCACCGTCCTTAGCAATATGCCTGTCGCCAAATCATCCGAGCATGATGGCGCACTAAAAACTACTTTTGCGGCTACGCCGCGCATGAGTGGCTACTTACTGGCTTTTGTTATTGGCGAACTCCACAAGAAAACCGCTCACACCACCTCTGGTGTTGAGGTAAATGTTTGGGCAACGCCAGCCCAAAGCGAAGACACGCTAGATTTTGCGCTAGACATTGCCACGCGCTCCATTGATTTTTATGATGAATATTTTGGTGTGCCGTATCCGCTACCAAAATCTGACCATGTAGCGCTGCCTGATTTCTCGTCGGGCGCTATGGAAAACTGGGGACTCATCACCTACCGCGAAAGCTGCCTGCTGGCTGACCCAAAATTAACGCCGGAATCATCCAAACGCTTCATCGCCACCGTCATCGCTCACGAACTCAGCCATCAATGGTTTGGCAATTTGGTGACCATGCAGTGGTGGAACGATTTGTGGCTGAACGAAAGTTTCGCTAACATGATGGAATACGTGGCGGTCGACGCACTACATCCCGAGTGGCGGATGTGGGAGGATTTTGCAACGAGCGAAGTCACTGCGGCACTGCGGCGCGACAGCTTGGACGGCGTGCAGCCAGTGCAGGCCGATGTCAATCACCCAGACGAAATCAGCACGCTGTTTGACCCGGCAATTGTCTATGCCAAGGGTGGACGGCTACTGGTGATGGTACGGCGGCTGATCGGCGAGGAAGCGTTTCGAGCTGGTTTGAAGGCATATTTTGAAAAATTTGCTTACCAAAACACTGTTGGCAATGATTTGTGGCGGGAGCTAGAAACTGCCAGCGGCCAGCCAATTATTAATCTGATGAACACTTGGATTTCACAGCCGGGGCTGCCGATTGTACACGTCGAACAGGACAATTCGGCCGAACAACCCACCGCCACCCTCCGCCAGGAACGCTTCTTCATCGGCGAGCATCAGCCATCAGATGCTTTGTGGCCAATTCCATTGTTCGCCAACCAACCACTTGATGACGCAATTTTAACTGAACGTGAGAAAACATTTACCCTTGAAAAACCACTGCAGATAAACTGCGGCCTGAATGGACATTTTGTGACTAAATATGATACTGCTGCTCACGAGCACCTATTGGCCAACATCCATGAACTACCTACGCTGGATAAAATCTGTCTGCTCCAAGACACCACACTGCTAGCTCGGGCTGGATGTGAAAATTCAGCTTCACTCCTGCCGCTGGCACTGTCGCTGAAACACGAAACCAATGAAAAGGTTTTTGACATGGCGGCCGGTGCACTGGCGGAGCTACGCAAATTTGTTGACGATGATGACGACGGCAAAGCCCGCTTGAAGCGAATTTCTGGCGATTTTGCTCGTACTACGTTCGACGAACTGGGATGGGACGAAAATCCTAGCGAATCTGACGACGACCGCGAACGGCGCGTCACCGCTCTGGGCTTGATGATCTATAGCGAGGACCAGACGGTACTGACGGAGGCTAAACGGCGATTTGATAGTCAATCCCTCGAAGAATTACCAACAGAAATCCGTTCACTGATCATCAGCGCCAACGTACGACATTTTGAAACGCCAGAGATGATTGATAGCCTGTTCCAGACCTACCAGCAGACGCCGTCAAATGACCTGCAAGCTGACATCACCCTGGGACTTACTGCTACCAAAAACCCTGAAACTGCGCGGACAATCCTTGCAA
Source organism: uncultured Candidatus Saccharibacteria bacterium (assembly GCA_963517665.1). Lineage (GTDB taxonomy): Bacteria > Patescibacteriota > Saccharimonadia > Saccharimonadales > Saccharimonadaceae > Nanosynbacter. The sequence goes on from CAUQFZ010000001.1 coordinate 244,108, forward strand.
ACATCAAGCGCCCTGACATCATTCGTCCGCAAGATGCCAGCCGTTGGTTTGTCTATCTCATCCGCACTCACGAAAGCCGCCAACTCACGTGGGATTGGCTGAAGGACAATTGGTCTTGGGTCGAAACAACCTTTGCTGGTGATAAGAGCTACGACGATTTCATCCGCTACGCTGCCATCGGGCTGACAACAAGCGACGAACTGGCTGGCTTTCGCCACTTCTTTGAGCCAATGCTGAGTATCCCGGCCCTGACCAGGACGATTGAACTAGGTATCACGGAAATCGCAGCCCGAGTTGAGTTGATTGAGCGAGATAAGGCGGGCGTGCTCGCTGCTTTGCAAACAACGCTGTGATATATTACGCCACATGTTTGACAAAATATCTTGACATTTTATGTCATTAGTTATATAATGATAATAGCTTCTGCTAGTGCTTATATATGAAGGACAAAAATTGCTCTTCAGCCTCAGCAGAAGACCCATTTCTTCTTTCACAGCACAAGAGGAGGTGAAAAAAATGGGAGAGGCGATTTTCTGTCTCCGTGGAGGCAGAAAAATACGGATACACAACGAGATGTCCCCTCAAGAATCGGAGCACTTTTTCTCTGATATGTTGGACGGAGGGGCTCTTTACACTGCTACCATACATGCCACTGACGGCAGTGTCGTGGTAGTTCGAACGACTGACATCATGTGGGTTGAATTGTCCGCTGATGATCCGGCGCCAACAGAGGCGCGCTCAGATTAAAATATCTGTAAAAAATCGCGGAGAGTCCGCGTCCCCACATCGCCACGGTGTGGGGTTATTTCTTTTAATTCAACACCATAGCCTCTTTGACTACTGACGAGTCGCCCTCAACAGCTACTGCCAGTAACCGCATGTCACATCCTTCATATTGCGGAGACTGTGTCATAAACAGCTCTGCCGCAAAGCGCATTTGTCGCTGTTTTTTGGCGGTAATCGCCCCCAGCCCGCCACCAAAGTCATCATTCTTACGGTATTTTACTTCAGTAAACCACAGCACATCATCTTTCATACTGACAATGTCAATTTCACAGTACCGCGTCCGCCAATTGCGGGCAATGATCTCATGTCCATCCGCTGTCAGCCAGTCCGCGGCCGTCTGTTCACCCATATCGCCAATTTGACGCGTCGTATTTCCCTGCTGATGTTTAATTTGACTACTAGACGATGGTTGCGAATTCCCCTCAGTGCCGGCATATTTTTGCAGTGGCGCAAAACTCAGCCGATGTAGCGGCGTCACACCCAGCCGCTCAATTGCCGCACGGTGCTTGGCCACACCATAGCCAGCATTTGACGCGAAGCCGTATCCTGGATAGACCACGTCTTGCTCGGCCATAAACTGGTCGCGCGCTACTTTAGCAATGATTGACGCGGCCGATACACTCGGGATTAAACCATCGGCTTTGGCCATCACCGTCACGTATCGCTCCAGCGCCGTATCCGCCAGAAAATTCACTGTCCCGTCAATGATGATTTCATCAAATGCCAAATTCTTCTCTTTGCACTGCAACTGAATTTGCTTGACTGCTCGCCGCGTCGCCAGACGCAAGGCCTGACTCATGCCAACGTTGTCCAATTCCTCAGCATTCACCCAGCCCAGTGCCCATGCAGCCGCCTGCTCACGAATCACCTCATCTAAAGCCTCGCGGCGTTTTTTGGTCAATTTTTTACTGTCGTTTAGCCCCTCAATCTCCGCGCCGCCCAAAATCACTGCGCCAACCACCAGCGGTCCCGCCCATGGCCCACGCCCAACTTCATCAATGCCGAGAATCATACCCATCATTATAACAAAAGGTTGCGTCCTACACAGAGTATTGACTTATCATGTTTTATATGCTATATTAAAAATGACTTTTCGTCCAGAAGGCTGTCGTCAAAGGGCGAAGAGCGCCCTTTTAGTCTTCTGAGTTTTTCCTGAAAGGAGAGTCATGATGAACGCTATCTCTGTTATTGGAATTGTATTATGCATCCTATCAATGGGTGGCCTGTTTTGGTGGCAGGAGAAAAAAATACGGTCACAATATCAGTATATAACGTTATTGGAAGGGATGGTGTTGCACTTGTCCCTACACAGAGATATCCTCAGATTTATTGAAGACGGAGAGGAGGAGCTCGAAGAGGAAAACGAGGGCTAGCACCCGCCGAAAATAGCTCGTCTTGAGGTTACAAGCCTCGACTTGAGCCTCTCGGCGGGCTATTTTCTTTTTACAAACCGCCAGCCCATCCAGCCCAGCCACACCGCCGCCGCACCCAGCGTATTTGCCAAAATATCCCAATTAGTATCATCCAGCGTGATACGAGCCACGCCAACTTTGACCATGCATAATTCCGCCAGTTCATTGATACAACCGAGCGCCGACACCAGTGCAAACAGCGAAAATGCCATCACTAGCCAGTGCGACCGCCAGTGCATCGCCAATACCAGATATATCCACAACAGCCCCGTAAACAATCCGCCGCCCACAAAATGTGTGGTAAAACTAGTGTCTCGCCCCTCGATGAGCGGCGACGGCAAATACCACGAAATGAAAAACAACACACAAGCGAGGTATAACAACCAGCGGTATTTTGTTTCGTCAGTGAAGCCATGACGGCGCAACACATATGGCACTGCACATGCCAAAGTCACGGGAACGAACACAGAGATATAATGAAAGATTGACATATTGGCATTATACCATGAGAAAACCGCCCCCAGAGAGGGCGGTCTGTTTGCCTCAAAACCAATTACGCTTCTTTGTGGCGAGCTTCTACTTCAGCAGCCTTGGCGTCAAGCTCTGCCTGAGCGGCGTCTTTTTCAGCTTGCTTGGCAGCGGCAGCCTGTGCGGCCTCCTCTTTCAAGCGTTCAGCTTCCGCTTCAGCCTTGGCGTCATGCACGTTGTTTACCGCCACGCGGTCAAAGTTTTTGGCGGTCAGGCGAGCTGATTTACCAGAACGCTTACGTAGGAAGCTGAGGAACTTGCGGCGAACTTTAGCACGGCGGACGATTTCCACCTTTTCAATCAGTGGGCTGTGCAGCAAGAATGATTTTTCCACGCCGACACCTGAGGCGATTTTGCGAACGGTGATGCGTGAGGTGTGCGAGCCTTTGTTGTCGGTGCGAATAACCACACCTTCAAACATCTGGATACGCTCTTTGTTACCTTCTTTAATCTTCTGGTAGACACGAACGGTGTCACCGCTGCGGGCGTCAACAACTGCCTGCTTTTTTTGTGCTTGATTGACTTTGTTGATTAACTCAAAACTCATGATATTTCCTATCTTCCAAACCTGTCACGGCTGGCCACGCAGCTGTACCCCTGCGGCTCCACACCTAACAAAGCTTGAATAATTTAACTCTGTACAACTTCAGTGTATTTTAGCATAGAATATGAAACTATACAAGGAGCCTGACGGTTATATGGACGTACGAATTACATGATCTATCGAGCTAATGGAGAAAACCTGCCATATGGAGTACAATAGTGATATGGATTACAACAAATTAGCACTTGAATTACACGAAAAATATAAGGGTAAAATCACTACCAGTTTGCGCGACCAAGAGAAACTGGACCGTGACAAATTGAGCTCGTATTACAGCCCGGGCGTTGGCGCAGTCAGTCAAGCGATCGCCGAAAACCCAGCGAACCTACCGAAGTATACCTGGACAAACAATCTGGTCGGCGTCATCTCTGATGGCTCAGCGATTTTAGGCCTCGGTGATTTGGGGCCAAAAGCCGCCATGCCGGTGATGGAGGGTAAGGCGTTACTGTTCAAGCATTTTGCCAATGTTGACGCTGTGCCAGTTGTGCTGGATGTTCACGAACCAGAGGAAATTATCGCTACAATTAAGGCAATTGCGCCGAGTTTTGGCGCCATCAATCTGGAGGACATCGCTGCGCCAAAGTGTTTTGAGATTGAAGAGCGCCTGAAGGCTGAGCTGGACATCCCCGTATTCCACGACGACCAACATGGTACGGCAGTCGTGGTGTTGGCGGGGCTGATCAATGCTGCGAAACTAACTGGTCGAAGCCTGGCAGACTGTAAATTTGTGGTTATTGGTGCTGGTGCAGCTGGTACGGCCATCATCAAATTATTACATTTATACGGTGCGAGGAACATCGTGGCAGTAGATAGCCGCGGCATCGTTGGCGCGTCTCGCACGGATTTGAATGCGGAAAAAACTGCACTATTAGAGTACGTCGATGCGTCACAATCTGGCTCCATTGATGACGCCATCACTGATGCTGACGTGTTCATCGGTGTATCGCGGGCTGGACTGCTCACACCGGAGTTGGTACAGAAAATGGCTAATAATCCAATCATCTTTGCCCTGGCAAACCCAGTACCAGAAATCATGCCAGATGTCGCTCGACAAGCCGGTGCAGCGGTGGTCGCCACTGGTCGTAGCGATTTTCCAAACCAAGTGAATAATTCCCTGGCCTTTCCAGGCATCTTCCGCGGGGCGCTCGATCACGGCGTGAAAAAAATCACCGACCAGCACAAACTGGCTGCCGCTGAAGCTTTGGCTAGTCTGGTCGAAAACCCAACTGCTGACGAAGTCATCCCTTCGCCATTTGATGAGCGAGTGGTTTCGACCGTCGCCGCAGTGATACGGTAGCAAGTTCTCTGCTAAATCATACGAACCATATGAGCCGCGCCTAGATGACGCGGTTCACTTCTTCGATGGTGGTTTCACCGCGTAATGCTGCCAGTACACCAGCCTGCAACAGCGTAATAGTCCCCTGTTTCTTGGCAACTTCTTCAATGGCTTCGGCATGAATATCAAGAATGTCTCCGCGCAAAAACTTTTGGATTTCCTCAGTCACAATCAACTGTTCCATCACTGGAATACGACCCTTATAACCAAATGGTGCTTCTGGCGTTGACACTGGTCGCCACAGCTTAAACGTGTCTAGGTCTGGGCATTCGACCGTGTCAGGAATCCCTTTCAGCGTCTCCTTTACCCAGCGACGAGTCGCCTCATCTGGCTCGTACTCCTCTTTGCTCTCATCATGCAGCCGCCTGACCAATCGCTGAGCAATCAGCAGCCGCACCGCCGAGCTGAAGATAGGATTTTGACCAATCATATCAATCATACGACTAAACGCCGCCGCCGTTGAGTTGGCATGGAACGAACTCAAAACTAAGTGTCCGGTGATTGACGCCTGGATGGCAGTGCGGGCAGTTTCGTTGTCACGAATCTCACCAACCATCACGACGTCCGGGTCCATACGCAGCACACTGCGAAGACCGTCAGCAAATTCCTGGCCAACCGTGGTGTCGATGGGGATTTGCGTGACACCAGGGATGGTATTTTCCACTGGATCTTCCAGGGTGATAATTTTACGATCAGTAGTGTTCAATGCATTCAAAATGCTGTAAAGCGTGGTTGACTTACCAGACCCTGTCGGACCAACCATCAAAACCATACCGCGTGGGTGTGAGATAACTTCATCAATTTGCGCACGTTCAGCCGGAGTGATGCTCAACAAATCCAAATTCAACATGGCGGTATCAAAGTTGAACAAACGCATCACCACATCTTGGCCATACACTGTTGGCACTGCTTCAACACGCAAGTTCAAGAGATGTGAAGCGCCGTCACGATAAATCTCCTGTTGCATGTGCCCAGACTGCGGTTCGGTCGCTGCAGTAGAAATATTTGCGCGAGACGCCAGGGTCGCCATGATAACACGGTAGCGGTCACGACTGAGCTCAGCCACTGGGTGCAGTGCGCCATCAACACGCATACGGATACGAATTGACTCACGCTGATTTTCAATGTGAATGTCGGATGCGCCTAGCCTGTCAGCTTGATCAACGATGTAGTTAAAGACGTCATTTGAACTGACCGTTGCCAGTGTTTGACTCACCTGTTGCAGTGTTTCGCTGTCGCCCTCTTTGGCAATTTCGATATCATCATAGACGATACTCTTTGGCGGGTCGAACCGCAACATAAATGAACGAAAAGCCGCGCCTGATATCAAGAAAAAGTGTGCGACTTTACCAACTTCGCGATAATCCTTTGTCATTTTAGCAATCAACGACTGAGGCGTCTGCGAAGTTACACCAAAGCGGTACGACAAATCAGTGTCGTTGTGTGCCAGAGGAATGATGCGTCCTTTATACATCTCCTCAATTGTCAAAATGTCTCGTTCCAGCGGCAAATCAGCCTCAAAACTGCGAGTGTCTAAATATTGCAAGCCTAAAATTGACGCTCGTTTCCTGGTAGCATCTTCGTCTTGCTGGCGACGACGTATTTGAATAGAATCTTCATCCATCACCAACATTATAGCAAAGTGCTTATGATTTAGCGAATGATATAATAAGTTCATGCGACCAGAAATTACACTTATTTTGCACAATATCCGTTCGACCCACAATGTCGGCGCTATCTTTCGCACAGCAGAAGGCCTGGGAGTAAAGCACATCGTCATCAGCGGCTATACTCCATTTCCAGATTTGGCGATCATCAATCAACCAGACTCGCGACTACCGCACCTGGTTGAGAAAATAACCAAGCAAATTCACAAAACAGCACTAGGCGCTGAGCAAATGGTTCCCTTTAGACGCTATGAAACTCTGGAGGAGTGGCTGGAGGAAAATGAGCGCACCGGCAACCTACCAGTCATCGCACTGGAGCAAGCGCCAGATAGTACTTCACTACCAGATTTTATTCCACCAAAAGCGTTCGCGTTGCTGCTGGGCGAAGAAGTCGATGGCATATTGGCCGAACATTTAGCGCGCTGTGCCGCGACAGTAGAAATCCCAATGTTTGGCACTAAAGAATCATTCAATGTCAGCGTTGCCTGCGGCATGGCACTATACCAGATGATATGCCGCTGATGATTATGTCAATTTGATACATTCTTCGCCCAACAACGCCTTCAGTTCTTCAAGTAGCTGAGCTGCTGGATCGACTTTGAACGGCAAGCGAATGGCAGACTTGTGGTCATTCTCGCCAAGCACCAACACAACATCGGTGATCCCTGGTGATGTTGAGCAGATCTTTTTGAGGGAGATCAGTTTGTCGTGATCACTCGGATCTTTTACTTGCAGAAACAGGCGCGCAGGTGGCGTCTCGAGAGCTGCTGGCTGAGGAACTGACTTGGATGCATGTGACGATTTGGCGGTAGCTGGAGCGACGGTCTTGGTTTTTTGAGCACGGAAATTCGCACGTTTTTCCTTTTTGTACTGGGCGCTTACTTTTGGTGCGTCCATTTTACGACCAGTCGATTCATAGCTGGTGATATCACTGTCGGTGATAATCTCAATCTCATCAGCGATCATCTTACTTTCTGAGCCCAAATTACCATCACGGTCACGGGCTGAGTTTTTACCGGTCACCCGCACCACCGCGTCTTGGACGAGCTTGGCGCCGACTTGCTCATACAAATTCGGAAAGACGATGACTTCGCCTTCACCAAATTTGTCCTCTAACCCCACAAAGGCCATTTTGCTACCAGATTTGGTGATGATAGTACGAACGTTCGTGATGATGCCACCAATTGTCATGAGTCGCCCGTCATATTCCGGCACTAGCTGAGTTAATGGTTGTGTTTGCTCAAGCAAGTACGTGGCGTAAGCGTCCAAAGGATGTGCCGAAATATACAGGCCCATTAGTTCGCGTTCCCACGTCAAATATTCCTTTTCGTTTTTGTTTGGCGACGGCATCAATTGCATGGTCGGCTGAGCCACAGCCGCATCGTCGCCCAACATGCCAAACAAATCAGTCTGCCCGCTAGCCGCTTCTTTTTGAACTTTTTGGGCAAAGGCAGTGATAGTGTCTAGGTTAAACAATAAGTCGTGGCGATCGCCAAAACTGTCGAACGCGCCACATTTGATGAGTGACTCCCAGGCCTTGCGGTTAAACTTACTGGTGGACACGCGTTTGGCAAAATCTTCAATGCTGGTGAATTTTCCATTCTCACGGGCGCGCAACAATTCCTCGACCGCGCCGACACCAACTCCCTTGACCGCTGCCATGCCAAAACGGATCTTCTTTTCACCAGGCACCACCGCGAATTCGACGAATGATTCATTAACATCTGGGTTGAGCACTTCGATACCCATGTGCTTACACTCGGTCATCTCGATAGCTAGGCGCTCGGTATCGTCTTGGTCGCTAGTCATCAGCGCCGCCATGAAGGCGTCAGGATAATGCGCCTTGAGGTACGCCGTCCAATAGGCGATCAAGCCATAACACGCCGCGTGCGACTTATTGAAACAGTAGTTAGCGAACTCTTCCAACGCATCCCAGAACTGCTCAGCGATCTCTTTGGTGGCGCCACCGACCTTGACCGCCCCCTCGACGAACTCCGGCTTGACCTTTTTCATCAGGTCGATTTTCTTTTTACCGACTGCCTTACGCAGGGTGTCGGCTTGGCCGCCGGTAAAACCACACCACTCTTTGGAAATCTGCATAAATTGCTCCTGATAGACCAAGATGCCGTAGGTGTTTTTCAACGAGTTTTCCATGCCAGGATGTAGATAGGTGATTTCCTCTTCGCCATGTTTACGTTTGATGAATGAGTCGATAAACTGCATCGGCCCCGGGCGGTACAACGCCACCATGGCAATGATGTCCTCAAAAACACTCGGTTTGAGCTCGCGCAGATACCGCTTCATGCCAGCCGATTCCAACTGGAACACGCCAGTGGTGTCGCCGCGCTGGAATAATTTGTAGGTTTCTTCATCATCCAGCGGCAAATGCGACAGATCAATGTCCGTTTTGTAGACTTTACGAATAATACGCAGCGCGTTGTTGATGATGGACAAGTTAGACAGGCCCAGAAAGTCCATCTTCAGCAGCCCCAGCTCTTCGACCGGGCCCATCGGATACTGCGTTGCCACCACGCCCTTTTGCGCCATCTCCAGCGGCACGTATTTCACCAAATCATCCGGCGCAATCACCACGCCGGCGGCATGCACGCCGTGCGAACGAATCGTTCCTTCCAGCCGCGAGGCAAAGTCATAGACGGTTTTAGCGGTCGGATTGCTTTCATACTCTTTTTTGAGGTCGGGATCTTCTTCGAGTGATTTTTTGATAGGCACGTGGCGACCCTGGACGGGTGGCGGAATGAGCTTAGCCAGCCGGTCAGACTCGCCATATGGTACCTGCAATACCCGCGCCACGTCACGCACCGATGCCCGCGCTGCCATGGTACCAAAGGTACAGATGTTAGCCACTCGTTCTGAGCCATATTTCTTGGCGCAATATTCAATCACTTCACCGCGGCGGGTATCTTGAATGTCGATGTCGATGTCGGGCATGGAAATACGGTCGGGGTTGAGAAATCGCTCGAACAGCAGGTCGTAATGCAGCGGGTCAAGATCGGTGATGTTCAGGGCATAGGCGATGATTGAACCAGCCGCCGAACCACGCCCCGGCCCAAAAATAATTCCTTGAGATTTACCCCAGTTGATGAAATCCTGAACAATCAGAAAGTAGCCGTTATAACCCATCTTGTCGAGCACGCCAAACTCCATGTCCAGTCGCTCGATTTGATCGTCAGACAACATGGCGCGCAGCTCGTCGTTTGGTAATTTCTTGGCGTCCTCCAACTTCATACCAGCGTAGCGCGCCGCCATGCCGCTATACACCAGATGATCCAAATATTCTTTTTCCGATTCACCGTTTGGCGTCGGGAATTTCGGGATGAGAATATCGCCGAGTTTAATCTCCACATCGCAGCGGTCGGCGATAGCTTTGGTGTTGGCAATTGCTTGTGGGTTGGTTTTTTGCCACCGCGAGATGATGTCTTCTGGTGTCGTCAAATGCAGTTCAAAATCTTTCAAGCTCATCCGCTTTTCATCGCTCAAATACGCACCAGTACCAACGCACAGCAAAATTTCATGCGCCTCTTGGTCTTCGTGATTCAGATAATGGCCGTCGCTGGTCACTACACAGGGAATGTCCAGTTCCTTACTAATGCGCTCAATGTAATCATTGACCTTTTTCTGCTCCGGCCAGTGACTGCGCGCCTCTGGGTGGCCATGGTCTTGCAGCTCCATGTAGTAGCGATCACCAAAGACCGACTTATACCAGCCAGCGATTTCCTTGGCTTTGTCATAATCATCATTGCGCAAATTCTCACCCAGCTCACCACCGATACAGCCGGACATACAGATGATGCCTTCGTTGTATTGTTCCAGCAGTTCGTGATCAATGCGCGGTTTATAGTAGACACCTTCAAGGTTAGCGATGGTACTGAGCTGCATCAGGTTTTGATAGCCCTTGTGGTTCATGGCCAGCAGCGTCAAGTGATAGCGCGCCTTATCCTTAGCTGGGTCGCGGTCGTGACGACTCCGCGCCGCCACGTAGGTTTCGATGCCGATGATTGGCTTAATACCAGCACTCTTGGCTGCTTTATAAAACTCAATGACGCCCGACATCGTGCCATGGTCAGTGATAGCACAAGCTTCCATGCCGAGCTCCTTTACTCGGGCGACCATGTCAGGAATTTTGGTTAATCCATCGAGCAGTGAGTGGTGAGTGTGATTGTGCAGGTGTACATAATCAGACGGTTTCAAAACCGCCGACGTACCGCCGTTATTCTTCCCCTCTGTCGTCATTAGTCTTAGTATAGCACGTTAGCGGCGACTCTGCATGGTGTTGATCAGTGTATTGAAGAAGTCAGCAAGCGGTGGAAACACGTCAACTAGATGGCCCAATATCCAAACTAAAATAGTCACCGAAAGAGTGGCGCCCAGCACCGAACCAAAGCCAAAAAAGATACCACGCCAAAAGTTCATGCCGTAGACCCGGCGACGAGAACGGTGAAAATCATAAAACAAGTCTTCTAAAATTGCCTGACGGGCACCGTTTTCATTGTCACGAATGATTTTTTCGGCAGTTTTTTTCGTCAATGATTTGTCTGAATGGTTATTTTTGACCACGTTTTGCCTTTCGCGTAAACTTTTTCAGCAGCGCCCCTAATGCCAACGCTGAAGAAACAACCGAAAGCATCGATGATGCTTCGGTGTAATTCTGCTGGATAGCTCGTGAGTGCTGCATGGTTTTTTGGACGTGACGGCTCAGGCTGATTACCAAACAAATCAATGTGATAACGATAATCATCAAGGTAGCCAAAACAATTGACAAAATGATAACAACTTCATTCATAGTGTTATTATAGCCTATTTCAAACGATCTGTCAGATGTTGACGCAGTGCGGGGCCAAGCTTTTCATCTCGCAGCCCAAAGTCAATGATAGTTTTGAGATATTCAAGTTTATCGCCAGTGTCGTAGTAGGTACCGTTGGTGATTTCTACACCATAAAATTTGTGTCCTTCGTCAATCATGCGCTGCATAATCGGCTGAATGGCAAACTCACCGTGGCCATTAAACTCCTGGCGGGCGCGCTCCAAGTACGGGAAGAAATCAGCCGCCAGCAAATAGCTACTCACACTAGCCAAATCACTCGGTGCGTTGGCTTTACCCGGCTTCTCAACGATGTTTGTGATGGCAATCGTCCCGTCATCGAGTTGTTGACCAGCCGCGATACCATAGCGATCAAACTCTGCGTCATCGATGATTTTTTTGCAGGACAGCACTGCGCCATCCAATTTTTCTGCAGCAGCAATCATCTGTTGAAAACGGCTTGGTGTCGCGTCGATAAAGTCGTCAGCAAACGTATAAATCACTGGCTCGTCCGGCCCAATCAAATGCGCAGCACACGCCAAAGGAGTCGCGTTGCCGTATGGGCCCTTTTGGCGAACATACACAAAGTTAGCCATCTCTGACAGTGAGTGAACCAGGTCAATCAATGGGCGCTTCTTGTCGCCGCCAGCCCGCAGATTTGCTAACAAATCTTCATTTGGCACGTCAAAGTGATCCTCAATGGCACGCTTATTGGCACTTCCAACAATGATGATGTCGCGAATACCAGCAGCCACTAACTCCTCTACGACATATTGGATGATTGGCTTGTCAATCAGTGGCATCATCTCCTTAGGCATCGCTTTGGTTTGTGGCAAAAACCTAGTACCAAATCCTGCCGCTGCAATCACTGCTTTTGTCGGTTTTCTCATATCTCGTTCTCCTTTGCTATCGCCTTATTCATCAAAAAATCTTTCACTATATCTCGCAGTGCCGCATAATCCAAATTCTCCGAATCAACGGTCACTGTTGTGATATTATCTGCAACCAGTGGACGATATTTGTCACGAATTTCGTGTTCCGTCAATTTATCATACAAATCATCAGTGTGCACTGAGTGGCGGTTACCAGACCGCCTGCGGGCATAAAATCGCCGCTTCACTTCCGTCAAGCTACACGTCACGTAAATCTGCAGAATTGGTCGATGTGGGCTATGCCGCAAAATCTCTTCTGCAGCTGACGTTTGCAATGCCGACTCAATGATAATCTGCTCACCCAATTTCTCAAATTCAATACCCAATTCCAAAACCGCCCGTCGAGTCACACGACCCAAGGCGCTACTCTGCTGATCAGTATAAGTCCCGCCCAGATGGTCAGCCAAAAACTCTTTGACAGCATCTTGCGCGACGCCACGCACTCCCACATCTTGCATCAGACGCTTTGCTAACGTCGTTTTGCCAGACCCAGGGATGCCAGTGACGATGATCATCAGCTATAGCCTCTCGCGGATCAATTTTTGCGCCAAGCTTGGGTTAGCCTGACCTTTGGAACGCTTCATAACTTGACCGACGAGGTAACCAATGGCTTTGTCTTTGCCCGAGCGAATGTCGGCGATGGAAGCTGCCGAGGCTGGGTCGCTGAGCACTTCGTCAACGATGGCAGCGATAGCCGACTCGTCAGACACTTGCAATAGGTTCTTTTCTTCGGCAAGTTTGCGCGGATGCGTAGCGCCCGCCAATAATTCATTAAACAATTCCTTAGCATTGGTACTGGAAATCTCCGATTTCTCGGTCATCTCCGCTAACTCCACCAAATCACCAACCGACACATGTGACGCGTTACCGTCAGCTGATGCGGAGTCACGCTCAGAATCACTACCGCTAGCTGTCAAAGCACTCGCAAACCAGTGCGCCACTCGCTTAGCAGACGCATCGCCTGATTTCTCCTGCACTTCCAGCATGATGGATGCGTAATTTGGGTTGGACAATAACGAATTAACCACTGACTTATCTAAACCTAATCCACTCCACCTTTCACGATATTCACCCGGCAACATCGGCACTTCAGCCTGAATCTGCGCAATTTTCTCATCGCTCAGCACCACTGGCGGAATGTCGGCGTCAGGCATGTAGCGATAATCCTGAGCGTCCTCTTTCGAACGCTGCGAGGTAGTAATTTGCTTGTCATCACTCCATCCGCGGGTCTCCTGCACCACCGACTCACCACTTTCCAGCAGGTCAACTTGACGCTTGAACTCGTATTCAGCAGCTCGCTCGACACTGCGGAATGAATTGAGATTCTTCACTTCCGCTCGCTTACCAAGCTCAGTCGCGCCCTTTTTAGCCACCGAAATATTGACATCAAACCGCATATTGCCATGGTACAAATCACCGTGTGTCACGCCCGCATAGACCATCAATTTGTGCAGCTCCGAAGCGTACGCCTTAGCCTCCTCAGCAGAATGAATATCTGGCTCAGAAACGATTTCAATCAGCGGCGTACCAGCGCGGTTGAGGTCAACCAGCGAATAGCCATCGTGGTGCGTCAATTTACCGGCGTCTTCCTCCATGTGCGCGTGATGAATCCGCACTCGTTTGAGCGAACCATCTTCTAGCGGCGTGTCAACATAGCCAGCCAAAATGATCGGCTGGTACATCTGCGAGGTCTGATAACCTTTTGGCAAGTCAGGGTAAAAATAATGCTTGCGATCAAACCGGCTGATGCGAGCAATCGGCGCATTCAACGCCTTGCCAGCACGCACCGCCAACTCAACAGCGTGCTTGTTGAGCACCGGTAGCATGCCCGGCAGACCAAAGTCAATCTCGTGCGTTTTTTCATTAGGCTCAGCATTACGCGCATCATTATCAGCCGGACTAAACAACTTGGTTTTAGTCGCCAGCTGGACGTGACACTCGATGCCAATGGTCATTTCATATTCATCATATACACTCATCATAACGCTCCCAAATCTTTTAGTGCTTGTTCAAAGCTTGTCATGGCTCGTCGAAAACTCTGCGCGGTTAGTTTCACGTTGGTTTCGTGGGCAATTTGATTGCGCAATTTGTGTGCCGCCCATAAACCATTTTCATCCGTCCAATCACCCTTGCGAGCTTTCAGTCTGTCGCCCATCGTCGTACCCGCCACGCCGCAGTCGCGCATGGCTTTGTCGAGCAGCTTGTCGGCTTTGACAATCGCCATCTGCAAGCCATCTGAGCCGCCCGCCTTGGCACCATGTTGAATTGCCCGCCAAACTTTTCGGTACATTTCTCTGTCAAGCTTTTGATGTCCGCGCGATGTCAATTGGATAAAAATAATCAACAACGCGCCAATCACCAGCGCCGCTACCACCAGCGCGATCAACAATCCGTCCATCAGGCAGCCTCCACTTCTGAGGCCAACTTCAACAAGTTGCTGTCTGACTGGCGGTCACCAATCAACTGCACACCAATTGGCAAACCTTCGTCACTAGTTCCAGCTGGCACGGAAATCGCTGGCAGTCCCGCCAAGCTAGCCGGCACCGTCATGATGTCCGCTAGGTACATCTTGATCGGATCATTGGTATTTTCACCAAGTTTGAACGCCGGTGTTGGTGCAACTGGCATCAACAGTGCGTCGTACTCAGCAAATAATTGCTTAAACTCGTTGATGAGTAAGGTGCGCGCTTTTTGCGCCTGCATATAATACGCGTCAAAAAAGCCACTCGACAACACAAAGCTACCGATCATAATTCGTCGCTTATTTTCCGTAGTAAAACCTTCGTTGCGGCTGCGACCGTACAACTCCGCCAGCGTTTTCACTTCAGCCGCTCGGTGGCCATAGCGCACGCCATCATAGCGCGCCAAGTTTGACGATATCTCCGCCGGCACAATGATGTAATACATCGCCAGCGAATGTTGCATCATGCTGAGATCCACTTCTTCAACGTCATAGCCCAGCCGCTTCAACTTTTCTGCATAATCAAGCGTTTTCTGGCGAACCGCCGCGTCCACATCGTTAGTCATGCACTGCTTAACCAAACCAATCTTCTTCTTGGTAAATTCTGGCTGCTTCTGCCAAAAGTCCGGCAGCGTCGTCATATCCTTGTTGTCGCGGCCCGCCATGATTTCCATCACTAGATTGGCATCCTCAGCATTTGTCGCGAAACAACCGATGGTATCCGTACTTGACGCCATAGCCACCACGCCGTAGCGACTGACTGCGCCGTAGGTTGGCTTGATGCCGACCACACCGTTGAAGCTGGCTGGCTGACGAATCGAGCCACCAGTGTCTGTCCCCAGTGCAAACGGCACCACGTCAAGCGCCGTCACTACCGCCGAGCCGCCCGATGAACCGCCAGCTACGCGAGTTTTATCCGCGGCGTTTTTGGTCGGACCAAAGGCTGAGTTTTCCGTCGAGCCACCGTGAGCAAAGGCATCCAAGTTCGCCTTGCCGATGCAGATTGCGCCTTCAGCTTCTAATTTTTCAACGGCCGTAGCTTGCAGTGGCGCCTCAAAATTCTCGAGCATTTTTGCAGCGGCAGTTGTCGGCGCCCCAAAGGCCAAGAAATTATCCTTTACCACAAATGGCACGCCAGCCAGCCTGCCAGAAATTTCACCCTTATCTACCAGTTCGGCTCGCTCCAGCGCCCGCTCTTCCGTCAAGCTGAGCAGTGCATGATAGTCCTGAACGTCACGCGCTCGCTGTAATGCTTCCTTGACATTCTCAACTGCACTTTTCCCAGTAAAATCACTAATCCGACTCATCACAACACCTGCGGCACTTTCACTTGATTGTTCTGTTTTTCAGGCGCTAGCTCAAGCAACTCGTCCCGAGAAATCCCTGGCTGGACCTCATCTTCACGCCACACATTTTCTAGGCCCGTCACTTGATAAGTTGGCTCCACACCAGACGTATCGAGCTCACCCAGCTGATTGATATATTCTACGATTTTCTCTACGTCCTGTCGCAAGCCATCCACTTCGCCATCTGCCAATTGCAAACCGCTCAAATCCGCCAAGCGCTGGACATCACTATTAGAAATTGCACTCATGAACTCATTATACCACTTGAAAATTAATTACAGAAAATCACTCGCCCCCATATCTAGGAGCGAGTGATAGGTAATACCCAACTAACTAGTCGAGTAAGTAGCTTGAGTTGTATTTGAAGTTTGATTTTTTGATGCTTGGCTTGTCATGAGCCTGCACTGCCAAGGTGATAGCCAAGGCAACTGCGACAACGCTAGTAATTGCGATCAACGTGATAGCCAATGAACGTGATTTGTTGTAGCCGTTGATGATCTTGCCGATGAAAAATACCACAACTGCCAATACTGCCAAGCATACCAGTGATGGCAAGAAGTTACCCAAGTACAGTGCTGTGTATACTGAACCAGCATCTGAAACGCCAATCAATAGCAACGAGCTGATCAATACACTGATGAGGTTTGCGACCAGTGGCAACGCTGCCAATACGATCATGAACAAGCTGCCATAGGTTGTCAGTTTGTAGGCCAATCGGCCAGTGTACCCACTGCGGTCAGCAGCGATTGCGCGCGTTACGCGGCCAAATAGGACAAATGCCAACACTGAAAATAGTACTGCCAAAATACCAACGGCCAAAATGTTTGCAGTGATCGAGCCACTCAACATCAAACCAAACGACATCGCTTCTTTTGCAGACCACATGCCGAACAACATTGGTACGAGCACTACACTGGTGATTGCAGCAAATGTTACTGAAACCATTGCTAATACGTATTCAAATGTAAGCCATTTTGCTTGCGAAGCAGCGCGTGGAGCCATGTACTCAGCTTGCTCGACGACTGGAGTTTCTGTTGTTTTCAATTCTGCCATATAATTCTCCTCCTTATTATGGTTATCTTTAGTGTACCATTGTTTGCTTAATTTCTGCAATCAAATCACGCAGCTCCGCGGCTTTTTCAAATTCTAGATTGGCGCTATGCAGTTCCATTTGACCGGTCAGCTCCTTGATCAGCGTCGGATATTCGTCCTTTGGAATCTTCTTCAAATCAAGTTTTGGTTTTTTGTCCGATTCTTTTTGCGGAATGATGGAACGCAGGCCATCGTCAATCTTCTTCTGGATAGTTTGCGGCGTGATGCCGTGCTCTTCGTTATAGTTCTGCTGAATTTGCCGCCGACGATTCGTCTCATCAATCGCTCGCCGCATACTGTCAGTCACAGTATCACCATACATCAGTACCCGCCCGTCCACGTGCCGCGCCGCCCGGCCAATCGTCTGAATCAGCGCCTGCTCACTACGGAGGAAGCCTTCTTTGTCAGCATCCATAATCGCCACCAGGCTAACTTCCGGCAGGTCCAGCCCCTCGCGCAGCAAATTGATACCAACTAACACGTCATATGTCCCCAGCCGTAAATCTTTGAGAATATCACCGCGTTCCAGCGTGTCAATCTCACTGTGTAGATACGCCGTTTTCACACCATTGTCAGTCAGGTAGGCGCTCAAATCCTCAGCCATACGCTTGGTCAAGGTGGTTACCAGTACGCGGTGGCCATTGGCGATGGTCCGGCGAATCTCCTCCATCAAATCATCAACCTGACCTTCAGTCGGCCGCACCTCAATCGGCGGATCAAGCAGCCCCGTCGGCCGAATCAACTGTTCAGCCGGCTTTGGCGAATGAGCAATTTCATAGTCGCCCGGCGTAGCGGAAACATAAATCGCCTGATGAATATGCTGATCAAACTCATCAAACCTGAGCGGACGGTTATCCAGCGCACTCGGCAGACGAAACCCATGCTCCACCAACACTTCCTTGCGCGCCCGGTCACCGTTGTACATACCGCGGACTTGGGGCAACGTCATATGCGATTCATCGACCAGCAGTAGCCAATCATCGGGGAAATAATCAATCAAGGTCGCTGGCTGCTCGCCTGGCTCGCGGTCGGTCAGATAGCGCGAATAATTCTCAATGCCTTTGACAAAGCCGGTTTCTTTGAGCATTTCTAGGTCATATTTAGTGCGCTGACTGAGGCGCTGCGCCTCCAACAATTTGTCGTGCGACTCAAACCATTTTAGCCGCTCGTCAAACTCTTTCTCGATGCCGACGATGGCTTTTTCAATTCGTTCACGCGGCGTCGAATAGTGGCTGGAGGGGAAAATCGTCAGGCTAGCTGGCTGCTCCAAAATCTCGCCCGTTAGCGGATCAATTCGTGTGAGTCTCTCAACTTCATCGCCAAAAAATTCCACTCGCACCGCCGTGTCCTGCCCAGCCGGGAAAATATCCACCACGTCACCACGCACCCTGAAAGTCCCGCGTGCAAAATCAACGTCGTTGCGTTTATATTGAATATCAGTCAGCAGGCGAATAAACTTGTCCTGCACTCGCCGCTCGCCGACCGTCAATTGAATCGCCATGTCAGCATACGTCTCTGGCGAACCAATGCCATAGATACAGGATACACTAGCCACAATGATCACGTCGCGCCGCGTTAACAATGCTGAGGTCGCCGCATGCCGCAGCCGATCGATTTCATCATTAATTTTCGAATCTTTCTCAATGTAGGTATCGCTACTGGCAATGTAGGCTTCCGGCTGATAATAATCAAAATAGCTGACGAAATAATGCACCTCATTATCCGGAAAAAACTCCTTAAACTCAGAAAACAGCTGCGCCGCCAAGGTCTTGTTATGCGCCAGCACCAGCGTCGGCACATTGGCTCGGGCGATGATATTCGCCATAGTAAAGGTCTTACCTGAACCGGTCACGCCCAGCAGCGTTTGCTCGCGCTCGCCCCGCTCCAAACCGTCCACCAACTGAGCAATCGCCGTTGGCTGGTCGCCGGTCGGCTGATAGTTGGAGACGAGATTAAAGGCATTCATATCATTACTATTGTAACGCATCGCAATTTATATATAAAAATATTTTGAAAATCACCCGCAGTATGGTATGGTAACAATATGACATATCGACACAACATCGTTGTTCGTCGTCGCCGCTCTGACCCAGAGGGCTAATTAGTCGTATAGTAAAAACCAACTACAGAGCCCTCGTCCGAGCGGCTCTTTTTGTTATCATGGAAAGGAAGGATATGGATCACGACGCGCCTCATTACACCAAGGTTGCCAGTCACGAAGCCGTGAACGGTGAGTTCGATACGTGCCTCTTGCTCTACTCGGGAGGCCTCGACACATCCGTCATGCTCACGTGGTTACAAGAAAAATATAACTGCAACATCATCACCCTGACAGTCAATATTGGTCAAACGGTTGATGACCTCGATGCCATTGCCGAAAAAGCCAAAAAACTCGGCGCCATAGAAACCATCACGGTTGACGCCCGCGACCGCTTCGCTGATGAGCTGCTGTCGCTGGCCATCAAAGCCAACGCTGATTACCAAGGCGGCTACGCCCTCTGCACGCCACTCGGGCGCATCATCATTTCGCAATTAGCCGTCGAATATGCCGAAAAATACAACTGCACGGTCATCGCACACGGCGCTACCGGCAAAGGCAACGACCAAGTTCGCTTCGAGACCTATATCACTACACTCAATCCCAAACTCAAGATCCTGGCGCCAGTGCGTGAGTGGAGCATGGGTCGAGAGGAAGAGCTTGTCTACGCCAAGAAGCACCATATCCCTGTGCCACACACCCAGGAATCGCCCTACTCAACCGATGAAAACATGTGGGGTATCACCAGCGAAGGCGGCGAGATAGAATCACCCTCGCTCAAGCCAAATTACCACGCCATTCTCAATTGGTGCTCGACCATCAAATACACGCCAGATGAAGCCGAGGACATTACCATTGAATTTGTCAAAGGCGTACCCGTCGCCGTCGATAACCGCCACTTTTCACTCCAGGCACTCATCCAGCACTGCAACCAACTCGGCCGCAAACACGGTGTGGGCGTATCAACCCTCATTGAAGATCGACTGGTCGGGCTGAAGGTACGCGGCGTCTATGAAAACCCTGGCGCTGCCATCTTGATTGCTGCTCATCAAAAGCTTGAGCAATTGGTGTCAACTCGTGTTGAAAATGAACTCAAAGCCGAAATGGACAGAAAATGGGCCTACCTCACTTATGCAGCTCAGTGGTACGAGCCAGCCGTCCATCACATCAATACCTATATTGATGATCAGAACCAAAAAGTCACTGGCACAGTGACAGTTCGCCTGTACAAAGGCACCATCACCGTCGTCAGCGTGGACTCACCACATTCGTTGTTTGATATCAATCTTGCAACGTTTGATTCCAACACCGCATTCAATCAGAATTCGTCCGCCGGATTCATTGAATTATATTCATTAAGTCAGCGAACAGCTGAAGGAGCATACTCATATGGCAAATAAACTATGGCAATCAACCGCAACTGGCTTACTCCACCCACTGGTCGAGTCATACACCGTTGGTGACGATCAAACATTAGACCAGTATTTACTCGGGCACGACATCACTGCCACCAAAGCACACGCCCACATGCTAGAAAAAATCGGCGTGCTAACCAGCGACGAGTATCAACAATTAGCAGCCGCCTTGGACGAGCTGCTGAACGAGTGGAAAACTGGTGCCTTCACCCTCACCAGCGAGCACGAAGATGGCCACACCGCCATTGAGCTGTATCTGACAGAAAAGCTCGGCCCCATCGGCAAAAAGGTTCACACTGGCCGAAGCCGCAATGACCAAGCTTTGGTAATGATGCGACTGTTCATCAAAACGGAACTTGAAGCAGTTGCCGAAAAGCTGGAAGCAGTTGCCCAAGCCTATGCTGGCAAAATTACTGCCATTGGCCAGACTGAAATGCCTGGCTACACCCACACCCAAAAAGCCATGCCGACTACCGTCAGTATGTGGCTTGGTTCTTACCATGATGCATTCAGTGACCTCCGACAATTGGTCGCACACAGCATCGCTGCCATCGATCAAAACCCGCTGGGTAGCGCTGCTGGCTTTGGCGTTACTCTGCCACTTGACCGCCAGATGACGACCAGTGAGTTAGGCTTCGCTAAAGTACAGGAAAATCCAATGTACTGCGGCCTATCGCGTGGCGTGTTTGAGCTGATTGCCGTGCAAGCGCTCAACCCCATCATGGTCTTTGCCGGCAAATTCGCCGAAGACATGTTGCTGTTTACCTCTCAGGAGTTTAACTATTTCAAACTGCCCGTCACCATGACCACTGGTTCGTCCATCATGCCACACAAACGTAACTACGACGTCTTTGAGATCATGCGCGCCACCGCCCACGCCTATCCAAATTACGCCCTGCAGCTCCAAGCCATTTCGACGGGCGCCGGCAGCGGCTATCACCGCGACTTGCAGTTGACCAAAAAAATCACCATGGACGCCTTTACGTCAGCACTCGATACACTGGAAATTCTGACACTCTGTGTCAGTGAACTGGAGGCTAACACCGACCGATTAGCCGAGGCGATGACCGATGAGCTCTACACTGTTGCCAAAATCAACGAATTGGTGGAAAAAGGCGTGCCATTCCGCGACGCCTACCAGCAGGTCAAACAGTCATTCCTAGGCGAATAATTACAGATTTTTTACTGATTATCTGCCAAAGATTTGACAAACACAAGCTTTTTGTGCTATAATCAAAAGATACGTGAATTAAAACATAAAAAGGCAGAAAAATGACAGACAAAAAAGATCTGGTGTGTATACCACGCGAAATTGAACTCCAAGCCGCAATGTTCCGTTTGGGTAATATTAACGAGGAAATTCAAAAAGGTTATGATATCCTCAAAAAATATCATAAGACAGTAACCTTTTTCGGTTCGGCACGCACCTGCCCAGACAGCCCATACTACCAAGCTGCCAAAGAAGCCTCGGAGCGTTTGGCAAGCTTGGGTTATGCGGTTGTCTCTGGTGGCGGGCACGGTATCATGGGTGCTGCTAACGAAGGAGCCAACAAAGCGGTGCAAAAAGGTGCGCGCGCTGCTGGTGGTGAATCAATCGCCTTTAACATCAAATTACCCCACGAGCAAGATCTCAATGAATACGCCACTGAGGCATTTGAATTTCAGCATTTTGCTCCCCGAAAAATCGTCATGACCATGTACGCTGATGCTTACATTTATTTCCCTGGTGGTTTTGGTACCTTGGACGAATTGGCGGAAATATTGACCTTGATTCAGACACAGAAGGCTAACCGCGTGCCAGTCATCCTGTTTGACACAGCGTTCTGGAGCGACTTGGATGCGTTCTTCCGCGACCACATGTTAGCCGAATCAGCAATCGTCAAAGAAGACCTTGATATTTACACCATCACTGACAGTGTCGACGAAATCATCGACATCGTTACCGCCAACAAAACCTATTGCGATCACTAATCCAATATGTCATCAACCCGCCGACAGATGCCGCCATCACAAATGATGCGACTAACGGCTGGGTTGTGCGTCTGCGGATGATCCCGGAAACGGCGGTAAATTTCCTGCCCCAGGGCAACTTTACCATGTTTGGTGGTATTCCTGCCAAGCGACAACTGATGGTGATAATTCTCAACAATGTCCACAGGATGAAAAGAAATAATGTGCCCGTCTATGTCTGCCAGCACCCAGTCACTAGCTTTGAAACAGGCTCGCTTGTCGATTTCTGGAGCAACCGCCATCAGCGCCTGGTAGACTTCATTTGCTGTCGTATCACGCGGATCCAGCCCCAAAGCACGCAGCACACTATGTGTTCGCGCCAAAACATCCGACATCAACCGAATGTCACTATCATCACGTGTCATTCGATTTAGCTCCTGCAAGGCAATTTGTATGTTCGCGCCTTCTCCTAATAGTCGAGCCAAGTGTTGCGCCATGATTATATACTCCTTTCCTGTAGCGGCATCTCGTGTAGACTAGCGCCTTTATATAAAATTCCCGCCTTAGCACTAATTTTCGCAACGACGGCGCTGGAGTTTGCGCTGGCAAAAATAACCGAATCTCGCAAACTGCCACCTTCCGCCCATCTACTCAAAAATCCTGAGGCAAATGCATCACCAGCTCCTGTTCTGTCGATGGCTGGGACATCTTCATACATGCCAGCGCGGACAATTGTCTTGCCGTCGCTCGCCATGGATCCGTTGGCGCCGTCTGTGACCAGTAGTGTCGGTACCAAATACAGCCCATGCCGAATCAAACTCTCCAAATCACTGCCTTCAACAAGCTGCTGCATTTCCTCTTTATTGACGGTCAAAATATCTACATCTTGCAGTAAACCAAGTAACAATTCGCGCTGTGCCAACTCTTTTTTGCCAGGATTAAAACAAATCTTGATGCCACGTTCGCGCGCTTGGGTAAACAGTTTACTGAGTGTTTGCATTTGTCCCGCCAGGTTGGAAACATACAGCCAATCCGCCTGAACATTTTCCAGAGAAAAATCGCTTGGATGATAGTGCGTGGAGGCACCACGATAGGTCAAAATAGTCCGCTCGCCATTTGGCGCTAGGAGCATGACTGAATACCCCGTGTTGTATTTGTCAGAGAAGTTTACTAGCTGCGTGCCGACACTTTCACTGTCCAACGCATCCAACACTGCCTGGCCTGCTGGATCGCGCCCAACAACCCCCATGAACTGCGTTTGATGGCCCTGACGAGCAAAGGTAACTGCTGCGTTAGTAGCGCCGCCGCCGGTAGAAAAATGAATCTGATTGACATCAATTTTTGAGCCCAACTCCAGACGCTGAAAACAACGTTCTGGGCTTTCACAAACTGGTGCCAAAGCTGGCGAATGGCTCAGGAATACGTCTTGAACGGCAGCACCAATGGTAATGATTTTGGCCATTAGATCACCGCCCTTCCACTTGAACCAAATGCCATGATTTTTTCTTCGACGACCTTCTGGACTGCCAAATACACCTCAGGCATTAGCTTAACGATGGCATATTCATTTGGATTTTCACGCAAAGTTTTTTCCAGTGTGGTGCGGAAAGCATAGCGCATGTCGGAGTTGATGTTGATTTTGGAGACGCCAATTTTTGCCGCATCTTCAAAGTAGTGCAGCGGCGTACCTGACCCACCATGAAGCGAAATCTGGCAGTGTAGTGCCTGGCGAATGCGTGCTAATAATTCCAAATCCAACACTTTCGGTACTGGATATTTACCGTGCAAGTTGCCGACTGCCGCCGCAAAAGTATCAATCCCCGTCGCCTCGACAAACGCCCGCGCACCGTCTGGCGTAGAAAAGGTTTTCTTGATTTCTTCATAGTCAATGGCTTCAGTGTGGACGTTGGAGCTGCCACCAAAATAGTGCGGCTCAGACTCCACCAATGCGCCAGTAAACTTGGCATACTCCACCACTTCGCGAGTTTTGGCGATGATTTCCTCGTCGGAAGCGTCATGATTTGCCTGAGAAATGTCAATATGCACAAACTCATAGCCCGCATCAATAGCCCGTTTACAACCCTCAACCGTCGGTCCGTGATCCAGATTCAAATACATCTCAATGCCGTATTCAGCCTTGTAGTTATCCACCAGATCACGCACATTCTCCAGCCCCATGGCTTTCACTTCAGCATCTGACACCTCGACCAACACTGGTGACTGGAGTTTCTGTGCTGCCCGTGCCACGGCAATTAGCGTTTCTTGATTGTCAATGTTAAACGCCCCGACCGCAAAATGTTGCGCCCGTGTCCGCTGCATCAAATGACGCGCCCGCGTCGTGTTTTGCCGAATCTCTGGAATCGATAGTCCCATACTGCCCCCTAAAATACTTATGGTAATTATAGCAATTAGCACGCGTTCTGCCAAGGGTAGTCTGCTACGCGTCAGGCCTGTGTGCAGTTGATAGGTTGACTTTTACGGTACTATGTGATATACTACAAGTAACTTCTGCTCGAGGTTTGTCTGAGGGCAGAAGAGCCCTTTGACCTCGAGCACATTCTCTCTGAAAGGAGGGAAAAATGTCGTGGAAAATAGCCTTCATTTTAGGGGGCATCACGGGTGGTATTGTCTATGTGACGTCCTATTTTATTGCACGTTACATGGACCAGCCACCACTACCGCTATGGGTAGCGGTAGTGGTTGGCATCATTTCTGCAATATGGCAGAAATACCTAGAGGGCTAACGCCCACCGAAAATAGCTCGCCTTTGAGGTATTTAAACCTCGGCTTGAGCCTCTCGGTGGGCTATTTTCATTGGAGAAAATCAACCACGCTACCAACTACCGAGTTGACGTCCAAGCCGTGCTTTTGCCACAGCTCGGCCATTGAGCCAGACTCACCAAACACATCATTGACGCCGATGCGCCTCACTTTCATTGGCAGTTGTTCGCTGAGTAGTTCTGTCACACTCGAACCAAACCCGCCAGCGATTTGCCCCTCTTCGGCCGTCACCACACGACCGCATTTCTGGGCGGCGCCCAGCACCGCCGCCTCATCCAACGGCTTGATGGTCGGGAAATGAACAACCTCTGCCTGGATGCTATGCTGATTTGCCAGTATTTCCGCTGCCAGTAGCAATTGATAAGTCATCGTGCCAGTGCCCAGCAACGCCACGTCTGTTCCCTGGCGCAGAGTATAGCTCTTGCCGATTTCAAACGTTGCCTGATTTAAAAACAGTGGTATATCAGCCCGCGGCAATCGCACATAGTTTGGCCGTGAATCAGCCACCATCGCCGCCGCCATCAGTTTAGCCTCATGGGCATCGCCCGGCGCCAGCACTACCATATTTGGCAAGCTCCGCATCAGCGCGATATCTTCCAGCATTTGGTGGGTCGCACCGTCTGGACCCACGTTCAGCCCGGCATGTGAACCGACCAACTTGACCGGTTGGTTGTTCAGACAAATCGTCGTCCGAATCTGCTCCCAATTACGTCCTGGACTAAACGAAGCGTAGCTAGCGGCAAACGGGATATTGCCCATAGCTGCCAGCCCTGACGCCACCGTCACTAAGTTCTGCTCTGCCACACCAACTTCAATCAGTCGCGGCGCACCAATGCGCTGCGCAAATTCGCCAAAACCGACGCTTTCTACCAAGTCTGCGCTCAACGCCACGACGCGGTCATCCTGCTTGGCCGCCTCAACCAGGCCTTCACCAAAGCCACCTCGGACCGAAGCATACGTGGGCGTTTGCCAGTCGTCACGCAGATACATCATTTTCTGCCCTCCAGCTGAGCCAGCGCTCGCTGCGCCTCCTCGGCAGTAGGAACTTTTCCATGCCAATGATAATCGCCTTCCATGAAGTCAACCCCTTTGCCTGGTATAGTGTGGGCGATGATGACGCTTGGTCTGTCCGTCACAGCACGAGCCATACTCATGGCTTCACAGATACTCTCCATATTGTGCCCATCAATTTCCTGAACGTGCCAACCAAAACTCCGCCATTTTCCCTGTAGATCTTCTAGCGGCATGACGTCCTCAGTGCTGCCGCCAATTTGAATACTGTTACGATCAATAATGCCGATGAGATTGCCTAAGTTATATTTACCAGCAAACATCGCTGCTTCCCAGATGTTACCTTCGTCTAATTCACCATCACCCATCAGACAATAGACAAACCGCTTGGGCTGTGGATGTAAATATCGCACATGGTAGGCCATACCCGAAGCTTGGCTCAAGCCCGAACCCAATGGCCCGCTAGTCGTCTCAACGCCAGGCAGCGCTTGACGTTCTGGATGTCCTTGCAGCCGAGAGCCAAACTGCCTGAGCGTCGCCAATTCTGACTTGGGAAAGAAGCCGCGTTCCGCTAAAGTCGCGTATAGCACTGGCGCACAGTGGCCATTACTCATGACGAAGAGATCTCGTTCGGCCCAATCAGGGTTCTCTGGACTGACGTGAAGCACGGCAAAATACAAGGCTATCATGATGTCCGCCAAGCCCAATGCACCAGCAGTGTGACCACTACCGGCCTGCTCCAGCATGGTGATGATGGAGCGGCGCACTGACGAGGCATGCTGCTCCAATTGTTTACACGTGACGTTTGGCGGCACTAGCCCAACATGCCCTTTTTGTTAATTTCATTTTGAATGTTTTGATAGGCTTCTCGAGGATTTGGCGATTTTTGGATAGCACCACCAACCACTAAAACATTGACGCCACTATGCGCCAAGCCATAGGCATTGTCTGGCATAACGCCACCGTCCCAGCCAATTTCTACAGCAGGGTTGATGTCTTTGATGAGGCGGATTTTTTCCAATTGCATCAAACTGGCACTGCCACCAAAACGACCAAGTTCACCAGAAAATATCATGACGTGGTCTGCTGCTTTGATGAGATCAACGACGGTACTGGGAACGGTTGGGCGCATTAATACCAAGCCAGCTTTGATATCTGCTTGTTTGATTTTCTGCAGCGCGCCGAGGACGTCGCCGTCAGACTCGGCGTGGAGTAAAATCATATTTGGGCGCAGCGCCACCAAATCTTCGATGTATTCATCGACATTTTTCACCATGGCATGAATATCAATTTGCCAGCCTTCTGGTGCCCACAAATCTCGCAAACCGACTGTCAAGTTTGGTGCAAATTGGCCATCAGAAATATCAACGTGCGCTCGCTCGGCAAAACCAGTGATTCGCTCAATTTGCTCTTTATACTGATCAACATTTTCTGCCAGAATACTGGGGGTAATTACTGTGTTCATAATAATTGGTCCAACTGCGCATTGCGCCTATTAAATCTTAGTGCGTCAACGTACGGAGTGTTGAGCCATGTTTCCATGATCCCCTTCCACGCCGCTTCATTGTCCTCCAAAACACGAGCCGGCAAGCACAACACGTTTGAGTTGTTGTCCTGGCGTGTCATTTTGGCTTCGTAAGCATCCCAAATGACGCTGGCACGAATCCCCTTGAAACGGTTCGCCGCCATGCACATACCTTGACCGCCACCACAAATCAAAATTGCTCGCGGATCGTCCGACTCATCACCAATCACCCGCAAAGCCGCCGCTTGAGCAAATTGAGGAAAATCATCATCTGGGTTTAATTCTCGCCCACCGACGTCCTCGACTTCGTAGTTATTTTTCACCAAATACGCGAAGACTTTTTCTTTCAACAGAAAGCCGCGATGATCAGATCCCAAGTAAATTTTCATACTCATAAGTATAAGCGGTTTGGGAGCTTTTTGCAAATTAGCCAGCGCGTTTCAAAACAGCGCCAATATCTGCCACCAACTCCACCAAACGGTTTGAGTAACCCCATTCATTGTCATACCAAACCATGACTTTGATCAAATTACCACCAACCACTTTAGTCAGTGGCAAATCAACAACCCCAGAGTGCGAATTGCCGATAAAGTCGCGACTGACGAGAGGCTCTTCACTGACACCCAAAATACCTTGATAGAACGTGTCTCGAGCTGCTTTTTTGAACGCCTCGTTAACCTGCTCGACAGTCACGTCACGTCTGAGCAACGCTGTCACGTCACTGAGCGATACCACTGGTGTTGGTACACGAACACTCAGTCCGTCAAACTTACCAGTTAGTTGCGGCAGGGTTTTTGTCACGGCGATTGCTGCACCTGTTGTTGTTGGCACCATGTTCTCAGCGGCATTGCGACCTTCGCGCAGGTCCTTAGCTGGTGCGTCCTGCAATCTTTGACTAGCAGTGTAACTGTGCACTGTCGTCAGCATTGATTTTTCCACGCCAAACTCTGCGTCCAGGACAGCCATCACTGCGCCCAAACTGTTGGTGGTACAACTGGCATTTGACACAATCGGCGTCGCCGAGGCGATCTTGTCGTCATTGGTACCAAATACAATCGTATCAACACCATCAGACTTGGTGGGACCGCTGATGACGACACGTTTCGCACCAGCTTCCAGGTGTTTGCCTGCGCCCTCTTTGTCGGTAAAGAAGCCAGTCGATTCAATCACGACATCGATATTCATATCTTTCCATGGCAATTGCTGCGGCTCTTTCTCTGCCAAAACCTTGACAGATTGACCATCAACGATGAGTTCATTTTCTGTAAATGTCACTTGGCGGCCGTATTCACCGTAGTTACTGTCGTGCTTGAGGAGATATGCCAGTGTCTTTGTGTCCGTCAAATCATTGATGGCGACAATCTCCAAGTCGCTCCGCTCACGCGCAATCTTAAACGCATTGCGCCCAATCCGCCCAAAGCCGTTAATTGCTATTCTTGTTGCTGCCATACTGCCCTCCCTGTTAAGCGTTAGCCTTTTCTCCTATTATATACCAAACTATTTTTCGCTTCTAGCGTGAAACTCTGCAAATAGACCAATGCCAATAAATACAACCGTCATAGACCCTGCAATAAAAATACTTGTAGCATTTGACAGAAAACCAAATAGTAATGCGCATGGGATGAATATCAGACGACCAACAGTATTGATCACCGAACCAGCACCAGCGCGATATTTTGATGGTAGATAGTGCTGCATTTTTGACGTCAGCGCAAGAACTAGTGCAAACGACAATGTACCAATGACAAACTGCAGTCCAACGGTTAGCCAAAATGACGGACTGACAGTCATGCCAATTGCGGAGATGAAGCAGACAGCTAGCGCCAATAGGACTCGTCGTCGAGTGGCAAAGAAGCGAACAATCGCACCGCCAGAACTGTACGTACCCGTGATGATAGCTCCTGCTATACCAAACAATGCCGCCGGCATAGACAACGCCGCATACCATAGCTGATAGAACTCACCGTTCATTTTCTGCACCAAAAATACTACCAGCATAACAACCACCAGCCAAACAAGGTCAGGATTTTTGAAAACAGCCGCAAACGTACCTTTCGTATGCTCGATCAATTTCGCATCGGTTGATTGTTTGTGAATCGTGGTGTCTCGATAGAACAATAAGACCACTGCTGCTAACCCTGCAGTAATGATTGTCGCAAAGAACGCCGACCTGAGCGATGTGGCAGACGCTAACCATCCACCCAATAATGCACTGATAATTAAAGCGATACCGCCAAGCATCTCAAAGCGCCCCAAAATCTTATCGTAATTTCTTGTATGTCCCTGCTCTTCTTTGAGTAAGTCATAAATCATGGCTGAACCAGTACCACTGGCAAGAGCATCAAAGAATCCCCAAAATGCTGCCGATACGACATATAGTGATGGGTCATTGCTAATCCACCCAAAATAACTGCTTAGTAACATACTTAAGGCCGACAGGATCATGACGCCTTTTCGACTCCACCGATCCGCCAGCACACCAGATGGCACTTCCATGAAGACTGACATCACCGCGTAAATCGCTGCCATCAAACCAATACTGGCATCATTGAATCCTATGCTGTACATAAAGAGTTTTTCAATGGAATACCAAAATACAAAACACAACAGGAACTTCGCAATAAACAGTGGCGCCAAGCGTCGGACGAGCGGATTTTTCATCCCACTATTATACCATAATGGTATACTATATATATGACGCGTGAAGAGCTACTCGCCACAGCTGGGCAAAAGTATGATGAGGTGCCAGTGCTGGTTTTGGCAAGTGCGATTGACTATGCGACTGAAAAACATGCCGGGCAGAAACGCAAAAGCGGCGAGCCGTATATCAATCACCCGCTAGCAGTGGCCGAGATTTTGATTGAATGGGGTATGGATATTGACACAGTGGTGGCGGGCGTACTACATGACACGGTTGAGGATACTGACGCGACACTGGATGAACTGGAGAGTTTATTTGGACGAGATGTGGCGTTTTTGGTGGATGGTGTGACCAAGGTTTCGCAGGCGCGCGCCGGCATGCGTAGCCTGGACAGCTATTTGCCGCACACCAAGGATAATTTGACCAAGCTGATGATCGCAGTCGGTGAAGACGTGCGGGTGATTATCATCAAACTGGCGGATCGCTTGCATAATATGCGGACGTTGCAATTTATGTCGCCCGAGAAACAAAAGAAAATTGCTCGCGAGACGATCGAGGTGTTTGCGCCGCTGGCGGACCGGTTGAACATGGGACGCGTGCGTGTGCAGCTGGAAGAATTGAGCTTCAAATATTTGATGCCGAAAGATTTTCACCGCACCAAAAGTTTGATGGATAGTCGCTTGAAAAAATCGCAGCGAAAGCTGGATCGTGTTCGCCGCGAAGTCGAGGCGCGACTAAAGGAAGAAAAGCTGGTTTTCCAGATGGACGGCCGCGTCAAAAGCGTCTACAGCCTGTTCAAAAAACTTGATAAGGTTGGCGATATCGATAAGATTTATGATTTGATCGCCCTGCGAGTGATTGTTGATGATTTGTCGACGGGATATTTGGTTCTAGGGATTCTGCACGATATGTATCAGCCGATGTACGAGCGGATCAAAGATTATGTCGCCAACCCCAAGCCAAACGGTTACCAAAGTCTACACACCACCGTGCAAACGCCGAGTGGGCAAATTGTTGAATTTCAAATTCGTACCAAAGAGATGCACGAATACGCTGAGCGTGGTTTGGCGGCCAGCTTCCACTACAATGAGCAGAAATTAACCGACGCGTACAAAAAGGGTCGTATAGGCGCTATGCCGGCAGACCTGTCGTGGATTCGCGATCTCCAGGAAGCGGCAGCGTTGGCGGGCGAAGGCAAACGATTTGATTCTAATAAGTTCCGCATGAAATTATTCTCGGACCGCATTTTCGTGTATTCTCCAAAAGGCGATATTTATGATTTGCCGCGCGGCGCTTTCCCGTTGGATTATGCGTATCGCATTCACTCCGACGTCGCGGCACACGCTAGTGGCTTCAAAATCAATGGTGTCATGAAGCCGTTTACCTATCATTTGCGGCACGGCGACACCATAGAAGTGTTGACCAATAAATCTGCCCACCCCAAGCCGGATTGGCGCGAACTGATCATAACGCCTCACGCTAAAGACAAGCTGCGTTTGCAATTGTCGCGTAGCGGTGGCATCCTCCAGCAATTGACCGGCGGCGTCTCGTCACTGTTTCGGCATCGATAGTCAACGGCAGCTTTATAAATAGAACAAGACAATATCACCCTCATCTCAGAGGCCGTGACGGGCGCGAAAGCCTGTCAGCCGAACGCCACAGGCTGACCGTAGGTCACCTGTAAAGAGCACTCTGAGTGAGGTGTGATATTGTTTTATCGCCTAGATGTTCTTACGCTTGCTCGTTCCAGCGAATGATTGAATCGCGGATGATTTGCTTGGCGCGCTCAATATCACCAAAGCCCTTGACGACTGTCGAGCCTGGTTTCTTCATATCTTTGTAGTGATTGAAATGATGCTCAATTTGTTTGAGCAGTTGTGGCGGTAAGTCTTCCAATGAGTTAATAGCATCACCGGTGTTGCGGTCATCAGCTGGCACCACGATCACCTTATCGTCAACTTCATCATCATCAACAAACTCCAGCACACCGATAACCTTTGCTTCCATGAAAATGCCTGTTGTCAGCGGCTGGTCGGTGATGATCAAGGCGTCCAATTCGTCGCCGTCCTCATCCAAGGTCTGCGGGATGAAACCATAGTTAGTTGGCTTGGCAAAAATTGCTGGCTCAACGCGGTCCAGCTGCATCACTGCCAGCTCACGGTTCCATTCAATCTTGTGGTTTGAGCCCTGTGGGATCTCAACGACAACATTGATGATGCCATTTTCTACGTCACCCGGTGTCAAAATTTGGTTAA
Organism: uncultured Candidatus Saccharibacteria bacterium; assembly: GCA_963517665.1. Taxonomy (GTDB): domain Bacteria; phylum Patescibacteriota; class Saccharimonadia; order Saccharimonadales; family Saccharimonadaceae; genus Nanosynbacter. The sequence goes on from CAUQFZ010000001.1 coordinate 276,707, forward strand.
AGTCTGCCATGGTTTACTCCTCTCTGGCTTTTTCTTGTAAATATTCACGAATTTGCAATGCTGCGACCGCGCCCTCACCGACCGCCGAAGCGATTTGCATGGTCGCGCCCGAACGCACGTCGCCCGAGGCAAAGACACCAGGGACATTGGTACGCAAGTGTTCATCAGTGACGATGTGCCCGCCGAGGTCCAGCTCAACAGATGAGTCTGTCAAAAACTGCGTGTTTGGAATCAAGCCGATGAAGACGAATAGACCGTCTGCAGTGAACTCTTTTTGTTCGCCATTTTGGGTTGATGTAACACCGTAAAACTTATCATCTTTGACGATAATTTCATCAGTCGTTGCACCGATATGGACAGTAATTTTGCCCTCATCGACATACTTTTGTAATTCTTTTTGCAAGACATCGCTGGCGCGTAATTCGCTGCGCACCAACAGGTCAATATGGCTGGCGTAGCGAGTCAAAAATATCGCTTCTTGCACTGCCGAGTTGCCGCCGCCAACGACGATCAAACGCTTGTCGCGGTAAAAGGCGCCGTCGCACGTCGCACAGTAGTGCACGCCGCGACCATACAATTCGTCTTCACCAGGTACACCCAGTTTGCGGTGATTTGAACCAGTTGCCAGTAGTACCGCCTTGGTTCGCACCGGCTGGCCATCAATCGTCAATTCCAATTCGTCGTCGACCTGCTTGAGTTCTGTAACATCGCCATACTCGATATTCGCACCAAATCGCTCAGCTTGCTGCTGCAGCTCGGACGCCAATTTCATACCAGTCACGCCCTCAGCAAACCCTGGGTAATTGTCGATTTGATCGGTGATAGCCGCCATGCCGCCGACCACGCCACGTTCATACAGTGTCGTCGGCACGTCCTCGCGCGACAGATAAATTGCGGCCGTGAGTGCGCTTGGACCAGCACCAACGATGATAACTTCTTTAGACATTGAGCCCCCTTGACTTATAATATCGTTTGATGATTTCTGGCATTTCTGGTTGTGGGATATCTGCTGGCTTTTCGATAGCCATGATGACAAATTTCAGTGGTGCATTGGCAGGGATTTTATCACCCTGACCTTGACCGCCGTAAGCTTTATCAGCTGGAATTGTCAATTCACGCACACCGCCAATCTTCATCCCAACTAGGCCCTCTTTCCAACCCTGGATGACTGCGGTATTTGCAGGACCGTTTATGGCAAATGGTGCTTTCAATTTACCATCAGCGATTGACTGGTCAAATACTTCACCCTTGGCGTTCCAGCCAATGTAGTACACCGCAAATTTAGTGTCATCTTTGACTTCTGCGCCGTCACCTTCCACCACATCTTCTTTGCCGAGTTCTTTGACATCGCCAGCTTCAAACGCACCGACTCGTGAGCTAAATTCAGCGAATTTAGCATAATATTTATTGTTTAATTCCGCCGTCTGCGCGTCAACTTTCTTTTGGCGTTCTGTATTTGCTGCTTTATAGCTTTCTTGCGCTCGCTGCAGCTCAGCCTGATCTTTGGCTTCATTGCCCGGAGCCACCATCATGGCGATAAATCCGCCAACTGTACCCACCAACATTGTGATTGTAATAATCCAAATTCCTATTCTTTGCGATCTTGCTATCGCCATATCTTATCCTCCTCTGTTTATCCTATTATACATCAACTTTTGGCTCGGCGGCAATGTCATACGCAGCCAGCCGCTCGCGCGCTACACCAGGATTCTTTTGCAGCTCCAACAACTTGGCGTAGATACCATTTGTTTTGGCCAATTCATCTGGCGACCCAATCTCATCAACTCGCCCATTTTTCAGAGTGATGATGGTGTCGACCGCCGCAATGGTCGACAAGCGGTGAGCGATGATCAGTGTAGTGCGACCTTTCATCAACCGGTCAAGCGCTTGCTGCACTAAATGTTCATTCTTATTGTCCAAATTGCTGGTTGCCTCGTCCAATATCAAAATTGGCGCGTCTTTCAACACCGCACGTGCAATGGCAATGCGCTGCTTCTGACCTCCTGAAAGCTTCAGGCCATGCTCACCAATCTGCGTGTCGTAGCCATAGTCCAATTGACGAATAAACTCATCGGCGTTGGCGGCTTTGGCAGCGGCAAAAATTTCCTTGTCCGTTGCATCTGCCTTACCGTAAGCAATGTTTTCACGAATTGTACCAGAGAAAAGCACCGGGTCTTGGAAAACGGTCGCGATGTGTCCGCGCAAACTGCGCTGAGTCAGGTTGCGAATGTCAGTATCATTGACTGAGATGACGCCACTATCACGTTCATACAGCCGCATCAACAAATTGGTAATCGTGGTTTTACCACCACCCGACTCACTGACTAAAGCCGCGCGCTTACCGGCAGGAATTGTAAAGGAAATGTTGTGCAAGACTGGACGATTTGGCACACTGGCGTATCGGAACGACACATCATCAAAGGAAATCGTCGCCTTTTCTGTGTTCAAATGAGCTGCATCGGGCGCATCTTTGATGCCAGGTTTGAGTTCCATGGCCGCAATGAAATCTTTACTCCCCGACACTGCTTTTTGAAAGCCATCAACGATGAAGCTCATACTAAAGAGTGGCGTTCGCAGATTGTTGATCAAGGTGATGAGCAAAATCATCTCACCAATCGTAAACTTTTTCTCGGTCGTCTGAACAAAAATGTAGGCAAAGATGAGGAAAAAAACGATGCTCAAAATAAGCCCACGAATGACGTCCATTTTGTGCCAATACCGTGACTGCTTGCGCGTCACCGCAATGGTTTTGCGGTAGCGTTTGGTAAAATGTCGGTACTCCAAACTTTCACGAACATAGCTTTTGACCACTTTGATTTGCGATACGACTTCTGCAAATCGACCGCTAGCCATATCGACTTCGTGATTTTTATTTGACTGGAAATAACGCCATTTTTTGCTGGTCAATACTGCCAGCCAGATGAACAACGGATACAATATCAATACCAGCAGTGCCAGCTCTAAACTGTACGTCAGGACGATACCAATCGTGATACAGCTGGTCAGGAGCATTTGCAGGAAATTGTTTGCAAACATATTCAGGAAATTACTCATCTCGGTGATGGCGCGATTCAGGCGGTTGATGATGGTGCCTGTCAGTTCCCCATCAAAATAACTTTGTGGCAGACTAAGCAGATGGTGATAATAATGCGTTGACAACTGCGCTTTGAGCTTGGTGGACATGACGTCACCCCAGTAGCCACCTAAGTTACGGATCAACACATTAGCAACATCAAACACCAATAGCAAGGCTGCCAGCCACAACACCTGACCGACGCCAATGTTGTTGCCTTCCACCACTTCCACCATCAAAGTAGTAGCCCGCGATATGACATACGGCATGGCGATGCCAGTCAGCGCCACCAATATCGAACACAGGCTAATTTTGGCATAAAATGGCAGCATATTGTGCGTATAACCAAGGGTGCGGAGCAGCGATTTCATCAGACAAGCTCCGCGCCGTAAGCTTGCTGCATGGTCTGCTGGATCGATTCGATGATAGGCGTAATATCAGAATCAACCAAGGTGCGTTGGTGGCTCGTAAAGACTAAGCGGAAGGTCAGTGTTTTCATTGTGGCGTCATCTGAAGATTGGTATATAGAAATAGCACGAAAGGCCACATCAATCTCCACTCCTTTGAGAATGCGATCAATGCCTTGAGCGACCGATGCATAATTGACATTAGTTGGTAGTTTTAGCGAAATGTCGCGACTAGTCGATGGATAGCGACTGAGCGGCTGATAGTGACTGGCACGCTTGGCGTAGACAGCCTCCAAACCAGCTGTGTCCAAGCTAGCCGCCGCTACGTAGGCTGGCAATTTGAAGTTCTTGATGACTGACTGCTTCAATTCGCCGACTATACCGATAAACTGCTCGTCGGTTGTCTCGACCAATGCACTACGCGATTGGTCAAACGGTGCCACGACTGGGAAATTACGCTCTTGTTCAATCGGCTTAAACACTAGCTCGGTGCCAAAGTCATGTGCCAATTGCTCAACCAAGCGACGAATTTTGTAAAATGGCGCGCCCGCTCCCGGCTTTTTGGCAGCATAGACGATGTCAGTGAACTGGCTGGCTTCTGGCAGACCATCTTCACCCAAACCATGCATTTTTATATGACCCTTGCCCATTTCAAACAAGGCAAATTCATCATATCCAGCCTTGATGTTGGCATGGACCTTGTCGAGCAAACTCGGTAGCACCGTCAAGCGGTAGTATTGTAAATCAGGGCTGAGCGCGTTTGATAATTTATATGCCTGAGCAACGTCCTGCTCGGCATTTTTTAGGATGCGTTCGTGAACGAAACTATAGGTTAAGACTTCGTTGGCACCGGCACGCGACAGGCTTTGGCGAACGGCATTTTTCAATTCGCGGCGCAGGTTTTTCGGCGCTGATTTGATGCTGCGCATTGGCAGTTGGCGCGATAACTTGTCAAATCCATACAGTCGGCCAACCTCCTCAACGATGTCCTCCGGCAGCTCAAGGTCGGTGCGCCAGAACGGCGATTGGATGCAAATATAATTCAATTCTTCTTCTGGACCATGACTCTTTATTTCCACATTATTCAACAAGTCACAAATATCATCGTCAGATAAGTCCAAACCCAATCTTTCATTAATAAACTTGCCATCGATGTCAATGTTAGCTGGCGTGTATTTTCCATCAAAATAATCATCGAGCTCGTCACTAAATTGTTTCAAATCAAACACTTCGCTCGCCTGTACCCCGCCGACCATACTCATCAGCTGTTTTAGCACGGCAGCATTTTGGAGCGGCGATTGCCCCTTGTTGAACCGCGTCAACGCATCGGTAAAAATACCATGTCGCATAGCCGTGCGGCGCAGCGCATACATGTCAAAGTTAGCGCACTCCAAAACGATGTTTTTGGTCTCATCCGAAACCTCAGTGTCGGTACCGCCCATAATTCCCGCCAGACCAATCACACCCTCGCCATCAGCAATGACGATATCATCCGTCGTCAATTCATATTCCTTACCATTGAGCAGACTGACTTTCTCGCCATTACGAGCCATCCGCGCCCCGAGTGTAGACCCACGTAATTTATCATAATCATAGGCGTGCGTTGGCTGTGCCGTCAGTAGCATCATGTAATTCGTGGCATCGACAATGTTATTAATCGGCTTGCCGCCCATCGCCACCAACTGGCATTGCAGCCACAGCGGACTTGGCTGCACAGTAACATCACGAATTGCTACCGCCATAAAGCGCGGCACTAATTCTGGCGCATCGTTCGTTACTGTTAAATCCAACCCCTCAGCGCCCGTAAACTGTTGGACTGATTTATACCACTCAGGACTGGTAAACTGCTGATGAAAAATCCCAGCAATCTCGCGCGCCACGCCGAGCTGCCCAAAACAATCCGGCCGATGGGTAAACATTTTATTTTCAATATCCAGTACGTAGTCATCCAGCCCAAACGTTTCCGCGAAACTCGCACCCGCTGTTAGCTCAACGCCTGCCGGTACATCGTGCTCATGAATCTCAACAATTCCCTCGTGATCCGTACCGATATCCAATTCATCCGCCGCCGCCAACATACCTTGACTGAGCACGCCGCGCAGTGGCCGCGCATCCAGCACAAACGGCTCGTCATCATCAAAACTTACTGGCACCGTGCTTTTTGGCGGCAGCCAAATCGCCCACATATCCGCGTGGACATTCGGCGCACCGCAGACCACTTGCACCAGCCCGTTTTCATCACGCGGTACATCCGCAACCACGCCGCCATCATCAATCTTGGCCACACTCAGCCGATCAGCGTCAGGATGCTTGGCACATTCAACCACCCGGACAATTCGCGCGCCGCCATATCTGGCTTTCAGGTCGATCACTTCCTCGACACCGCCAAGCTGCTGATTGACCCGCGCCACTAACTCATCTACGGGAGGCAATTCAAAATTAATCAATTGTTTGATAAGGTTTAGGCTGACTTTCATACTAGTTACTAGTATATCATCTTATCTGTAACTATTCGACTTTTGTAAAGCCAAGCCGCAGGTCGGTAATTATTGGTAATATTCTTTAGCTTTATATTTGGCAATGATGTCCTGCTGTTCGGACGTAAACCGCCTTGATTCGCGCATTTTTTGGTAAGCTTTATTGCGCGTCCAAGTGTCAATATGTCCGTTTTCTAGTTCAGCCAGCGTCAGCTCAAAAAAGTGCACCGCCGCCGTAGCGTACAGCCAAGCCAGTGCCATTTTGACATAGTAGCCGTCGTGGGTGATATTTCGCAGTGCGGCAAAGACTTGATCGACATGCGATTCATCCAAAAAATTAGTCATCAAAGAAACCACGCCGTAGCGAACTGTAAATTCAGCTTCGCTTTGCAAACATTCCAGCGCAAAATTCCACCACGCTTCACCAGCAAATCGCCGCCTTTTCTCAACAAATACATCAATGTGCGCCCACGAATCAACACACGGCAAATATTGCCTAGTCAAATCAATCGCCGTCTGATCATCGATCCGAGCATGCGTAATCAACAATCCACACAGCAACACATAGTCGAAAGATTCGTCCTGGACCGTCAGCAATTCGCTGATTTCCGCTGCACCCACATCAGACGCCAATTCCCGTGCCAATCGCCGCAAATCCGGCACCCGCACACCGATGACTAACATCTTGGTGTTGATGATACGCTTATTAAACTCAGCGTACGCCTCATTACCTTCAGCGAGTTTTGTTAGTTTCATCACAATGTCATCATGCATATTGCTATTAGCCTTCGTGCTTAATTAATATAGACCAGCGCAATACCTAGTCATATTATTTATTCTACATTATATAGCTAGATTGATTACGCATTATACAGCATAAAATTATCTATCGTAGACCTACTACACACAGCACATCATATACACTGGGCACAACTTTTACCAATCCACGCAGTGCAATGTCCTGCGGTGCTGTGCGTGAAAAAACTGGACATTTTTGAGCCGTCGCAAAACCAATTTCCATTGCTGCGCTCAGTCCAACATAGCCATCTGGAGCATGAAGCATCACAAAATCTGCTTGACAAATTGCTGATAAATGACAGGCTTCGATCGCTCGCGATGATATACCTTGCTCGGCAGTGTCTCGCACAAATGCTGCATTATCAAACTGCATCCGTCGTGGCGATAAAACCTGGCAGCCAGTCACAACAAGCTCATCATAGACCCGGAAAAGTCCGTCTCTGTCACGCCTATAGGATCCGCAAAGCACTGCCCGAGGTGGCTCAAAATTCTGTCGCGTCATATTCATATATCACTTCTGTTAGTTCACCATGTCCATCAATGCATGCTGCCATTTCATGCATGAAGCTCTTATATTTCTTTGGTTCACTCTCCATCTCTTCACGCGTGCGCCAAGCATTTTTGCCGCCTTCAAATTCTTTGACCATCGTGCCCGAGACGGAATCGCAAAACATCAGATGAAATAGTTTGTCCTCAACGATTTCATTTGTTTGACTGTGACGAACCCGCTCGTGATAGACACCGCGGTGCACGAAGGTTCCATGCAGTCCCGTTTCCTCAGTGAGTTCACGTGCTGCTGCCTCAACAACGGACTCCGCCCAGCGTACTTTGCCTGTTGGCGCACCCCAAAAACCATAATATGGATGCTTAAGCCGCTGCTGCAGAAGGTATTGCTTCTCATTATGGTGCTGCCGCTCAATGACTAACAACACCGCTACTTTTGGCTGACGCTCAATCACACCAGCATCAGTGTCTAGCTTATTGGCATATTCTTTACCTTTGATCGAAAGCACATAGCCATCAGCTGTCTTCGTCACGTAGCCTAACGCGACTAGTCTTTTTATATGAAATTTGACATGGTCGCTATCAAGACCAGTAGTTCGCTGCAGTGCAGCAAAATGAGCAGTCGGTAAAAATAGCAGTTCTCGCAATATCTTTATCTGTGCATTATGTACCTTTTCTTCTAAACTCATGATCTACGCTCCTTTTAACTCCATCATAGGACGCCTGTCATATAAAATCTAGGGAAGTCAATTTCCCTATCATTCCCATATTCATAAATATATGATATAATATGCAAAATGCATCGGAAGCCTTCTTGCGAAACTTTGGCTCGCACTCATCAGCAAGGACTCACACAAACTGTGGGTAATTTTCTGCAGCACGTACACACGACCGAGATTCAGCCAGACGCAGTGACTGTCTTTGTGTATGATGAATGTAATCCTGATTCGATTGGGGCAATCGCTACCGCATGCTCACCGCAAGCTCCGACTGACGGCCGATTTGATTTTCAAAAAGCACATATCACAGGGCACCGCGTTGATGGGTCGTCAGTTGCTGGACGTGTCATTGAAGGCAACCAAGACGACATTACCCTGACTGAGAGTGCGATGAATCCTGATCATCGCGTCCTCAACTTGCCGCTGCCTGACCAACACGCCGTTCTGCAAGCTGCTTTTACCAAAGACCGTACGCCGACCAAACATCAGCTGGATGAACTAGAAACACTATGGCAATATGACAGAACCAAAACTGCGCTCGGCGCTGGCATTACGGCGCTGCAAGCATTAGCGCGAGAGTCATACCCAACTCAGTCAGTTGCCGACATGTTAGCCCTCAAATCACCCACCACGCCAAACGCAATCCTCACCACGTGGGATGTGTCGGACTCAACCGGGGAGATGGCGCGTGATAATGGAAAACTGCGCTCATTCATCGTTTGCTTTGGTAGCCAAGCACTCACTGCCGTGCAACGTTATGGCGGCGAGCTGATCGACTGGACAGGTGATGGACAGAACCTTGCAGTGCCACTACCGCAGAGCAACGCGCGTTTCTCACGTGAGCAGCGGGCTGATTTTGGTAATGATACACTAGTTCCACTACTTAGCGAACTCGTTGATCTCGCTCAAGCGCAGGATGAATATACGGTTCGACTGACCACCGGTTTTGGCCGACTCGACAATGTTCCTGGTGGAAAAATGAGTCCAGCGCTCTTTGGTATGACGAAATTGTCCAAGCGTCAGCCACGCGACCGACTATCAATTGCCCTCACTGATGACACCTACAACATGCTCGCGCCTACTTTGCCTGACACATTGCGGCACTATCTGCACCACGATTAAGCTTTCTTGCGGGCTGATTTTTTATCTTCCTTGCTTTTTTGGAGTAATTTATTTTTGAGTGTCAGCACCACATCCGCCTCTTTAGCCAGCTGTTTACTGTGGGTGACGACGATGACGCATTTGTCGTTTTCATGGGCGGCCCGGCGCAAGATGTCGATGATGTCAGCGGCGGTAGTTTCGTCCAGGTTGCCAGTCGGCTCGTCTGCCAAGACGATCGGCGCATGCGAGACGAGGGCTCGGCCGATCGCTACGCGCTGTTGCTGTCCGCCAGAAAGTTTCATAACATTGCGGTGAATGTGATCGTCGTCCAGACCCATGGCATGTAGCGTTTCATTGGTAGCTTTGGCATTAACCAATTTCAAGTTTTCCAGCGGCGTCAGATAATCGATCAGGTTATAATTCTGAAACACCAACGAAATATTGTGCTTGCGATGATGCGAATAGCCCTGCTCGGCAATGTCTTCGTCGTCGAACAAAATCTGCCCGCCGGTCGGCGTGTCTAACCCCGCCAGTAGCCCCAGCAGGGTCGATTTACCAGCACCAGAACTACCGACGATAGCGTAGAATTTGCCCTTTTCAAATTGATAATTGATGCCGTTGAGCACATTGCTGGTGCCGTCGGCGTATGAATAGATGATATCGCGTAACGTAAGTAATGACATGATAACTCCTAACTTAATTTTGCTAAAATTTGCTTTGGTGATTGGCGCATGATTGGCGCGGTGGCAGCGATGGCTGACAGCAGAACAACCATGTAGCCAAAGGCGAAAGCCTCTAGGTAGGTCGCCGGCGGCGCGGCTTGCACCACGGTTTTTTCTACGCGCTGGCTTTGGTCAGTTTGCGCCGTGAGGGCGGTAGAAATCTGCGACGAGGCGACCGAACCGATGGCGAGTGCGAACACCGAGCTCACGAGAGCGATGATGGCGAGTTCCGCCAGGAATTGCCCGATGATCTGCCGCTTCGACGTGCCGATGGACAGTAAGATGCCAATTTCATGCAAGCGACCGCGCACCCAGAACACCAGCACTAGAGACAATACTGCCAGTCCTGCCGCGGCTGCGCCGATGGTAGCAATCGTCAAAATGTTTTGAATGCCAGCGATGTTTTGGAGAACCCCGGCAAACACGGCCCCGTTGTCAGTTAGGCTGAATTTCTGCCAGTCGACGTTTGGTAAACTTTTGACGCGATCCGTTAGCAGCTTCAGCTGGTGCGGATTTTCGGCAAAATACGTCGCCCGTGTCAGTTGCTGGCTACCTGCCAGCTGCTGCACCGCAGCCAGATTGGTGATGAGATGATTCTCCGCCATGTCGGACTGTAAGACCGCTGGCTTTTCACCTTTGCCGCTGAAGATTCCTGCGACAGTTACCGGCACGCGCCTGCCGTCTTTGGTGATGTCCAGCTTGTCGCCTGGCTTGATATCGTTTTTCTCGGCGAATGTTTTATGAATCAGGACCGCATTTTGGTCGCGCTCGGTCAAGTGCTTACCCTGCTCCAATTGGTAGAACCGACCAGTAAATTCGCTCAGCAAATCGCTCTGTGTCGCGCCCGTCACCTTCGCCTCGCCAGCCACGTTAGCGTCCAGCTGCACGCCGCTGCCTGCCGTGTCGATCAATTGTTTGCCTGGCAGTCCCGCGGTAGTTTCTGATTGGAAATTATGTGCTTTGACCTTGTCCAGGTGCTGCACTCGCTGCGCGATATCCATCGGCACCTCGCCCGACGGCTGCTTGTTAGCGATGCTAAAGCCAGCGCGAATGTTCCGCTCGACCGATTGCTTCAGCTGCGCCATCGTCTGCTGCACCGTCAGCGTGCCGATGAGCAGCGTGAAAATCAGCGTCATAATCAGGGCGATGGTCAGGCTGCGACGCCGTTTACGCGTCACAGCCGTCCAGGCTCGTTTGATAATCGTCATCATTCGCCCCTAGTCCACTTCAGTTAGTAATTCTTTTGGCGTTGACTGGGTAATTGGTCGAGAAGCCAAGAGCACCGCGATGATAATCACCGCTAGCCCAGCGCCCCACACCGCCAGCAGATCTGTCGGTTGCACACCAACCGTCACCTTTTCTAGTGTGCGTGATGATGTCACCGAGTCGGCGTCAGCACCAAGCGACGCACCGTTGAGGGAACTGCCAGCTTGACGCGTGGCGCTCTGTGCCGCCTGCGACACCACGTGATCACCCATTTGTTGAGCAATCAGCCCCGCGGTAAAGTACGACGCACCGAAGCTCAGTACCGCGATCATCACCAACTCAGCGATATATTGCAACACAATCTTTGACTGCGGCACACCCGTCGCCAAAAGTACGCCCGCCTCGCGCTTGCGTTCATTCATCCACAAGTACAGCACCATGCCGATAACCGCCACGCTGACCAGCGCCGTCGCCCACAACATACCGTCGATTAAGCCGTACACGCCGTTTACCGCGCCAGTCACGCCAGCTAGCTCCTGGCTATTCTTGTTGAGCTGGTATTTTTGCCAATTGACCGGCAATTTATTTGCCCGCGCCATCACCTCATCCAGCTGCTTGGTGCCTTTGGTGAAGAACGTGGCGTCCTGGTAAATCTCATTTTGCTCGGTATAGGCGTTCAACTGGCGAGTCGTCGCGATGTCAGTCAAGAACAAATTCTCGAACAGCTCCACCTGGTACGTCGCCTGCTTTGGGTTTTTGCCGTTAAATATACCGACGATTTCCACTTCAACCTCGTCCTTGGATGGATGCTCATTGTCGGTGTCGTACTGGTTAGCCTTTAACTTAATTTTACTGCCCAGCTTCAGGTTGTTAGCCTTGGCAAAGTCTTCGTGCACCAAAATCTTGTGCGAATCATTCTCGGTGATGTGCCGGCCAGCGATGAGCTTGAGCGACTCGGCGCGGAACTTCTTCTCGGACTCAGATTTGTTGACGCCGATGATAGTCGCGGCATTGCCAAATTGTTTGTCTTTCTCGGCATCATAGCCGCTGCCACCGCCCGGTAGTGGCACTAGTTTGGTATTGATAAAATCGACCGTGGCGTTCTGACATTTGACATAGTCCGTCACGCCCTCCAGATTTTTCACTGCGTCGATGTCTTTGTTCGACACTGTTCCTGAACCGCGGGCTGTTCCTGGATTGGTGCGCGGATTATTGCCCAGCGTAAAGCCGGCCTTGAGTGTTTTGTCGAGCGACTGCGCCGCTGCGTCGGTCGAATGCTTGATGGCAAATCCACTCAGCATAATCGTCGACATACACAGCAAAATCGCCAGCAAAATCAGCGTTTTGAGTTTTTTCCTGGTGATATACAACCAGGCACGTTGTATAAATGACATAGATCTCCTTTCTTGGTTCTATGTCAGTGTAGCAAGTGTGTGTGAAGGGAATGTGAAATGGGTATATTAAAGAGTGCTGAGCATAAAAAACAAGCAAAATTTGTATACACTTTGTTGACATAATGTATACACTTTTGTTATAATTACAGCATCACCATGGCCAGACAAGCCTAAGGTTTCGACCGAACGCTGTTTCTGGCCTTTTTGTATTCTAATTTATTTCGAGTATTACCGATAATATTGATATACCCGCGGTATTTTCTCAGCAGACTGGAGTATCGTTTATTTGGACAGATTAATGCTAAAAGTTTATCAGTTTGTTGCAAGTATTCTACGAGGCAGCCAAAATCACCGTCACCAGAGACGATAACTGCTTTGTCATACTCATTAAAACATTTAGCGGATGCATATAGTACCAGCTCAGCGTCAACATTCCCCTTGTACGTTTTCTTGCCATCCTCACGGTATTCGACAGTTGGCTTGAATACGAGCAAATATCCCATCTCAAGCAAGCTTGTGTATAATTGCTCATTACCCGGTACTAAACCGATAAATAAATAAGCTTTTTCAACATGGTATTTATTCTTTAAATAGAGGCGGAATTTCTTAAAATCAAGCTCCCAGCCCTGTGACCGTATGCCAAGATTGAGGTTTTGACTGTCTATAAAAGCATACACTTTTGGTATCTTTTGTTCATGCTCCATGGGTATAGTATAGCAAAGTTTTATTTACTCGGCTTACTCGTTGCGTCATCCTACTCTTTAAGCTTCTTTAATGGATAATCTACCATTACACTAATCAACCCACTCGGTAAGTGACATCACCTGATAGCCGTATTGATCAATGTCTTCTTGTTTCCAAAAATCAACTTCTTTCGTGCGTAAAACTTCGCCGACTACGTGACGAACTGTGCGGCCGGTCGGCGCTCCGTCATAATTTACCTCAATCTGCTCCAGAATGTCGCCGGGTTGGATGTCAAAATCGGCCACCCTCATATCAAATGTCTTCTCACCTGCTAGGACTTTTTCGAATAAATCAGGGTAGGATTTTTTGGTGATGATTTTCATACGTTTTATTATAAAGTCACTCAACTTAGGCTACAAGCCGAATCAACATCGATTTTGAATATTGCCCTGTACTTTTGCCGTATACAAAGTGGTGGTGATGAAATTTGTTTGGTGATAAGTATCGTCCGCTTACTGATTAAATCTATCCTATGCAGTCCAGACGGATCATGAAACCGCCTACTATTCTTGCTATAATCAAGATTGCCATATGAACAATTATTCAAACATCCTGTTCCCAGAAATAATCAATGAAGCATTTCCAATTCTCGACGATGCATCATATATTCGCCAGCTGGCGTCTCTCGTTCCGCTCTGTCCTGATACAGCGTTTCATCTGTTTACTCATAACGGGCAGTATTTTGCGTTGGTAATGACAGACCATCCTGACCCGTTTTATCAGAGCGAGGAGCTCAAGCAAATTTCTGGAGAATATGAATTTGAGTTCACCCATATTATCAAGCCTTATGCTAACGACCAGAGTATTGAAATTCGTCCGAACGAAGACATGGATGACAGTTTTTTCGTTTCAGACCCAAAGAGTTATTATCGGTATTATTTAGCTGCGGTTAGACAAGATAGCCGTTAACTGTAAGTCTCCTGTTTACTAATAAACTGTCAGGATTAACTTCCCGTCCACATATTCTCCCGAAAACACATCGCCATACGCCTTCAGCCCCTGCTTTTTCATTTCTTTCAGCAGCCATTTCTCATCCTTGCCAATTACATGCAAAATATCAGTCTGCAATTGTCCGTCAGTTATCAATGGGAATTTCAGATTTTCTTCCCCTTCATGAGTGATGATCGATTCGCCGTCTTGTTCCACCACAGCTCTTTTTACTTTTCTCGTTGAATAGATATGATGAGTCCGCAGTTTGAACGATACATCATGAGCGCTCAAGCCAACTTTTTTGCAATTTTCAATGTTGATTTTTCCATTATCAATAATTTTATCACTACTAGGATGAGTTCTGCCTACAAGCAATCATAATATTCAAAAAGTAAACAGAGCCTATTATAATAGATATCTGGAATCTATATTAAGCAATCCCCCGCCAAGTGGAAAGTAGCTAGTATTATTTGAGCTTCTTTTGTTAAAAGATAGAGGCAGCGAGCTACAGGAAGAATTAGCTGCGCTTTAAGTGTTTTATCAATATATTGTTCTCATGACGTATTATCAAATAGTTATACACCCATAAGAAAGGCCACCAAATGACCAAAAAACTATTAGAAATCGAACGCAAACGTCAATTAACCGGTGACGCAAAAGAATTAATCAAGCAGTTGCGAGAACTTGGTTTTGAGCTGCAGAGTAATCTCCACGAGATTGATACGTATTATTCTCGCCCCGATGTCGATTTCATGCAGACGGTCGAATGTTTGCGGATTCGCCAGCGCAATAGTTTTGCCGAGGTGACATATAAGCCTGCGACGACGACTGCGACACATACAGAGAATGATGTGATTATTAAGCCCGAGACAAACCTACCAATTCAACCCGGGGACGCGGCGACCGCCAAACAGCTACTGGCAAATCTCGGTATGGTGCAGCTCGTTGAAGTTAATAAATACCGGCGATCATTCCAATCCCCAGACTTTCCGCAGGCAACGGTGGCTATAGACGAAATCAAAGACGCTGGGACGTTCGTAGAAGTTGAAGTTTTATCAGATGATGAGACTGATGCACTGGCGATGATTAGCGAGATTGAGGCCAAACTCGGCCTCGAGTCGGCAGAAGTTGTCACGCGGCCTTATCGGGATATTTGTATGGGACTTTAACCAAACCTCACCACAAACCGCATACCCTGCCCGTGTGGCGTGAAGTCGTAGTCTAGACCTTTGGCGTCGAGTAGCATTTTCACGGTGTAGAGGCCGATGCCACTGCTATCAGCATGTTGCTTTGTGGTGGCACTGCCCCGATAAAACGGGTCGAAGACGCGTTGGAGTTGTTGTTTAGTCAGTGGTTTGCAAGCGTTTTCGATGGCTAGTTCGTGCTGATCGCAGGTGATTGCTATTACGCTTCCCGCATCGCCGTGACGCACCGCGTTTGACACCAGGTTCGAGATGACGTGGCGCATCATGTCGCGGTTGGCACGAATGGTCGTCGGCTCTGTATTAACCTCGAAAGTCATGCCGCGCGTTTTCGCCAGCAACACATAATCATCAACCACTTCAGCAAGTAGCTTATCAATCTTCAGCCGCTTCTCCTGACGCAAAGCTTGCTCGGCGACACTGCCGGAGCGCAGCACATCATTCACCATCGCTGCCAAACGGTCAACCTGCGCCACCGATTCCGCCAGGTACTGATCGCGATTTTTATATTCGCCGATATTCAGCTGCATGTTTTCGAGCATGATCCGGAGGGCTGCTAGTGGCGTTTTTAGCTCATGCGAAGCTGCGCGAAGGAAGGCGATTTTCTCTTTCTCGAGCTGCGTGATCCGCTTATTTTCATGCTCCAGCGAGCGAATCGTTTGCCACAGATTTTGATACAGCTCATTAATATTTCGCCCCAGCACGCCGATTTCATCACTGCTACGTACCGGGTAGCGCGCGTCCTTTTCCAGCCGCTGCATGGTCGTGGTCACCGCCGCCATCTGGCGAATCGGCCGCGTCACAAAACGGCTATAGATGTACGAAAACACGAGCGCCACTAGCAGCGAGCCGATCATGGTGTATGGCAATACCTGCAAAGTGGCGAGCTTGGACTGGGTGACGGGTGCCACGTCGGCCAGTAGCTTGACCGCGATCGCTCGCCCCTGTTTATCCGTCACATTACCCTGCTGCAAAATCACCGAGCGCGGATCAACCGTTTGCCCATCAGCGATTTTCACCACGCTAGTATCGACCGATTTACCGCTATCCGTCACGATGTTGATCGACTGAAAACCTTGAAAATACTGATCGCGCCCGTCAACCGTCAGCGTGATATTAACATTTTTCACTTGAGCAAACTCCTGGCTGAGACGACGCATTTCCTCAGTCGATTTGCCACGTAGTTCAGCCACGAGCGCCGTGAGATTGTCCGCCGCCTCACGCTCTTTTTGCTGCAGATAAAATTGCGGCATCAAGGTGTAGACCAGCGCATGCACCAGGATGATCAACGCCGCAAACAGGCCGATTGACACCAAAAATGTTTTGGGGAATAATTTAAGCCGCTTCATAGCGATAGCCCACTCCCTTCACTGTGATGATGCAGTCCAGGTGCAATTTTTTGCGTAAGTTTTTGATGTAAACGTCAATCACCCGGTCGAACGGTACCTCATCATCACGCCACAACTTGTCAATGATAGCCTGCCGGCTCCAGACCATGTTTGGATTGTCGACGAGCAGCTTGAGCAGCTGCACTTCCTTGGGCTTGAGATGTGCATCATTGTCATCATAAAATCCCTGATAGGCCATAAAATCCACCGAAGCCAGTCCGCGCTGCCACAAGGTTTTTTTGACAGACTGCTGCCGGCGAAGTAACGCCCTGATTCGCTTCTCCAAAATCACCAGCGAGAACGGCTTACTCATATAATCATCCGCTAGCTCGTCAAAACTCGCAACTTGCGTCGGCTCATCATGCAATGCCGTCAGCATCAGTACCGGCACATCGCTGGTCTGGCGAATTTGATGCAATACCTCAATGCCACTCATCCCTGGTAGCATGATGTCAAGGACAATCACATCCGCCCCAGCGAACTTATCCAGTGCCTCCTCGCCGCTAGTCGCCGTCACCACCGTAAAGCCGCGCTGGCGGAGGAATTGTTCGGTGCCGGTGCGGACTGCCGGTTCGTCTTCAACAAGGAGGATGTTCACCGCTCGTACACCCGTACGTACATGTCGTACAGCTCTTTTTTGTATTGCTTCACAGACTTATCTCCCGGCCATATCAATTCATGACCAATGCCCATGTGTGCTGGCGTTGTTTCATTTGTAAACGTGGCGCCACTGTTTTTAGCCATCTTTTCTGCAATGTCCCTTGCCATGGCACCGTCAATCAAACGGTCCTCGCTACCGATGATCAAACCAACGTGCTTTAACCCTTGAGCTTTCAAATCGCTGCGATAATTCTGCTTGATGATGACATAATTTGCCAATGCCCGGTATGACAAAGCACCGTCAAAGAACTGGTCTGGCAGCAGATGATTGCCGTAGACATTGCGCAGCAGCGCCACTTGCCACTTTGGCGCCTGAGAAGCATCCGGCTCATAGTACGGCGAAAGTAGCAGCACCCGCGAAAACAATCCATCACCATATTGTGCCAGCCACGTTGCTAGCGTGCCACCACCTGAGTGGCCGATCACGCCCAGCTCATCACCCAGCCCGCTGACCAGCCCGGCACTATCACTCATAAATTTCACCAATTCACTGGCGCGAACTTTGCCGTGCTGCTTGCCATCTTTCAGGCCATGGTGCGGTGCTCGCGGCACGTAGACATTGTATCCCGCCTGATACAACCAATCCGCCAACTCTGCCATCGCCGACGGCTCACCGCTGACGCCATGAAGAATCATCACCGCCCGCGCAGTTTTCTTGCCGTGAGTTTTCAGAATTGGGCGAGATTCTGGACGCACCTCGCCATTAGCCGCATCATCAGCAATAACCTTTTGGATATCCTGCACTGACTGGTCATAATCACGCCGCTGAATATGAGCTTTTTGCAAATCAGCACTACGACTTGGACACAGAAAGACCCAAGCAACAGACGCTGCAGCCAATACCGCCACGACACCAGCTATTGTTATCATTAGCGCTTTACCACGTGCTGCCATGAGACCTCCTCACTCCAATCAACAGATTGTTAGTTTTCTTCCTGCGCTGCCAAAATCCGCGCCTGAATCTCGTCCAATTGAGCGTCATCCATTTTTGGACCATCAACAGTCGTTAGCCAACCCGGATATTCCGCATAAAATGCCTGCTCGTGCGATACTGCCGAGCCAATTCCCTTCGCCAAATCACCATGCAGCGGCACCAACTTGGCATGCACATGCGCCACGCCTGTGCCTTCAAAAATCAACGCCACTCGCGGTGTATCAAAGGCCTGCTCCAAAATATTGGCGACCTTTTTCACCGCCACCATCATTTCAGTATACAATTCATCATCCAAGGAAAATACGTAATCGCCTGGATTTTGTTTTGGTATCACCACGGTAAAACCTGACGTGTTCGGAAATGGCGTCAAAAACGCCAAAAACTTCTCATCTTCCCAGACTTTCCAAGATTTCATATTGCCTGATACAATGTCGTCAAAAATTGTGTGATTCATACTCCTCCTTTACGCAAATAAATCGTTCAATGCCTCACTCACCGTTGGATGAGTGAATATTTGGTCACGCAGTACAGTATATGGCAGGTCATTATCCATTACAGTTTTGATAATATTAATGACTTCTGGTGAGTTACGACACAATAAACTAGCACCCAAAATTTGTTCAGTGTTTGCATCAATCACCGCACGCAGCAAGCCTGTTGTAGCATTATCAACATGCAGACGTGGAATCGCCATAGCAGGCAGCTCTTTTACGATAATTTCGCGCCCCGTCGCACGCGCCTCAGCCTCTGTCATACCCACCCGACCTAGCGGCGTTTGCATAAAGACCGCGTACGGCAAGGTTTTTTGCTTGGCGCGAGTGTATAGACCATCACCCAGCAACTGGCTTCTCACAATCCGAAAATCATCCAGCGACGCATAGGTAAATTGTGGCCCGCCCGTTACATCGCCCATTGCCCAAATATGCGACCGACTAGTGCGAAGTGTTTCATCAACCACAATTGCCCCGCGCTCATCCGTCGCTACACCAGCAGCTGGTAAATTCAAGCTCATCGTTGCCGGGCGACGGCCCGTAGCCATCAAAACCGCATCATAACCAGCGTAATCATCATGATTTACTGTGCGAATCGTCGCAGTAGACTCACCCTCAATCGCTGTCACATCCACACTAAACACAATCTCGATACCCTGTGCCTGCAATGCTTCAGTAGTAGCCCGAGCAATTGCTGGATCTTCACGTGCAAGCAAAGCATCGGCCCTCTCAAATACTGTTACTTTTGTACCAAGTTTGGCATAAGTTGAGGCAAATTCTAACCCAATATAACCGCCGCCAATGATAGCTAGATGTTTTGGCTGCGTCATTTTATCCAGCAGTTCAGTACTGGTATATACAAACGGCTTATCAATACCTGGAATATCTGGGATGATTGATTCCGCACCGGTGTTAATAAAAATCTGCGGTGCACTCACTACTAGCTCGTCGTCACCCGCTACAACCTTCACAGTGTGATCATCTACGAACGATGCCTCACCCTCAATGACACTCACCGTTTCACGATCCGCCAACATGTGATAGTTCTTCTCATTCAACCGCGTCACTACCGTTGTCTTATGTGTCATCGCCTCATCAAAACTTTGATGATGCTCAGCCGCACTGACCAGCACCTTAGTAGGAATACAAGCAATATTAATACAGGTGCCGCCATACATCTTTGGTGACCGCTCCACCAGCGCTACCTTTTTGCCCACATTCGCCAGCGTCACCGCCAATGTCTTGCCAGCTTTGCCAAAACCAATAATAAGTGCGTCAAATTGTTGTGTATCCATTTATATCCTCCTATCTTTTTTAGTGATCTCTCTCGCTGCAACAATTTCTCTATCGGCACACAGAACTGCTTCTTTTATCACAAGTTTTTGAGATACTACTATTATCGTGTGCGCAATAGCTCCTTAAAACTGCTCCAAAAAATCCAGCTTACCGCTCTCAAAATGCCGCACGTCCTCGATACCGTATTTCATCATTACCAAGCGGTCGATGCCGCAGCCAAAGGCAAAGCCCGTGTACTTATTCGGATCGATGTCAGCAGCCTTCAATACATTCGGATGAATCATACCGCAGCCCAGCAGCTCGATCCAGCCCTCGCCCGAACAAACCTTACAATCCGGATTTTTGCCCTCACAGAACGGGCAGCTCAGCGCAAATTCAAAGCTCGGCTCGGTGAACGGGAAATAAAATGGGTTGACGCGCACATCCAATTTCTTGCCGTAATATTCCTGCAAAAATTCCTGCAACGTCGCGATGAGGTTGCCGACATTGACACCCTTGGCGACATACACACCTTCGACTTGATAGAACGTGTGCTCGTGCCGCGCATCCAAATCTTCGTTGCGAAACACCCGGTCGGGCACGATGGCGGCGATCGCCTCGCCGTTTGCCAAATTGCCATGATATTTTTTCAACACACGGTTTTGCATGGTTGAGGTATGCGCCGGCGCAATTAAACGATCACCATTAACGTCAGTCTCCTCGGTCATGAACGTATCATAATCATCACGCGCTGGATGACCTTTCGGGAAGTTCAAACTCTCGAACATATGGAATTGGTCGTCGATTTCACGCGACTCTTCCGTCACAAAACCCATGCGATTGAAAATGTCAGAAATGCGGTCAATTTCTCGCATCAATGGGTGAATCGTACCCCGCTCACTCGGCAGTAAACTGGGTCGTGAAGCGTTCACATCCATCGGTGCCGTCACGTCAATTGGCGGCAAGTCAACTTTTGACAACTCGTCTTCACGAGCCGTGATCAACCGCTCCAACTCCTGCTTCAATTCATTGACTTCCTTACCAAACGCTCCGCGCTCTTCGGCTGGCAGCGTCGCAATGACACCATATAGTTCCCGCAGCTCCGTACTCCGCAACACACTGCGCGGCTCGGCCACCTCGGCTACACGTGATAATAATGCTGATCGAACTTCATCCAACTTTTCCATATCATCGTCCTTGCATTAAAAACATACCGACAACCCCTGCCGCCATGATGACAATCACAACCCACGCCCACGCCAGTGTTGTCGTCTGTTTTGTGCCTTCTAGATATTTCACATCTTCCACGCCGTCCAAGCTAGCTTTCTCCTGCAAGCTCGACGCTTTCGCCTTTTCGCGTAGTTCCGCCGCAATGCGTTCTTGCAGTTTGCTGCGCTGATCGTTCTGATTTACAAATAATCCCATAACTACAGTATAGCAAATTATGCTATAATAGTCGTGATACTACTTTAAGGAGGGAATATGGCTACGAAGAAAACTTCAAAGAAAGCCCCGGTTAAAGCTACAGCAAAGAAAACTGCTGCCGCCAAGACCGAAACCAAAACGACCGTCAAACGAGTCGTCACCGAATCTGCTGCGGCCAAAAGCAAGCGCGCCAAATTGGGTTCTACATTACCAAGCAACTTAATCAACATCGTCATCGCAGAAATCATCGGTACGTTCATCTTGACGCTGACCGCACTGTTCGCATCAGACGTCTTGTCATCAATGTACGTTGGTTTTGCATTGATGCTCATCGTTACTGCTATCGGTGGTATTTCTGGCGCACACGTCAACCCAGCCGTCACCTTTGGTTTGTGGTCAATGCGCAAATTAAAAACCGCTTTGGTACCATTCTACTGGGGTGCACAATTCCTCGGTGCCATGGCAGCAGTCGTGTTGATCGGCTCAATTACCAACAACGGTTTTGCGCTCAGCTTTGACCAGTTCACTGCATTCTCATGGAGCGTCTTTGCGGTTGAATTGATCGGTGTTGCCGTCTTTATGTTCGGCGTCGCCGCAGCATTGAACCGCAAAGAAATCAGCACGACTGGCAAAGCCTTTGGTGTTGGTCTGGCATTGATGATCGGTTTGGTCGTATCAGGCTCAGTTACTTCATTCGTCCGTGCATCAGTCATAGCCAAAATCCAAGACAACCAAGTTGCAGCGCAATCAGAAAACAGTGAGCGTCCATACCCACGAGAAATTTACATCTCAGGCGCAACACTCAACCCAGCTGTTGCTTTGGCAGTCACAGAAAAGACTGACACTCAAGTGCGCAGCAACAGTCCATTCCCAGGTAAAAACGAGAAGAACTACTCTCGCTTTAGCCTGGAAGTAATTGTGGCGACCCTCATCGGTGCAGCTCTGGGTGGTAACTTGTTCTTACTCATCAACTACCGCAATAAGGAAGAAGAGTAAATCATAGTTCTACCATAGCGATATCCCGCCTCCTTTGGCGGGATATTTTTTAATCTTCCTGCGTCGGTCGGTCGATTAGCTCTGGCTGCGTCTGGTGATCACCGCCAGCGATTCGCACCACGTCTTTATCAATCTTACCCAGCTCTTTGTACGAATTATTATAATGCCCAACGGTGGTACTGAGACTCTTGCCCATCTTAGTCATCAGTTCATCAAACTTTTTGATATGCACGCCCAGCTGACCGACACGCACCTGGATATCCTTGGCCTGCTCTTCAATTTGTAAACTCCTCAAACCCTGCAACACCGTCTGTAAATACGCCAAAAAGCTAGTCGGACTGACGATGATCACCCGCTTATCACGAAAGGCGTATTCGATCAAATCGCGACTCGAACCGCCCGCACCAACATTGTTGATGAGTAAGTCATAATATAGCGACTCACTGGGGATAAACATAAAGGCAAAGTCCATGGTATTCTCACGCGGGCGAATGTACTTGCTGGTTTCATCGATGCGACCTTTCAGGTCAGCCTTCACCTTATTCAGCCACAGCTCACGCTCAGCCTTGGTCTCGGCATTGATCATCCGGTTATAATTTTCCAGGCTAAATTTACTATCCACCGGCAAAATCTGCCCCTTGTCTAGAAAAATCACCGCATCAACAATCTCACCGTCCTTGAAGCGGTATTGCATCTGGAACTGCTTGGCGGGCAGCACATTATCCAGCACGCTCTCCAGGTAAAACTCGCCGAATACGCCACGCTGCTTCGGGTTTTGCAAGACGTTCTGTAGAGTTTTTAGGTCAGTCGCCACGTCAACCACCCGCTTGTTCGTCTCGTCCAATTTCGCCAGCCGCTGCGTTACGTCCGCCACCAATTTAGCGCTTTCCGATAGCTGCTTTTGGACCGAAGTTTGCACCTGAGCACTGCTACGCTCCAACTTGTCGCTGACTGATTCATTCAATTTAGCGATGGTCCGTCCCAACTCCACCACGTCAGTTTTGATGAGCTCGACCGATGACTGCTGTTTCAGCTCGCCTAGTTTTGACTGCAGCACAAACAGCATCGCACCCAAGCCCATAACGATAATACCTAAGAGAATAATGATAATGATTTCCATACTCTTAGTGTACAGGGATTACAGAGACAAGACAACTCGCGCCAAAATCACAAACACGATCATCAGCACTATCGCTGCGCCGTCGCCACGAATCCTATTAAGCCACGTTAGGCTAGCGTATACCATCATATAGGTCAATGCTGCAATCAGCGCAGCCATAATGGTGTGCGCCTGCCAAAAATTAATACCCCACAAGGCAATCGTTGCTGCCAATACCACAACCAGCGGACGCTTGACACCAAACAATATCAACACTGGCACCAGCATGATAGCCATGATCACCGTGGCGATGTGCCCTGCCATCATGGTGCTGTTGCCACACAGCAGCTGGTTGGCACCATCTTTACAAACGATTGGTTCCAAAATAACTCGGTCAATTCCCGTTGCAACCAACCACACCAACAGCCCTGCCACTGCCGCAGTCAGCAACAAACGACCAAACACTGCTGCTCGCATATTAAACAAGTAATCTGATATTTCCTCTTTAAATATAGTTGAGAGAATCTTCATAATATCTTAATATTACATGAAAATTGCCAATAAAGCAAATGTAGATTATGAATATATTTATGCTAACGCTTTATTAGCGGCTTGTACCAGATGATACCAATACAAGCAATCAACAAACCACCGGCGACATCAAGTGGTGTGTGCACCAATGCCAACACCCGACCAATCCCAACCAGCAGTGTCAACACCAAACAAACACTGGCCAACAGTTTATCACGCGTACCGAACCAAACTGCCAAGGTGATCGCCATGGTGAACAACGCGTGGTCCGAAGGAAACCCAGGATTATTGAGATAGGCCGCGCCTGGCTCAACGCCCATCAGCTCAAACGGACGCAAACTTTCCGGCTGATAGAACGTTCCGACCGTCTTGGCTACCACGTACGCCGTCAAGCCTGCCATCAACACTCTGGCATATGTCTGATATTTTTTGTTGTTCGGCACTTTGCACAGCAATGCGTACGCACCAATCAAGACTACCGGTATAACCAAACCGTCTGCCACCAATTTCACAACTGCTTCCATGCAATCATTGTATCATCCGCCAGGCGACACATCCAGAGCTTGCAGCACGCCATGTTTTGTAGTACAATCAAATACGCATTGGGGATTGGCCAAGCGGTAAGGCAGCGGGTTCTGGTCCCGTGATCGGGGGTTCGAATCCCTCATCCCCAGCCACATTGAACCGTTTGCGTGCGAAAGCACAGAAGCAAACGGCTCTTTTAGTGTAAAAATGAACTTTTTGCCGTCTAATTGGAGGTTCGAAAGTATCAAGCCTATAATTTGGCGTTTTTCATCAGTCTGTGCGGCTTCAAATAACTTTTCGGCGTGTTCGAATATAGATAACAGATAGCTAGCCGTAACGTGGAACTGCTGGTTGGCTTTATCGAGCCGCTCTTCTCGACGCTGTATTTCTGATAGTTCTTCTGCATAGCGAGCATTATTTTCGTTATATTATTCCAGAGTAATACCCCATAAGCCTTACGGTTGAATAGTACCCCTATCGTCTTGTGGTGCACCTTGATGTATAATCAAGTCAATGGATGACAGTAAAGAGGCGAAAGTATTTCGTGCCCATAGACAATTAGTTAATAAGTCTCTATCGGAAACTAAAGGCTGCTATTTTATTGGCTGTGAAGAGCCAACGATACGGGCTCATTCAATATCTAACAAGCGACTACTCCTCAAACTCTCAAAAGATGGCCACGTTATGCACCTTAATAGGAATACCTCGGATTGGGGCTCTCTTATCGAAACAGGACGCGGGGCGGCCACTACCTTTAGCGGTTTCTGCGGTAACCACGATAAGGTATTTCACCCAATAGATAACGAGGACTATGTAGTTGGTAACGTCGAGCAGGAGTACCTTTTTGCTTTCCGTGCCGCTGCAAAAGAGTTCACTACGCGAAAGGCTATGGTGCACGCCACGGATACACGGCTAGTGAATAATCAAGAGCAAGAGTTTCCTCTGGATGACCTTGGGCTAGCGATGATGGATGATTTCAGGCAGGGGTTTAATATGGGTCTTGAAGACCAGAAAACCACGAGGGGTGTTTTTATTGATACGTTTGTCAAAGGTAAGTACAATGTTCTTGAAACGGCCGTCTTAGAAATTGGTGAAGAGTTACCGATTGCCGTTAGCTCTACGTTTAATTTGGAATTAGCTTATGATGGCAGCTTAATCAACAACGTTAGCCCCGCTGGGTACGGAACGCGGATGAAACCCTGTTTCTTGACAATATTTCCACAAAACGGCAAGACGTACGGTCTAATCTCATACTTTCGGAGAGATAAGAGTTCCTACGGTTTTCTTAAAACTCTCGATAATCTAGACAATAGCAAGAAGAAAGTAATCCTGTCAAACCTACTTACCTCCTATACGGAAAACTTTGCAGCCGAGCCTGCCTATTGGGAATCATTGAGTAATGAGACTAAGGAAAAGTATAGCGAGGTATATGCGAACTCTTTTAAGACTGACTACACACCTTTCGTCGCTGATGACACATTTAGTCTTTTTCCTAGCGACCAGTAGGTTGTTGAACTAAATTACTGTTATTGATAATTAATTTAGCAAGGTCGGCATTAAATTGCTTGAATAAATTAGTGTGTCTTTTGGGGTTGCGAATTAATCCCTGTAACGCCAGCCACATTAAACTACAAAATACATCGTTAGCGCGATGTATTTATTTTTTTGACGTTTTGATAGCAATGCCAAACAGCACCCATAGCAATCCCAACCATACAAAATCCACCATGCTCGACTCACGCGACAATACGCTGAACAGTATGGAAATACCGCGCATATCTGCAAAAACCACCAAAACCGTCAGTAGCTGCAGCGCTATGATTAAACAACAAAAGCTCAGCCGTAGCACAGAAGATCTCGCCTGTAGCCCGATTAACCAAGGTAGCGCCAGCACTTCCGTGTATACCAATGCCACAGCGAGCACCACTGCTGTTACTTCGGTGAATCCAACAAGCTGCAGCAATCCTGGAAATTTTTCAAAAGCAAACAGCTGCATCAGTACCGTCACCAGCAACGTTACCGCCAGCAATAAACCAGCCCAACGGCCGATACCAAGGTTTCTTATCTCTTTTTTCATTTGTTTGACTGACAGCTTTTTCATGCCTTTATTATAATGCGCAAGCTCTATAACCACAAGTTTGTTGTATTTTTCACTAAATTACTTGCAAAAAAACAAAAATATACGTACCATAAACATAAGCGAACTATACAAAAATAAACACCACAAATTACGTATCTTTCGCTCTACGACCATCCACCACAACAAAATACCGCTGCTTTTCATGTAGCGGTATTTTCCGTTGACTCGGTATCATTCAGCTTTTTGCGAATGCGTTTTGCGCCACTCGGCGATCATGGCATGATTGCCACTCAGCAGGACCTCCGGAACCTGCAGGCCATTGAATTCAGCGGGACGTGTGTACTGCGGAAACTCCAAGGTCTCGCCGTCTGAAAAACTCTCGATGGCTGCCGATTGTTCACCGCCCAAAACCCCAGGTAGTAACCGAACGATAGAGTCGATGATAGTCATGGCTGGTAGCTCGCCGCCAGTCAACACATAATCCCCAACGCTTAACTCTAGATCTACTAGCTCCATAATTCGCTCATCGTACCCCTCATATCGTCCACAGATGAATATATAGCCGTGCTCTTTTTCGGAAAAATCTTGCGCCAGCGACTGCTTCCATCTGGTGCCACGTGGTGTCATGATGACTACTTTGGCAGTTGGATCCTGACTCTTGGCGCGTGTCACCGCCTTCCATAGCGGCTCGATCATCAGCAGCATACCGTCACCGCCACCATATGGCGTGTCGTCAACTTGCCGCCGCGGACCCAGGCCAAACTCACGCAAATCAATCGCCTCCAGGCTCACCAAGCCTTCTTTTTGCGCTTTCCACATCATGGAACTGCCAAACACGCCCGTCAACATTTCTGGGAACAATGTAATCACTTGAAATTTTCTCATCTCTAAAATTTTAGCATACACTTGACTAAAAACTAATTTTAGTGTAAAATGATGTCTAACAATTTAAAGGAGTTTTTGTTATGAAGGAAACATTACCAAAATCTAGCTTTCTGCGCGATAAAGTCGCTAAGCCTGCCGCAGGATTAGCCATCGTTAGTACTAGTCTTGGTATTGGTGGCTGTTCAGCTGAACCAAAGCCCGACATGTACAAAATGTCTGTCGCTATAGCCTGTGATGGACAATCACATTTTGGTAAACCTGGGATATTATCATACGAAAATGACGTCAATGGCAGAGGCGGTACTGGAAACGTAGACAGAGTGACCATTGGCTGTCAAACCTGGTCTATGGACGCTGACTCTAGTCAGGAAAATGACGCTCGAATTGCTGGAGAAGTCGAAGAAAGAAAGCTAACAGAAGAAGAACAAGAAGGCAATCCGCAAAATCGGTTTTACGATATTGTCAGTGAAACCCGAGATGATAAAACATATACCGTTGACTTGAATGTCACGGTTGATAAGCCAAAGGAGGGAAAGAAAGACGCCGCAACCGAACTTCCTCACCCTCTTTGCTATGAAGGCAACTATCTGGTTGGAGATGGCGATTCTGGGACTATCGTGTATGAGATCTCAGACCCAGGCCGCAAGGTCAACCCTGTAATAGACCCTAAGGACACAGGCGGTTACACAATCAGTAAAAGCGCCGACGGGAAAATCTCTTATATGCGAGAAAATCCATCACCAGATGCTAATTTCGTGGAGCCACCTTATTTCTAATCAGTAGATCTAAATCATAGCCCAAAAAACCGCCTCATCACGGGGCGGTTTTTTAGCACAAATAAGGCTCTCAATGGTTACCCATTGCTCGCATAGAGCTGTTCTCGCATGTTGTCTGTGCTTGAACTACGTTTATTATATATCAAGGTCGTCTAGTTCTGCAAGCTCTTTTCGAGCATTTTCTGCGTAGGAAGATTGGCTTTCCACAGCTTCCTCTGTTGGCTTTTCCACAGCAGAACCAGAAGATACACCATCTTCACTGCTCTGCGCGCCAGTAAAGCCATCGTTGTTGACGATTTTCAAATTGTAACGTGCGTCATTTTTCGTACCCAACGCCCGCAACAGGGTGCGAACGCTTTGCGCAGTACCGCCGCGCTTACCGATCACTCGGCCCAAATCCTCAGGGTTGACAGTTAACGTCAACAGTACGCCTTTTTCATCAATCAACCGCTCGACGACAACATCATCTGGATGTTCCACAAGTGATTTAATGATGTATTCCACAAATTGCTGGTCAATCGTTGACATTCTGCCCCTCCTTCGGAATTAAACTGTATAGTTAGTATATCATAAACGTTTTAGCACGAGCAATAACAGAATCAGGCTCAGGAATTGCTTTCTGATTCGTCGGTCAGTCGCCGATATTCTGCCAACGCAGCCCGAGCCGCTGCTTGCTGGGCAACTTGTTTGGAAGGACCACTACCCTGGCCCATCAAACGGTCACCGACAAACACACCCAACCTGAAAACTTTGTCGTGATCAGGCCCTTCCTCGCCCAGCACTTTATAAACCGGCGTTTGTCCATCTAGCCGCTGCGAAACCTCCTGCAAATGAGACTTCGGATCGCGCCAGCTACCAGTTTCCAAAATGTGGTCTAGTTTGACGATGATGTGTGTATGGATAAAATCGCGTGCATCGTCAAAGCCACGCTCCAAGTATATCGCGCCGATGACCGCCTCAAACGCATTGGCCAATATCTGTAAGTGTGCCCGATCCGAGCCGTTCTTCTCGCCCTTTGACATGCGAATGAGCGGACCATAGCCCAACTTATCACCCGCATCACCAATGCTCTCTGTGCGCACCAGCGCCGCCCGCCACGCCGTCAAAATACCTTCTGGTTCAGAAAAATTAGTAAACAGATATTCAGTCACTGCCAATTCCAAAACCGCATCGCCCAGAAACTCCAGCCGCTCGTTATGCTCGTGAACTGATTTTCGGTGCTCATTGACATAGCTGCGGTGCGTCAACGCAGTGATCAAAAGATCCAGTTTTGTAAATTCAAAACCCAGTTTTTCGCGCGCAAATTCTTGATATGACGCCGTGTTCATCCCACTCATTTACAAATTCTCCTGTCTGATACGTTTCATAGCGAGCAAAATCAATTTACCAATGTCCTCATATTCAATTTCGTCCAAAGCTTCGTGAAATGAAAACCACTTAAGGCCATTCATCCACTCTTCTTTTTGTAATTTTTCATTTGGATCAAGAGCTTTAACCAGATATACCTGCGTCGTCATCAACACCAGTTTATCAATCCGTCGATAGCGAAAATTGACCTTGCCCAGCCAGCCGCAAACCTCAATCTTTTTCAGGCCGGTCTCTTCACCGATTTCTCGCCTGGCAGTTACCTGCGCCGTCTCACCTGGTTCAATGTGCCCCTTTGGGATAGTCCAGCGATCCCGCGCATCTTGATACAACAAAAACTCTGCTTCGCCTTTATTGTTGCGGCGAAAGACAACGCCACCAGCTGTTGGTTCGCGCACGATTTCTTGAATTGATGGCTTTTTATGTCCACTAAAATATTTGCGTATTCCGCTAAAATTGTCCTTTGTCATCGGCATCCTCTTGGAGGGAGCGATATGCTGTACCCAGCACACCGTTGATAAATTTCCCTGAGTTATCCGAACCAAACGCTTTGGCTAATTCGACTGCTTCATTGATGACCACTTTTGGAGGTGCATCTTTTGCGTGATTAAGCTCATACAGCGCTAACCGCAAAACTGCTCGGTCAATTCGCGCGATCTGCTCAATTGGCCATTCGGGAGCCAACGGACGCAACTGTTCATCCAGTTCCTGCTGCACCGAGATCACGCCGCGCACCAGCTTATCCACAAAATCGACATCATCGACTGATGACTTGTACTTATCAAGATTTCTCTCAAGAATGTCTTTGTATTCGACTGTATCGTCTCCAACCTCACGGCGAAATTCATATTCATACAATGTCTGAAGAGCGACGATTCGTCCTAAATGACGGTTTGAAGCCATGCGTAAAACGTTCCTGTTCGGGTTATATTACTACTATTTCGTTTTTTTGCCAGTTTCTCGCTTGGTAGTCCAGGCTTTAACTGGTGAAGAACCGTTTACACGGCGAGCTAATTTCAATACCAAGTGGCTGCGGCGCAGGCCAGTTTTTCGCGGGCTGCTCTGTTTTTTAGGTTGTGCCATAATCTCTCCTTTATCAGTTTATATTAACACTTGGGCTTTATTATAACGGTTTTTACGATTTTTCTCAAGAGTATAGTCTGAGATATTCTACAATATACTTGACTTTTTATATTGCTTATGCTATGATACTAATCATGAAGAATGAACGATCACCAGAAACAAGCTTTGCAAAAAAGGAAAAAATAGAGAACAGGCTTAGAAAAACTGTGGGGATGCTAGCCATAGGTGTCACTGGATTAGGCCTTGGCTTATATCCATGGGAAGGCAGGTCTAGCGCCGAAGCACCAGACAGCCCTGCTGCTGTCGCAGAACAAGGCGCCGTTGATTTTGTTAACGCGGCACACGAAAACCCATCACTGCTAGGACCGGAAAAAACTTTCTCTGTTGATTTACAGGATGGTGATTCGGTTAACTCTGCGGCACAGCGAGCCGCTGAAGAAGTCGGCGAACAAGAGGGGTGGTCTGCAAACCAGATTAACCTTAATATTGGTGTAGTCACAGAGGCTAGTCAGGAAGTCCTTGACAACTCAGAATACAAGATTCCTCCAAAAGAATTCACTGTTACTATGGTCGAGAAAGACACCAATGGCGATGGTAAGAAAGAAGTCTTTCCTGCAGACGCAAAACCTAAAGCTAAATAACAACGTTAAGTAGTTTACCCGGAACATAAACCATCTTTTTAGGTGGTTTATTGTTTGTGAACTTTTGAACATTGGCGTCAGCTAAAGCTGCTTCTTCAATACCCTGCTGGTCGATGTCGGCTGGCAGCTCCAGCTTTGATCGAAGCTTACCATTGACCTGGACGATGATGGTCATCACATCGCTCACCAGATATTTCTCGTCCCACTTTGGCCAGTGATTGACGTGAATGGTATCAGTGTGGCCCAATTCTTGCCACAATTCTTCAGTGATGTGCGGTGCGAATGGCGCTAAGATTTGTAGTAAACTCTCCAGAGTGAACCGCCATGTTTCCGACGCTTGCATACCGTGTGACTCTTTGAATTTATATAGGCCGTTGACCATTTCCATCATTGCCGCTACTGCTGTATTAAACTTCTCATCCTCAATGTCACGAGTGACTTTTTTGATGGTTGAGTGCGTCAGGCGAAGCAGTTCTTGGTCATCTTCAGAAGTAGATTCAGGTGCTGCTACAAATTCCTGCACCACATTCCATACTCGATTTAAGAACCGATACGTCCCCGGCACCCCGCGCGGATCCCATGGCGCATCCATATCATACGGCGCGATGAACATCTCGTAAACCCGCAGCGCATCGGCACCGTAACCACTGTCCATGATTTCCATCGGATCAATGACATTGCCCTTGGATTTACTCATCTTTTGACCGTCCGGCGCCATGATGTAAGCATTGTACATCATCCGCTTGAATGGTTCTGGCGTCGGCACCAAGCCGAGTTTATGGAAGAAGTGCATCCAAAAACGACTGTACAGTAGGTGCGCCACCGCGTGGTCGGCACCGTTGTAATAATCGACCGGCATCCAATGACCAATTCGCTCAGGATTCCATGCCTCGGCATCATTGTGCGGGTCGAGATAGCGCAGGAAATACCAACTAGAGCAGGCGTATCCGTCCAGGGTATCAGTTTCGCGTCGGCCTTCACGCCAATTGTCACCCGCCGGCTTTGGCTCGGTGATCGGCACGGTTTTACCCGTCTCAACATCAACCCACACGCGCACCCAGTCATCAACTTGTGCTAGGACTGACGTATTACCGCCCGTTGGCTTGAAGTTCTCGACTTCTGGCAGAATCACCGGCAAGCACTCATCCGCTACAGCGATTGGCCCGAAACCATCAACATGAACCATCGGAATTGGCGCGCCCCAGTACCGCTGACGAGAAATCAGCCAGTCACGCATTTTGTAAGTAGTTTTACCACGACCAGATCCCTGCTGCTCCAGCCACGCGACGATTTGTTCGCGAGCATCTTCACTCCGCGTACCGTCGAATTGCCCAGAATTGATCAATTCACCTTCACCGGTATAGCAGCCGACGTCTGCCGAATCTTCAGGCTTATCAACCACCTGAACAATCGGTAGATCAAATTTCTCAGCAAAGGCAAAGTCACGTTCATCATGCGCCGGTACTGCCATGACCGCACCTGTGCCGTAACCACTCAGTACGTAGTCAGCTACCCAGATTGGCAGCTTTTGGCCATTGACTGGATTGATGACATAACTACCCGTGAAGACGCCGGTTTTGTCTTTATTTTCTTGGCGTTCAACGTCGGACTTCTGCTGCGCCGCTTGAACATATGCTTCAACTTTGGCACGCGTGTCAGCATTGACCAGCTGAGAAACCAATGGGTGTTCCGGCGCCAGTGCCACGTAGCTGGCACCAAACAGCGTGTCGGGGCGCGTGGTGAACACGGTGATTGGTGGTACATACTCGAAATCATAAACCGTGAATGTATCCTCTAGTGAAACTTCTTCACCATAGAACTTTTTAAAACTCAACAATTTTTCGTTATCATCACTATAACGTTCATGTCCAGAAATATCGTTAGATATATCTCTTAGTGGAAGCTGGTGGATATTAACTATTTTTATATATCCAAATGAATATACTTTTTCTCCATCACGCACCATAGCATCAGCAATATCGCCAACCTTCAGTTTTTTAGCTTCATACCTAATTGTATTGGTTTTTTCACCAGAAATAACTTTTTCTGCCAGATCAGGAGTAAATTTCAAAGAGTCAGATGCCGTTAAATTAAGGGTAAAGTCAACTTCCGCACCGACTGACCGACCAATCCAATTTTTCTGCATGGTTTTGACCATGTCCGTCCAGTCTAGGTCGTCAGTCACCTCCAGCATCTCATCAGCATAGGCGGTGATGCGGAAAAACCACTGTTTGAGGTTGCGCTTGGTGACAGGATTGCCGCAACGCCAACATTTGCCGCCCTCAACCTGCTCGTTGGCTAATACCGTATTGTCAGTATCACACCACCACTGCGGCTGCTCCTTTTGATACGCCAAATCGTGCTTGTATAGCTGCGTAAAAATCCACTGCGTCCACTTGTAGTACTCTGGGTCAGCGGTGGAAACTTCCTTTGACCAATCATAACTAAATCCGAGTCGCTTTAATTGGGCGATGAAATGAGCCTTGGCTTCGTCATGCGCCACTCGCGGCGTTTTACCGACCTTGATGGCGTAATTTTCCACCGGTAAGCCAAAACTATCCCAGCCAATTGGATGGTACACATTGTAGCCCTGCTGGCGCTTCAAGCGCGCTTTGATGTCGGCAAATTGAAACGTCCGACCGTGACCGATGTGAATACCAGCCCCGGTGATGCCAGGAAGCATGCTCGAGCTATAGTACTTGGGGCGCGTCGTATCACCAAGGTCAGTGACGTAGGTGCCATCAGCCTCCCATTTATCTTGCCATTTTTTCTCAATTTCCGTCGGATTGTAGCGTTTCATATCTGTAATTATAGCACGAAAATCGCCTCACATGAGAGTGAGGCGATTGACCGTCAACGAAAGGCTAGTTACGCTTCGTCGGCGTCACTGGCTGAGTTTGTCGAAGTACTAGTTTTTGGAACAAAGCTAGACAGTGGGCTTGACTGGAGCTTTTTCATCACATCTTTCAAGTCTTTTGCGTCAGATGGTGCTTCAACCTTCTTGGCATCGCCATACATGACGCCTGTCTCGAGAGAGACCTTATTACCCTGAGATGAACTCTCAAATTCTACGCGGCGAACTTGTCTCTTTGAGTTGTCGATCCACAGTTTCAGAGAAACATCTACCTTCTTGAAATCAAGTGCATCTGTGTCGAGTGCTTTTGAACTACCACCACCACATTCTTTGATCTTCTTGGCGTATGTTGTTTCGCTCAATGCTTTAGCAAAGTTTTTACGTTTCTCAAGAGTAGCGTCACTCAGATCAATCTCAAATCCACGCAGACCATCTTTTGTACCCAAGTCTTTTTTGATTTGTAGAAAATTATTGTCGCGGTATACTTGAGCGATTTCTTCGCGAACAGCAGCATCATCCTTAGCGCGGCGAACTGCATTCATCACACATTTTGCTTCTTCTGACTGCTCTAGGTCGTCTGAAGAGATCTTGATCCAGTGGCCGTCGATCTCATTGATGAGCGTCTCGAATTGCTTCAGCATCGTTTCTTTGAGTGATTTTGTCTGAGATCGGCTAGAAATCGCACCACCTGGCGAGGAAACGCTTTCCATGTAACGATCTATCGCTGTCTCGATTGAGCTACGAACATTATCCAGTTTAATATACGTTGCGTCTTCGGTATTGCGTACATTCACTTTTGGCAGAGAGAACTGAATTGACTTGTCAGAACCACCGGTGTTAACTGTTATATCAGCCCGCAGCTCTTGACTCTTCTCTGCGTCTGATGATTTGAGCTTAACGGTGACTTTTTGATTACCCTTGCCTTCAAAAGTCAGCCGTCCTTCAGTGACAGAGTTCTTCGACATGATCGCGTTAACAATTGATGCTTCCAGCGCGCGCTGTGGGTTATTAAATACCAACAGATACCACAACAGTCCTGCAATCAAGCCGATGGTAACTAACGACCCCACAACCAAACTAATAATCAACTTTTTGCGGTTTTTCTTTTTCGGTTTGTTGATCGCGCCCATGATAGGCGGCTGTTCAGCCGGCGGCGTTGACTCAGCCGGTGCTGTTGTTGGCTGCTGTATGCTCATATACCCTCCAAATTACTACTATGTTACATATTATATCAGCTAATCACTAAAACGAGAGAAAAATGCGTTCTTCCTAGCTATCCACTCTGGCGTTTGACGAACTAATTTGTTTTCATCAACCGCTGTATGGAGGTTAATTTTGATGGCTTCCTCCAGCCAGACACCGCCCGAAGAACCTTTGAACAGCGCAATGCCATCTTTTTTCAGTTTGTCGCGCACAAAACTACCAGCTTCGATGGCGTCTTTACACTCTTTCACCTGGCAGCCACGCTGGCGAGCTGATGGCGCCAAATACTGGTTGGCCATTTCTCCAACTGTCACCACCCAGTCAAGTTCATTGGGGTTACAAAGATAGCCTAGTTTGGACATTTCTTGCGGCATTGATTCTCTCAAACCGTTGATATTGCCTAACACGGCGATCTTCTGAGGCGAGCTCAAGCTATACAATGTCTGAATAGCCGCAGTCGTGGTTGATGGCGACGCGCTATAGCTGTCGTCCAGAAGCATAGTACCATCAGCACCACGCAGCAACTGCATTCGTCCTGGGATCGGGCGCAGTGCTTCCAAGCCTCGCTGAATTGAGCCAACATCCATACCTAATTTGACAGCCACAGCCATAGCAGCCACTGCTGGCCTGAGGTTGTGTTCACCCAATAGCTTCAGTTGTGTTTGAATGCCCTCTGGATACTCCGGTGAAATCATAGCACCAAAATGTCCTTCGGTGAGCGAGAAATCATGTTCATCAAAATAATATTCTGCAACCCCACTGGTGCCATAAGTGGTTATATTAGGATTCGTCACAAACGCCGCAAACCGACCTTCGATATCATCACGATTGATCAATGCCATCCGAGAGTTATTACCCAGCGTGATCATTTCCTGAGCGACTTCTTCTATGGTATGTTCGACGCGCATACGCCCTGTGGTGACAGAAGTGATGACGGCAATGTCCGGCAAGATGACTGTTTTGAACCAATCATGAAAGCCAATGCTTTGTGGGCTAAATTCCTGGACGATCACTTGCGCTTCTGGATGCTCAGCACGAGCTCGTTTTTTGACAGCGCGGTACATGTTACGGCGTGCGAAGAATCCCCATTTTTTTTCAGGACCCTCAGGATAGCGTACTCCCATAATCTGCAGCAAGGTCTGCATGTGAGATTTTGGCTCCAGCTGCGGCATAGCGATAGCATAGCGCTGCGACAAAACCGTACCGATGGCGATCTTGGCGCTCGTTTTACCAGTGCTACCTGTCACCGCTATCAACTTGACATCCGCGTGCGAAGCAAAAAACTCACGCACTAACAATGGAATTTTCTTTTCAAATGATCGTCGAAACATATACTCATCATACCATAAGCGACTTGCCGAAACCAACGCAAGTCGCCGAAATAGCAAAACGGAGCTGCTACGCGCCCACCCGGGGCATGTTGAAAATGTGTTTGTCTTTCAATTGGCAAGCATAGGAGATGCCCCTATGCGTACCAGCTCACTTGTGATTATGCACCAATTGTCACAAAAACACAAGCACTATTTTTGCTTTGTGTATTCTGGCAATACTTTTCCGGCAAGAGCTACTGCCATCAGTACTGCAAAGCCGCACATAATCGACGGGATGCCGGTGATGGTTGATGGATCGATGATATTGACAAATGTCGTTGGCGCAATGAACAGCACATAGCCGATGATCAATGACCACAATGAGCGGCGAATGTGTTTTTTGGCGTTTTTGCCACGGGTGTAAGCGTAGGCAATCGCCACGAACAATAAACCGTAATAATACAATCCGTACCATTCGCTGATGCCTGGCTGATTTTCAAAAATGACATAGTTTCCCAAGCAGACACCAGCGCTAACGCCGTTTACGGCTAGCAAAAAGTAGCTAATGAACACGACCGCTAAGGTATACCCCAGCACCGGGATCCAACGTCGTTTGTCGGCAGAAATTTGATAGACCAAATGAATACCAAGAGGCGGCAACATGGTAATCGCCACATACCCAAGCTTCGCCCAGCCCACGCTATCAAACAACACCGTGCCTTCACAAACATTGTATTCAGCCCATTGAAACAGCGCTAGACAAACGAGCAGCGCCACGACGATCCTCGTCACAAGATTTAGTTTGTAACGCCACACTGTATGAATTGCTAAAATGATCTCAATAGCCAAGGTTGCCAGCATCACAGGCGGCGAAAAACAGTAGAGCTTCGGTGTTCTGAATTTATCCATATGTGCATTATACACTAGTCTTAGCTAGTCTTGATGTGGTGCTTTCGGTAGAACAGCTTGGCGGACTGCTCAATCTCCCGATGGCGGGCCTTACCGCGAACATCAATATCCAGATGCGTACAGACGATATCTCCAGTCACCATAATCTTCACACCCGCCTCACGCAGTCGATGCGCCAAATCTTGCCCTTCGTGATAACGAAACGCTGCGTCATAGCCGCCAACCTGCATAAAATCATCAATCAACAGTGCAAAACTTCCCTCAGCGACCCAGTCAACCTGGCGATCCGTCGCAACTCGCTCGCCCCAAATCCATGGATAATCCCAGCCTTGCTGTTGCAACATTTGGCGATCGTCTGCCTGAGTTGCCCGCGTAAATTGCCAGTCGTGCTGCGGGTGCATTTCATGACCATAATTCCAGGCCATCGGCTGACCGTTGTTGTAGAGAATAGTACTGCCAAGCATGATATGATTTTCGCCAGCAAACTTTTGACGCAATATATCAGCAACATTCTCTGTCTCAACGCGCATATCACAGTCGATGAACCATACAATGCCTGTGTTATGTAAGTCCAAGAAACGATTACGGTTGGCTCCCGCACCAACATTTTCCTCACCAAAGATAAAATTAACTGCCGGAAACTCACGAGCGACGTCTTGCAGTACTTGCTGGTCAGTAGAATGATCATCAAGCACCGTGATGCTGTCAAAATCCTGTTCTGTCAGCTGCGCCAAAAGATCTTTCAAAGCCCGAGGCGCGTTATAGTGTGGGATGGCAACGTGAACTTGCATATTATTTACCCCGTTAGCGGACTAGTTGCCAAGCTCCTGTCCTTCACCATCTACTGTTTCTTCACGATACTTCTCTGGCTGGGCACGGAAAACTTCTACCCATTTACTGTCATCAACCAGGTCGTTATATTCAATATAGTGCCGATTATCAAAGCCGCCTTTTTTCTGCTTTTTGCGCGCCATTTCCTCTTGGACTTGCTCTATAGAAAAGCCAAAATCTTGGCGCAGCGCATCAACAACTTCTTGCAAATCGGCTAGCTCCTTGAGCGCCTCATCCTGCTGATCGTCACCGAGTGGTATTTCCTCCGTTTCCTCGTGAATTTTACGCACTAACTCGCGGCGAAATTCCTGGCTGTCCAATTCACGGTATTCCGTATGCAGCACTTCTGGGTCATCCAAACAATTTGGCACCACTCTATCACGCACTAGTTTTTGTAAGTAAAATCGGACCATCTCATTACCTCCGTTGGGTTACTGTTTCAACGCCGTCTTCATACACCAAGTCGCCAATCTCAACTTCGTAAATATGTTTAT
Source organism: uncultured Candidatus Saccharibacteria bacterium (assembly GCA_963517665.1). Lineage (GTDB taxonomy): Bacteria > Patescibacteriota > Saccharimonadia > Saccharimonadales > Saccharimonadaceae > Nanosynbacter. The sequence continues at coordinate 315,739 of CAUQFZ010000001.1, forward strand.
CGTCACGAAACGCAAAAAATCGGACGGTTTTATGTTGCTGCCAGGCTTGAACTATTTCCGCCCGCACGCCATCAGCGATGTCACCAAACACCCACAGCTCATCAGCGCGCGCCACCAGCGTATTATTGGCGCGCCGTACGGTGTCACGCTCCACCGCATCGAGCAAAAAATAGTCAAAACTGGTGAATGGGTTAATCGGCACAACGCCTTGCTCAAGCGCAAATTTCGTGACGAACAATCTCATGTAAAAATACTTCTTGGACATCGCCGTAAACACAACCGTGTCGGCGGGTTTGATGGTGAGGGCGCGATGTGATTGCTGTGTCATGGTTATACCTCCGTTATCGTATAAGCTCTAATAATGTTTGCTCGTCAATAATTTTGGTGCCGTATTGTTCGGCTTTTTTCAATTTACTGGCGCCAACTTTGCCGCCGGCTACCAAATATGTTGTATCTTTTGCAACAGCAGTTTGGAAAGTGCCGCCGAGATTGCGGATTTTTTCAGCGGCAGCGTCGCGTCCCATTGACTGCAGGGTGCCAGTAATGACGAAACTTTGGCCAGTTAGACTGCCGGACTTTTTAGTAAATTGTGGCGTCACACCAAGGTCGGCAAATTTTTCGAGCAGCGTCATATTATCTTCATCAGCAAACCATGCCATGATCGATTCGGCGACAATTTCGCCCACGCCGTCTACCTCGCGCAGCTCGTCAATGGTCGCCTGGCTTAATTTCTCGATACTTTCAAAGTGATTTGCAAGGTCAATCGCCGTCTGCGCGCCGACATGACGAATGCCAAGGCCGAACAAAAATCGCTCCAACGCTGGCTGTTTCTTAGCAGCAATGGCATCAATGAGTTTTTGCGCAGAAATATCAGCAAAGCGCTCCAACTGCAGCAAATCATCTTTCGTCAACCGGTAGATATCCGCCAAATCATTAACCAGCCCCGCCTCAACCAGCGCCTCAACATTTTTCTCGCCCAAGGTGTCGATGTCTAGGGCACCTTTGGAAGCAAAGTGCGCCAAGGCTCGCTTCAAAATCAGCGGACCGCTCAGCCCTTTGACGCGGTAGACTGCCTCACCCTCTGGCCGTACAAATTCTAACTCTGGATATTGACGCGCCAATTCCGCTGGATAGTCAGTTGGTTTGGTGCCCGCTGGTCGCAATTCTTTGAGCACAGTTTGCACCTGCGGGATGATATCGCCCGCCTTGAAAATCACCACCGTGTCGCCGCGACGCACATCTAGCCGAGCAATTTCATCAGCATTATGCAGACTAGCGTGCTGTACCGTCGTACCGGCCACCACCACGGGGTCGAACACCGCCACTGGCGTAGCCGCACCGGTTCGACCGATGGAAATGACGATATCGCGGACGATGGTTGTGGCTTCTTCGGCGGCAAATTTATACGCCACTGCCGCTCGCGGTGTCTTGCCAACGATGCCCAGCTCGGCAAACTGTCGCCGATCATTGAGCTTGATGACTGCTCCGTCAGTATTAAACTGCAGTGACTGACGCAGCTCATCCAGATGGTCAACATAGCTCATCACCTCGTCCAAGCCATAGACAATTTGCGTCTGCCGACTAGTGGTGATACCCAGCTCGTTCATCATCTGATAGCCAAAGGCAATCGTTGGCGTGTCCTCAAGGCTGTCGCGAATAATGTCATAGCCAACAAAATGGAGCGGACGCTCTGCCACCAGTTTTGGATCAAGCTGACGAATCGTCCCCGCTGCCAAATTACGCGGATTGGCAAATTCTGGCTGACCGGCCGCTCGCCGACGCTGATTTAATGCTGCAAAGTCGGCCTTGTGCATCACAATTTCACCGCGAATCTCCGTCCGACCACGCAAAAAATGAGCAAATCGCTGATTGGCGCGTAGTGTCAGCGGTACATTCTGAATCGTCCGCACATTCATGGTTACATCTTCACCGACCAATCCGTCGCCGCGCGTCACGGCCCACGTCAGCACACCGTCTTCATAAATCAGCGCGCAAGCTAGGCCATCCATTTTGATATCACACAAAAATTCTTCAGTGATGTCTTGGCGCACCTTTTTCATGCGCTGTATCCACGCTACAACCTCTGCCCGGTCAAACACATCCTGCAGCGAAATCATTCGCGTCTGATGCTGAACCTTGGCGAATTTACTGAGCGCTTTTCCCGCCACCCGCTGGGTTGGACTATCTGGCGTGATGAGTTCAGGAAACTGCTCTTCCAATTGCGACAATTCATGCTTCAGACTATCAGCCGCCGCCTCACTCATGATCGATTCGTCGAGCACGTGATAGTGATAGCGATAATCATTGATCAGATCTCGCAGTTTAACAATTCGTTGCTCGGCCGCCTGCCTATCAAGCTGGCGCGCTGTCATCGGCAACGACCTTTCGGTAGAATAAGTAGGTATAGGTAGCTGAAAATACGACAGAAAATGAAGCAACCAGCAGCACCATAATTGGTACCAGTGGGAATGAAGCAGTTTGATCAATCCAGCCCGTCACGAAGGCGTCCAATTTGATGGTTGGGATGAGAATGACTACCCACAGCAGCGCCAGCATGATAGCCAGCCACAGTATGCGAAGCAAGATGCGGATACGACGACCGACCACGATGTCGCCAGCCATGCGCACAGCCCGCATCGGGTAGGTGCCCGGCAGCGTAACAATGATCATGGCAAACGCTGTGGAAGTAAGCCAATAAAGCGACAGAACTCCCAGCAGTCCCGTAATTGCTGCAGCAATCATCAACAGTGGCGTTTGATTCAAAACATCGGCTGTTTGCAGGGTCGTATAGAGAATCACGCCACCAGCAGCCGGCAATAATTGGCACAGGACGATGAACAATAACACAATGAACGCGACCAGCGGCGCCCCTGCTCGGTACAGACCATCACGAATATTTGGCGAATTGCCAGAGCTGACTGCTCGCAACAACCAAATGGTAGTCAGCCAGACCATGATCAGCGCCAACACACCCAATATTTGCTGCAAGGCGTTATTTGGTTGATTGGTCAACTGGCCATACACCACACCACCAAAGATTGAAAACGTCGCAAATAGATCACTCACCGCTCCCTGCTCGACTGTACCTTCGGCCAAGGCTTTAATCTTTTTGTAGGTCTCCTGATCCATCAGTCCCGCGAGCACAAACACTATCAGCGCATACACCAGCGCCAAGCCAAAAAACAGACGCTTGTTTGACCAAATCATTTTGACTGCTTGGCTGGTCAACGACCAATAGCCCGGAACATGCAGCGACCTAACATAATCCCTGCGCCGCGTCAGACGAAAACTACGGTGTGGTCGACGTTTCAAAAAGTTGGCTCTCCGAGTTTTTAGCTGCCGCCAGGTCTTTTTACAATATCGCTTGCACCGCATATGGTAGCTATAAGCAGATTTTTGGTTTGCTCGTGAGCGACTGGTTGTTACTTTCTTTTTGGAGACAGATGTACGTTGCTTATTCATCATCAGGCGTCCTTACATTTTTGTCGCATTGTTTCGCAGGCGAGCAATACGATCCTCCAACGGTGGATGGGTACTAAATAATTTTGAGAAAAAGCCGGGGCGTAGCGGATTATTCATAAATAAATTGGCTGTCGACGTACTTTGGCGTTCCATGGGTCGACCATATTCTTGCAATTTGCCTAGTGCACTGGCCAAACCCTCTGAATCTCGAGTTAACAATGCGCCAGAAGCGTCCGCCAAATATTCTCGCTGCCGGCTAACTGCTAACTGTGTGATGGTTGCCAAAATCGGTGCCAGAATAACTACTACCAAACCCAATATATATACCGCTGGGTGAACATCACGGTCATCGTCACCACCAAAGAACATCATGCGCAAAGCCAGGTCAGCCAATAGCCCAATAGCGCTCACCAAACCGAAAGCAATCATACTGACACGAATGTCGTAATTACGCACATGACTCATCTCATGCGCCATCACCGCCTCCAGTTCACGCTTGTCCATAATTTCTAACAGCCCGGTCGTCGCACCGACGATGGCGTGCTTGGGGTCGCGACCGGTCGCAAAGGCGTTCGGCGCCGGGTCATCAATGATGTAGACTTTTGGCATCGGCATGCCAGAAGCAATCGCCAAATTTTCCACTACCCGCCACAGTTCAGGCGCATCTTTTTTCTCAATCTCTTGGGCGCCAGTCATGGCCATAGCTAATTTTCCAGCCAGATAATACTGAAGCCAGGCGTACAGGATCGAACAACCAAACACAATCCACGCCAGCGAATAGTTCTTAACCGCCATGCCGATGAAGACACCGATAACACCAATGATAGCTACGAACACTGCCATGATGATGACGGTGTTACGTTTATTTTGAGAAATCGCACTATACATAGTAGCTATTATAGCAAAAACCGCCCGCCAACGGTAGGCGAGCGGCTGCGCGTTTTATGCGAAATATTAGAATTTGACCTCTACTGGGTTCTCAACAGACGCACGGTCTTCAACCTCAAAGAATTCCTTGGCTTGGAAGTTGAACATACCTGCAACGATGTTTGCTGGGAAAGTCTGAATCTTGGTGTTCAAGTCGCGAACGCCACCGTTGTAGAAGCGGCGAGAAGCCTGAATTTTGTCTTCAGTGTCGACCAGTTCCTGCTGCAATTGCATGAAGTTTTGGTTAGCTTTCAAATCTGGGTAAGCCTCAGCTACTGCAAACAGACTCTTCAAGGCGCCTTCCAGCATGTTCTCTGCCTCAGCAGTATCCTTAACACCCTTCGCATCCATGATGGCTGAACGCGCTTCGGTCACCTTTTCAAATACTTCTTTTTCGTGTGTCGCGTAACCCTTCACAGAGTTAACGAGATTTGGAATCAAGTCAGTTCGACGCTTCAATTGAACCGTGATGTCGCTCCATGCTTCTTCAACGCGGTTGCGTAGAGTCACCAAACCATTATAGGTGGCGACGATGAAGCCGATAGCGAGAACCAGGACAACGCCAACGACTATAAGTGCTATGATGATTGAGCTCATTGAATATTCTCCTTATCAATTTATGCTAACCCCTTCATTATACCACAGACGTTTTGCTTGTGGTTAGGTTTTTGGGTGATAAAAATGGCCCGAAACCACGAGCCATCATTTACAATTTGGTGCGCAAGGCGGGAATCGAACCCGCACGACTTTTGGTCAAGGGATTTTAAGTCCCTCGCGTCTACCAATTCCGCCACTCGCGCATATCTATCCGCGCTAACAACGACCCAGTGTCTATGTCTACTGACGTTTTACACGGTCTGTCATTTGCGCTGGTTTGTATTATACTATATTTATGAAGCAAATTGTACATATTCACGGCGGATCACCTTTTGATTCCTACGAGCGCTACCTCTCCGCACTGCGCAATAACCCACTTACATATGAAAGCCTTTTTCACAAAACAAAATGGCGCGATTGGCTGGCTGTTACAATGACAGATTTTGATGTATTGGTACCCAATATGCCTAATAAACAAAATGCACGATATTCTGAATGGAAGATCTACTTTGAAAAGATATTGCCATTCTTGGGTAATAATGTACAGCTCATCGGTAGTAGTCTTGGGGCAATATTCTTAGCAAAATATTTGCATGAGAATCCTCTCAGCACACCAGTTAATCGACTAATCCTAATTGCTGCTCCATATGATGATGCAACTCACGAAGACTTGGGCGATTTTATATTGCCAAGTGCAACTGGACTCGAAAAATCCGCCAAAGAAATTCACCTATTCCACAGTAAAGACGATACTGTGGTGCCTTTTACTGAGCTAGCAAAGTTTCAGTCTGACCTACCAAGCGCAAAAAGCCATATATTTGTTGACCGAGGCCATTTCCAACAGCCAACCTTCCCTGAGTTAAAAGAATTATTAGAACAAAAATAGCCCCACACCTGGAGCTATCATAATTCTGGAGGCACGTACGAGAGTCGAACTCGTCTAAAAGGTTTTGCAGACCTCTGCGTAACCGCTCCGCCAACGCGCCGCTCTATTACATTTGGTGCGAGCGAGAAGACTTGAACTTCCACGAACTTGCGTTCACTAGCCCCTCAAGCTAGCGCGTCTACCAATTCCGCCACGCCCGCACGACTGTCATCATTATACCTGACACTACGGTGTTTTGTAAACTGAATCTTGGCGAACTGTCCAATATATCACGTCAGCAAATCGATCGGTCGGTGAGACCAGCCGAGTATTTTGTGTCACGGCCTGAACTGATGGCAATTTGATGTATTCAACTGTTGGACGATAGAGCGGCAGTGACGCAGCAGATGCTTGCCAGCGTCGTACGAATGATTGATAATAATCCGCGCGTTGTTTTGGAGAACGCTTACCACGGCCGCCGACCAATGCGTCATCTGAAATAGCGTCATTGTAGTTTGCAAAATTCAGACCTCGTTGATCGCGTTGGTCTTGTGACGAGTGCCAATACGCATAGACGTCTGGGTCACCGCCAAGCACCAACTCATATATCAAGACATCAAAATTACGTGGTTGCAGCACTGATCTGAGAACATCCTGATTAGCATCTGTTGCATCAACAATCTTGACTTCCACCTCAGCATTGAGCTCATTTCGCCATGTCTCAGCCAACGAATTAGCTGCATTTTCATATTTAGAACCCTGCAAGGAAACAACTGACAGTTTCAGTGACTGGTCACCCTTTTTGCGCACACCGCCAGACACCGTCCAACCTTCTGCATCCAGTACCTTTTTGGCTGCTTCTACATCACGGGTCAACGGCCTTTCCAGTTCTACTTCAGTGTGTTCCGGCAAAATCGGCCCTGTCAATTCGCCTGTTTTTTGTGGCATCTTTTTGCGAAGCGCAGTGATGTCGACTGACTGCACCAAAGCTTTGCGAATGGATGGAGACTGGAGAATCGGACTCTTGCTGTTGAACAATGCGTACACCCCGTTGTGGGTTTCATAAGCTTTCATGTCATACATTTTCTTGACGTTTTCTGGCTGAGAAGCATAGGTTAGCTCTGGCGTGGCCATGATTTCACTGGTTCTCAAACCCTTTGTAATCTCATCCAGTGAGGAATATGCGTACAGCTGGAAGCGGTCTAACTTTGGCTTACCAAAGTGATACGACTCATTTGCCGTCATATGGACAGCTTTTCTGCCACTTTCCCGGTTATCTGTCTGCAAGAGTCGGAATTTGAATGGTCCGCTCGTGACAGGTGAACGTCCAAACGAGTGGTCGCGCAGAGCAGCTGGCGCTACATGTTCCAATACGTGTTTTGGAACAATCGGGAAAGTTAACGTATGCAAAAATGGTGCATAGGTGGATGGTGTTACAAATGTTACAGTATTGTCGGCAGTTTTCCGAACTTTGATGGATGCCCAACCGTCGGTTGAAGCGCCAACCTTGGAGTTTTTTAGAAGATTAACCGTAAATATGACATCATCGACCGTCAATGAGTGGCCATCAGACCAGTGAAGATTGTCTTTTAGGGTAATCGTATATTCGGTTTCCGTGCCATTAATGGTGATTGATTTTGCTAGATCCCCCTTGAGGTGTCCAGTATTGTCGTATTGATAGAGGCTGGCGAACATTAGCCTCGCAGCAGACCGTTCTGCATTAGAACGTGCAAACAAGGGGTTGAGGGTTTCCAGCGATCCTAAAACTCCCTCTGAATATGTGCCACCTCCCTGAGGCGCATCCTTCGTGTAGGCTGCACGAAAAATAGTCCATTGCCCTGCACTCAGGCCAACCAATATCATCAATAGCACTGCCCAACCGATAACTTCTCGGCGGACCTCTGTCAATCTGTCGAGACGGGATGTCACGAACTTATGTGCGTGCTTGATGACGCCCTTTTCGATCTTCACAGCTCGACGATTTAAGCTTTTCCCAGAAGTGCTCATTTTTTGGAACCGCTTCCAAGACGGCTTGCCTCCAGCCTCTGTCATGACGACAACCTAGCCTTTAAGCCCCGGCAAGACCAAACTAGCCAAGATTGATAGCACAAAAACTACAGCCAGAACGATGGTAACGTCAAACAAATTCTTGTCAAAACCACGGCGTGTCGTAAACAATTCACCAGAAGATCCGAACCCTGCGCCAAGTGAGGCGCCACGCTGTTGCAACAAAATGGTAATAATCATCAAAAATGCTGATCCTAATGTGATATATGGTAAAAGTTGTTCCAAATTCATCTAACTCTCCTGTTCTTTTTGCGCAGTTCGTAAATCAACCACACTACTTACTATATAGTTTACCAAACTAAGGATGATACCGGCAATAATTGCGTCACCAAACGTAATGGAAACGTTTGGAGCGAGCACAATGGCAAGATACACCATGAGACCATTGATAATCAACGTAAACAGTCCCAGTGTCAACAGAATTGCTGGCAGTGACAAAATGACAATGATCGGTTTAAGAATGCTATTGATGATTGAGAATATCAAGCCGGTTAGCACAAATGTCAATAAGCCACCGTCAGACATGGTGCCTAAAAGTCGCAACGATATCCAGATGCCAAATGAGTTCATGGCCCATCTGAATAAAAATACAAAAAATTGCCGTTTCATTACACTGCTACTTATTATAATAATCTGTTCGCATTTTCACAAGAGCTCGGCTGTCAGGAACAGCCGCCGTCACTCACGTCTGAGCTCTTACTGGTGATGTGCATTTTTTGAGAACCACGTGTGGCTTCAATGCAGAACTCTTTCCCATCAGCACCTTGGATATATACATGAACAGGGCCACCGTTGTAATTTGGTATTGACGCGCCAGCAGGTAGTGTTGGATAGGCATTATGAAAATTACGATACTGTTCCATGGCCTGCGCTGCACTTTTGAGATCAGCCGTGATGGCATCGCGTAATGATTTCTGGCGCCAATTGCCGTAGCTGATAATTCCGATAGTGGTCAAAATGGCTATGACCGATATCATAACAAGCACTTCTATAATAGTAAAACCGCGTTTCATATTGTTAGTATAGCACAAGCGTTTTAATTATTGGTACGCTGCGCCGCAACATATTTGTGGACGATTTGAGCACGCGACTGGCCAATCACCGACGCTAGGTCATCTTCTGTGGCACTGACAACATTACGGAAGCTACCAAATTTTTTCAGCAATTTAGCGCGAGTTTTTGGCCCAATGCCAGGAATTTCCTCCAGCTGATTTTTCGTTTGTTGCTGACGCTTCAGCGCTGTGTGATAACTCACGGCAAAGCGGTGTGACTCGTCACGTATGCGCTGGAACAGTTTGACGATGTCAGTTGTCGCAAGGGTATTCTCGTCCGCCGTCGGGCGTTCGTTACGAGTTTGCTCCATGCTGGCTCGTAAGTTTTTTGAATGCGAGCCGGCATTACGCTGGCCTGGGTGTAAATTCACCACATAAACCTCACCGTCTTCATGAATCATAATATCCGTCCGTAACTGCGACCGAACCTGTTCAATGAACGCAATGTCAATTTGCGAACCAGTCTTATGCACTAATAGTTCTTCCTCGCGCTTGGCGATGCTGATGATCGGCACGGTGATGCCACGATCATCACGTGCTTTAATAGCCGCCACTAGCTGACCTTTGCCGCCGTCAATCAGCAGCAGGTCAGGACGACCCCAGCTTTTTAGATGACGCTCGCTCAGCCGGCGAAAAATCGTCTGATAGATATTGCCGGTATCATCATTTTTCTCACTAACTTTGAATTTGCGGTACTCCGCCCGGTCGCTGACACCATTGGTAAACACCACCATGCTAGAGACAACCTGCCGCCCACTCATATGCGAAATGTCATAGCCCTCGATGCGCGCTGGGATATCCTTTAGGCCCAACAATTTTGCCAAATCAGCCAACGCCTTGTCTTTAGAAATATCCAAGAATTCTTTGTCGCCGAAACAAACTCGCCGCTGCAACTCCCGCATGGCGCGTAGCTTATTGCGAAGATCCGCCGCCCGCTCAAAATCATGCAGTCCAGCCGCCGTTTTCATGTCGCGTTCCAGCTCGGCGGCGATGGCTTTACGATTACCCTTGATGTAGCTGATGAGTTTGCGTAGATTAGCTTTGTAAACAGCTGACCCATCGCTTAGTCGTGGACTCAAACCTAAATCTTCATCCAACTTCGACTGCCCCGGACGACGCTGTCTGGTCAAATAGGGAAACACCCGCCGCAGATATCGCAACGCTTTTTTCAAGGCGAAGCCATTATAAAACGGGCCAATGTATTCCGCGCCGTCATCAGCTGGATTGCGCGTAAAACTGACGGTCGGCCACTCGCTTTTCATGTCGATTCGTACGTACATCTGCGATTTATCATCGCGTAGTAGTACGTTGTAGCGCGGCATGTAGCGCTTGACCATTTCGCTTTCCAGAAACAAGGCGTCAACTTCACTCTCGGTCTCAATCCAATCCGTATCAGCGATTTCCGCCACTAGCGCCATGGTTTTATTGTCCCGCCCGCGCGAATCCTGAAAATACTGACGCACACGGTTTTTCAGCACCGCCGCCTTGCCCACATAAATAATCTCGCCGCTGGCTGACTTATGAAAATAAACGCCAGGAGTGCGCGGTAGAGTTTTGAGCTTGGCTTGCAATGTTTGATTCACTAGATATATTACAGTCTAAAAATCATATTTATGCAAGTATTCTTCCAGAAACTCGCTCCACTCCGGCACATTCTTCTCGCGGAAATAATGGCGTAAGAAATCAACCATAATTTGCTGGCGGTTTTCTGCTTCTGCTCGTCCTGGTAGCGTCAGCATCAAGCCTTTTAGTTTCAGCAGCTTTTCAAAGAAATGATTGATGAAGCCGTCGGTATCATGTGTATTGCCGTCAGCATTATACTCATGCGCTGCCAGATTAACATTTGGCCAAACCGCGGGATCAAAAATACGCCCACCATGATGGCAAGCATAAACCAGCGCCCGCTCAATCCCAACTACACCAATAGCGTCACACATGTCGGCGTCAGACACAATTTGACCCGCCAGCCGCTACGGTTGCCTGCCGTTCAGCCGTTTACTATAACCAATCGCTGCAATGTTTTCCAGCACCGCCTGGCTTAGTCCGTCAAACACTTTTGCCTGCGTCATGATATTTACTGCGTTCGTTATTTTCTCTGCCTGCGCCTTGCCGACCAATTTGTAATCATCAACGTCGTGCAGCCAAGCCGTCAACAGCACTTCTTGCAAATCCACTGGCTCGCTGCACTCGCTAGCAAAACGCTCTGCCAGCAGCGCCAGAACCGGCGTGGGTATTGAACGGAATGATTGTTTTGCCGACAAAGTCATACTTTTCTAAAAAAGTATTGATGATCATCGGCGGCTCGCCCCACCAAATCGGATAGCCCAAGAAAATAGTATCATGAGTAGACAAATCTACCTCGCCTTGGAATGCTGGCCGCGCGTTTTCGGTTTTTTCGCGCTTGACAACTTCAGTACATTCTTGATAATTATCCGGATACGGATTCACCGGTTCCAGCTTGAAAACGTCGATTTTATCGCCGAAATAATCCTTGATATAACCAGCAATCACCTCCGTATTGCCAACTTCAGTGTCATCAACACCATAATTTTCGCCCGCCCGCGAGAAAAATGTTAGTAGCATATTACACCTCCTTACGTAACTATTATAGCACTACGTAGTGTGCGGCATGAATCACCGCTCTAACCACTGCTGCAGCACTGCCGCCTGATTATACTCAACATCTTTAGCGCTGTATAACAGCGTAACAACTGGATGTTTTTGCCATTGTTGTTTAAAAGTGGCGGCTACAGAACTAGCATCCAGCTCTTCGGTATAACGCGACATAAACCCTGCAAATTTTTCTGGGTCATGATTAAACCATTGGCGCAGCTCATTGGTTGGCGCGATTTCTTTAGCCCACTCGTCTAGCGCCGCTCGTTCTTTACTTATACCGCGCGGCCATAATCGGTCAACTAGCACGCGGTAGCCATCGTCCGATTCTGGCGATTCGTAAATTCGTTTAATTTTATAAACTGTCATTACAGCACCTCCTTAACTATAGTTTGTAGAACTGGAATAACGTCCGATTCAAACCATGGGTTACGTTTGCGCCAGCCAATATTGAGCGGCGATGGATGAACCAATGGAAAATAATCTGGCAAATACATATTAAAGTCCGCCACAGTTGCTGTCAAATTCTGCTTGGCGCGGCGATCAAGATAATATTTTTGCGCATACGAACCAACCAAAATTGTCAATCGCACATTCAGCATCTGCGTCAATAAGCGCGGGTGCCATTTCCTAGCAAAGTCCAAGCGCGGCGGCAAATCACCGTGCGCTCCCCTGCCTGGATAATAAAAATCTATCGGCATCAACGCAAAGAGTTCAGGATTGTAAAACTGCTCGTCCGTTACGTTCAGCCATCGCCGAAGCAAGCGACCACTCGCATCATTCCACGGCTTTAGCGTCTGCTGGGCAATTCGGCCTGGCGCCTGCCCAACCAGTACAATTCGCGAACTTGACGAAGCAGAATACACAGGTAACCAACCTCTATTAGCAAAATCATCATTCATTGGATCGGCTACAATCTGATCATATAAAAGCGGTTTAGCCTGCAATGTAATATACTTTCGTTTGTAATCCGAGTTAATAACTATTCTGTCGTCACACTATCAAAATCTTCTTCGTCGGCTTCCGCTTCTTCGCGTGTCGCCCGAACAATACCATCTTTGTGATGTGCTGGACTATAAATCGTGTAGAGCTTAAGTGGCTCTTCGCCAGTATTTATCACATTATGTTCAGCACCTGCTGGCACGATAATGGCACTGCCATCGGATACGATGTATTCATTGTCATCAATCAAGACCTTACCCTGACCTGCTTCAAATCGGAAAAATTGATCATTCTCCTCGTGAATCTCTGAGCCAATTTCACCACCAACTGGCAAACTCATCAATACCAATTGACAATGCTTTGCCGTATAAAGCACCTGGCGAAAATTATCATTCTGCACTGTCAATTCTTCAATATTTCCATTAAAACCCTTCACTTAGTATTCTCCTTAAACTAAACTTTACCTATTTCGCAGCTTTTTCCAAAGCGTCAATCAGCGCCTGCTTTGGTTTCATACCAATCAGCTCAGCAACCTCTTCGCCACCAGCGATAATTTTCATGTTTGGAATTCCCTGAACACGATAGTCAATAGCCAACTGCGCGTTCTCCTGACTGGCTTCAGTGTCAACTTTGACGACATCAAACTCGGTTTCTTCAGCAATTTGATGTAAAATTGGCGCCATCGCTCGACACGGCGGACACCACGGCGCCCAAAAATCAACCAGCACTGGCTTGTCGCTTTTTAGCACTTTCTCTTCAAATTCTTGTTTTGTTGTAATCTCATATAACGCCATTATTTTCCTCCTTTGCTCATATTCTATTATACAGCAGCTACACGCCAAATGAACAAAATCTTATCACATCAACCACTGTATGTGCACCTATGGCCGAACTAACATCGCGCTTTCGTTGCATGACGGCAAACGGCAGACCAAACAATAGCGCCAACGCCAGGACACTACCCAGCGCAAAATTAGCTGTATTAAAATGAAGCAAGACGTGAGGCAATATCATAACGAGATAGCACAAAAAATTATCTAATTTTGACAGTAATCTATCCTTAATGAAATAGATGCACGTAGCAAAGAAAAAGAAGCGGAAAATAATTTCTTCCGAAATACCAGCACGCATGGCGTTTAAGAACCATTCTGGCTTGAGCGAAAAAGCAATATTCCAAGAAATTTTTGCCAGGAGAATATTGACGGTTCCCAGCGCCAATCCTACCAATAGGGCAAGGCAAATTGTTTTTAGTATTTCTTTTTTGTTGACCATTTTACAGAGGACAATTGCATGCTTACTTTTCTTGAGCACACTAACACCTCCAACATACGCAACAGCAGAGCACACTCCCATGAACATACTGGATGGTGCAGCCAGACAGCCTAAAATTACAGCAATGACAACATCAGTTCTAGAAACATTTTTGTTCCTTACGATAAATAAAACTGCCAATAAAACAACAACCAAAAACCACAGGATGTTAAGCTTTTGTGGATTTAGTAACGTTATCGACCACAGCGCCACAAAAAAGAGGTTGATACCGAGCAGTACTCGTGTTGAAGATCGGTGTAAAACTACAGCACGTTCTTGACTCATGACATAACTATATCATATACTTACCTAACATGTATGAACTTGTCTGAGGCGAGTTCCTCTAAATCCTCACGTTCGTAATAGTTAACTTACCAGCGAACCACTGAATACAGAAACTAACCAAAGGAGTATTTACGTTGACAAAAGTATCAAACAAAGAAATATTATGCCTGTTCTGGCGAATATCACGGCCCTACAAGCATCGGCGAAATTTGACTATTTTCTTTACCATCATCACACTTGCCATAACAATTTTTGTTGGCCCACTGATTATCGCAGAATTGCTCAGTACCATCCAAAGTGGTCAACTAAACAACGCGGAGAAACTATGGAAATTAGTCGCGCTCTACGGCATGAGCGAATTATGGTCAAATGTTATCAGTTGGCGCTTAGTCCTCTACCTCGCTTGGACGTTTGAAACTGCCCTACAACGTGATCTATACGCACGGTGTTTTAGCAAACTAACCAACCAAACAATGTTTTTCCATGCCAATAAATTTGGCGGTTCACTTGTCAGCCAAACCAATAAATTAAACGGCGCAGTTGAACGTTTTTGGGACACGATCATTTGGTCAATTTTGCCGTTGGTAATTTCCCTGGTTGGCTCGATCATAATTTTGTCAACTCTGCTGTGGCAATACGCCGTATTTCTCCTACTATTCTCAATCATATTTAGCATTGTTGTCTACTTTGGCTCTCGACCGATGGCTAAGCTGAACGAGACAGAAGCCAAAGCCAGCAACAAAGTGAGCGGACAATTAGCCGATGCTGTTTCAAACATTTTGGCCGTAAAATCGTCTGGTGCCGAGACGCTGGAACAGCAACGCTTTACAAAGACCGTTACATCATGGCGCGGCGCCAGCCTGGGTACCATGCGCGGGCTCCTAAAAGTCAGTACTGTGTATTCAACCATTAATATAACGATAAAAATTGGCGCTATCGCCTTTGCGATATACGCCGCCCAACATAATATCGTATCAGTAGCGGCAGTTTACCTCATCATCACTTACACTGGCAGTGTGGCGCATGAGCTATGGAATATGAACAGTATCATGCGTAGTTACAACCGCATCCTTGGCGACGCTCACGATATGGTGGAAATTCTTACCACGCCGACAACACTGGTCGATCAAAGTGACGCAAAGCTTGCTGTTAGGCGCGGCAGTATCACCATGGATAATGTAACCTTCACTCATGATGAGGGTGCGGGTGACACGCTGTTTCATGATTTTTCTCTTCGCATTCAGCCAGGTGAAAAAATTGGCTTGGTTGGATCAAGTGGGTCTGGCAAGACTACCTTGACTAAACTATTGCTACGGTTTGCTGACATCGACTCGGGAGAGATTACCATTGACGCGCAAAACATTGCCGAAGTTACTCAGGCAAGTCTACGCGAACAAATCGCCTATGTGCCACAAGAGCCGCTACTATTTCACCGTTCGGTGCGTGAAAATATCGCTTACGGCCGACCTGACGCGACTGATGCTGAAATTGAAAAAGCTGCCAAGAAAGCTGGCGCCTATGATTTTATCGTTAAATTACACGATGGCTTTGACACTATGGTCGGTGAGCGCGGCGTGAAACTATCAGGCGGACAACGACAGCGCATCGCCATCGCCCGGGCAATTTTGAAAGATGCACCAATCCTGATTCTTGATGAAGCAACCTCAGCCTTAGATTCAGAGTCAGAAGCGCTAATCCAACAGTCACTGGAAACATTGATGAAGGGTCGAACCTCAATTGTCATCGCCCACCGCTTATCAACCATCGCCAAGCTGGATCGCATCATTGTTCTAGAAAATGGACGCATCGTCGAAGACGGTTCACACGAGCAGTTGCTAGCTAAAAAACGCGGCGTTTATGCCAAACTGTGGGCACGACAGTCCGGCGGATTTATCGAAGATTAACATAAAGCGGCTCATAAGAGGGCCGCTTTATTATTGAGCCGTGTGACAGTTGGTTTAGCGTCGGCGTTTGATGATTATCCAAGCGCCAGTAGCAACGACCGCGATGGAACCGAGAGCGATTACAGTGGCGTTGCTACCTGTGTCAGCCAACGCATTTGATGCTTTCTTCGCAATCTTAGCAACTGCGCTGTTGCTGCCGCTATTGGCATTTTGGTTACCATTCTGAGTAGCGCCCTCTTCTTCGTAAACACCAACTGGGTCGATGATAGTGCCGTTTGCTATACCGTCACTGTCACCAAAGCCGCCGTCAGTCAAATCATAAGCAATGGTAGTATATTTACCATCTGGCGTATTACCAAAGGTGACTCGACTAGTGATGTCTTGGTATACTCGACCGTTCATGATCTTGCCAATTGTTAGACGGTTCGTGTTAGCGTAGCGACGACTCAGTGTCAAGGTTACGCGAGCCGTGAAGCCAACCGCAGGAGCTTGATTGTTACAGTTAATAGTGAAATCCACTCCTTCGCGAAGCACACGGTTATTGTAGCGATCCGGTGTTGAAGCCGACTGCGCTGTCGCCAGGTTGTAGCAAGAGTTTCCAGACGTTTCTACTGTCAAAGAACGGTGATGTGGCTGGGCAACAGTCATCTTATTCCTTGGGGCTTGTGGCCCTGGAATGACGATTGTGTTCAACCGATTCTCCAACGCAGTTCGCTTCGTAGTATCCTGTACTTTCGCCACCAAAGCCCTTGCGTCATTCACTGCAGCTTGCGTTTTACTACCTTCAGCCTGAGCAACTGCTTGTTCAGCGGCTGTCTGGGCGTCTGCTTCTTTCTTC
>CAUQFZ010000002.1:0-198756 GCA_963517665.1 uncultured Candidatus Saccharibacteria bacterium
TGGCTGGTGGTCCAGCCAGATTCAAACAGGGTTTCTCGTGCCCCGTCCTACTCGATAAAACATACATAAGGTCAGCGTCGTTTTCGCGTACACGGCTTTCACGCTCTTTGGCTAGTCATTCAAACTATTCTGCTAACCACGCCATTTTCTTACCTTACTACCAGTTGATAGCCTGGTATCGCAAATCAGATTATTTGAACGAATTCAAATGCTCTGACTTGGTCATATGTAATATCACAACCCCTTATTAAGTATTCGTCTATCAACTTATTTGCCTAAATAAATAGGCAAAAACTTAAAAGGTTTGGGCTGTTGCGATTTCGCTCGCCACTACTTTCGCAATCGTTATTTACTTTCTCTTCCTCATCCTACTAAGATGTTTCAGTTCAGATGGTTCCCGCTCGCTTGCCTATGTGTTCAGCAAGTGGCAACATGACATGACTCATGCTGGGTTTCCCCATTCGGAAATCCCCGGATCAAAGCTTGTTGACAGCTTCCCGAGGCTTATCGCAGTCTTCCACGTCCTTCATCGGTAATATACGTCTAGGCATCCATTTAGTGCCCTTGAGTACCTTTTTATGCATTGACTTAACTAGTAATTGGAATTTACCAAAACTAATACCGTCAATTAAAAACTCAATTTCTTTTACTCTCAAATTGTTAACGATCAATGCATCACATTCAGAGTGCACAATCGAACCGTCAAACCATCAACGCCTCTATCTACACTCAACTGATTTTCACTGCCCTCGCACATCATGCAGTGCATCGCCAGAGGTTCATCTGAACATTCGCGTAACTAGTAATTAACTATACAGCAGCTGTGGTTGTTTTGCAAGAGTTTTTTTAACTTTTTTTCGACTTTTTTGACTTTTCCTTAAAATCTGCACCAACCGCCTCAGAAATATGAGAAAAGCCATCATTTTTTAGTAATGCCACTAACTTACGATTTATACGCCCAATCAATTGTGGACCCTCAAAGAATAGCCCAGTGATTAAACCGACTAAGCTAGCGCCAGCCCTAATCTTGGCGTAAGCATCTTCGGCCGTAAAAATTCCGCCCACACCAATGATTGTTAATTTGTCGCCATATTTCTGATACGTATGGCGAATTAGCTCCAAGCTGTGTTCACGTGTCGGCTCACCACTCAATCCGCCACGAATCTCATCAGTCAGTAGATCTTTAATTGTTACTTTCGTGCGATCTTTTACCAAGTTAGCCACCGTCACACCTTGAATGTTATGTCTCACAATGGTCTGCAGCAATGAATCAAACTGCTGCATGTCATACAAATGCGGCATCTTTACCCAAAACGGCACATTCCTCTCTATGTCATCCATCTCCTGTAATAACATATCCAACGTCTCTGGGTAGATAAACGGCTCCTTACCCGCATTTGGACAAGAAATGTTAATCTCTACGACGCCAGCCAAGCGATGCTTCACAATATACTCCACAGCCTTTTTTACATCCTTAATGATCAGGTCTTCTGAGACATATGGACCAAACTGATCTTTCGTAGACTTATTAGCAATGACAGCCACCGAAACAACCGTTGGCATATCCTGAATTCGCGACCTATTCTTAATGATGTGATGGCTGATCTTTTTCAGCCCATAATTTGGCATGCCAGCATATACCACCACAGACCTTGTCTTCGGTAACCGGTGAAACCAAGGGCGTCGATTGCCCTTTCTCGGCTCCAATGTCACTGATCCGCCCGAAGCAAAACCAAATCCGATATCTTTCATCAATGGCGACAATTGGATATTCTTATCAAATCCCGCTGACAGACCGATTGGATTATGAAAAGTGACGCCATCAACCTTCTGCTGCAGCGCTCCATTTTGAAAACTCCACATCTTACGGATCATCCAACGGATAGGCGGTATCGCCTGCGCCATGCGACCACAAAAAATAATCAGCTTATGCGTAAAATCAGGAGTTAGTGAAAATAATAGCGGCTTAACAAGATATTTATACATACTTTAGCAGTATAATAACCATTTTGCCATTAAGCAAGTTACTTTTATTTTTTAGCTACAAACATAGGCCTACTAGCACAACTTACTAATTAATCTTGTTATTTCCCTGAAGGAGGGGGCGTCTCACTTATCGCGCTTTCAGGAGCCTTCCGCTTTGCTAAAATCCGATTCTTTGCGCCACCCTCCTTGAGCTCAATTACCACTCCTGGCTCCACTGTACTATCGGCAGTCTGGTCTAGTCCCAAACCTCCCTTGGCACTACGCATCCCAGGTGGCATACGACGCCATACATAAGGCTTAAGACGCTCCTTATGCCACTTATCACTTTCCTCCCCATATAGAAAATGCATAATCCTTGTAGGAATCGGCTCTTTTGGAGTCCTTTCTATCGAAGCTCCGCCTAGTGCCCTCATAACAAGCTCTCTGGGACCATATTCGTACCATTTTCTTTCACTAGGAGGGGGCATATTGTTTGGCGGTTGCTCACTCATACTGTTTATAGATTAACAAAGTATAGTATCAGGAACAAGAAAATAGCCTTAACCATAGTTAAGCCAAAATATTATCTCAGCCAGAGGTTCCTCACGACTAAAATATCCGTCCACAGCATGAACGGATAGAATCAATACAATTCAGATGTTAGCACAGAACTCTGTTGCTTAAAGTATAATTCCACTAACAAAGTTTGTGGTGGGCGACAAGGGACTCGAACCCCTGACCCTCTCGGTGTAAACGAGATGCTCTAGCCAACTGAGCTAGTCGCCCTTATCAAAAAGCGTGGTGGGCGATGAGGGACTTGAACCTCCGACCTCGTCATTATCAGTGACGCGCTCTAACCAGCTGAGCTAATCGCCCTCATACAGTCTTGATGGTGGAGGCACAGGGACTCGAACCCTGGACCCCCTGCTTGCAAAGCAGGTGCTCTAGCCAACTGAGCTATGCCCCCAATTGCCAAGACTTATTACATTGTACCGTATCTTTTTTATTCTGACAAGTGTATAATTGATATATGTATGAATTTAGTTTTACCGCATTCGGAGTAGGCCTCTTAATCTTAGGGGCTGGAGCAGTGTTTACTGTTTACCACCAAAAAATAGCAGACAACCTGGCTGGCGGAGTCAGTAGTTATGATCGCTTTAAGATGTGGGGGCTCATTACTTGTGGCATCGGCTTTGCTGTCATGCTAAGCCTACACAGCATAATCCTGAACCTCCTCATTGGCGTATTCTTTAGAGGATAGCTTTTGTCACATAAAATAAACCCTCTCATAGATGAGAGGGTTTTATATTAACAACTTGATTGTGCAATTCATCAATCGGTTTATCGTAGAGAAGGTTTTGAACTTTGTCTCGTCCTCGAAAGGACTATTGTAAATATGTAAGCTCAGCATATTTACGAGACCGACCTAGCTCAATTTGTGATTGCTCGACAAATTGGCATTTATTCTCCCTAGAAAGGAGGTAATCCATCCGCACCTTCCGGTACGGATACCTTGTTACGACTTAACCCCAATCATGCCCCCCACCTTAGGCCGACGAATCGGACTTCGGGTGTTGGTCACTTTCATGGCTTGACGGGCGGTGTGTACAAGACCCGGGAACGTATTCACCGCAGTTTGCTGACCTGCGATTACTAGCGATTCCGACTTCATGGAGGCGAGTTTCAGCCTCCAATCCGAACTGGGACTAGCTTTGATGCGATTTGCTTCACCTCGCGGCTTCGCTGCGCATTGTACTAGCCATTGTATTACGTTTCTAGCCCAGGACGTAAGGGAAATACTGACCTGACATCATCCCCTCCTTCCTCCCCGTTACCGGGGCAGTCTGAATAGAAAAATACAACTATTCACAAGGGTTGCGCTCGTTGAAGGACTTAACCTAACATCTCACGACACGAGCTGACGACGGCCATGCATCACCTGTCACAGGGTTCCAAAAGGCACAGTCTACTTTCGCAGACCTTCCCTGGATGTCAAGCCCTGGTAAGGTTCTTCGGTTATCATCGAATTAAAGAACATAATCCACCGCTTGTGCGGGTCCCCGTCAATTCCTTTATGTTTTAGCCTTGCGGCCGTACTCCACAGGCGGGATACTTAACGCGTTAGCTTCGCTACTGAAGGGGTCGATACCTCCAACAGCTAGTATCCATCGTTTACGGCGTGGACTACCCGGGTATCTAATCCGGTTCGCTCCCCACGCTTTCGTGCCTTAGTGTCAGAAACAGCCCAGTAGCCTGCCTACGCCATCGGTGTTCCTTCTAATATCTACGGATTTCACTCCTACACTAGAAATTCCAGTTACCTCTACCACTCTCGAGTTTAACAGTTTGAATAATAGTCTGTATGGTTGAGCCACCAGGTTTCACTATTCACTTATTAAACCGCCTACGCAACTCTTTACGCCCAGTCACTCCGGATAATGCTCGCACCCTACGTATGACCGCGGCTGCTGGCACGTAGTTAGCCGGTGCTTATTCATGAGTTACCGTCATATTCTTCACTCATAAAAGAAGTTTACAACCCGAAGGCCTTCATCCTTCACGCGGCGTTGCTCCATCAGGCTTTCGCCCATTGTGGAAGATTCCTCACTGCTGCCTCCCGTAGGAGTCTGGACCGTGTCTCAGTTCCAGTCTGGCTGATCATCCTCTCAGACCAGCTATAGATCGTTGGCTTGGTAGGCCATTACCCTACCAACTACCTAATCTAACGCGGGCTCTTCCTAAAGCGGATAAATCCTTTAATCCGAAGATCATATGCGGTATTAGCCACCCTTTCGGGCGGTTATCCCTCACTTTAGGGTAGATTCCCACGCGTTACTCAGCCGTCCGCCGCTCGCCGACAGGGTGCAAGCACCCCTCGCTGCCGCTCGACTTGCATGTGTTAGGCACGCCGCCAGCATTCATCCTGAGCCAGGATCAAACTCTCCGTTAAAAATCTACTTTGTATCAAAGTATTAAGGCTCTACAAAAATATAAACTGACGATGATATTGCACAATCAAATTGTTAAAGTTCGATAGACTGGCCAAAAATCCTCACGTAACTTGATCATTACAGATTGTAATTGTCGTTTCGCTCGCATCCCCACGACCAGACTGATACTTATCATACATCATCAACCAACCTTTGGTCAATACTATTTTGTAATTATTTTGTTGCGAAAAAGACAACAAGCGAGACAAACAGTCCTATTGTTGCACCCACAGCAACCTCAACAGGGGTGTGGCCATGTGCAACACGGATGCGAGACAAAGAACTTTTTTGCTCATCTAAGAGCTGATTTAGCGTATCTCCCTGTTGTCCAGAGGAAAATCTCACCATCATGGCATCATATAGAATGATCATGGTCACCCACAGAACGATAGCAAATTGCACCGTATCAACACCGTTATACAATGCGACAACAGTAGCTAACGAAACGACCGTTGCAGCGTGAGCGCTTGGCATACCCCCAGACAACAACAGAGGTGATTTTGGATTCTTACTAAATACTCGGCGATTCCTACCCATCAAGCGAAATACATGCTTCAAGCCCTGAGCCAATGCCCATGCCAACAGAGGCACTAGCAAATATTTCATTTAGTGTCCTCTTCGGAAGACCGCTCTTCCATTAAGCCTATAGAAGATACCGCATCATTATCACCCAGCCGCATAATAGTGACACCTTGAGTCGTACGGCCTAGTAGCTTGATGTCTTTGAGGCTAATACGAATCGTTTGTCCATTTTGTGATACCAAGATAGCATCCGTCATGGTTGGGTCGATCGTCTGAACTGATATGATTGGACCCGTCTTTGCTGTCACAATCGCCGCTTTAATGCCCACTCCGCCACGCTTGTGGCTTGGGAAGTTGGTTACTTTTGTACGCTTACCGAAGCCCTGTTCACTGATAACCAATAGTGTTTGGTCGTCACTCGTCACAATATCCATACCGACTACTCGGTCGTTTGGCCGCAGACGGACTCCACGGACTCCACGAGCAGCCCTACCCATTGGCCGCGCATCTTTTTCGTTAAATCGAATCGCCTGACCAGCTGATGTTGAAATAATTACATCGCTTTCTCCATCAGTTTTCTTGATCCACTTCAGTTCATCACCATCATCCAGCTTTATGGCAATCAAACCATTGGTACGGATATTGGCATAGTCACTGAGCGGAGTTTTCTTAACGATACCATTTTTTGTGGCCATGAACAGATAGCCGGCATCACTGACATTCTTCTCATGTTTAATGATGGCCGTAATCTTCTCTTCTGGCTGCATTTGCAGTAGGTTAACAGCGGCCACACCCTTAGCGCTAAGGCTAGCAGCTGGAACTTCATACGCCTTGAGCCGGAATACACGACCCTTATTAGTAAAGAACAGCAAATAGTCATGCGTACTTGCCGGGACGATCTGAGCGATGATGTCTTCTTCCTTTGTAGTCATCCCGCGCTTACCCTTACCACCGCGGTTCTGCTTGCGGTAGTCACTTGCCAGAGTTCGCTTAATATAATTCTCAGTTGTCAAAAGAACAACGGCATCTTCCTCTGGGATTAGCTCCTCATCAGAGAACTTACCCAGCTCATGGTTGATAATTTTACTACGCCTCTCATCACCATATTTCTCTTTCATTTCCAAGAGCTCAGTCTTGATGATATTCAAGATCTCTTGCTCATCAGCCAAGATAGCCTCGAGTCGTGCAATCAGCTTCAAGAGCTCACGCAGTTCATTCTCGACCGCTTCACGCTCAAGTCCAGTCAGGCGTCGCAGCTGCATCGCCAAGATAGCCTTGGCTTGAATCTCGCTCAGCCCAAACTTAGCACGCAAATTCTTCTCTGCCTCATCCTGAGTTTTTGAAGCACGAATGGTTTTAATCACCTCATCGATATGATCCAACGCAATCTTATAGCCCTCCAAGATATGCGCCCGGGCTTTGGCTTTTTTCAGCTCAAACTCAGTACGGCGACGCACCACAGATTGACGGTGTTTGACAAATTCGCTCAGAATATCATGCAAACCTAAAATTCGTGGCTGCATAGTATTGACCAATGCCAGCATGTTGTAATTAAAACTCGTCTGGAGCGCTGTTAGTTTATACAGCTGGTTCAATACTTTCTTTGGATATGCATCTTTTTTCAGCTCAATGACAATGCGGACCTTACCTCGAGAACTTTCATCGCGTAGGTCAGCCAACTGTACCCGCTTTTCTTTGTGAAGCTCACCAATTTTTTCGATCAATGTTGCTTTATTTACACCATACGGTATCTCAGTAACAACAATCTGGTGTCGACCTCGTTTGGTCTCCTGGATCTCTGCCACTGCTCGCATCATCACACTACCGCGACCAGTCGCATACGCTTGGCGCATCGGTGCACCACCGTAGACGATCGCGCCCGTCGGAAAGTCTGGACCCTTCACATGCTGCAGCAAGTCGTCAACCGTTGCTTCAGGATTATCAATCAGCTCAATCGTCGCATCTACCAACTCACCCAGGTTGTGTGTCGGGATACTCGTTGCCATACCAACAGCGATACCAATCTGGCCGTTCAACAGCAAATTCGGTAACTTTGCCGGCAACACAATCGGCTCACGCTCTGAACCATCAAAGTTATCCTTAAAATCAACCGTTTCCTTCTCGATGTCAGTTAGTAATTCTTCAGCTGGTTTATCGAGTCGCGCCTCGGTATAACGGTGGGCAGCTGGTGGGTCTCCGTCCATTGAACCAAAGTTTCCCTGACCTTGCACCAAGGTGTAGCGCATTGCCCAATCTTGCGCCAAACGAACCATCGAATCATAAATCGCTGAGTCACCATGTGGGTGATATTTACCCATCACGTCACCGATGATACGTGCTGATTTGACGAATTTCGCAGTACTACGGTTGCCGTTCTGATTCATTGAATACAAAATACGGCGATGCACCGGCTTCAGACCATCACGCACATCTGGCAATGCCCGGTCAACGATGACGCTCATCGAATAACGGAAGAAATTGTCTTGCATCACATTTTCAAGTCGGCGTCGCTCTAATCCTGCTGATACTTCAGTCACCATATCTGGTGTTGCCTCAATTGACTCATGTTCACTGGTTGGTTGCATCTGTTTGTCCTGATCACTCATGATTAAATATCCAAATCCTCTAAGTTAGCATTTTTTGCCCAGCTCTGAATAAAGCTTTTACGCAAGCTCACATCATCACCCATCAGTCGCGTAAAGATCACGTCCGCTTCCTCGGCGTCTTCCACTCTGACCTGAATCAACACGCGATTTTCTGGATTCATCGTCGTCTCCCATAGCTGGTCAGCGTCCATTTCACCAAGACCCTTAAACCGTGAAATCGTCACGCCAGCCTGCTTTGTGATATCCTGTTCATCATCAATCGCTGTACCGCGACCCTTCTTATCAGCAATCAGGTCTGCCAAGACTTTGTCTTTCTCCGCCTCATCATATGCGTAGATCTTCTTCTGGCCGCGGTTGATTGAGTATAGTGGTGGCTTAGCAAGGTACACATAACCACCCTCAACCACCTCTTTCATATAACGAAATAGGAAGGTCAACAGCAAAGTCGCGATGTGACTACCGTCAACATCGGCATCGGTCATGATGATAATTTTGTGGTAACGCAGACCATTGATATCAAACTGATCGCCAATCCCAACGCCAAACGCCTGGATCATTGCCACAATCTCTTTGTTAGCAAACATTTTATCAAGTCGAGCCCGCTCAGTGTTCAACACCTTACCTCGGAGCGGCAAAATCGCCTGAGTTTTACTGTCGCGGCCCTCTTTAGCTGAACCCGCTGCTGAATTACCCTCAACGATGTAAATTTCACTATCACTTGGGCTCTTACTTGAACAGTCCCACAATTTGCCCGGTAATCCCATACCATCAAGTGCGCCCTTACGGATCACATTGTCGCGTGCTGCTCGTGCCGCTTTGCGAGCTCGTGCCGCCAAGGTCGCCTTACCAACAATCTTCTTAGCAACACCAGGGTTTTCCTCCAGATAGTACGAAAAGTACTCATTCATCACCTGCTCAACATAGCGACGCATCTCTGGATTACCAAGTTTATTCTTAGTCTGACCTTCAAACTGTGGATCGGGCAATTTAACCAAAATAATCGCTGTCAAGCCCTCACGAATGTCGTCGCCAGTCAGGTTGTCTTCTTTTTCCTTCAGCAGACTATTTTTGCGTGCATAGTCATTGATGACCCTGGTCAACGCTGAACGAAAACCGACTAGGTGTGTACCGCCGTCTGGCGTCAACACATTGTTGGCAAATGGCTTTACTGTCTCAATATACGTGTCGTTATACTGCACAGCAATTTCCACCATGCAGTCTTCAACTTGTTTTTCAACGTAAAATGGCGCATCGGCTAAAACATCTTTGCCCAAGTTCAAATGCTTCACATAACTTTGAATTCCGCCTTCAAAGTAGAAAGCCTGACGATCACCCGTACGCTCGTCTACAACAGAGGTGTATACGCCTTTGGTTAAGTATGCCTGGTGGCGCAAATAGTTAACCACCCATTTATAATCAAAATCAACCGTTTCTTTAAATATTGTTGGGTCGGGATAGAAAATTATCCGCGTACCAGTTGGCCGGTCTGCCTTACCGACCTTCTTGAGTGGCTCCACAATGCCACCAATTGCAAACACCACCCGGTAGAGCTGACCGTCACGCACCACTTCAGCAATCATCTTAGTAGAGAGAGCATTAACAACACTTGATCCAACACCGTGAAGTCCAGATGACACCTTGTAGCCACCGCCGCCAAACTTACCACCAGCGTGCAACACTGTTAACACAGTTTCCAGTGTACTCATACCAGTCTTCGGATGTTTATCAACCGGTATACCACGGCCATCGTCAGTGATCTGAACACCGCCGTCCTCCAGCAGCACTACTTCAACTTTTGTAGCATACCCAGCGATAGCCTCGTCGATCGAGTTGTCGGCAATCTCCTTAATCAAGTGGTGTACACCGTCATAGCCAGTACTACCAATATACATACCCGGGCGCTTACGAACCGGCTCAAGTCCTTCGAGAACTTGAATTTGTGATCCATCATAGGATTGATTATCTGTTTGTTTAGCCATGTCTCCCTCACTATTTCCTGACTTGTCAGCTATTTACAACTCTCTCATTATACCGCAAAAAAATTGTTCACTCAAGTGCTTTACCTGAACATATTTCTTATGCTAAAATGGAGTAGATATTATCATAATAATAGATTACATAAACATACAAGAACGGGGCAACCATGTTTAGAAAAATAGTTTCTCACTTGCCATTTAGTCCATCACTTATCAATGAATTGGGCTTTTATGCAAAAAGGTTAAGTAAAGAGGAGGCTACTCGAAAATTAGGCTTAATTTTCACTGTTCTTGCGTTAATCGTCCAATCATTAGTGGTATTCTCTCCTCCGGAATCAGCAAATGCTGCAGACCCAAGCGACATGGTTCGAGGTGGCGTATGGAGTGGAAGCCAAATGATGAATCACTATGATGCTAACACCAACGATATCCGCTCATTGTTCAATACAATTGGTATTACCCGCGCAGAGCTATCAAATGCAACTCGCAACCTGCAAACTCTACACAGCCGTGACGGCAATTATTCCTGGGGAATGACTCCACATTTTGGATCGGCCCAAGGAGAGGGCTCCTACTCTGTTAAATCAGCTGGCAGTGGAATGCGTAGTTTTTACTACAGGCCACATCAACTTTGGGGTAATTTTACCTATACCGCGTACGTAGGCCACTCAGCCAAGTTCGGCTGGTTCGCAATTATGCGTAACTGTGGCAATCTCATTACCAAAAGCATCCCTCCAGCACCAACCTGCCCTCCAGGACAAATCGGTACCTATCCAAACTGTTCAACACCTCCAGCTCCCGTAGTCACCTGTAATGCCTTAGAGGTGAAGCAAAGCGATAATAATAAATATCAGCTTACCGCTAACACAAGTGTCGCTAATGGCGCCAAAATACAAAAATATGTGTTTCAAGTTTATAGGGGTAATTCTCTTGTAAAAACTCTAGAGAGCACCACCCCAAATGTAACATATCAAGAAAAAACCCCTGGATCATACAAAGTAACTGTAACACTCAAAACTTCTCTAGGTGACCGCACCTCTGCCGGCTGTCAAAAGACGTTCAATATCGCTGCGCCGGAAAGGTGCCCACAGAATCCAACACTACTTAAAAATGACCCACGCTGTCAGCCATGTGCAGGCAATCCAACTCTTTGGATAGAAGATAAGCAGTGTTCTGCTTCCTTTATCCAACAAAAGAGCGCTATAAACCTCACTCAGAGTAATATGGACGCTACTAAGACCACCGCGAAAGCACATGATCGTATTACCTATCACCTAAAGGTCACCAACAAGGGTTTTGCACCAGAAAAATATACATTCACAGAAAACTTGGGCGACGTTCTGCAATATTCAACCATCTTTGAATCGGGTGGCGGAACACTCAAAGAAGATGCCAATAGCAATGGAGGCAAGACCATTCTCCAGTGGCCAGAGATAACTATCAAACCTGGCGAGACCCAAGAACGCACCTTTACGATACAAATGGCCAGTAAAATATCCTCTATGAGCACTGGTACCAGTAATCCTGGATCCTTTGACTGTAGGATGGACAACACTTTCGGTAACACCGTAAGTGTTAAAGTTGATTGTCCAAATGAAAAGAAAGTCGTCGAGACGGTGGCTACGCAGCTGCCCCGCACTGGAGCTAGCGAGAATATGCTATTCGCAGGCCTAATCCTTTCAGTCGTCACATTCTTCTACTTACGGTCCAGGCAGCTCAAGAAAGAAGTGCGCATCATACGGCACACATATAACTCAGTAGGTACAATTTAAATAAAAGTTAGGTGTAGTCACAATGAAAGAATCACTTAAGTTCAACAACGAGGCCAAAATATCACACGAAGGCCTGAATGATCTGCGAACAGAAACACACAATCGTGCAGCCGAAGTTATCAAAAATCGAGTCGAAAAGGAAAGCTCACCAGCAGAAAAATCAGAGGCTGAAGCACGTGAGCAACTCGAAAGAGTTATTGAAAAATCAGAGGCTGAAGAGGTAAA
The DNA here is from genome assembly GCA_963517665.1 of uncultured Candidatus Saccharibacteria bacterium. GTDB lineage: Bacteria > Patescibacteriota > Saccharimonadia > Saccharimonadales > Saccharimonadaceae > Nanosynbacter. The sequence continues at coordinate 12,057 of CAUQFZ010000002.1, forward strand.
ACAAGAAAAGAAGAAGCAACCCGCAAAAGCCGAACGCCTCATAACCAAAGAGGATCGCAAAGACAGCTTCAAAAAGACCATGGAGACAGTTCAAAGCCAGCTCCCTAAGTCCAGCCGAACTTTCAGCAAGGTTATTCATAACCCCACCATCGAGAAAGTTAGCGAAGTCACAGGTAGAACAGTTGCTCGACCAAACGCCATACTGTCTGGCTCTGTGGCGGCTTTTGTCTTAACTCTCGCTATATATACCCTAGCAAAAATAAACGGGTACCCTCTGTCGGGATTTGAGACGATTGCAGCATTCACCATTGGATGGCTTGCTGGTATGTTGTTTGACTACATCCGCATAGGAGTAAAAGGCGGGAGTAGCAGCTAAGCTACTACCGAATCTTAGGCCTCTTATTCTAAATTTATCGCAATTTTATTGATATTTCCCTGTCCAAGTCCTGATTACCATCCCTAAGGTCAAGCCTGTTGTTAGACGGCTTTGGTTGCGCTGAGTCTAGCTCTTGTTGCATTCTTTCTTGGATAGATAAATTCTCTTTATTAGCAGTATCTGAAGACGGCATAGCATTGGCAACCGGAGGTGTTGTCGGTATATCTACAGGAGTACCAGGATTATCCTGAGGCGACCGTGACAAGCCACCCATCTGACCACTACTCAAACTCTGCATGCTAGGGCCTGAACTAGCAGTAGACGTTGGCGTCGGTATCGTCACTGGCGTTGCAGGAGATAACGCGCCAGAGGCTTTTTGTGTTGGTACTGGCTGCGCACCGCCTATCTGCTTACGCTTCGACAACCACTCGTCCAGGAAAGATTTATTTTCTCGTAATGCAGTAGGTTTAGGTGAAGTAGCTTGTGTCTTTGTATTTGCCCTGCCTAACCGCTCAAATATTTCCTTCTCCACAACAGCACGCGGCCTGCCATATTTCGCAGAGGACAGCCTCACCAGCGCATCCCGCAGCTGAGAGTTCTCCTGCCCCATTGGTGGTATCCAGTTCATACTAAACGGCGCCGATGGAACATTATTAATCATGACTGAGGTAATTGATTGGAAGTTTGGCAACTTAGACAAATCATCCACATCAAAAACTGGTTGAAATTTCTTGACCATCAACTCAGCGTCCGTCACACCAATGCGCCCAGAAATCACCGTACCGACGTTACCGATAATTGCTTCACGTATCTTATCCGTCAACTGGGTCATGAACTGGTTACCCATGATAAGGCTTAGCTTATATTTACGAGCCTCAGACAAGATAGACTCAAAGCTGTCTGTAGCAAAGTTCTGAAACTCGTCAACATACAATGAAAAATCAACTCGCTGGTCCTCTGGGGTATCAGCTCGAGCCATCGCTGCAGCCTGAAACTTCATCACAAAGATAATACCGAGCAGTTTGGAGTTTAACTCTCCCATCTTACCTTTGGAGAGGTTAACCAATAGGATCTTATTATTATCCATTATCTCCCGCAAGTTAAATCCAGACTTCGTTTGTCCAATGATGTTGCGCATTGCATCGTTAGAGATAAATGGACCAAACTTTGCGACAACCCAAGACACAACTTCACCAGCTTCATTAGATCGCTGTGACGCTGGAAACTCCTTTGTCCAGAAATCAATCACTTGCGGGTCGGTAACATATTTCAGTTTACTCTTCACAAATTCTGGGTCTATGAGACATTTTGGTATATCGATAAACGTTCCGCCCGCGGGATCAGACATCAATAACAACGCACAGTTACGGAAAATGTGCTCCAAACGAGGACCAACGATTCCCGTATGTCCCGGGTCATACAACCCATACAGCATATTGATTGCTTCTTGCACCAAAAAGTCTTTCTGGTCTGGTGTATCAAACTCAAACATATTCAAACCAATAGGGTTTGTCATGTCGGCTGGATTAAAATATATAATATCTTCGACACGCTCTTTTGGCACCTTACCAAGAAGAGACTCTACCAAGTCTCCGTGCGGGTCAATAAACGCAAAGCCTCGACCATCCATCATGTCTTGATATGCCATATTCTCCTGCAAGACAGACTTACCGACACCAGTTTGACCAATGATATAAACGTGGCGACGACGGTCTTTTGTTCCGATGCGAATAGGTTTTTTAACTCCACGAAATTCGTTATAACCAATCAACAGGCCTTCGTCCAAAACATCTGTAGGACCATCAACCTGTTTAGACATCTGGCGTTTAACTTGGGAGGTCGGTATTGATGAGGAACCAGGTAAATGGAACAACGTTGCCATTTCTACACTATTCAAGATGTTATATTTTATCTGTTGTGGAAAAAACCTCATTATGTAGGCTGTTGTAATTTCCTCTATATTGCGTGTAACTGAGAACTTAAAGCCATTATTTCGTGGTGAATCAAACAACGCAAAAGCGGCAATAATATTCTTCAACAGAGATTGAGACCTTGCTGCAGTATTAGAAGAGACCACAACACGAATCAAAACCTCATAGGCTGGATACCTAGTCTTTTCACTGACAGCATCAACTTCTGCCTGCTCAAGCGAACTCAACGGCTTATTTTCTTCTTCTTTTTGCTTTTCATCATTTTCTTGTGGTGGTTTCCACAATGCTTCCAAAATATCCTTCGGGGCTATAAGTGCACCAATACCCGTCTTTTTCTTTTTATGTTTTCGCAAATTGTCAATGTGAAGCTCAGAGGCTTTAGCCCAGCCGTCATATGCTGGCCTGATGAGAAATTGTATACCAATTCCATCGTCTTTCGATGCAGACGAAAGCGCATTAAGCAATGCCCGCGATGCATCACGCTTTGATTCTTGATACGTCGCTATTGGATAAATGAAAGACTTGCGCAAGGTGAATTCACCGCCTATCATGCCAGAAGTGCGACCAATCTCACTAAAAATATTCACTTCGCTCATCTCCTCCAATCGTGCTGATGGATAAGCTGCTATGATAGCTTGGCGAATAACGTCGATCAGCACCACAGGCACCACTGCATAATAGTGGACTAAACCACCAGTAGCGACAATCTCAAGAGATATATGACGCTGACCATAAAACTTACTCTTAAAGCCTTTGGTAGCGGTGCTGGATATAATATTATACATAACCTGTGCCTGAGAGATGACCTCCTCATTGAGGTCACGCTGGTCACGGCTACCATTATCTATATCCTCACTGGTCGGAGGCAAATGTATCAACAAAGGCACCATTTTTAGGCCGCGCTCATAATTCTTTGCTTCACGCATAGCATTACGGTACAGTATAAAAATTACTGATGTTCCAACAGCTATAATCCCTAATACCAGTAATCCTAAGATGAGAACTCCACCCATTAATCCATCCTACTCATTAGACTGACCAAGAGTCTTATTATATCGTTTCTTCAAATAATCTGCTTGCAGCTGAGCAATGACCCGCGCTCGTTCATGAGGATTCCCCTCTGTTAGAGCAATTAAGCTCTTTAGCTTATCAACCCACTCTTTCTCAATCAAATCATCATCCCCTGCTATAGAAGGAACTCCTGCCATAACTGCATCATCATCCGTCTGCGGTGTCTGAACACTAGCAGGATCCTGAGGAGTAGGCTGTGCCAAGTTTGCTATGTCAACAACAGGCAACGCCGGCGTAGCAGGTAATTGCTTCCCCTGCTCAATGGACTGTGCCCCATACTGTTCAAAACTTTTTTCTTGATTGCCATATTGACGCTCTACATCAGGAGCTACAGGAGCTGATTCTGTCCTTGGTATTACTGGTGTCGTCTCAGGATTCATACTCAAATTATATCATGGTGTACACGAAAAGACCATGTTAGAACCTCTTATATACGTACAAACAAGCAATCACTTCAAAGATGACAACAAGACAGATATCAAAAAGCTTTATGCCGCCAATAGATTGAATTCCTAGCAATATAACTGGAGCCAAAGCAAGCACGCTGGAGAAATAATACAATTTTATATCCTGTCGATTTTTACTACCATCTCTAGGCTTTGGCACATGTAATATAGAAAATAAAAATCTCAGCAAAATATATAAAGCGCTAGTTAGTGCCACATATAGGGAAAATAAAAACAAAAGAACCCCAAAAGGACCTATACCAGATGGGGTAGTCATATTTATAATCAATAATACCGTTAGGGTTGCAACGCAGCCAATTGTAATAGCGATCTTCTGCTTCATATCACATATTATACACGAGCGCATAGCCCAAAAGAGCCCGAGCGATAACAGAAGTTGAACTATCAAACGCTCCATCCGCCGCTTTAAAACAACTATTAGGGCGCGGGCATTGCGAGTTCGTCGTTATCGCTCAAGGCGACTGACCGCTCCTTATGTAAGGAGCATGTCCTTGCGTGAAGTTCCTTCCACACATCCAGTACTCTCATTACCAATACCCTACAAAGATAAGGATAAACTGGATGTGTGTGTACTATCCACGCGCGCTCAACACCTATACTATTTGTAACTTGCGAATAATCACAAATAACTTTAGTGGAGCATCGGCGGCACCATGCCTAAAACACAATAACCAAATATAGACTATATGCTTTCAGCTTCATGTTGCAGCCGTTCCCTACACCAAAGTAATATTTAGCGCTAAGCGATATTCTAGAATTAATTATTTTAATGTACTTTTTTGCTTTGTTTATTTTTCAAAAGCTTATGTACACATATTAGCATCTATTGCAAAATAAATCAAGTATCTTTCCAAGAAATTTGTTGTAATAATCACATAAATTAATAATATTTACCATACAATCATCTGTAAAATCAATATTCTAAGGACAGTGACCATACAGTGAATATTACAACAATAATAATTCACCAGGCTTATATCTGCCAAGAAAATTCTTTGTCTATACCAACTAGATCACAGCTCATGCAGTAGCAATAGCTAGTAAATACACTACGACTTATCTAACAATTTCTTTAGAATTACTTACAAAAGCATACTACTCAATATGTTACAAATATATAATCATTGTCCACTGGATGCAGACATGCGCGCATACAATATCAATCACTATTAACCAACGTCCCTCGCCTTTGTGGTAGATTTTTAAATCATGTCATTGCCACTACCAAAGTCTCAGCAATCTACCTCTCGTTAAGGATGGCGGCGTTATTCCTATATTGCGTAGTCTATCGCCCTCCTCCACATACCGTATAAACATAGCAAGTAGAAGGACCGCGCGGTTGGTAGCAACCTAGCATCACTAAGGACTACTTAAGAGTTAAAAATAGCTGTTCTTGCCCTACAATCAGGTGTAGTTTTTTTTACTCATTAAATCTTTAGTAAACATATTGACATAACCGTTTTCATGGATTATTATAGGGGTAGCTTCTGAATAAAAAAGTTGTACAAACTAATAATGGAAGCCAAAAATAAACAGATCATCAAAAACTCCACTTTTTGAAAACGACCACTACTCGCAGGTGGTTGTTTTCTTATATGAAAGTTTTTCATAACAAAAAATCAGCCTAATGGCTGATGTTAGTTGAGCTGTTTGGTGGAGCTGCCGGGTACTGCCCCCGGGTCCAGTTGGTATCATAAATATTCGTCTACAAACATAGGATCATTTACATTTTTATAACACAGCTTGGATAATAAACGAACCCAAAAACCGAGCTTGTTACGTGGCAAAAGTCCCATGTATTTGCCACTTCCAAATACATAGCGAGCAACATAAATTCTGACACCTCAAATCGTATCATGTTGCCTATACGAAGAGATGGCTATAGATTAAGCTACAGCTGGCGCAAAGGCTGGAGCCTTGAACAGGCTAGCTACTTTGCTTGCAAAGTTTTTTGCATCTAACAATATGCGTATCGTGCATGTTCGGTTTGCAGAATATTTTGATAAAGTCCAACTGTCGAACGCTATTTCAGCCCCACAATCATATACAGTATACCACCCCACCTTTAAAAACCAAATAAATTATGGTTAACTGTACATATATGACGGTAAGCAAGATACTCTCTGCAACACCATGTGGGTTTCAAGGCCAATTAATTGAAATTGAGGGAGATTTATCAAAAGGGCTGCCGAATATCCAAATTGTTGGCTTAGGGAATAAGGCGATCGACGAAGCTAAAGACCGAGTTCGAAGTGCCATCAAGAACTCTCTGCTTGATTTTCCAAAAGGCAAAATCATCATCAACCTAGCGCCAGCCGAGCTACCGAAAGATGGTACACAGTTTGATCTACCAATTGCATTATCAGTATTACAGCTGAGTAATCTCCTTCCACAAGAAGCTGTTAGCAATGCACTCTTTGCTGGAGAATTAGCCTTGGACGGATCCATCAGACCCATCCAGTCAGCAATTACCATTGCCGAAGTTGCTAAGAGAAACAACATTACGACTATTTACATTCCAGCTGAAAATACAGAACAGGCTCTCCTACTAAAGAACATCACTGTTATCCCTATCAAAAGCCTGCGCCAATTATTCCTACATCTGAAAAAAGAATGTCTGATACCACCTGCTGTTAAAAAAACTACATCTGATTTTACAGAGGTGACAGACACTCCAATAGACACGATCATCGGACAAGAGCAAGCTAAACGAGCCATTAGTATTGCAGTAGCAGGAAGACATAATTTACTATTTTCAGGACCCCCTGGGTCTGGTAAAAGTATGCTAGCAAAGGCTTTAGCGAGTCTATTGCCTCCTTTAAGGGGTCAAGAAATAATAGATGTCACCAAATTGCACAGTATAAGCAATCCGGACTTAGCAGACAGCATAGTCTCATCTAGGCCATTCCGCGCACCGCACCATACAGCGAGTAGAGCTTCTATCATAGGAGGAGGCCCTAAAGCCCGACCAGGAGAAATAAGCTTAGCGCACAATGGAGTCCTATTCTTGGACGAAATCTTAGAGTATCCACGATCGGTCTTAGAAGCGTTACGCCAACCCATGGAAGACCACACCATAACCATCAGTCGTGCTAACCAAAAATACAAATACCCTGCCAGTTTTTTACTAGTTGCCACTATGAATCCTTGTCCTTGCGGATATTACGGAGATGCTGAGAAAAATTGTACTTGTACATCTTCTCAGATCCTTAACTACCAAAAACGACTGTCAGGGCCGCTCCTTGATCGCATAGATATGACAGTAACTGTCAATCGCGTGAACCATGAAATACTCCTACAGAATAAGCCGTTGAATAATTCACAACAATTGAAAATAACAGAGAGCATACAACAGGCATTACATTTTCAGCAACAGCGTTTCAATAGTAGTGAAAAGCACAACGGATCATTGAAAAGCTCTGAGATCGACCGCTATGCTCGCCTATCTCCTGAGGCAAAAAACCTTCTCATTAAAGCAGCGAAAAGCTTGGATCTTAGCACGCGAAGCTACTTTAAAGTTATAAAGGTAGCTCGAACCATTGCAGATTTGGAAGCTTCCGACACAATTGATACGCCTCACATCGCCGAAAGCTTGCAATACCGGCAAATTCAACATTCATAGATCCTTGAAATGCGCGCTCTTATCTGTTAGAATTGATTTTGGAATTAATCTAACGATTCACTTTATAAAGGAGAGCTAACGATTAATAAAACAATTCGTACCAACGGAGCTATCCGTGCTCGCGAACTACGCGTTATTGGTTCAGATGGTGAGCAGCTAGGAGTGATGTCACTCCGTGAGGCACTAGCAGCGGCAGAAGAAGCGGGACTAGATCTCGTGGAAATATCACCCAACGCTAATCCACCTGTGGCCAAAATCGTCAACTGGGGCAAATACCAGTACCAGAAGATGAAGGACCAGCAACGTAATCGCAAACTAGCTAAAGCCAGCGACCTGAAACAAATGCGTTTCGGTCTCAAGATAGGCCAAGGCGACTTGGAAGTAAAACTTCGTAAAGTCCGTAAATTCTTAGAGGAAGGACACAAAGTTCGCATCCAGGTAATGTACAAGGGGCGCGAAATGGCGCACAAAGAGATCGGTTACGAATTGATTGAAAAAATCACTACCCTGCTTGAAGAAGTTGCAATCGTAGAACAAAAGCCTCAGATGGCAGGTCGCAATCTGAGCGTAGTAATAAGGAGTAAGTAATGCCAAAACTAAAGACCCACAAGGGCACTGCTAAGCGCATCAAGCTAACCAGTACCGGCAAACTAACCCGCCAACGTGCATTTGGCGGTCACCTCTTAGCCAAGAAGTCTAAGAGCCGTAAACGTGCCATTAACACAACAGCAACCGTAAAAGGCTCTATGGCCAAAAACGCTCGTCGAGCAATGGGAGTGTAGTATATTATGCGAGTAAAACGAGGTGTTTCAGCACATGCGAAACATAAAAAGATCCTTAAAGCTGCTAAAGGAATGCAACATAACCGTACGCGCAGTTTTCGTCTAGCAAAACAAGGCGTTATTCGCGCTCTGCAATACGCTTATCGCGATCGTCGCAATAAAAAACGCGATCTACGAGCGCTGTGGATTACACGTATTAATGCAGCTGCTCGCCAAGAAGGTACTACCTACGGCAAGTTGATCGCTGGCATGAAGGCTAATAATATTGAGGTGAACCGCAAAATATTAGCAGAGATAGCGGTAAATGATCCTGTAGCATTCAAAAAAATCGTTCAAGCAGCTACAAAATAGGTCATAACTTAGAAATAATATAGTAAAAATCCTCCTATTGATGGAGGATTTTTACTATACAGTCCACCGATAAGCCGGGTTCTGTCGTGGGCAATCATCTATCTAGTTCATTTGTTGCCAAATGAATCAAGCGGTTCTCGACCTACAGGTGGACACCCGAAATGTAGATCTCCTTGCAACCGACAGGGTTTACCTCCTTGCTATGTCACCATAGCAAGCTGTAAGCTCTTACCTTACTCGTTTCACCTTTTCCCATAACTATGGGTAGTTTTGTTTCTGTGGCACTTTCCCTAGGGTCACCCCCGGTCGCCGTTAGCGACTGTCGTGTCCTTCGTTGCCCGGACTTTCCTCTTGACAAGAGTCAAGCGATTGCCTAGTGAACTGCTGTATCTGATTATATATGCTCTGTAATTATTCGTCTACCCACCAAGCCCAATTAAAAATATGCAAACAAAAAGCCCCCGGGCCATGAACGCTTGATATTCCCCGCATAATGCAAGGTGGGTGCTCGCAACATATCACCACGGTGATATATCATATAAAGCTCCCTATCATATGATGTTAGGAAAATCATATGCGCCCATAGACTCAAGGGACTACTTATATTATACACTAAAAATCAAAATAAATACCTGAAGTGTGTGTATAATCAACCAATTCATAAACAAAGATATAAATGGCGAACCAACCATGACAAGAGCCATGATGATGACAAGCCCATATTGTTCGACCTGTCTCATAAAACCTCTCACAAAATCCGGAGCCAATGCATAGAACACTCTAGATCCGTCAAGTGGTGGTATGGGGATCATATTGAAAGCAAAAAAGCCCAGATTGACAAATACAAAAGTCTGAAGCGTGACGCCGATCAACGATGGCGAAAAACCAAATTTGTCTACAAAGCCTAAACTTACGCCAATACCAAAAAAAGTAAAAGCCAACACTAGGTTAGTTAGGGGCCCGACAATCGCCACCAAAGCGACACCCCATTCCCCAAATCGCACCTTATGTGGATTAAATGGTACTGGTTTGGCTCCACCAAACACCGGAGCACCTAACATCAACAATATTAATGGTAGCAGGATGGTGAGAAGAGGGTCGATGTGTCTTATAGGATTGAGCGATAGCCTTCCCTCTGCCTTGGCAGTTTGATCACCTAAAAAATACCCCATAAAAGCATGCATCGCCTCATGAATAGTCATTGATACCAGAATCACTAACAATGTAATTATCACTATCGTAAAGTTCATATATTTCATTATACCATCTTGACTATTTTGTGATATACCGTTACAATATTAGGGATTGTTTAATAAATGAGAGAGGTTGGAAATGGCATCACGATGCGAACTAACCGGCAAAGGCAAGCAGTACGGCCATAACGTGAGCTTCTCACTGCGACGTACAAAGCGAGTTTTTAAGCCGAATCTACAAAAAAAGACCTTTACGGTCGGTGGCCAAAAAGTCACAATGGTACTTAGCACCCAGGCGATTCGCACTCTTCGAAAAAAAGGTATTCTACAGAGCGCAGCAAAAGCTAAATAAATAAAATCCTCCATGATGGAGGATTTTATTTAATCAGATTAACTGCGATCAATTTTTACTACCGTCAATTGCTCAGGTAGAGCTTCCGCGGACTTAACTTTCCACTTAGTGCCAGCATCTATACCAGAAGCACCTACTTCTTTTAAGAATGTATCTAATACATCCTGTAGTACCTCATACGCTAATTCTGGATCTGAATAATGAACCGGTATAACAACTCGAGGATCAATTTGCTTAACAATTACTGCTGCTGCCGTAGCATCCAGAGTGTATCCTCCGCCACCGACAGGCAGTACAACGATATCGGTAACTCCAATTTGCTCTAATTGTTCCTCACTCAACTTTGGGTCAATGTTCCCCAGGACAGCTATTCTCACCCCACCTATCAGAAGCTTATAGATCGTACTATTATTCCCCTCTGCATCGATGTGTCGTTGGGCAGGAAAGCCAGCTAACCCAACATCTGCCACTTCATACTCACCAGGGCCATCAAATTGTACGCGAGGATTACCTACTGTTGATGCGAATCGGTCTTCAGTGAGTACCTCGACCACATCCTCAACAGATAAGTCCTTCTTACCAACTAGCGATAGTCTTGGATCAAATACAACCTTTACGTTTTTTGTTGTAAAAATAACAGCATTAGCGCCCTTATACTCTATGTCAAACATATTATCTCCTTATTTTAATATTCTATCTACATCAACTAACACTGAATGCTTACCACTCAAAATATCAGTCACAAACCTATCACGAACGCTCAACCGATAATAGAAGTCATCATATGATAACACGGCATAGTTAAGGCTCTTCTTTTCTAGTTTTTCGGCTTTATCCATCAATTTTTCCAACTGAGATTGTACGATCTCACCCACAACCAATAAATCTACTCTACTAGCAGAACCTCTAACCAACGTTCCTGCTGCTATGGCAAGCCGCAAACCAGAGAGTTGACCCACTTTAGCTAACCAAGTTGTGTCTTTTGCGACGGCTTTTGGCTCTTTTGCTTTAGGTGAGCTGTCAGCAAATATCATAGATAAAGCCTCAAAATATTGATACTGTTGATTGACTGCATAGTACAGCTTATTGTCAGCATTATCAGACACAATAATACCGACATTCATCATATTGGCTAATTCACGCCTCACGGAATTAATCTGCTCATCAATAAGACGCGTAATCTCTCGCACGTAGAATGATTTTCCGGGATTATTTAAGAATAAATGCAACAGCTTTACTCTTGTTTTTGAACCAAATAATGAATCAATCATTGCACAATAATTATATCACGGATTGCCTAGGTGAGCCAGTATCTGTGATAAATAGTGTTCAGCTGAATATAGGTCACACCACACAATATAGGGGTTGCGTCTCAACCAAGTCATTTGGCGTTTAGCTAATTGCCGATCACTAACAACCATCCTCTGTATCATTTCAGCGTAGTCAATTTTACCACATATATATTGACGTATTATAGGATAGACATTGCCCGTCATCGCCTCACTACACCAATCATACTTACTGCCCAAGTATGTTGCCTCATCTACAACATTATTGGTCAATAGTTGTTCAACCCTTTGAGCAACCCTGTTAGCCAGTTTATTTTTTTCTGTTGCTATTCCTACAACAATAGTATTCTCTTGTATTGATGCATTTTTTACTACGGTTTGAGCACTTCGTTCGATGGCCCGAACGACATAGCGTTTATTATATTTATTCTCTGGCAAAGACATGTTGTTATCAACACAATACTTATGTAGGTCTTCTATGCTCATATATTCTAGCCTCTGACGATACCTTTCATCGCTCCTATTCGCAAAACTAAAATTAAAAATAACCCCATCTATATATAATCCGGTGCCCCCAACCAGAAATGGTATGTTGCCACGGTCGCGAATTTCTGCAATCTTTTTTGTTGCATACTCCTTAAAATCAGCAGCCGAGAAAAGCTGCCCTGGTTCTACTAAATCAAGCCCCCAATGAGCTACGCCTTGCATCTCCATGGGGGTTGGCTTGGCAGTTCCTATGTCCATGTCGCGGTACACTGTCCTGCTGTCTGCACAGATAATCTCGCCGCCAAACTTTTTTGCTAATTTTATAGCCAGGGACGTTTTGCCGCTCACCGTCGGACCGGTAATAACAATCAAAGGCGCTGTTTGCTCTAGCTTATTGGCTTCCATCGTCGCTCCTCAAAATCAATTATTCGCCATCGTGCGTCACAAAAAATCCCATCTTGTTCAAGCAATTGTTTTTGTGCCCCTTGACCACCAGGAAAACCGACAGCTAATCCACCCTTAGCATTAACCAAGCGATGCCATGGTAAATCCAAAACTCCATTATGGGCGATACCTCCAACGATACGCGCTGCATATGGATGCCCAGCCATGGCGGCTAAGTCTCCATAGGTAGTGACTTTGTCATTTGGTAATTGCGCCATCAATTCATAAACTTTATCGCGCAAGCTCATCGCTGATAGTTTGTTCAATATATTACTCCAAGTTACTTGGCTATTTCATTGGTTATTGTATGTTCTGGATATAGCTAGCCAATTGATCAATCGACATTTGTTCTTCACCCTTACGAGTACGCACACTAACGGCACGTGCCGCTTTATCTCTTGGGCCAACAATAATCTGTGTTGGTATTTTTACAACAGTTGCTTCACGAACCTTCTTGCCAATTGATTCATTTCGAATGTCTGTTGTAAATCTGACTTCATTATATTTTACTGGTTGCATCAAAGTAACCCCTGATAAAATCGTTGTTATTTCATCAACATAGTCCATAACAGTGTCATTGATCGTCAAAATACGTACCTGTTCTGGTGCTGCCCAAAATGGAAACCAACCGCCTGTGTGCTCGATGAATACGCTCAAGAATCGTTCGATTGAACCCAACAACGCACAGTGAATCATCACAGGCGTTGTAAAATTGCCATCACTCTCTGTGTACTCCAAACCGAACCGCTGCGGCTGCACAAAGTCTAATTGTACTGTCGCAACTTGGTGTTCACGACCGATGGCATCAGTTGCCATGAAGTCAATTTTTGGTCCGTAAAAAGCAGCCTCACCTTCCTGTTCAAAATAGTCCAGACCAACTTTTTCAACTGCTGATTTCAACTGGTTTTGTGCAGAAGCCCATAGCTCACGTTCGCCCAAATATGCATCAGAATCATCACGATAACTCAGTCGAACTCGCAGCTTCATATCAATGGTATCGTACAGTTCCCGTGCAGCAGACAATAAATTATTGATCTCTTGCTCAATCTGGTCTGGACGACAAAAGACATGACTGTCATCCTGGGTCAACGAGCGCACACGATTCAAACCACCCAGTTCACCAGTTTTTTCATCACGATAGTCAGTGGTTGTCTCCAAATAGCGTACCGGCATATCACGGTAACTGCGCGGCTGTGAAGCAAAAATTTGCGTATGGTGTGGGCAATTCATCGGCTTTAGCGCCATTTCATCACTAGTTTCCTGACTTTTAACCAAAAACAGCTCTTCACCAAATTTGGCCCAATGGCCTGATGTTTCATACAGATCCTTTTTGGTGATATGTGGCGTCCAGACTTTTTCAAAACCAAATCTCTGGCGTAATTGATTTGAATACTGCGCCACGATATCGCGCAGAATAGTTCCACGAGGCGTAAATAACGGCAAACCAACCCCCACGAGCGGCGAGGTGGTGTACAAATCAAGCTCCTTGCCTAACTTGCGGTGATCACGCTGTTTGGCCAGTTCTAATTTCTTCAAATATTTATCCAACTCTTCCTGCGTAGCAAAAGCCACACCGTACAATCGCTGCATTTGAGGATTTTTTTCATTACCGCGCCAGTAAGCGCCTGCAACCCGCATTAATTTAAACGCACCAACTTCACTGGTATTTGCAACATGCGGTCCGCGACATAGGTCCCTAAACGATCCGTTCGTATAGAATGAGACCTCATCAAGCACACTATCGCCTTCGGTAATTGTGCCCATTTCTGCGGCATCCAGATCTTTTGCCACTGTCGTTCCGGCACGTTTCAGGTCGTTAAGAAGCTCTTCTTTGTATGGCTGATGATTATCCTTGGCCCATTGAATAGCATCGTCAATTGGACATTTTGTGCAAACAAAGTCCTGCTTCTCGGCAATAATTCGGCGCATTATCTTTTCAATTTTATTGAATTGTTGCTCACTAATCTTTGTTTCGCCAAGATCAATGTCATAATAAAACCCGTGTTCAACAACCGGACCAACCCCAAACTTAGCATCTGGCCATAACTGCTGCACGGCTGTTGCCATGATGTGTGCTAGGCTGTGTCGCATTGCATAGAGTTTATCTTCGCCCATAGAACCTCCTTTAATGTCCTGGATACATTTGGCTTAAATAATGAATAAGATATTTATATGCCTCGGGCCAGAAAAACTGGCGGTTCCACCTTGGCGATTCTCTTGCTCCGACTGTTATCGTTCATTCAAAACGCATGCGTCGCAACCGCTTCCATGAGGTTCCGAAGATGGTTAGTCTTCATCACTACCTTGCGGTTATTATACCAGCTAATGGCAACTCTCTCAACAAAAGCTATTTTGCTATCACTAAACACTCTACAATCACTATATCTTGTAGGATTGGAGTATTTCTGATACTATCAGTAAGCGGGGGCGATTAGCTCATTTGGCTAGAGCGCAGCATTGACGTTGCTGAGGTGATAGGTTCGAATCCTATATCGCCCACCACACTAAGCACCTTTACGGGTGTTTTTTTATTTACTCACATATTCACACCATGATATATCAATTGTGAGATTGTTCTATTGACTTTTTAAACCGTTTATGCTAATATGTAATATATGAGTAATCGTGCCACTACTAACGTGATCGCGTCATCAAAAAAACAAGATGCATCACTTCTCAGCAAAATCACTATCCATTTCGAATATGACAAGCAGATCAAGGAAGTTCGTGCTAACTACTGCAGGATGAACGAGAAAGTAAAATAACCATCAGAGACCATTTCACCCCTATCCCCAGTAATAACTCTGAGGATATTTCTTTATCCACTACACACTTATGGTTTTCCACTAGATTTTTTAATAGCGTTATGTCAATATATAGACATGATATGTATAAATTGTTTTCACAACAAAACTCGTGTGATAAACTCACGAAAGCATAAAAAGTACCCTCAACTGTGGCGGCGAAGATCTTGCGACAACTGTCATACTACTTTCACTACGTATGAATATCCCTCAATTGATAACACCCCAGTCATCAAGGAAACAACCGAGGAACCTTTCAATATCGGCAGATTGACGCTCAGTATCGCAAAGAGTCTCCAGCACGATGACTATTCAGCGAAATATGATAGCTTTCATTTGGCACAGACTGTTCAGAGAAATCTCCTCATTAAGAATATGGCAACAATACCAGTAGATAGTATCACCAAAGAAGTTCACACTGTACTCACTAGATACGACCCCGTGGCAGCCATACAGTACGCCGCCCAGCACAAATTGCTTATTTCGAAGCGCCGCCCTGGTCGTCCTTCGACCGGTTACGTTCTGCCTTCAATCGATCATTAATATCAACGGTTAGTTTCTCGGTAACATCAAACTTATCTAGATATCGTCCCGTCATTAGCTTCGTTTGAGCAGCATACGCCGCCATGGAGCTATACAGAATAGACGTAACTGGCATCAAGATCCACTGTATCAACATCAAGAAAGTACGTCGCTTCTTATAGCGCGCTGGGCGCGGCGGTAAAATCTTAAATGAAGAAAAGATAGCGATTACCATACCAAGCAGCGCAATAGTTTGCAATAAACTAATCGTACCTGGTAATTGGTGAGCATCTATGTTTCGTACTGCCTCTGGATTCAATAGAAGTGGTAACCACGCTCCAAAAGCCGTTACAAGCGCCACGTACGCTAATGTGACATGGCCATCCAATAACCTCAGAAAACGCGTCAGACTTGGCCAGAACGGCGCTCGGCGCTTAGAACTGAACACCCGAGACCCCACATATGCAACATCAGAGGCGCCATATGCCCAACGACGAAGTTGAACAAACTGTGCCTTTAACGTCTTTTTATACGTTTCTGACAAAACTGCGTCTTGATAGATTGGTGCATATATTGGCACTACCCCGTATTTACCGTCAAAATGGAAATAACTGCGCCAATATTGATGACCGTCTTCAACAATTGTTCTAACACTCCAAAAGTCCATTTCCACTAGCGCATCCATCGGTTGAGCATGTGATGCAAAATTCCTTAAGGCATAGGGGCGCATTGAGCTAACAATATTCCAAAATGAGTTGCCCGTTGCGATCACGCGCATAGGTGCTGGCACATCCCATATGTTATTAGTAAACAATGCAATCGGCTGATACGATAAGTTCTTGCGATCTTTATAGACAATGTATTCATAGGTGATGTAATCAAAATAGGTAGGATGTGGTTTGTTGTCACAGTCCATTGTGGTAACCAGCACCTGGGAGAAAGCTATCCCAAGGTCGCCCAGGTAACTTTTTAGCCAACGCCCTGCATGCGTGATATTACCACCCTTACCTATCACCTCGTGCTCTATCCCCTTTGGATGCTCAACGATATGGAACGAATGGAACGCATCGTTATATTTCTTTTGTAGTGTCTCGGCGGTTTTTTTAATTTCAGCACCTCCGCGCTCTTCATAGGCAAACACAACGATGAGGTGCGACAGATCATACGTGGTATCAAGCAGCGACTGAACTGCGGGCTCAATAATTTCGATGCTCTCATTGTATGCCGGCATAATGATTGCATTATAAATTTGTGAGGGCTTAGGATATTCCGACGGTTCATCAATGATACTTTGTAGGTTTTTCAGATGGATAGTATGTTCAAACTTCTCACTTTTTGTAGAGAGTAATCGGGCATGAGCAGCCGCTGGATCTTCAAGGTCATGCAACCTTCGAGACCAGTCCACCCGACAGGCTTTCTCCATGTTTGTACGACCAACCAACATATGATAGCTGATACCAAAAATCTTTATGAGAGCCATGGATATCAAGACCAATAGATACACAGAAGCTAGCAATGGATTAAAGATTGATAGCAAAATTAATAGAATGATGACGCCATAGCTCAACATTCCGGGTAGCATCTCCAAAAAACGGTAGAATGGTTTTCGTTTGCCTACAGGTATTTCTAGATCCATATCATTTATCCAAATGAAGCAATTCGTAATATTGGTAATGCAAACAATAAGAGGATGGCTGAAAAGCCAATAGTTCCCCAGGCTAGAGCTAAGCCAAGATGACGACGCTCCAGCTTCACTAGTTTAACTGCAAGAATACTGTGCCCCAGAATAGCAACAACTTCCAGCAAAGCATAAAACCACAGTGTGTACCAATAGTCTCTATATAGACTTGTAATACCAAAGGCACTATATTGGGTGATAACCTGTGTTTCACGCGGTTTTATGTGAGCCGCCAAAACGATCACGACGATGACGGCAAAAATGATGTTAAAAATTATCAAACCTGCCAACCAGCGGTCGCTCATAATAGTCTTAATACTCGTCGTTATTTCTTGTTTCATACTACTAATGGAGCCGCTGACCGGATTCGAACCGGTGACCTACGCTTTACGAAAGCGCCGCTCTACCAACTGAGCTACAGCGGCAAGACTCCTCCGCATAATTATATCAGATGTGAATTATTTTTCAATCAAGAGAAATGTAGTAGGTAGCCTTCTTTTCAGTCTTGAATGCATCAACTTTAGCCTTAAATGCCGTTAGTGGCACGTGAATATAGCTATACTTCACAGAACTATCAGTTCGCTCATCAACACGAATAAAGTAGTAGCCGTCACCAGAAACCGTCTGCTTGGCTTCTGAAGTGGTTCCTGGTTCAATTTTCAGAGCCTGTTCAGTGATGCCGTCAGCATTATCCTTGCCAACTGACATGTCGGCAACATATTGCACTGATTGACCATGTTCTGTCGCAATATCTGCCAAGCTTTTACCTGATTTTATGGCTCCATCTATAGCAGAAACCAGGTTGGTTGCCTTGTCATCAACGGCAAAGGATACTTTACTAGTGATGAGGCTATCTCGAAGGTTTTCTTTCATCTCAGCGAGAGACAATCCCAATGTCTTACGAACGGCAGCATCATACGAAGCATCAGAAAGTCCGCGCTTATGCCGTTGCAACGCTGCATCAATCTCAGAATCTGATACTGTAATTCCCTTTTCTTGAGCAATTTTCTTTGCGTATGTAATTTTTACAACTAAGTCCATGGACTGTTGTCGTTGAAACTTCACCTTATCATCACCACCCAGACGATTGACTGACTCGAGGGAAGCTAATGTACTGCGGTAGTATCGTAAATAGTCACTATAGCGAACTGTTGCACCTTCGATGGACGCCACAGGCAGTGGTACAGTGCGCGTGATGCGATAAGCGACATCCCCTGTGTCACGCCAAATGTAAAGCTGAACCCACACAAACACCGTCATCAAGATTGCTGTTCCAAGTCCAATGAATATAGCGTTCCACACCAACCGGTGCCTGGTGTATTGAATTGGGTACTTGTGCTTACGACCACCCGCCAGAATCTTCTCACGATGTTCAGCGACCGTATCGTTAGTGATACGCGTCGGTACTTTTTTCGACTTTTCTGACTTACGCTTCAGTGCTTTCTTGATCATGACTATTCCTTTCATTCGCTATTTCTACTGCATCTTGCAACATGTTGTAAATTTTATTTGGGTGTTCCACATTCTTAATCACAAGATCACCGACAAATGTTTGAATAATAATCGTTCCAAACTTGAACATTTCGCCACTGAACCCTGGGATATTATAACTGATAGTTTGAATTTTTCGTAGTTGCAATTCTACAACATCCTTACCAAAGAACCCACGTTGCGTAACCTGGCGAATTCGCCGATCCGTCACGATGAAGTAGGTAAAAAACCACATGAGAAAATGATAAATAAACAACAACAGCCCAAAGATAAAGCTACCAAAGAATACCCACAGCAGTTCGAGGTTGCTTTGCCAAATCAAAAACGGCACTGCACCAAATGTCATCGGTAATAGCAGACAATAGAAACCTTTGCGCATGGCAATAATGTGGCGACGGAATACAAACAACAACTCCTCGCCATCACGCTGACCATCAAAAGCCTTAACTGTTTTAGTCTTCTTTGTCATAGTCTATGGTACCCCGGGCAGGAGTCGAACCTACAACCTTATCCTTAGGACGGATCTGCTCTATCCAGTTGAGCTACCGAGGCATATTACTATTATACCACGGTAACTCTGTGGACATACCAGCGCTAGCGAGTAAATTTTTCACTCAGTGTTGTATAATTTACCAATTCTGCCTCTTCAAACCAGTGGGCAATCTCTTGAACGGCCTCTTCAGAGTCGCCAGAGGCATGGATCAGGTTTGGAATGCCCTTACGGCATGAGTCGGCATAACCAAAGCTGACGTGTGAGTAGTCACCACGGATTGTACCCATGTCAGCAGATTTCGGTTCGGTTGGGCCAACAATTTTACGAACCACTGCTACAGCTTCCACACCCTCGAGCACCATGGCAATCACTGGACCATCCATCATCATATCTAGTGTAATATTGAGGGTCTCTTCACCACGACGAGTTGCTAATTTGCCAATGCCCTCATAGTGTTTTTGATAATGTTCCCTGTCTGGAGATACCATCTTGACACCAATAATCTTTAGACCAACTCGCTCAAAGCGTTGTAAAATTTCCCCCACAATTCCTCGCTGGACTGCGTCTGGTTTGAATACAATCAGTGTTCGCTCAACTCCACAGAAAACCTTTCCATCATTACTTGCCATTGTAGCTCCTTTCGTTAGTATTTGTCTTATGATAGCAAAAAGCCATTATTTGATAAACTGCCTAAATACCCGTACAATAGGCTTATGTTTGTATCAGAGGCACTAACTGATTTCCTGGAGCATTTAGAGATAGAGGGCGGTAGAAGCCAAAATACCATCCGAAACTATTCGTTATATCTGGAACGATTCATTGAATTTGCTGGCGACATAGAAGTAGTAAAAATTACATCAGAGATGATTCGGCGCTATCGTCTGTGGTTAAATCGTTATAAAAATGACAACGATGGCAAAGCGTTGTCAATTTTAACACAGAGCTACCACTTGATTGCGCTGCGCGGCTTCCTCACCTATCTGTCGCGGCGTGATATCCCCTCACTGTCTGCCGATAAAATCATCTTACCGAAGACGGTTCGCAAACAGGTGACTTTTTTACAATACGACGAGGTGGTTAATCTGATAGACAATATACCACTAGACAACGAGCAAGGCTTACGTGACCGAGCAATTATTGAGCTACTCTTTTCCAGCGGGCTGCGCGTGTCGGAGCTCGTTAATCTCAATCGAGACCACATCAACCTCAAACGACGAGAGTTTATGGTGCGTGGAAAAGGCCAAAAAGACCGACCAGTGTTTGTTTCACAACATGCCGCTGAACAGGTCGAAAATTACCTACAAGCTCGTCAAGACAGCCTACCTGCTCTTTTTCTCAACTACAGTAGGCGATCAACCAAGCCAACCACATCAGGCGATTATCGTCGCTTATCTGCACGTAGTATCCAACGGATGATATCACACTATGCTCGTCTAGCGGGGATAACTAAACACGTCAGCCCCCACACCATGAGACACAGTTTTGCTACTGACTTGTTAATGAATGGCGCTGATTTACGCTCAGTTCAATCACTCTTGGGTCATAGCAGTATATCCACTACTCAGGTGTATACGCACGTCACTGACCAACACTTAAAAGACATACATGAACGCTTTCACAGCGATACTTCTCAGTAGGATTTAGGAGTCGCAAGCTCCGCCTTCTACGATATTGCCAGCAAGTGAGAAATCCTTACACAAGTTATTTAATACTTCCACAGATCCGGCTGGATACCATATATCCTCACCAAGTCGGAGGCGCGCTTCTACACGACGGAACAGATTATTTGCTCGACCTGTCGAGTCAACCGCCGGCTGAGCACCATAGAGCATAACCTGCTCCGTTCCTTTCATGACAGACACACGAACATTGGCACCCCTGTAGAGATGATTTATCGCCAGAAAAGCATTTGCGCTGGCTTCCGGGCTCACCTCATCAAGCTCAATAATAGCTCTACATGAATGACCATGAGGATGTGCAAAATCCTTAGAACATAATACCCCTGTTGGTTCGTTGCGAGTCGTTGGCGTATCAGTAGCGCGGCGTAATGAGCCCTTGTGCACTACATTTTCTACCGCTGGCACCCCTGAAACGATACCGTTAGGGCGCAAAAAGACCGCCTGGGATGCCGACGAAGAATCTAGGCTATCTATGGTGAAATTATTGCCTGGTGTAATAACCTGAGCACGCAAAACAGCTGGAGCTTGAGTACTCCAAGTAGCCTTTTCTGGTAGGCTAATATCGCCATTGTGAACATCGGCCAACGCCACGTTTTTATTGGCATTGTCTTCTTTGTTAAACCACTCGATTATCACTTTATCGAACGCTCCCCGAGCACGCAACGGCACCAATTGCACCTTATTTTCCGCTCCTACATACAAGAAATCTTCAGTATCCATAGAAACCTTCAGACAGGTATACGCCTGATCAAATTTCCTACCGTTTGAACTGTTGGTTTGGACCAAGGTTTCTTGCGCATTGCCAGCACCTCCCAATACCGCTGATTGACGAACACTGTTGCAATCTTTCTTTTCCAGGGCATCACATGCCGAAGCATTGCCCTTCTGACACGCACGAATCACGCGTTTTGCGTCTTCTACACCAGCCAGCGCGGCATCATAGGCACTTTGCGACAAGTCGTTATTGATGGCTTGCTGCTGATCTTTGAGCATTAATTTCACAAAGCCAGCTGCTAGAATGGTCAATAACATTGCCGAAAAAATGACTGCAAACAAAGATGCTGCGCCCGATTCTTTTCTCTTATCCATTGGTCCTCACTATCATCTCAAAATTATTAATTGCACAGAAATTGAAATTAGCCTCGTTGTCTTCTGGTGGCTTACAGGCCATGTCCTGCAGCTCGGCAACAGCACTTGTCCCCAGCGTGAACGATACTTTGTACAGTGCCTCTGAATTATTAGCTGACGTAACGCGAGATGCCGTAAAATCATGCACGGCAATGGCTACATCAGTGCCATCAATAGGCCGCAGCAAATGCGTAACTCGCTCGGGCTCAATGTCCATCGGATATGAACCTGAGGTCGATTGACACAACGCAGCATCTTCATCCAATACTCGCGCTAGGTTAATAGCCTGACCATTAGAGCGAACAACTCCACTGCCACTCCGGCGAATCACTGGATCATCAATCGCGGAAGCCATGTTCCAAACGTAGGAATATTGACCCAAACATACACGACCGCTTCTAACTGACCCAGATTCACGGACTAAAATAACTGGGTTGGCTGAATTGACAATCTTCGTGGCGCTACTCTGTAGAAAGTCTCGACGAATGACATCACTAATCGTTCTACCCGACTGATTAACTGTCTTCATCACAGTACCACGGTTGTATATTTTACCCGCTTGGACAGCAACCATCGCCACGGAAAGCAACAGCACCGACACAAATGCCATTGCTAGCATCAATTCCACCAGGGTAAATCCTGAATTAACTCTTCTCTGGTGCATATAACCTCACAATCGTTCCTATCGTCACAGGTCTCGGCTGACTTGGCGCGTACCAACAAGCCTGAATATACGCATCGTAGGCAGATCCACCGGTGACATGCACCAATTGCACAGAAATACCATATGAAACATCACCCTCTTGTTTGGCATACACTTGAGCTGGCATATACGTCGACACTCGACCAAGCGAATCACTGCGCGAGCGTAGTGCAAATTCACCATCACCAAAGTGGTCTGGGCAAGTCTCGACATTTAGGATCTCATTTGCAGCATCTTTTTTAGGCAAGTTCTTCCACAGCTCAGCCATGGCCGCATCCCCTTTATGGGAGTTGTTGTGCACAAAACGGAGCATCTCTGCCTGTGCGTCAATCTGCTGGCGAACCAGTGTTGACTCAAGAGACTGCTGAGCTATAGATAATCCACGATTCATCACCGTCAGACAACCGACAGCAACTGCACTAAAAACAGCAGTCGCCAACATGACCTCAATCAGGGTATCTCCAGCCTGATGTCTACAGCGCTTTACACGCATCTCCCGCCCCCTTAACTGTCAACGCTTCACTTGATCCAGCACGCGCACCGATAAAGACCGATAAGCGCTCTGGAGAGAACCATTTATCATCATAGATACAAACTTCATAGGTCGCGTCGCCGCTGCTCGTCAATAGTTCACTGATCTTATCATCTGGATAGGTGCGTGAATCTGAGCGTATCGCCAATTCTCCAGTAGCAGGATTGCGAACCATGGCAACCGACAGACCTCCGCCAGCGGGCTCAACAAGCGCTGTTTTTACGCTCCAGTTGGTTTGATATTCGGCGACATTGTTATTTGACGATCGATATGACCAGGTTTTCCCATCAGCCCCAAGCAACGCATAAATTAGCTTCACGCGGAAGCTTCTACCCTGATCGTCACCAATGATATAGCGTCCTACTATCACGCAGTTTGACTGCCCCCGATAGCCATTGACACTAGCCCCCGGAATAGGACACGGATCGGTTGGCTGTCGATCATTTTCTATACTAATGACCTTTGAGTACTGTTCGGTTAAAAAATTGGCATAAGATTGGACAGCGTCGCGATACTGTTGGCGCTGAATAGCCACGCCGATACCAGCCAATAAGGCAATCGCCATGGTGCCGGAGATTGCTAGAAACATTGTTACTTCAATTACAGTAAAGCCACCCTGTCGTCGCATATCTCTAGTATAGCATAAGCGGTTTCTTTAGCCATCATATGAGTGGAAATAATCCACGGATAATTTCTGAACCAATGAACCAGGTCAGCAAAAATCCAACTATCAAGAGCGGTCCAAACGGCACTTTAGCCTTACGGTCTAGTGTTCCCCTTACCATCCCAGGTAGCACCATCAGGGTACCAAGGAGATTGGCTGCGAAGAGACATAAAAACGCCAACTTCCAATCAGCCAAGAATAATGCTAGGCCAAGACCAAGCTTGACGTCCCCAAACCCAATCCACTCACCTTTGGAAATGGCATACAGCACAAGATATAAGCCGCTTAAAATAGCTACTGCTCCACTGAGTGTCATCAAGAGACCAAGACTATCCGAAGAGGTGATGAATTGTGTAGCTACAAAAATACCGCCCAACGCAACGAATGGCCACATGGCAATATCAGGCAAAATTGACCATTTTAGGTCGTAGATAAACAAAATTGTTAATGGCACCAAAGCTGATAGCCATACAATCGCCCGTAACAGCCCCATATCAGAAAGCGATTCTGGCCAAAACCATACCGAAAGCGCAAACAAAGCTCCCAGGCCAAGTTCTAACAAAAGTTCAGTATAGCCAATGTTCGCTTTACAATACCGACACTTGCCACCAAAACGTAGCCAGCTGAAAACTGGTATCAGATCCTTCCACGCTAAATCATGATGGCACGACAAACACTGTGAACGGTCTTGTTTGAGTTTTTTGCCAACGAGAGGCTTGAGTTTTTTCCACTCGGCGGCATCTATTTTTTCACCAGCAGCCTTGTCTTGTTTCAGTTGCCAGGCACGCAATCGCCACACTTGCGCCCCCGCAAAGCTACCCAAAACTGCCCCTAACAATCCAATCCCTACGGTCATCATGATCATAATACAACTGTCCATACCTCTTATGGTAGCAGAAATAGTAAAAAAAAACAGCCTCTGTTGATGAAGAGGCTGCTGTAATTGATCTGATTTTTAAGCACCGCTGTCTTGGCAGAAGTGAGTTGGGCCACCCTCAAGCAGTACCACGACCGCAAACTGCCGTGAAGTACCAGGTACTAGCACCTGTTTCTCCTTAGAGCTTTCACCACATTTCATGCCAGTAACAACCTTAACTTGGGTATCACCAACAGTAACTGAAGTCTTTTTACTATCAACTGAAACCTGCTCTTTGCTGGTGTATTTTGACAGATCCGTGCCCAAAAATGATCGGAGCTTCTCAGTGCCTGGCCATGCGCCACGGTTAGCATTGGAGTAGTTAGTCACCGCTGTCGCAACCAGGCTCAAATCGTTTTTACGAGCCGTATCACGTTGGTTACGGTTTAGTACCGGCACGGCGATGAAGACCATCAGGAATATCAGCGCTGCAATACCCAGAACCAATACCACTTCTATGATCGTAAAGCCTTTTTTATCTTGTGTGTTGATCATAAAGTTTCCACCTTTCTATGATCTATTACTAATGTTAGCGATACTGCTTATCCTTATAATACACGGTAACTAGCACGTTGTCTAGATTCCTACGTGGTTAACCAGACTATAGATTGGGAACAAAATGGCTCCCACCATACCAGCTGCTACAATAGCCAAAAACACCATCAATACTGGCTCAATGGCGGTGGATATGGCTTTAATTTCCTCATCAAGCTCATTTTCATAAATCTGAGCTGTTTTGCCCATCATTTCATCAACCTTACCTGATTGCTCTCCAATTTTGATCATATGAGGCACCATTTCCAGCATATATTCCTCATTTTTTAGCGATAGAGATAATGCCTTTCCGCCCTTCACCTTGTCAGCAGCGCGCATGATTTCCTCGCTAACGATGACGTTGTTGACACCATCCGCAGCGATTTTCAGCATATCAAGCATTGGCACACCAGTTGACAATAGCGTCTGTCCAGTTCGGGTAAACCGCGCCATGTAGAGCTTACGGAACATGCCTTTAAACAGCGGCACATTGAGCTTAAATTTGTCCTTCATATGAATACCTGCCTCTGTTCGCAAGTACTGCACAAAGAAGTAGATGCCAAATCCTAACAGGATAGCTAGTAGCCACCAGAAATTGATGAAGAAATCAGCGATACTAACCATCAGTTGCGTCAAAATTGGCAGCTCTCGTCCAACGTCTTTATAGAGGCCTTTGACTTGTGGTACGACCGAAACCGTCATAAACCCAACCACCATGACGATCACCACCAGCACAATGGATGGATAGGTTAAAGCACCTTTAACCTTACGCAGCATCGCAGCGTCTTTCTCCTGCTGGTTCGCTACTCGTTTCAAGGCTTCATCCAACGTTCCAGAGGCCTCACCTGCTGAAACCAAGGCGATGAATAGCTTATCAAACACTTCAGGATGTTTGGAGAAGGCGTCAGATAGCTGTTTACCACCTTCAATGTCAGCGATCACTTCCTGGACAACGCCCTGCATGCGCTTATTGGACGTTTGTTCCAACACCGTACGCATACTTTGCGACAGAGGCAACCCTGCACCAATCAACGTCGACAACTGACGAGTGAACAATATTTTGTCCTTGGACGTGATACGCCCTAATATTCTATCAATAAAATTCGACTTATCGTCCTCAAGTTCAATTTTTAGTGGCACAAAGCCTTGGTCGGTCAGCAGACGCGCAGCCGCATGCTCACTCTCAGCCTGAACGACTGATTTGACTATTTTATTACTGGCACTATCCCTGGCTTCGTAGGCGTATTTTTTCATATATTATCCTCGCAATAACCTTTCTAATTCCGTCAAATCAACTGCGAATTCACGTGCGCTATCATAGGTAATCGTACCATTCTGTACGAGATTTGCCAGAGTTCGGTCCATGGTCTGCATGCCCTGCTCGGCACCAGTTTGAATAACAGCGTCCAACTGGTGAGACTTACCTTCACGGATGATGTTACGCACCGCTGGATTAGCGATGAGAATTTCCGCTGCCACCACACGACCGCCTCCGATGGCTGGCACCAAGCGCTGTGAACAGATAGCCATCAAGATATTACTGAGCTGTGCGCGAATTTGTGGCTGTTGGTGTGGCGGAAACACGTCAATCATACGGTCAATCGACTGGGCAGCCGAGTTGGTGTGAAGGGTTGCAAACACCAAGTGTCCCGTTTCGGCAATGGTGATGGCCGCTGAAATAGTCTCTAGGTCACGCATCTCACCGATCAGCACTACGTCTGGGTCTTGGCGCAAGCTGGATCGTAGCGCCGCTGAAAATGAGTAGGTGTCGTAGTGAACTTCTCGCTGCACAACGACTGATTGTTTGGATTTGTGCGTAAACTCAATCGGGTCTTCAATGGTAATGATATGGTGTGACTTTTCTGAGTTGATCTTATCAATCAATGATGCCAGGGTCGTCGACTTACCAGAACCCGTCGGACCCGTCACCAACACCAAGCCTCGCGGAAAGTCAGCAAAACTATTGACGATTGGTGGCATACCAAGTTCTGTAGCTGATTTGATTTCGTTGGGAATCAGACGCAGCGCAGCCGCCAAATTACCTCTTTCATGGAAGGCGTTCACACGGAATCGCCCCAATGTACCAAACGCGAAGCTAAAGTCAAACTCTTTGTCTTTCAACAAGATCTGGCGCTGATCTTCATCCAAAATCTGGAACACCAAACGTTCAACCGCCGCTTCATCAAGTGGCATAGTACCAGCTACTGGCATCAAACGCCCATCGATACGCAGCATTGGTGGCAGACCCACTTGAATATGGAGGTCAGATGCACGCTTCTTAACCACATCTTCCAGTAACAGTTCAATTCTTAGCTCTTGATTATTCATAATTCCCCCTTTTTTTATGCTGTGTCTGCTGCAACACGATTAACTTCTTCCAGTGTCGTAATGCCACTCAAAGCCTTCAAATATCCGTCCTGACGCATCGTAATCATCCCCTGTTGAACCGCCATTCGCTGAATCTCTGCTGAGGTTGCTTGTTTGACGATCAAGTTTTGGATCTCCTCTGTCACATCCATCACCTCATATAAACCAGCACGTCCCAAGTAGCCTCGCGGTGACTGAGGAGTGTCCCGACCTCTCACTAGCGTGTATGATTGTTGACCAGCCAGCGGCAAGTCTTTATATCCCAAGTCTTGAGCATATGGCACAACTTGTTCTCGTGATTGCGGTAACAAATGTCCAATCGTTGATTGAATAGTTTGCGTCTCCAGAGGTGAAGACTGATAAGCATCGTGTTTCGGGGCAACTCGCCGGACCAGGCGCTGACCGATAATCGTGTTCACGGTACTAGCGATCAAAAATGGCTCAATTCCCATATCCAACAAACGCGGCAACACACCGGCTGCTGAGTTGGTGTGCAGTGTTGAAAACACCAAATGTCCCGTTAGTGCCGCCTGAACCGCCAAGTTAGCCGTTTCCGCGTCACGAATCTCACCCACCATCACCACATCTGGGTCTTGACGCAAGATAGAACGTAACCCCGAAGCGAACGTCAGCCCAACCTCAGTGTTCACCTGAATCTGATTGACACCGTCCATTTTATACTCCACAGGGTCTTCCAGTGTCACAATATTGACTGAGTCGTCTTTAATTTCCTTGATCAAAGCGTACAAACTCGTGGATTTACCAGAACCTGTCGGACCAGATGTCAAAATCATACCGTTTGGCCGCTTAATTCCTTTTCGGATGCTGCGCAGGGCTCGGCCCGCATAACCCATATCTTCCAAATCAAACGAATTTCCCGTCTTATCAAGCAGACGAATCACCACCTGCTCACCCCAAACCACCGGTGATATTGCTATACGCAAGTCGACCGCCTTACCAGCTACATTCACTGCAAACTGACCGTCCTGAGGGATGCGGTGCTCGTCAATTTTCAAGCTGGATAAAATCTTTATACGGCTCACGAGCGCTGGCTCAATACTTTTCGGTAGCTGCATGACCTCCCTGAGCACACCGTCAACACGGCAGCGAATCTTCAGAGCCTTCTCGAGCGGTTCAATATGTACGTCAGAGGCATGGCTTTTCACCGCATACTCCAAAATAGTGCTTAATGCGCGCGAAATTGGAGAGTCCTGGACGATAGTCTTGATCTCGGTCGCTGATTCAATAGCTGCTTCCTCTTGTGATACCTGAGCTGCGTCACTAACCGTCGACAAATCCGCCTTGTATTGACCTAGGACATGCCTGACGCTGTCCTCAGATGCCATAAATACCTTCAGTGGACGCTGGATGCGATTTGCTAAATAGTCGACAGCCTGAACGTTATTGGCATCAATCATAGCGACTGCCAGGCGGTTTTGAACTTCAGCCAACGGAACGGCCATGAAACGCTCCGCCACTTCAGCCGGCAGCAGAGATAAGATATTCTGATCGATGAAGCTATTGCTCAAATTTACATATGGTACGCCTGAAACTTGAGCCACCGCGTGCGTCAGAAGCTCATTGTCGATGACACCTTCTTCGGTCAACAGCGAAAAAAGCGGCTTATCTTCTTTTTTTGCCCGCTTTTCTGCGTCATCTAAAATTCTCTTTTCAACAAGGCCTTCATCAATCAAAAGCTTGATGAGTTTTTCCTGTATTTCATCTGTTAGCAGCGCCATGTTGCTAACCCCTTATCCGTTTTCGCCACCAACAATCACTTCAACGGTAGGGTTGATCGCTTTATCGTTAAAAATATCTTTACTCGGTTGGGTTACATCTGATGAAATCTTGCGAATCGTTTGTACTTTCACGCCACTGTCTGGCAATTTCAAGAATGATAGGTTAGACGCCACTACATACGCGACGATCACGCCCAAACTTGCTACTAAAATAATCATTGCTATATCTGTTTTTTTCATGGTTTTACCACCTTATTTTCAAGTGTAATTGCCTGCGCTGGATTGTACGGAACTTTGCCTTGTATGTTGAGAACCACCTTGCCATCACCTGCTTGAATTTCCATGGCGGTGATTTCAATGACACGAATTGATTTTTCAAAACGCTCCATCAATTCTTTCAGCTTATCAGGAGCACCGCTGACTGAAAGGTTGAACTTGTGTGCTGACTCTGAGGTAGATTCCCTTTCACCGGCAGACGCTGCATCTACCGTTAGACTCTCTAGTGTCAGACCTGGCACTGCGCCAATGAATTTTTGTTGCAAAGCGGCACCCAGGGCATCAGCATTTGGCTCAGCTGGTAGTGCGTCCAAAATGGTCTGCAACGGGCTACTCTCGTCACTAGATTTTACTGATTTAAGGGCATCATTTGTCTCTAATACCCTGATGTTATCTTTTAACTCTTTGGCGTTAGAGATATTGCTGTGTAGTGTACTCACAGTACCATTCTTTGTAGCAATGACTTTAGAATGGAAAATAATCTGCTGTATCAGGAATATTGACACCACCAGTGCGACACCCGCCAAAAAAGCAGCGCCCGCCACAAAAAAGAACATTGTCTTTTTTGAAGAATCTATCTGCTGGCGTTTGCGAATTGCCACATCTTGCTCACCTGAGGGCATTATTGATTCTCCTTCTTCTGTTCAGTTGATTCACTACGGCTAAAGAGGCTTTCTGGAACGCCTAAGCGTGAATCTGTCACGTTTGTCTTGCTGGTCGGCGTAATGATTGAAATCGTTTCTTTTGAATGCGCAAACAAATCATCAGGATAGGTGAAAGTAAAGGCAAAGCGCAACACCTTCTTACCTTCGGCATTCTCGCCAAATGTTGTTTCACCGGCTTTCATATCACTTGCTAGCGGCACACCGTCACCCTCAGTGTTGCCCTTTTTCACCTTGGTGCTGGTCAATGTCTTCTTGAGGACCTCCAACGCCGCAAAGCCATTGACGGCTGAACCTTCCAGGGTAATTGTCTTTTCTTCTGGGTTGAGGCGTGCCATCGATATCTGCACATTGTTTGGCGCTGGCGGGTTGATAGCGCTAATCAGTGACAGTAGTCGTGAATTAATTTTTTTATCATTATGCAATCGATCGATCTGCCCCAACTGCTGCTGCAACGTTACGGTCTTGTCTAGGTCGCTAATTTGCGATAGTTCACCATATTTGCTTTTTATATCACTGTCTTGCTTGAGCTCAAACGCTAGTTGACCACCCAGAACAACTGCACAAAACACGACGATAGCAATGGACACGATGCCTACCAATATCGACATTGATATGACCGCGTTGCGCATCATGCGAATGCGTAGTAATTCGCGCTTAACATCTGGGATCAAGTTGATTTCAATCATCCGAGATTACTCCTTTGCGCTAACCCGACGACTGTTGCAAACTCAGAGGCCACTGGAGCCAATTGCTGCTGATCATTTTGCGACATCGAAACACGTTGCCACGGATTGGCAGTAACGGCGTTAATACCAGCCTTTGAGGAAATGTATTGATCCATCTGCGGGATAGCTGCGCCAAATCCAGACAATAATATGCCAGAAACCTGCAAGCTCGTGTAACGCGTCTGGAAAAAGGTGATTGATTTGACAATTTCTGAAGCAAAATTATCCAAAACCATATCAATCGCTCGCAGCACTTGACCATCCAGGCGATCTGGCGCCAAGCCAAACTTCAAAATAAATTGCCGCGCCTGGTCCTCTTGGACGCTCAAGTTCTGTACTGCTGACCGCACCAGTGACTGTAGGCCTGTTGGCACCGTACGTACCAACCGAGGTGTTGTACCATATACCACAGCTAAATTAGTAGAGATTTCACCCATATCGAGGATCAATTTCACATCCTGGTTATCAGATGGTGTCAATGAGCGAACCATTGCTATCGGGTCTGGCTCCTCAGCGATAACATTAAAACCTAGACCTTCTACGAACTCCAATTTACTTTCAGCGTATGATTTGGCTGTGCTAGTCAACAACACTTCGTACTGGTTTTGCGTTCGCAAGCTGTCACCGAGCAACGCCCAGTCAACCTTTGCATCGTCAATCGACATTGGAATATATTGCTCCACCTGATACTTCATGGTTGCGCGCAGCTCTTGGTCAGACACTTTTGGCACATCGATGATAGTGCTGAAGGTTTTACTCGAAGGCAACCCGATGGCAACATTTGAGGTTTTGATGCCACTTTGCCCAACAGCAGTCATAATCACTTCACCCAAACGGCGCTTCGCCTCTGGTGAATCACTGCTTGATATTTTGCTATCAACTGGTGCATAACCATAATGCATCAAGTTCCAGCCTGAACCACTGCGGCCCAACTGAACAACCCGCACCGCGTTTGTACCGATGTCTAGTCCGAAGAAGTCGCCCAACCCTTTTGAGAATTTCATATCACCTTTCATTATACATAAGCTTTTTGTATTTGTAAAACAAAACGTTAAAAACGTGGCGGTAGTTCACGGGAATACATAGTCTGAATGGCGCCCGAATCACGTGAACGGCCATAATTTGCTAAATACGCATCTGGTCGCAAGTTCAAAATCTCTGCAGGCTTGCCAAAATCAGTCTGATCAGAACCGTGCGTACGCCGCAAATAGAGCGACCCGGTAACAATTGGTCCGTTGACGCGAAGCTGCTGTTTATCGCAAGCCCCACTTGCTAACAGATCTGATTCTGGCCAACCCTTGCCGTTCTTGACTTCAGCACAGGTACTAACCGTTTTATTAGCCAACAACCACGCATCAACACGCTGCACATTTGGTTCTATGATAATGTGATCTGCCCGAATGATGAGTTGTGGAATAGATCCGACACTTGATAGCGGCCCGTTTGCATAGGTAATATCACCAGTAATTCGTACTGTTCGCCCATACACCGTGACGTATGCGCCAGTCTTTACCGTGCCACCAGTAATCTCCACTTGTGCTGCACGATACTCGGCGTTGCCAGACAACTGTCCGTCACCAATCTTGATCGAACCACTATCCGTTCCTTTGATGGCTGGATAATTATATCCTGTGAGGCGACCAAACTGCCCATATGGTGTTTTGGTGTTGCGAAACGTCAAGGCATTATATTCACGCGCCAAACCACCAGCTGAACCACCGTCAGACAATCCAGCGCCCGAAGCAGAAATAATGTTTTGTGGCGACAGGATGCCATATTCTGCCCACGATCCATACCGTTTATCATCTAGAATTGTCATACTAGTCTGCACCAATCCCTTACTTGTCGCTCCGCCAAATGATACACCAGCCCTGACGTCACCACCCCAGAACTGAACTTTTGGTTTCTTACTGACAACCACACACTTCACAGCGTATGATGACGTTTCTTTACCAACCTCTTGTTTATAAGCAGCAACTACCGTTGCATAACAAACCCTATCGCCCGACTGGACTGGTAAGCCATTAATGTCATCATCTGATGAATGAATCATGGTTTGATTGACTGGAAAGTCTCGATCCGAGCCATCTTTGTAAAGGTCTTTACAAGCACCAGAAATTGTCACGCCATGTTTTGCGGCAATATGAGCTGCTAATTCACATGGATTCTCAATAGACATCTTTACATTATCACCAGATTCAGCAATGGTGTTACCCGCCTTTGCCACAAACCGCACTACCGCACTACGAGTTGGCTTAGAGCGTGTCGGTCCGCTATTGTATATCGATCCCTGCACCCCAGAGACTTTCTTTTGTCCTAGAGTAATCGTGGTTGACGCTACATCAATTGATGGCCTCAAAGTGTATTCATATGGCACGACAGCACACGCATAGTTTGAGCCAGCAACACCACCCTTGTAGCTAGCTGGTGCCCATTCAATTCGTTGACAAATATTTTTTCCCGCGTCACTTGCTTTGATGGTATATCTCATAACATTCCAAGGGTTCTTTGCGCCAGAGTATGGACCATAGTGTTGAATAAAGGTATCTCTTCGTAACGGCGGGCTAGACCAACCAAAGTCAATCACGCTGGCATCTTCCGAAGCACTAATGTGCGGACTTCGCGGCAAATTATGCCCCCTAATGGTATGGCGAATTTGTTGATTAGCATTTGCGTCACGCATAGCCAGTCGGTGAGTAAAACCAATGGTCTCGCCCGGTTTAGCAAATAACGTTGCTTTCTGCCAATCCCGGTCAACATTTCGGTTCGCCGCTGTTTCGCGACGAATATAACTCTCTCCCTCTGCGCGCCATGGGCTAGCCTGGCGGATTATCCTGACTGGTAACGTTTCTGCTCGACATCGACCAATTGAAGTATTCTCTCTAAAACCACCACAACGCCAAAAAGTTAAATATAACACCTGGCCATTTGGATCACCAGGCGTAGCAACATTCCTAATGTCCAATGTTGCTGGCAATGAATCTCCAATTGATGTCCAGCCACTCGCATCACCACGTCCACGGAGGAGGTTAGTACCATGAATTGCCATCCTTGATGATAGTGATTGAATCTGTGTAGCATAAAATGGGAGTCCTGTACATTCACCGCCCATCACCGCCGATCCATGTAGGTATATGGTGATGTATTCTTGATTATGAGCAACAGCCTGCACGCCAGTTGAATAATAGCCTTGCTCCCAGCCGTTCGAGGGGCCATAATTGCCATTTTTATCATTAAACCATAAGGCTCCCTGGCCACAAACTTTATTTTCTAAGTATTTGTTCCAGGCATCTATCTCTGAGTTGTTATATGCTGGACGTGCCGCATGAGCATCGTTTGTCAAAAATAACGCTGAGGCCATGGCGCCCACCAAGACCAATGAAGCAAACGCCCACCGCCGATTCATTTAGTCTCCCCGCCTCTGATCACCCTGCTTATCATGTGAGCCCACAATATTCTTTATGGCATCAAGGGTAATAATGTCATTAACTCGATGGTCTACATATACGCCAGAATTGTTCACTGCTTTTTCAAGGGCCTCATAGCCACTTTTTGCCGCAGCTGCATCTCGGGTATAGTAGAACGGATACGCCAAGGCCATGAACGCACAGGTTGGATCCTTGTCATAATCCTTTTTTGCCTTCACATCATCGGCAAACTGTTTCATCTCTTCGCCATGTTTTTTCTTGGCTGCTTCATCAACTGACAAATCGGTGTCTTGACGAATTTTATTATACCGGTCAATCATATCTTTGCCACATATCACATACGGTGTTTTCACCACTTGTTGTGGCTGCTTAAAACCGAGGTAAACAAACCCGCTTTTTATGCCAGCGACGACAATAGCCACCACGACCACTACTGATATAATGCCCCATATAATCACTTTCTTCATACTGCTTATTCTAATACAGCCACGCTATCCTTGCAACTGTCAGTGATGGTATAATAACCCCATGAGTTTATCTATTGGTATCGTGGGGCTCCCCAATGTTGGCAAGTCAACCACATTTAATGCATTAACAAACAATGATATTTTAGCAGCGAACTACCCTTTTGCGACAATCGAACCAAACACAGGAATTGTTCCGGTGCCAGACGAACGACTGGAGGTTTTAGCAAAGCTGTATGGTTCAGAGAAAATTTTACCAGCTACAGTCACCTTTGTGGATATTGCTGGGTTAGTAGCAGGCGCCTCTAAAGGTGAAGGATTGGGTAATAAGTTTTTAGCAAACATCCGGCAATGTGATGCAATTGTGCATGTGGTTCGTGCCTTTGAAAATAATGCCATTTTGCGACATGATGAAGCACCAGTCAACCCCAAAGCTGACATCGAGATCATCAACACCGAGCTAATCTTGGCAGACATTCAAACCATAGAAAATCGATTGCCGCGATTACAAAAAGAGGCCAAAGCTCGTCCGGCAGCTCGCGAAGAGATCGCCTATCTACAAAATTTACTAGAACAACTGCAGTCTGGTGTACCACTATCTTCAATAGCCGACTTGAACACAGAATTGATTCAAGATCTTCACTTATTAACTGCTAAACCAGTTATTTATGCATTCAATGTTGATGAGGCGGGACTAACCGATACTGCACTACAATCAGAACTCACTTCCCTGGTAGCGCCTGCCAAAGCTTTGTTCTTGAGCGCCAAGCTGGAAGAAGAACTGAAGGGGTTATCACCTGAAGAAGCTGGCGAACTACTGGAAAGCTACGGCGTCACGGAAACCGGACTCATGCAATTGATTCATGCTGCGTATGATACCCTCGGCCTTCAAAGTTACTTAACTGCTGGACCTAAAGAGGTTCGTGCCTGGACTATCCACAAAGGATGGACAGCGCCACAAGCTGCTGGTGTTATTCACACCGACTTTGAAAGAGGCTTCATCGCTGCTCAAGTGGTCGACTATCACGACCTCATCAGTACTGGCTCTGAAGCCGCTGCCCGCGCTGCTGGTAAGATGCGAACTGAAGGTAAAACCTACGTCATGCAGCCTGATGATGTGGTCGAGTTTAGATTCAACGTGTAGCTGATTTAACTACTTTTAGTACATAAAATCGCTCACGATTGCCGCGAGCTCCAGCCACGGCACTATCAGCTTTGTCCACCGTCACGAACAATTTTGCCGACCACGCCTCAAAATCACGCAAAATCTGCCGCCGAATTGTATCATTTTTGATGACGCCACTGTTACCCAGCTGCTGACGCGCAGCTTCAAACTGCGGTTTAACCATAGCAACAATTAGCGTCGTGTTCTTACAAATACTCGCAAGGTGCGGTAAAATTTGCCGTAAACTGATGAACGATACGTCGATCAGCACAATATCTGGCGATTCGTCTGGCACAAAGTCCCGAATATCGGTTTTTTCATGCAGTCCTATCCTTGAATCCTGCCGCAAATCTGGATGCAACTGATCCGTCCCGACATCAACTGCGTATACTTTTTTAGCACCATGCTTCAGTGCGTAGTCGGTAAACCCCCCTGTACTACTACCAACATCCAATACAATGCGGCCAGTAAACGTAATACCCAAAATTGAAGCGACACTCGCTAGTTTCAACCCCGCACGACTGACATATCGTTCACGTGGCGACAGTGTAATCAAGGACTGCTCGCCCACCATATAGCCTGACTTTTGCACCACCTTTCCGTCAACCATAACATCACCAAGGCGAATATAGTTTTCAGCCTGCGACCTACTGGCGACCAGACCACGGGCAACAAGTTCTTTATCAAGCCGCCCCTTAGCTGCCATACATAATATCCTCAAGCTTACGAGTTATCTCGGCTATCTTGCCCCACGAC
Source organism: uncultured Candidatus Saccharibacteria bacterium (assembly GCA_963517665.1). Classification (GTDB taxonomy): domain Bacteria; phylum Patescibacteriota; class Saccharimonadia; order Saccharimonadales; family Saccharimonadaceae; genus Nanosynbacter. The sequence goes on from CAUQFZ010000002.1 coordinate 49,150, forward strand.
TGCCCCTTGGTGATGATCGACATGACATATTTCCCCTTTGGATGAGTAACGATGGCCGCATCATTCAAGTAGCCTTCCAGAAAACCAACCTTGTCTTGCACCGTGCCGCTACTGCCGGCCGGTATGCCCTGCCGATATACCTGTCGCTGCATCAAGCCCAACAAGAAGTCACGGTGGCTACCCCTAACCAAGGTGCCATCATCAATTCCTTTCAAAATATTCGCCAAATCATTAGTCGATGTCATCACATACGATCCCCTGAGTGACGTATCCTTAAAACCTTTTCCTTCACGCAAATATTCAGTAATACTGCTGGCTTTATAGTGCGCAATGACCGCTTCTGGACAGGCATTGTCCGAATTGACAATCATCCGCGTTATACATTCTTGCACCGGCACACCACCAATTTTATCATTCATGGTCAACTGATTATTATCAATCTTGTCCATCAAAACCATAGCTATGTATAATTTGTACGTACTGGCCGATACGCTAGGCTCACCGCCGCGCACCTGAGCACTCCACTTTTCGCCAGATACTTGGCTGACCGTCAGACGAATGTCATGATCACGCGCCAATGAATTGACATATGCTTGCAACCCCAGCGCAGAATGGGAGAAAGTCTCTTTGTATACCGGTTGCGGTGGCAACTGCTTGGCTACCAGCGCAATTCGACTATCTTTTTCCTCCGCACCAAACAGCACTTCTTGCACTTTTGTCGTCATTTGCGCGACGTCAATACCCCGACCTGACGCCCCATTCTCACGTTTCGTCTCTGTGCCGTCATGCATATGAATAACGGTTTTTCCAGCTGGTTTATTGACTATTTTGCCAAATGACTGTTCCAAAAATTCCGTTAGTTTCGCCTGATTGAGCGCTATTTTCGGAATATTATGTCCATCTTCGATGAAAGACAAAAGCTTTGCTATGGTTGATTTGTCAACTTTGACTGCCTTACCTTCAAATTCCACGGTGACATTTCGCTGCAAAATCTTTTCAACACGAGAGCGTAGCTCTTGCAGCTGTTTTTCCGTCACTTTGGCAGACAAACGTTTACCCTTCATTTGTACCTCGGTCTTGTCACCCAAAGAATACTGGGTCGAAGCTATCGCCTGACGCGCCTCGGCACTGTGCAGTTCACGACCAGCTTTCTCTGCTACAACCACCACCTTGTCATTCTGAATCTCTACTCGTGCATTTTCGGGCGGCAATGTTAAGCTATCACCATATTCAGCCATCTTCGCTTCCAACGCACTTTCATCAAATTTCACTTCAGCATTGTTAACCTCGACCGAACGCCACCACAAACTAAACGGCACCAAACGCTGCCACCACGGATAATCCAACGCTTTATCAGCTACACAACGACTGCACACTGTACCACCAAAATTGTCTACGGAAGCTGCTTGCTTGCCATTTCTTGTCACAAATTGCAGCTGTGTCTGCGGAGTACTATCCTTCGCTAGTTTTTCAATATCAGTACGTGTCCACCAGCTAACACTTCGTCCCATCATTTGCGCCCTGCTGGTCAAGCGATCGCCCGGAAAGCCCAATTGAACAATCACAGACAACAGACAGATTAAACAAAAACTAACACCACCATAAAAGACCCATCTCAACGATGAGTCTTGATGACATCTCTTGCAAAAACGACGCACTCGAAGACGTATAATCTTCACTCGTAGCGCGAGGTATTTTCTCAGTTCTCTACTTTTTTCTTTCCCTATATTCACCAGTTGTTGTGTCGACATTAACAATATCCCCCTGTTTGATGAATGCTGGCACTTTGATCACTAAGCCAGTTTCCAGTGTCGCATCTTTCAATACGCTCGATGTCGTATCACCCTTCACGACATCTTCGGTATATGTCACTTCTAGGTAGAGGTTTTTTGGTAGCTCTACATTGATGACTCGCCCATCAAAAAACTGCAGGCTCAATGAGTCACCTTCCTTCAAAAAGTCAGCCGCTGAGTCGACGATTGCTGCGCCTAATTCAAATTGTTCAAAGTTTTCAGGGTCCATAAAATAGAACGTCTCGCCATCGCGGTACAGATATTGAACAGTTTTATTGGTCACTTCAGCTGACTCAATCTTCTCTTGCCCCTTGAAGGTCTTTGGGATAACACTGCCATCAATCAAGTTTTTCAATTTCACATTAACAATCGATCCACCGCGGCCCATTACCTTCTGGCCGTATTCAATCACGCGATATGGCTTACCGTCTATTTGGCAAATCGTTCCTTTTTTTAAATCTGTTGGCTGGTACATCCTTGCTCCTTTATTTCATCTTTAGAACTGTTGGTCGGCGCGCCACATCCTTTGGTGCGCCGAAAAATGTTCCAAATTAGCCGTGTGTCACGAATGGCAACAATGCCAAGTGGCGGGCGCGTTTGATAGCAACCGCCAGGCTTCGCTGCTGTTTCTCAGTCAAACCAGTTTTTGCAATTGATTCAATTTGACCGTACACGTTGGTGTATCGTTGCAACGTCTTTACGTCTCGGTAGTCAAATACACTTGGTGTATCCTTTTTTTGTCGTTTAGCCATTTTCTACTCCTTATTAGAACGGAATTTCTGATAAATCAATTGGCTTATCGTCAATTTCCGTTACTACTTCTTCTTTCGTTGATATATTTGCCGTTGAGCCACCGGTGTCGCCACTTGGCCCATCCAGGAAGGTCACGTCAGAGGCAACCACTTCAATTCGTGAACGTCGCTTGCCAGTTTCCTTGTCTTCCCAGCTATCTTGGCGAAGGCGTCCTTGTACCAATACGCGTCGGCCTTTTGATAGATACTGCATAACCAACTCACCGAGCTTTTCCCATGCAGTTACATCAAAGAAATCAGCTTGATCATCTTGTGTTTGGCGATCCACCGCGATAGAAAAGCTCACAACCGTCCTTCCTGACGTTGTCGTGCGCTGTTCGGGATCACGGGTCAATCTTCCCATCAAAATGACTTGATTGATACTTCGTGCCATAGTGTTACCCTCCTTGTTATAGGTTTATTATCGATATCGGTTGCGATAATTATGCGTCAGCTTCAGCGGCTTCAGCAGCCATCTTCTCAGATCGCTCGCGCTGCTCTGCCAATGCCTGACGAGTCTTTTCATCAGTCTTTACCAATAAGTAGCGCAGTACTTCGTCAGTGATGTTCAATGTGCTTGAAATCTTGCGTGGTGCGTCTGATGGCAATGTTGCCTCAAAGTACACATACACTGCGAAATCTTCGCGGCGAATTTGGTAAGCCAGTTTTTTCTTACCCCAGTTATCTTCTTTGGTGATTTCACCACCATTGTCTTTGATTAACGCTCGAACCTTGTCTAGCGCCGCGTCCAAATTTGCTTCCAGATCTGGATGAATAAGAACGGTCAGTTCGTATTCGTTCATGTTTCCTCCTTCGGAATCCTTCACGGATGGTTATGCTATCTCACATAACCTTAGGTTATTATTCCCTCGTATTATACGGTAATCTGATATAAAAGTCCAGTGGTAGACCACCAGACCGTGTTACAATAGAATTCATGCGTATCGCTATTCAAGGACAAGCTGGATCATTCCACGAACAAGCAGCAAAGCAATGGTACGGACCTGACGCTACCATTGTTCCGTGCGTGACCTTTGGTGATGTCTTTCAAACCTATGTTCGTGGCCAGGCTGACGCCATTGTCGTGGCAGTGGAAAATACCATTTACGGCACCATCAACGAAACCTACCGTCACATCGAATCGTGCAGCGCCCCCATTGTCGGTGAAGTGACGCTTACCATTCAACAAACCCTCATCGCCAATCCAGGCACAAAACTTGAAGACATCACCGCTGTCTATTCACATCCTGTCGCCCTGTCACAGTGTCAGCATTTTCTCCGAGAACACCTACCGCAAGCCGCACAAATTGAATATTTTGATACCGCTGGCGCTGTCGAATTCATCAAACAACAGGGTTCACCACACCTAGCAGCCATCGCGGGTGAAACTGCCGCCCAGCTATACAATATGCCCATTCTCAAACGACACATCCAAGACGGTCAGGACAATATCACTCGCTTTCTCGTCCTTGATCCAACCGCCGCAGTGACTGATGCCGACCGAGCAACACTTGTCGTCACCACCGCCCATCAACCAGGCAGCCTCCTTGAGATACTCCGCACCTTTGCCAAGCAGTCAATCAACCTCGCCAGCCTCCAATCCCAGCCTATCATCGGCCAACCCTGGAACTATAAATTCTTCATGACTGTTGATGCTGCCGGTCCGTCATTACAGCGCGCCATCAACAAGATCACCGCAACCGGGCACAAGGTCACACTGCTCGGAGAATACCGAACCGCACGATGATAAGCCCACCCTTTCAGATTAGCTATCACCAAGCTCATCAAGACTTGATACCAACACGTCTCGTGGCTTCGATCCATTAGCCGGACCGATAATCCCCTGATCTTCCATCTCGGCCATGATACGAGCAGCTCGACCATACCCAATCTTCAACCGCATCTGTAACAGGCTCGTAGAAGCGCGACGACTCTCAATAACCAAGCGAACGGCGTCCTTAAACATGGCGTCACCGTCATTACCTTCCAGGTTCACCATCACGCCACCCTTACCGTTAAGCTGCACAGGCTGAGCAACCACTTCGTCATTGTATTGTGGCGCTGATTGCATCCGGAGGTAATCAGTTATCTTATTAACCTCATCATCAGTCACCCATGCGCCCTGAATACGCTTTGGCTTGCTCATGCTTGGTGTGTAGAGCAGCATGTCACCCTGACCAAGTAGTTTCTCAGCTCCAATCTGATCCAGAATAGTTCGTGAGTCAACCTGAGAAGCCACCGTAAAACCGATGCGGGCTGGCACATTCGCCTTAATCAAACCAGTAATCACATCAACACTCGGCCGCTGCGTTGCCAAGACCAGGTGAATACCCACCGCTCGAGCTTTCTGCGCCAAGCGAACGATCAACGCCTCAACATCACGCGCCGCTACCATCATCAAATCAGCTAACTCATCGATGACAATGACGATGTACGGCATTGCCCCATCCTCATGCTGTTGAACGTTCCCGTTCTCATCAGCAACCGGGATTTTCGTGCCAGCAGTCTTAATTTTTTTATTGTAACTCTTGATGTCGCGAATTTTCTCAGCGGCCAACAACTTATACCGCCGCTCCATTTCATTAACCGCCCATTTCAAGGCCGAGATAGTCTTTTCTGGCTCAGTAATCACTGGCGTCAGCAGATGTGGGATATCTTCGTACGGTGCCATTTCCACCTGCTTTGGGTCAACCAAAATCAATTTCATGTCGCTTGGGCTGTTGCGGTATAGCAAACTAGTCAGCAACGTATTAATCATCACCGACTTACCAGAACCAGTCTGACCAGCGATCAACATGTGTGGCATTTTGTTCAGCTCACCAACCACCGCTTCACCCGAGATATCCTTACCGATGGCAAAACTCAATGGTTCACGAGCGTGCTTCCACTGCTTCGAATCCAACACACCATACAGCCGCACATCAGCCGCTCGTCGGTTTGGCACCTCAATACCAACGGCTTTTTGCCCAGGAATCGGCGCCTCAATCCGCAAGCTCTGCGCTGCCAAGTTCAAAGCAATATTCGTCTCCAGCGCCGTGATGCGCGTCAATTTCACACCACTCGGCGGCCGCAAGGTATATTGCGTCACCTTCGGTCCAATATTGGCGTCTTCCATCTCTACATCAATATTAAATTCCGCCAGCGTATCGTGAATGATCTGCGCGTTTTGCCGAATATCGCCAGCGTCAGCCGGGCTTTGCTTTTTCTCTAGTAGATCCAGGCTTGGTGATTGCCAATTTGGATCATGCACTGAAACCAACGCTGCCTGTTCTTCGGCAGATTTGTCCTGCTTTACACTACCCCGTAAACTACTTAACGGCGACGATTTTTTGGCTTTAGCTGGTTCTTCCGTATCTACCGTTGGCACGCCAGCGTTCAAATTAATCTCGCTAACCTTTCGTGGCTCAGCTTTTTCCGCTTTGGCAGCCTGTCGCATAATCGCCTTGTTCTCATCATCCTCCGAAGAATCACGCCGCATCATCTCCCATATCTTACCGAACAGCTCGACTGGGGTCATGAGTGTAATAAACAACGCAGTGATAAGGATGAGAACGATGTATATCAGAGCGACAATTGGCTTTTCTGCCAGGGTCATCATCATATTGTTAGCAATATCACCAACGACACCGCCAGCCTCTGGGCGAGCAGCAGTTTTCAGTAGCCCAAACAGCCCGCCCAGCCACACCACCTCCAAAACGGCCGCTATTTTCATGGCAATTGGCAATCGATTATTCTCTGCGCGGAAAGTCTCCACCGCAATATACACCAACAACACTGGCAAAGCGTACATAGCATAACCAACGACCTTCAAAGCGGCGTGGTTGGTCCATTCCAACACTGGACCGCCGACATCAAACCATGCCACCACCAAGAGCAATGACAGCACAATCATCAAAACCGCCCCAACTTGCGACCAAAAACCGCTCGGCACGTCGTGTTTTGGCGCGGTCGCCACTGATTTCTTTTTCGTAGTCTTTCGTTTTTTAGGCATAACTGTTATTTATTATACCCCGTTTTACGGATTATCGCACTTATTTATTATACCATACTTTGTTAAATATGTCTAATAAGCTGGTGCGTTGTGTCGCTCTCGAGCTTTGGTGTCATTTGCCTCCGTGTCGGGGACTTGTTTAGCTGGAAATCGTTTTTTGGGTAGCTTTGGTACAACTGGGCTATCAGCAGCTGCTTCTGACTTAGCCGTCCCTTGTGTGCCCCGAGAAACTTTTCCTGGCGCCTTTAGGCCGCCACCAATTTCATTAACCACTGGGATGACAATTGGTGTTCGGCGTGTCTGGTCGTACAGGATATGCGTGACTTCGTCCTTAATCTCCTTCTTCACCACGTCAAGGTCATACTTGCCAGTGAAACTACGCGCTGCCTTCTGCTTCAGGTACTGACGAATCATATTCATCAATTCCTCAGAGTCACGCAGGTAGATGAAACCGCGAGAAATAATATCTGGGCTGGTCAACAGCCGTCCTGTACCGCGCTGCACCGTCAGCACCACCACGAACATACCTTCTTGAGACATATGAATGCGATCCTTCAATACAACCTCTGATACAACAGCACCCGTATCATCATACATCACACCACCAACTTGAATTCGACCGGCTTTCTTAGCCTGCCGTTCAATATCAATTTCGATGATATCGCCGGCGTCGCACACAAAGATATTCTTCCTAGGAATACCGCACTCTTTCTCTGCCAGCCGCGCATTGTGGACCAGCATGTGGAATTCACCGTGAATTGGCATGTAGTAGGTTGGGTTGAGGGCGTTGATCAGCTTAATGTGATCATCGTAATAGCCATGACCCGACAAGTGCAATGGTCCAACGCCCGTCAAGTGTGTTTTACCATTCTGAATCACATCAGAGCCCTCTCGCATCAAACCATCAACGGTTCGCACCACGTTTTTCTCATTGCCCGGAATCGGATTGGAGCTAAACACCACCACGTCAGAGCCTTTGATCTTCATGTATTTATGCGCACCAGTCGCCATGCGATTTAACACGGCATTAAACTCACCCTGTGAACCAGTACAGACCACCGTGACTTGGCTATCTGGTAACTTGATGATATCCTCCATCTTCATGACGGTATCTTTCGGGATCTTGATAGTTCCCGAACGCAGCGCCACTTCCAAGTTCTGAATCATTGAAAAGCCAGCAAACGCTACCTTACGGCCGTGCTTGTGTGCTTCTTCCAAAATCAATTGCAAGCGGTGCACCTGCGATGAGAAACAGCTTAAAATCACTCGGCTGTTACTAAATTTATCCATCACCTGACCGATAGAATATTGAATATCAAACTCGGTATGGGTGTGCGTACCAGCTGACTCACAGTTGGTCGATTCATTCATGAACATCAACACACCTTCTTTGGACGCCACTTCAGTCATGCGTTTGAGGTCAAATTTCTGACCATCAACTGGGCTTTCCTCAAACCGCCAGTCACCAGAGTCAATAATCACACCCAGTGGCGTCCGAATGATCACCGCCGTTGAGTCAGGGATGGAATGGTTCACCCGCACCAATTCCACCGAAAAGTGTTTCGACACTTGAACAATTTCGTGACTCAATGGATCCATCACCCGAAAGTCTGGCTGAAAATCGGTATCCGCATCAGCCAGCGACTTATCTAGCATGCCGATGGTAAACTTCGACGCATAGACTGGCGCTGGAATTCGGTGAATAAAATGCCGGAAAGAACCGATGTGATCAAGGTGTCCGTGAGTGAACACATGCGCCTTGATCTTGTGCTTATTTTCCTCCAGCCAGGTGATGTCCGGCGTGATATAGTTAATGCCCGGATAATCGCTGCCCGGAAACAGAAAGCCCATGTCGACAACGATAATTTCATCATCATACTCAATGGCGTTCATGTTTTTACCGATGCCCATTTCGCCGACACCACCGATTGGGATGATTCGTAGTTTTGGCTTGCCACCGCGAGTCCGTTTTGGCTGCATTTTGGCGCTAAATTGTTCGCCGCCATAGCCATTGTAAACTGATTTATTGACTGGGATATTGATCACGTGCTGCGATGCCCTGAGGTTAACATTCTCGCTTGTTCGTCGCTGCGCGCGAAAAACCTCACCTTTACGAGTGGTGGTGCTGTTTAATACTGCATTGTTGCTTTTTTTCGACTGAGGACGCTTTTTAGCATCATCCTTCTGCGGTGTTGCCAGTCGCCGCTGACCCATATTGTTATACTCCTTTTTCGTTATAATAATTCAAAAATCAGGCAGAGAGATAAATAGCAAATATTCCCTCGTTAGTGGGTCTATTTTAGCAAACCACAGATATTTTGTCAAAAGCGCGTAATAACAGCACCACTGTTATCTATATCAATCATCGCCGTCCACTGATGTGTGAATAAATTTTCGCTTGCCGCGGTAGACGAAGAAGCCGAGCATCAACAGGTTAGCTGCCAGCAAAAAGCCCGCCAGCACCCACATGCTATCAAGGTAAAATGAGTTGCTGAGCCCTCCCGAGATAGCTTGACGCAAGGCCCTGATTGAATAAGTCATCGGTACCAGCGGGTTGACCGCTTGGAAAAAGCCATTTGTCGTTTGGATTGGGAAAGTTCCTTCGCTCGATCCCAGCTGCAACACCAGCAGCACCATTGCTAGGAAGCGCCCCGGATTATCCAAGACAATCACCAACAGCGACACAATCGACATATAGGCAAACGAGGTCAAATATACCGCGCCGATGAAATGCCCCGGATGGTCAGGCGTTAAGCCCAGACAATAAACCATAATTAGCATCAAAATTGTTGCCTGAGCAAAAGCTGCCGCACCAATGACCGAGGCTTTGGCGAGCCACCAGTGAAAGGCATTTTCTTGTTCGGTAAAAGTCTTGCGGATAGGATAAATAATATTGACCGCTAGCGCCCCGACAAACAAGCTCAGCGACAAGACGTATGGTGCCAAGGCATAGCCATAATTTGGCACATCTCCCTGTTTATTAGTTTCCGACGATACCGGGTTGGCGATTTGCTGCTGCGTAGCAGCGCCAGTCGGCTGCAGCTTTATCTGATTGCCAGCGTCAGCCAATTTGACAGACAGCGTGTCCGCACCAGTTGCCAGCTGTGATGTACCGTTGAGCAGGGTGCCCGAATTAGCGTTCAAGACTGCCGCGCCGTTGGCTAGTCGCTGGCTGCCGGTTTGCACTTGTGACAAATTATTCACCAGCGTTGTCGAGCCAGCTAGTAGCTGATTATTAGCCGCTCTCAGGTTATTGTAACCATTGAACGCACTAACCGCATTCGGTGCCAGTTGGTTCGCACCGTTTGCTAGTGTCGCAATGCCAGTTTGCAATTGGCTTTGTTGTTTGCTCAATTGCACCGTCAGTGTTTGCAAATCTTTCAGTAGTGCGGCTACTTGAGTAGTAATCGTTTGCGTTTTATTAAGCGCCTGGGAAAGCTGGCTAATCTGTGGCAAGGTTATGGTTGTTGAACCGCCAGAATTTGCCGCATTAGTCCCCAATGTTTGCAACGTACTGCCTGCTGTCGCTAAGTCCGCTAAAGATGTTTGCATTGTCACCGCCAAAGTTTGCGCCTCGTTAGCAACCTTTTGTTGCAGCGCTGTCAGTTCTGGCGATGGATTATGCACGCTGGCGTTGAGCTGATTGAGACCAGATTGCAGTTGCTTCATGCCGTTTGATAATTGTACAACTTGGACTTGGCTCGGCAATCCATTCGACATTTGCCCCAGTCCCGCTTGCAGTTGGCGCGACCCATCAGCTAGCTGCGCCAAACCGTTGCTTAGCGCCTGCTGATTGGCTGCCAACTGCTTAACGCCACTGGTGTAAGTTTGCGCGCCTGCCTGCAAAGTCGCCAAACCATCATGCAGTTGCGCTGCGCCGTCCGCTGCTGTTTCCAGACCGCCGCCAAGCTTATTGATATTTTCTAGCACGCCTTTGGCATAAGCCTTAGTGACTTGCTCAGCCACCGAAGTCTTGACTTTTTCAGCCGCCTGGCTACTGACCAACGAACCGATATAATTCTTGGCTGGCGTCGTCGTATAGTGAATAACTGCCTGCTCGGGTTTATTTTGCGTAATCGATGCTGCTTTTGCCGAAAAATCTGCCGGAATCGTCACCACTGCATAGAAATGCCCGCTGCTAACGCCGCTATCGGCTTGCTGCTTGGTCACGAATTCCCAGCCCAAATCGTGATTATCTTTTAATTTTTGCTCAACCGACTGCCCGACGTTCAGCGCTTGACCATTCAGCTGCGCGCCTTTGTCCTCGTTGACAAACGCCACCGGCAAGTTTTTGGTTTGCCCGTACGGATCCCAAATCGACCCCAAGAAAAAGCCGCTGTACATAATCGGGATAAACGAAATCACCGCCAGCGAAACCAATAAAATCTTATTTTTGAATAAATGTCGCCACTCGGCGCGCACCATATTACTGCGTTGCCGGCGCGAAAACCGCTTTACTTTTTCAACCATGCATTACCTCCTTGGCAATATCTTCTAGGGTTACTGTTTTTAGATAATCGCTCCACTTTTGCTGCGCTTCAGAAAAGACTTTTTCGATCATATTCATGCCAATTTCGACTTGGCGGCGGTGCGTCGCAAAGACCCGCTCAATAATCCCCTGGGGTTGAAAAAACGGCGCCTCGCCCTCAATCGCCAAAACGACGTCGTACAGCGTCACTTGGTTCATTTTACTCGCCAAAACGAAACCGCCGCCAGCGCCTTGCGCCGAAGTAATCAGCTGTGCCACCACCAACTTGCGACTAATCTTCTTCAGATATGTCGGCGATACTGCCATTTTCTCTGCCAGCGCGTCATTGGTGATTGGCGCGGTTCGTTTGGGGTCGGCCAAAAGCGCCATAATACAGCAGGCTTGTTCAACAGCTCCCGATAGCTTCATCTTAATCCTTTCATAAATTCGCTATAGTAGATATCTACTATCTACTATACTACACTCATCCTACATAAACAACTCCCGGTCAATTAAAAAGCTCCGCCACACGACGGAGCTTCTCACTTATTCCACCTGAGCTTTAACTTTGATTTGCTTTTTCAGTCAATATCCGACCCAAAGCATTCAACTGAGAGTTAACCTCTGCCTTCTGGAACGCCTCGTTTAATTTCTTTGGAGCGTCACCAGCCTTGAACTTTGTGAGCTGGCGGTACAATTTACTCGCAGCTGCTGACAAGCCAGATGCGTCGCCAGCATCATGAGCTTTTTGCATCTCCTCAACTATGCCTCGTTGTTCATCAAAAGCATCAGCCAGTTTCTTTGCCTCTTCGGACAACAATTGACTCTTTACTTTGGCTAGTTTTTTAACAGCAGAAACACAAGAACCAACAGTTTTGTCATAGTTCTCTAGCAACTTACTACGATCTGAGCTAAATCGAGGAAATGTAGTAGCAGTTCGACAGTTTTTTGTGGTCTCTAACAGTTCATCAGATGCATCAGCCAAGTCACCTACCATTGTGGTAAATTCATTGTTTTGTTTGATGAAATCATCATATTTTTGCTTAACATCTTTGTCGCGCAAGGCTTTCATGTCTTTCAAGTCATCAACCGACTTCTTGTATTCTTCTACTGATTCTTTGATCTTATCAGTAGACGCGGTTGACGTCCCATATGAAACCATGCGAAAGGCTGAACCAACCCGTAGATAGGTACCACGCACTTTTGTAACCTTATCGTGCGCTTCCTTGTAATCTTCTTTGCTTGGACCGCTCAATAAAATCACTGCAAGAACAATACCAACGACCAACAAGATGAAGGCGATCGAACCACCGATGATACCCCACAACATACCCTTGCTCATGCCCTTTTTCTTGGCTGGTCCCTGAGGAACTGGCTGAGTTGGCGCCGGTTGTACACGTGGTTCCGGAACGGTTGCAGCGGGAGTTGGTGTCGAGTTTGTATTATTACCTTTATTATCCATGCATTCTCCTTTTATTACTCTATTAATTGTACACTATTTACGATTTGCTGAATACGGTTATGACTAGATTATAAACCGATCATCGTCAAATTGATCTTACCGCGCTCGTCAATACCAGTTATCTTGACCCGAACAGTCTGACCTTCTTTGACGACATCGGTCACCTTATTTACCCGACCTTCGGCCAGCTTCGAAATATGCACCATACCATCAACTCCTGGCAAGATATTCACAAAAGCGCCAAAGTCTTTGATACTAACAACCCGACCCTCATAGATCTTGCCAACCTCTGGCTCTTCTACCAAACTCTTGATCCAGTTCATAGCTTTCTCAATTGATGCGCCATCTGGGCTAGCCACAGTGATTAAACCGTCTTCTTTGATATCAATTTCAGCACCAGTCTCAGAGGTGATCTTATTGATCATCTCACCACCCTTACCGATCACCGCACCAATCTTATCTGGGTTGATCTTGATCTTCTCGATGCGTGGTGCGTATGGGCTCAATGCCTGGCGTGGTTGTGGTAATACTGACAACATATGCTCCAAAATGTGCGCTCGGCCAGCTTTTGATTGCTCAATTGCTTGCGCCAAAATGTCAACCGGCAATCCATGCACCTTCATATCCATCTGAAGGGCGGTAATTCCCTTGGCCGTACCTGTCACCTTGAAGTCCATATCACCAGCAAAGTCTTCAGCATCAGCGATGTCGCTCAGCACATATGGCGTACCCTCGTCCATCATTAAGCCCATGGCGATACCAGAGACCGGCGCTTTGAGTGGCACACCCGCATCCATCAGCGCCAAACAGCTTGAACATGTTGCTGCCATTGAGGTAGAGCCGTTCTGGCTCATAATTTCCGTTACCGAACGAATGGCATACGGGAACTCTTCTTCACTTGGCAATACTGGCGTTAACGCCCGCTCCGCCAAGTAGCCATGCCCAATTTCCCGACGGCCCGGACTACCCAAACGGCGCACTTCACCAACCGTGTAGCCTGGAGCGTTGTAGTGATGCATGTAACGTCGTTCGTAATCAGTCTGTTCCATGGTGTCTACCAGCTGCGCGTAGCTCAGCGGCGCCAAGGTAACAATGTTCATACCCTGGGTCACACCGCGGGTAAACAAGCTTGATCCGTGTGCTCGCGGCAAGAAACCAACTTCTGAACTGAGTGGTCGGATTTCTGTCAATTGACGACCATCTGGACGCACCTTGTCCTCAACGATACCTCGGCGTACGTCCTTGTGGAGCGCCAATGTAAAGGCCTCGTCGTATTGAGGTCGCAGTTCATCATAACTCTCGCCAAGTTTTTCGGTAAATTCGTCATGAAACGCCTGACGAATATCCGCGATCAATTCATTGCGCTCTGGGTAGGCACGGCGAATAGCTGCGCCAAATTTACCGGCGACCCACGCATCAACTTCTGCTTGGATGGTTTCATCCGGTAGAACCAGTTCGTATTGCTGTGCGGCTGGTGCGACTTTTTCTGCCAACTCACGCTGAAGCTGGATAGCTGGCTGCATCATCTGATGCGCCCACGCCATTGCATCAATAATCACTTGTTCGCTCACTTCATGAGCACCCGCTTCCACCATGGTAATGCCGTTCTCGATACCAGCGACAACCAAATCCAAGTCACTGGCTGCGCGCTCCTCGGGGGTCAAAAAGGCCTTAAATTCACCGTTAACTCGGCCAATACGCAATCCTGCTACTGGTCCATCAAACGGTGTACCTGTCAGGCTCAGCGCCGCGCTAGCCGCCACCATCGCCACCATATCAGGACGGAAACTTGGGTCCATACTGAGGACACTTGATACGACTTGAACCTCTTGACGATATCCCTTCGGGAATAGTGGACGAATTGGCCGGTCAATCAGCCGCCCGATGAGTATCGCCTCATCAGATGGACGACCTTCTCGCTTGATAAATCGGCTACCAGAAATCTTGCCGGCAGCATAAAACTTTTCTTCATAATCAATTGACAATGGGAAATAGTCTAATTCCACTGGTCGCGATCCGACCATCGCCGTACCCAACACAACGGTATCACCGTAACGCGCTACCACACTGGCGGTAGTGCGAAAACCAACTCTATTTACCTCTAGCGTCAGTGGTCGACCACACCATTCAGTGGTAACACTAAAAATATCCTTGCCACTTGGATTAATAATGCTCATTATGAGCCTCCTTTCTTATCGCGAAAAGTAACAGGGGTGAAAGCTGGTATTGTATGAGCTCTCGTCTCTATCACCATTCGCGGTTAGTTACCTTATCATTATACCACACTCTTCATTCATCACCCGGCGGGCTGCTATAATGATAAGCGTGAAGATTAAACGTACTAGAACGGCAAAAGATTATATCATATTAGGCATAGCGCTGGCATTGTTGATAGGTGGCGGATACTTACTTATTACCATCTTTAGTCCTTTTTTTGCCACACAATTCATCGACCCCAAGAACAACGAGACGACCAAGGTTCTACAAAAAACAACTGAGGAGTTTCATCCAGAAAATCGCATTTACATCCCGGCTATCAATGTCAATATTCCGTACAAAACCGGTGGTGCAGAAGTGTTAGAGTTGACTGCCTGGTGGCGTAAACCAGAAAATGGCAACCCTAAAGAGGGTGGAAATTTCATCGTTGCTGCTCATCGCTTCCAAATTGGCCCCACACCACAACGCACCATCAACAATTCTCCGTTTTACAACATTAACAAGCTCAAAGTTGGCGATTCCATCACGGTTGATTACGACGGCAAACGCTACGAGTACAACATATATGATATATATAAAGTTAAGCCTGATGCCGTCGAGATAGAAGAGCGAACCGATCAACCACGCTTGACGCTGTATTCATGTTCTCTGGGTGGGTCATTTGATAAACGTGAAGTTATCATCGCTGTTCCTAAATAGTTCATACAAAAATCCGCCCCGATATATCGAGGCGGATATATAAACTACTTGGTTCGCTTATTTACGTAGTCCCAATGTAGCCAGCACTTGCTTATAACTCTCAAAGTCAGTTCGCTCCAAGTATCGCAGTAGGCGCTTGCGCTTACCTACCATCTGGACAAGGCCGCGACGAGCCATGAAGTCGTGTTTGTTGACTTTCAGGTGCTCTGTAACCTCTTTGATACGAGCTGTCAAAATCGAAATCTGCACCTGAGGGCTACCGACATCGTTTTTGCCAACCTGAGTCAAAGCAATCGCTTTTTGCTTGTTCTCTTTACTGATCATAGCCGTTTGATTATATCAGGAGTGACCGATATTTTCAAGCAGTGCCGCTAGAATAGCTGCGCGTAGCTATATATCGTTGAGCCGCTGTCTGGTGCTTGCGTGCTATTGTGATGACAACTTGAACGAATACGATTGAAGGTTGCTACGTCCTCGGTAGATGGATTATTCAATGCGGCATATATCACAAACCCCTTACCACCGTCATGACACTCATAGATTCGAAAGATTGCTTCCTCATTTGCTGCTTTTTTACTAGAAACACCTTGCCGATAATCAGCCTTCAAATAATCCGGAACCAAGGTTTGTACACCATCCGGCGCATTAAACGGACCAAATCCAGTAATGCGCTTTCCTCTAGCCTCCGCCAAAGCAGCAGCATCGCCCGCAGTTTTAACTGCAGATCGAATCTTCGCGTCCAATCCATTCTCACGCACCGACCGATACGAGACAATCGCTATTGATGCCAACACGGCAATCACCGCTATAACAATTAATACTTCAATCAGTGTAAAACCCTTATGCTTCATATCCATATAATACCACTCTAATTCTCTATGCCAAAATCCGACAATTTTGCTGCTCGTTCGATGGTAAAGTTAGCAATTTTTGTGCGCCGCAACGACCGACAGTAGGCACCAGTTCCCAGATAGTTACCGATGTCCTCTGCCAGCGTACGAATGTATGTGCCACTAGAGACATGAGTATTGATACATAGTTTTGGATAGTTATATGATGTAATTTCGATGTCATACACCGTGATTTGCCGTGCGGGCATCGCAACTTCCTGACCTTTTCGCGCGAGGTGATAGGCGCGCTGCCCATTGATTTTGATGGCGCTAAAAGCCGGCGGGGTTTGTTCAATTACCCCAATGAACTTCCGTACAACCTGTCTCACCTCTTCAGTTGTCGGCTGATACTCAGACATTGGCGTAAGCTCCCCTTCAGGATCTCCTGTTGTACTGGTCATCCCCAGTATTATTTCTGCCTGATACCATTTGTCTAGCTTGGTAAACGACCCGGCTTCTTTACATTTTTTACCCGTTACTAAAATCATCAGACCAGTAGCAAATGGATCTAAGGTGCCAGTGTGTCCAACTTTTGCTTTCTTACCTAGCTGTTGACTGAGCACTCTCCTAATCCTGGCGACTACGCCAAAACTACTCATACCAGCTGGCTTATCAATGAGTACGATATCATCATTTGGTATCATGCTAGTTTTGTCCCGGAATTTGGAACTGTGTTGGATTGAATTCAGCATTGGTAGTATTCACGACTGGTGGGGCTGAGGCTGGCGTCGGTGGAGTATTAGGGCTGACTGCTGGAGCTGGCGGAAAAGCCGGTGGCAGTTCTGGCAACGTACTAAAGTCAGGCATTGGTGGCAACCCTGCTATATTTTTGGCAGAAGACTCAATTTCCGCCAAAGTTGGGGTGCCAGGGTTTACCGCCAATGGATCTGGAACATTAGGCACCGCTGCTAATGCTTCGCTAATTGCCTGATGGGTTGGTTGACCCAATGATTGATTAGTTCCCAATACCTTTGAGGTGTCTTCACTAAGAGCAGCCATGACATCGCCATTATGTCCAGCGATAGCTGAAGCTTCTCCCAGAGGAGAGATAGACCTATTGTTCTGTAAATTGTTGTTTGTTTCAGCAAACGGGTCGACTGATTTTGGCTCATCATCATGGCGAGCAACGGTGGCGTTTATCGGTGAATCACTAAACCCCCCTTGACTACTGCCAGGTTGACCATGATTCAAAATCGTGCGGTTACGACCGCTTTCAGCCTCGCGCTTCTTGTCTTCTGCAGCCTGTTCAGTTGAAGCATTGAACGTACCGCCTACTGACGGTTCCGGCAACTCATCTTTCGGAGATTGTGGGCTGCCTAGCGGCTTGATGGCTGGTAAGCTATATTCTGGCTCTGGTAACTTTGCTGGTTCTTCTGATTCTACTGACTCTTCCGGCGTGGATTTTGCTAATTGCTTTTCTAGGTATGACTCAGCGGCACGTGCAGCCTCATCTTGAGCTTCGGCCTGTGTTCGTCGAGCCACCTCATCTAGGTCACCCCTCTTTTGGTGTGATATTTCCAAGGTGCCATCATCTGGTTTTGGTAGCTCCTTATCTGCTTGTTTTGGCTGTTTACGTGATGAACGGCTAATTGACAGCTTGGTGTTGTCTACTTCTGCTTCCTCAGTATCTGATGACTCATTTGAACCATCGGCACCTTCCGGTTCATCATGTTCGTCAGCCGGGGCCTCCAATTCCTCAGCTTCCACCAACTTTGCTGCAATCAACTGCTGGTTAGCTCCTGCAGCCATCAAATCCGCAGCCGCTGTCATAACGCGAGGTGATGTCAGGTTGTTACTAAACCTATTAGTTACAGCAACGATACCGGTCATAAACGCATTTGCCATCTGCTCGTCCAGCGTTGCCTTTACGGTCTTTAGCTCGTCAACCAATTCCAAAAGCATCTCGCTCACACCACTGGCGTTGCGCTCATGCCAATCGATCGCACCCAAGCTACTCTTAATGTCCCGAGCTGTCACGGTCACCACGTCAGCACTGTGCAAAATTTTACCATGAGCCGTCAACGCTTCATCAAGATGATTGCTGTCTTCAACGTTCAAAGCCAACACCAGCTCAATGTTGTAATCACCCTGTGAGAATTCCAAGTCCGCTTCAGTAATCGTCGTTCGGTACGGAGTGATGAAAATTTTCACAACTGCATCGTCAACGATTTTGTACCGCAAATGATCCGCCTTGTCCTTATCAAGCGCGATGATAAAGTCCCTGAGACTGTCCGCCGTGTCTTCAAACGTCTTATCAGGCTCCAGGAAATTTATTGCCGGTGGAATTTTACCAGAGAATACCGCTGTAGCATGCTTTCCAAGCTCATTCAAAAATAGCGTCAACCCCAATGCCGCTGATAACTCATCAACACTTGGATCACGACTAACCGTAACCAATATATTAGTATTTTCTTTGATTTTTTGGATTACCTGCTGCTTGGCGGAAGCGGTGCTCATTGTTTGTTTTCCTGTTTCTTTTTATTGCTATAGCCTTTGGCTGAATTATAGCATAAGCATAGGCGATTAGTCAAGATTATACCCCGTTTCATCCCGCCCCTTTACTTTTCATGTGATTTTCTGTATAATGCATCCTTGATTAGCGATAATAACTTATAGAGGTAAAGGAGTACCATGCCAATCATCAAATCCGCCATCAAGCGCGCTAAACAAGCAGTCAAACGCCGTGAAAAGAACATCGGCATCAAGAAAGACATTAAGTCAGCAGTCAAAGCTTTCCACGCAAATCCAACTGCAACTACCTTGGCAGCTGCTCATTCTGAGCTAGACACTGCGGTCAAAAAAGGCCTCTTGAAGAAGAATACCGTTGCTCGTCGCAAAAGCGCTCTGAGCAAAGCAGCCAAAGAGGCTGGTGTCAAGTTAGAAGCTGCCAAAAAACCAGCAGCGAAAGCACCTGCCGCAAAGAAGGCGCCAGCTACCAAGCCAGCTGCAAAAAAGGCACCTGCCAAGAAGCCGGCAGCTAAAAAACCTGCTGCTAAAAAAGCTGACAAATAAAACTCGTCGACTTCAAACAACACCTCAGCAATAACGCTGAGGTGTTTTCATATAGCTACAAACTTACTAAAGCCGTTTCTATCAGTAGCCATGGATTAACCCCCGTCGTTTTCATCTGAAGGTCTGCCTGGAACAACGCATCGCTGATCCGCCTGAGATGTTCAATGTCAACGGTCCGCGCTGACGAGGACAAGCGCTGCAATACGTATGGATTGACCGATAAATCAGCTGCCACCGTTTTATTATCACCACCTGCCAGCACCAATGCCGCCATGTTAGTTGCTTGCGAGGCCAATAGCCCCATCGTCTGGTAGGCGCCATCTAGACCACTTTCTGACTCCAGGTAACTGATGATATTGTGCACTGTTTCATAATCCTTTGACAAAGCAGCAACAAACAAATCAAACACGTTTTCTGATCTCGCCAGCGGCACTAACTGATCAATCAACTCGTCTGTAATCTCCTCCGCCAGCGCCAATTGATCCAAAAAATTACTGAGTCGCAACTGGTCAAACCCCAAACGGTCAATTAACATTCCTATTTGTGTGTGCGTCAGTCTATAACCGCGCTCACGAGCCTGCACTTCACACCAAGATATAAGCTGTGGTTTTTGGCGGTCACTGAGCGGCAAAAATTCTTGAGTTTTGGCAGTTTTTTGCAACCATTTATAGGTTTTTGTTCGTTTATCAAGTTTGCTTTCTAGCAAGATAACGGTTTTATCATCATCAAACGGCAACTCTGACAATCGCGACCAGATGTCAAAATTTTCGCTCAACTTCGAGATGACGTACACTGCAGACTGACTAAATAGGGTTTGTCCAATTGCTATTTCCTGCATATCAGCCAGCGTTAATTCCTCGCCATCATACCGCACGACGTCCGCATCACCAACCAGCGCTACCAACGCCGCCTGTTTCTCAAATTCGTTATCACCACAGAGAAGATAGATCATTTAACCTCCACCTGGCACACCGGACAAACATGCGTACCACGACCGCCGACTTTTAGCTTAATGATTTCTTGGTCAGGGTGGCGGTGGCAAGCCTGACCTTCGCGGCGAAATACATGAGCAAATGTCAGATAATTCCCTTTTCGGCCCTCGGCATCAACGTAATTTTTATCGGTTGAGCCGCCTTGATCGATGCTGAGTTGCAAGATTTGCCGCAGCTCATTAAATAATGTATTCAACTGCTGATCGCTAACATTTTTTACCCGCGTTTGCGGATGAAGACGCGCCGCCCACAGCGCCTCGTCAGCATAAATATTGCCAACCCCAGCGATCACTGCTTGGTCAAGAAAGGCTGGTTTGATCATCGAATTCTGACGGCGGCGAATCCGCTGGATGAAATCCTCAGCCCGCGTCTGAGGATCAAGCGGCTCCGGCCCGACTTTTTGCATGAATGGCAGGTTTTCTACTTCATCAGTCGGCAGCAGTTTTACCCAACCAAACTTACGTTGATCATTGAAAAACAGCCGCGACCCGTCTACAAAATCAATCTGTACCCGCGTCGACCGATCTGGCAACTCGCCAATCAGACTGTCGCTTGGATGCCCGCCGGCAAAACTCTGCACTCCACGAAAGATAAGCTGCCCCGTCATCTTCAGATGCACCACTAACGAATACTGCGTATCCAGATCAATCATCAGCACTTTTGCTCGCCGTCGCACCGCCGTCACGCACGCGCCATACAAAAATTGTTCAACATCAGCCCGCGCATTTGGGAAGCTTTTTGGTGAGTCAAACACCGTCACTCGCGCTACCACTCGACCGGGCAATAGTTCAGCTAAACCGCGGCGAACCGTCTCAACTTCTGGCAGCTCAGGCATCCAACATAACCTCCCTCGTTATTTATTATGTGTATTAGAATTGGAAGAATGTATCTTCCTGTTGCAAGCCAACACCCGCAGCAATCTTTTTCCCGTCAGGAATTTGATTGAGGAACATCAACAATATATCGTTAGCATTGGCAGTTGCCGAACCCTTTGAGCCGCCACAATCAGACGTCCACAGCGTCTTCACTGGATTCCCGTGATATAACGTCTCAAATTTGTACACCTTACCGTTTGCGCAAATACCTCTTAGGTCATTTTGCTCTTCTGACAATTGGCGCCCCTCCATCATCTTTCTTTTTTCCAGAGCGTACACCAATTCTTCATATGCCCGGCTATTATTATCCAGCTTTTTCTCGTCAATTTGCTTTTCCAGATACCCCTCATAGGTACTCATGCGTCGAATATCTGGTGTGATTTCAATCTGGTAGGAGCGGAATTTTTCCTGAGCTACAATCGGCCCGCGAACCGTCAAACGCACCGCTCGGTTAGCGTCAGTCGACAGCAATGACTCTTTGGCGATGTCTGCCTGAGACTTTGGCTTATTCTCCGGATTATTACCACCCAACAAGGATTGACCAATGGCAATCACCGCCGCCACCGCCACTACCATGATGATAATGACCAGTAAAATCGGTATCAGTCGGGAAAAAGAATTTGTTCTTGCGTATCTCATGGGGTGATTATACCATAATATTAGAATTTTTGCACTAGTTACTTAGTATCCTACGAGAGCTGGGCTATCGCTTGACGGAAGGCCTCAGGATATTTGTTTTTCAGATAATCAGCCGCTTGTTCAGGGCTTACCCAATGAAGTGTAACGCCAGGCTCACATGAACGAGGAATTTGATCTGCCGGTAGCTGAACACGGTACACAATCAACATCAGACTTGTCATTATATCGTTATACAGTAGCTGTTTGACCGCTTTTGCTACATTCCACAGTTCTTGTTTGGCAATGTAATGAATGCCAATCTCCTCATGTAGCTCACGTAACAGTGCAGCCGTTATATCCTCACCCTGATCCATTCTGCCACCTGGAATATCCCAATAGTCCTGACTTTTGAGTAACAACATTTGGTTTTCATCATTTCGGATAATCGCTTTTATCCCGATTTGGAACAACTGCTCCGTCATCTTATGTCTCCTCCCAGTTCTTGCCTATTTTTACATCAACCTTCAACCGAATTAGCAGCTCCGGACAAACTCCTTCCATTTCCGCACGCATCATTTCGCCGACTTGCTCGGCATCTTCCGCTCGACATTCCACCAAAATCGAGTCGTGAACCTGCAAAACTGGCTCGGCCAGCCCAGCCAGTTTATCCTCCAGCCGAATCATCGCCAGCTTCATCAAATCCGCTTCCGTGCCCTGAATTGGCATGTTCATCGCTGCCCGCTCGGCCGCCGAACGCACCATAAAATTGCTCGACTTAACATCAGGCGTTGGCCGCCGCCGGCCAAAATAAGTCTCGACAAAACCCTGTTCGCGCGCTTGAACTAAAATTGTATCCAGATACTGGCGGATTGGCTGGCGCACCGCAAAATAGTGTTCAATAAACCGCTTCGCCTCAGTAAACGTCATACCGGTAGCCGCCGCCAAACCATGCGGACTCATGCCGTACAGCACGCCAAAGTTAATCACCTTGGCCGCGCGCCGCTGCAATTTCGTCACCTCGGCCATCGGCACGCCGTAGGTCTCGGCCGCCGTCTTGGTATGAATATCGACGTCGCTATTAAAATCCCGGGTCAGCTGCTCATCGCCCGCCAATACCGCCGCCAGTCGCAGTTCAAATTGTGAATAATCCGCGCCAACAAATACCTTGCCCTGGCTCGGCACAAACGCCTGGCGAATTTTCCGACCCAATTCCGTTCGCACGGGAATGTTCTGCAGGTTAGGATTGGTGCTGCTCAGCCGCCCGGTGCTGGTGACATCTTGGTTAAACGTCGTATGAATCCGCCCGTCCTCAGCCAGCAACTTCGGCAGCGCTTCAATGTAGGTGCTGATTAGTTTAGTCAGCTCCCGGTACCGCTCAATCAGCTCAATGATTGGGTGCTGGCCGCGCAGTTTATCCAGTTCTTTTTGCCCCGTTGAGTAGCCCGTTTTACCTTTTTTGATGCCAGTCGTTGGCAGCTGTAATTTGGTAAATAACACCTCAGACAGTTGCGCTGGGCTGGCGGCATTGAACTCGCGCCCGGCCATCGCATACATTTGTTGTTCAAGCTGGCTCACCTCTGACCTCAGCTCCTCGCCCATCTGTTCAAGCAGCACTATGTCCAACTTCATACCACGCTTTTCCATCTGAAATAGCGGCCAAATCACTGGAAAATCAAACTCACGGAGCACCCTGGCAATCTGCTGATGCGTCGCCATATAATCCTGCTGCTGGCGGTAAATCTGGCGTAGTCGCGCCAGCTGCCGTGCTGGGAAATTATCCTCAGAAAAATCACCCGCCAGTGCCGCTAAACTGCGGTCGCGTCTCAGTGGATCGATCAAAAACGCCGCCTGCCCAATATCCCAGACCTCATGAAACCGCACCGTCACACCGTGAGCATCCAGCGCGTGATATAGCTCCTTGACGTCCGCCGCGATCACCACACCCTGCGCCAACAATTGCCAAACCGACCAGCCCATCTCACTAATCTTGGCTCGCCACGCCACGGCAGGCTTGGAATTAATATAGACCGTGTCCGGCTCTGATGGATCAATATAGATAATATTTTCTGCCTCAAACAGCGGCTCAGCCGGCAAATCTTCAACACGCGGCAACTCCAACTCTGCAGTCTCCACTGCCTCATCCACCGCCTGCATGGTCTTTGGCAACCGCCCAATCAGCGAATGAAACTCCAATTTCTGCAAAATTTCCGCCACCCGCGCAAAGTCACAGTCATTAACATCCGCCACCTGCCAGTCCAGTTCCACCGGCGCGTCCGTCCAAATCTCCGCCACTTGCTTGGTCAAATACGCCGATTTGCGACCCGCTTCAAGCTTTGTCCGCAAAGCGCCTTTTTGCTCATCCACATGCGCGTACACCCCGTCCAGCGTGCCATATGCTTGCAATAATTTCACCGCAGTTTTTTCGCCAACGCCCGGCACGCCCGGCAAATTATCACTCGAATCACCCTTCAGCGCTTTCAAATCCAAAAACTGATCCGTCCGAATACCATATTTTTGTTCAAAATATTCCGCCGTAAATTCCTCGATATTCCTCAGGCCATTTTTCATGGCATAGACTTTGGTCAGCGGCGACACCAATTGCAGCGCATCCAAATCAGACGTCAGCAGACAGGTCTGCACGCCGCGCGCTTCCGCTTGCCTGGCAAACGCACCCATGATATCGTCCGCCTCATAATCATCCAGCTCATACAGCGGCCAGCCAAAAGCATCTAGCAGTTCCATCAAAATCGGAATTTGCTGATAAAAATCATCCGGTGCTGGCTTGCGACCAGCCTTGTACTCTGGGTACAATTCCCGCCGCTTACGAATGTTGGTACCACGCTTATCCCACGCCACCGCCACGTAGTCCGGCTCTAATTTTTTGATCAGCTCAATCGCCAAACTCACAAATCCATACACCCCACCAGTCGGCGTACCGTCCGCCGTACTGAGCCCCGGCATGGCATAATACCCTCGGTAAAACACTGATTTTCCGTCGATAACTGCCAAACGCTTCATATACTCAGTATATCAAATTTGCTATACTAACAACATGATACAACCACACGCAAAAATCATCGCCCTCGTCGGTCTGGCTGGTAGCGGCAAAAGTTCGGCGGTCGAATATTTCACCAAAAAGGGCATTCCAAAAATTTACTTTGGTGGCGTCATCTACAAAGCCATGGAAGAGGCCGGCATTGAACCGACTTGGGATAATCAGCAAAAATTCCGTGAGGAAATTCGCCGGCGTGAAGGCAAAGATTTCGTGGTCAAGCGTGTTGTCAAGTCCGCGCACGACTTGATTGACGCTGGCCAAAAGCTCATTGTCCTGGACGGTTTGTACACTTGGAGCGAATACAAAATCCTCAAGCACGAATTCCCTGGCCAGATGTCCGTCATCGCCGTCGTCACACCAAAACACCTGCGCTATCAACGCATGGCCAAACGCTCCGAGCGGCCGATGCAGCCACGCGAAGTTGACCAGCGCGATTGGTCGGAAATTGAAAACTTAGAAAAAGGCGGACCAATTGCCATTGCCGACTATTTTGTGATGAACGACCGCGGGCTGGACGAGCTATACACGCAGCTGGAGGCCGTCACCCACCACGAACATTTTTGCAAGGCGCCTGAGCAGTGCTAAGCCCTACAGAGAGCGTTATCGTGTCACATATACTTGCATAAATTATTTTATGTGTTATAAATAAGATATGTTAGAAGCAAAGCAAACTATACAGGCACCGCCCACACCTGAGCGAACACCAGAGACCGAGCAGTTCTCGGGAAAAATAGTACAGAACATAGGCGACGTCGCCATGCAAGCAAGTGAAATCAGCAATAAGCCTACCCAGCCACGTCAAAGAATATCTGATGAATTCATTCTTTCCAGATACGCATTACCCCTAGAAAGTGGACAAATATTAAGCCCGAGAAAAACACCGAACACCGACTATGCATCGCTTAAGCGAAATAATAGCTGAATTCACAGAATTCAAGAACACCTAGCTCAGATATTCATATAACTTCTTAGCATCTTTGTGCTTCCGCAGCTTCGCCAAAGCCTTCGCCTCAATCTGGCGGATTCGTTCGCGCGTCACGGCAAATTCCTGACCAACTTCTTCCAACGTGTGGCTTTTACCATTGTCCAACCCAAAGCGCATACGGACAATTTTCTGCTCACGATCACTCAAGCTCGACAACACATCATTAACCTGCTCTTTGAGCAATTGATTGGTCGCTGACTCTTCTGGTGATACCGTATCTTCATCTTCGATGAAATCGCCCAACACCGAATCTTCTTCATCGCCATCACGACCGACACCCGCGTCCAAGCTTGAAATGTCTTGCTTGATTTTCATCACATATTCAATCTTTTCTGGCTCCATATCCAGCTCTTTAGACAGCTCTTCAATAGTCGGTTCACGGTTCAACTCTTGCGTCATCCGTCGCTGAGTGCGCAGCAATTTGTTGATGGTTTCCACCATGTGCACCGGGATACGAATGGTTCGTGCCTGGTCAGCAATCGCTCGAGTAATCGCCTGGCGAATCCACCAGGTTGCATAGGTTGAGAACTTAAAGCCTTTGTCTGGATCAAATTTTTCGACGGCACGCAACAAACCAGTATTACCCTCCTGGATTAAATCCAGAAAATCCAACCCACGGCCCGAATACCGCTTGGCAATCGACACCACCAACCGCATGTTCGCCTCAGCCATCTTATCTTTAGCCCTTTTATCACCCTGAATCACACGGTGTGCCAATTCCATCTCTTCTTCAGCATTGAGCAGCGGAATTTTACCAATCTCACGCAAATACAATCTGACCGAGTCATCAGAGATATCATCCAGGTATTGCCCAGCGTTCAGAGCGTCAAGGTCTTCGGTTTCCTCGTCATCATCAACATCATCGATGGTCGGCTCATCGAATTCCGTCTCATCAGTTGCTAATGGCCTGTTTTTTATTGGATCGTCGGTCACGCTTTCTCCTTAATTAGTGCGTTCAGCTGATGTCGCAGATCGTGAGCCAACGACTCATTATTTGCAGTTTCAGCGTCACGCAAATTACTCATTAATTGCTGTATTTTGTTTTCACGGTGTTTAGATATTACATGTTTGACCAATCGCGCCATCTCACCTGGTAAATCGTCTCGATTCCAGTCGGCATAACGAGTGTCGAATTTTAACTGTACTATCTTTACATACTCCTCAATATTTTTCAAGGTTTCGGGCATCGGATCAAGTGTTGTATTGGGGTTTTGGATAAGATATGTCAATAATTCTCGGGTGTTCGCATTATCTGTAGCTTCTGTTGGTACCGACGCCAGCCAACGCCTCACGCTTGGTTCTTGAGCCGCAAGCCCTAGTAGCATATCGAGCGTCTCATCTGATGGTTTTTGTGGTGCTGTTTTTTTAACTTTTGATTGGCGAAGAACCGTTTTGTTTGTTGTAATACCAGACATCTTTGCTGTAAGAGCCTCTATACTGGCCCCTGTTTTCTCAGCCACCATCTGCAAATAATGCTCTTGTTCTACTGGATCATGCAAGCTGCGGATCAAGTTCAGCGATGCAGTTGAAAAGCGTCGTTTTCCCTCAGCAGTCCTGACATTTTCTCGTTGCGAGTATTGTTGTATCACCCACGCCACAGCAGGCGTAGCTTTAGCGATGACCAACTCCCATTGTTTCACACCATGTGTTTTGATCAATTCATCTGGATCCTTACTACCCTCTGGTAGACTAACAACCTCCAACTCCACCCCAATGGTTTGTGATAGTTTGATAGCCCGTTCAGTCGCATTTAAACCCGCTCTATCACCATCAAACGCTAATTTAATTCTACTAGCCAGCCTACTCAAGGCCTTGAGGTGCTGTTCAGTGATGGCTGTTCCAGCCGTGGCGACAACCTGCCGTACTCCTGCCTGATGACTACTCACCACATCCAAATTACCCTCAACGATTACCACTTCGTCTGATTTTCGAATCGCCTCTTTAGCTTGAGATAAACCAAAGATGTGCCGTGATTTATCAAACAAAAGTGTTTGCGGCGTGTTCAAATATTTTGGGGCATTTGCCTCATCATGAATGATCCGGCCAGTAAACCCAACTACTCTGCCAGTCGCATCCATAAGTGCCACCACCATCCGACCACGATACAAATCACCACCAAATCTATTCGTCAAACCAGCATCGGCTAATTCTTGCTTTGAAAAACCCCGTTTGGTTAAGGCCGTCACCAATGATGATCCGTCATCTGGCGCAAACCCAACCATAAAATCCTGAATCGTTTGTCGAGTCAGACCACGTTTTTTAACGACATAGTCCAAGGCTTTGGGTGTACGCAGCAGTGATTGTTGAAAGAATTTTGCCGCTAGCTCCAATGCTTCAGCCGCTCGTGCTCGCCGCTTGGCAGTTCTCCCATCACCGCGAGAGAACAAACTCAAATCCACACCCGCCTTGCGCGCCAAATGTTCCAATGCCTGGCGAAAATCCATCCCCTCCACTAGCATCACAAATGAAAACACATCACCGCCCTTGCCTGACGAAAAATCATGCCAAATCTGCTTTTCTGGGCTAACCATAAAACTCGGCGTTCGCTCGTCGGTAAATGGACTGAGGCCTTTCATATTACGGCCCGCCCGCTTCAGCTGAACGTACTCACCAATCACGTCCTCAATATTCAGTCGTGCCCGCACTTCTTCTTTGGCATCTTGCATGTCTTTATTATATCACCCTTTACCTCTGTTCATGTTTATGCTTAAATAGTACTATGTATCCAAATGATCCATATTCTCAACCACCAACACCATCTGGTATTGATTATCTCAATCAAATCGCTGCTCCACCAGAGCCAGCCGGATTTGATAAGAAAACCAAAATCATCATTATCATCATTGCACTGGTTGGTGTGCTCAGTCTTGGCTTCATTTGGGCGGCTAGTCAGTCAGGTTCTGGTCCAACGATTTCTAACGCCATCATGAGAGTTGCCCGCCTACAAACGGTCACTGAACTGCAGAAAAAGCGTCTA
This sequence comes from uncultured Candidatus Saccharibacteria bacterium, assembly GCA_963517665.1. Taxonomy (GTDB): domain Bacteria; phylum Patescibacteriota; class Saccharimonadia; order Saccharimonadales; family Saccharimonadaceae; genus Nanosynbacter. The sequence goes on from CAUQFZ010000002.1 coordinate 77,975, forward strand.
AAAAATAGCACGGTCACTGACATTAACAGCTCCCTTGATGCAATATTAACTACCGCTGTCAATAAAGCGACACCAATTGCTCAGTCAGAAAAGCTAGATATCAACAAAGCTCTCAAGGTGCCGGACTTTGAGGTAAAGCTCAATGAAAAGCTAGATGATGCCTTTTTAAACGACCAGCTCGATGCTGTCTACACCAGGGAGATGGCCTATCAACTTGAGCTGCTTAGTTCAGAATTATCCAGCTTGTCAAAAAAAGCCAAAAAATCTGACATCAAAGAATTCTTAGAAAAAACACAGTCAGACATCACTTCCATCAAGAAGCGTCTCGAGAGCTCTCCGGTGTAATACCGCTAACCAACTGCCAGCTCAGCCGCGCCAAATCAAAAATTTCTTCATCACTCAACTGCCCCGAACAGATGATGGTGTTCCAGTGTTTTTTGTTCAAATGATAGCCCGGCAGTACCGTTTCGTATTTTTCCCGCAAATTCTGCGCCAGCAATGGGTCACATTTCAAACTCACCCTGAGCGGCTTCGAGTCCTCCGCCACCAATGCCACCATTTTCCCTGCGCCGTCATTACTCTTACCAAATTTATACACCGCGATATCCTCGCCAAACGGATAGTCTAACCACACACCAGGCAAACTCAAGATAAATTCTTCAAATTGTTTATGGGTCATGGTTTCACCTTCTTTAAATAATACTTAAGTTCCATGGTACTGCCACGAATATCCTCCAGCGCCCGATGATCCTCTGGCTTGGCAAATTTCTTACCATATTTACCCTCAAACACCACTTTCCAAGCACTGACATCCAGCATCCGATAATGTAGTCTTTTTGACAACATAGGCCACCATTGGTCGATAAATCGCCGGTCTTGATGGATTGAATTACCACCAAGCAAAATCCGTGGCTCATCTGCAAAATGTTCATCGCAAAATGCCAATAATTCACGCTCTACCTCACTCAGCGGCTTACCCGAAGCATTTTGCTCCTCCAAACCGCGCCGCGCTGCTGGATGCTGGTCCCAAAAGCTAGCATTTCGGTCCAGTAGCTTACCTAACTTCTCTGGTTCATGTCGCACCACACCCTCATAGGTCGCAATTTCCGTAAAATCCCAATCCGTAGCAATCGCCGCCACTTCCAAAATCTCATCACGCACTGGATCTAGTCCAGTCATCTCAAGATCCATCCACAAAATCTTCTTTGACTTAAAAGTTGCTTTCATATCTTTATTATACTACGTTTTAGAGTCGTAGTAGTCACGAGAAAACGCTCTGGCACCTGCTGCAGCAACCGTTCAACAGCGTCATCAAACTTTGCCGCACCGCTAAGCTCCAAGCGATTTTCTCTTTCAGCCAGAAAAACGCCAGATGCGTTGCCGTCAGAGGGAACAAAATTTGTCCGATTGACTAACTCGTAGTATAATTCAGCAGCGCTCATGTCTTCACAACCATATGGCAGCATCTCGTACGATCTCAGATTTTCTACGTAACGTTCGGCCAATTCGTCGCTGACTTCTAACGCCTTATCCAGTTGCAACGTTTGCATGAAATAATCGTCTCTTGGATCGCCATAAGTATCATCTGGCAGCTGAACGCTTTTAATACTTGCATCGTCAATTCCTTGAACTTGCATATCTGAAAGAAGCCGCACAGCCTTGAGGGCTAATTTGTTACCAATGCGATAGCTATTATCAGGATCGTGCTCAAATATCGTTGGCCTGATGACGTGCTCAGCAGTATCCAACACTGCTTGAGTACTGGCTAACAGCCTCCAAGTGTCACCGTCCTTGTGTATAAGCACTTGATTGATTGTAAAATCATGCTGCCTCATAAACTCAGCGGCAGACTGTACAGGCTCCGCACCATAGCCATTCATTGCATCACGCGGCGAAAAGCGCATTGAAAGATCGCTCGCTACCGCCCAAATCTCATCTGGATCATAATCGCCGCTAGCAATAACTTCTTCTAAAATTACCAAATCGACATCGCGAGGAGGTGGTAACTGACGGTCACTGTGTACTAGTGCCTCCAAAACCTGGCGAGCCGCCCCGCCCTTTACACCAATAAATGACGGTAGTTCATCTAAATCAAAACCCAAATTAGCCCGCTCAATAGCATCAGCAGACAACTCATATTCATATATTTCATTGCAGCGAGCTTCCGGGTTACCGAGTTGCTCACAATCATAGTCTTTCAATTGGAGGCTCGCCCCTCCTAAGTCCGCATAATGTTCACCGCTATCAAGCATTTGCAGAACACGAGGCTGATGTATTTTAGCCTCTATATCGCTCGGGTTCGGGCTTACTTTTTCCACATGTACTATTTTAGTATAAATCATTTAAAAAGTCAAACAAACACGGTCGGCGCCACTTCCAAAATCTCATCACGCACTGGATCTAGTCCAGTCATCTCCAGGTCAATCCATAATATTTTTTCGCTTTACTCATACTACCTATTGTACACTCGTCATCTATTTACCTGACCATAAAAAGCTTCTTGCTGTTCGCTCGTTAATACCTCTTGCACCACAGCCCAAACCTTAGCCTCCGCTTCATGGACATTGTGACTATTTACCGCAGACCCGTCTAGGACCTGACACAATTGACCCTTAGTAATAACTCGCTGATGTTGTAAATCAAACAATACTCTTACTTGTTTATTAGCCCTGTTTTTCATCGTGTCCACTATCAGCGCGATTTGTTTATCTGTCGTAGCGGGGATTTTTTGCTGCTGTTCTGGACCGAGTATCAGTGAGCCGACTTTTGGCTGCACCACATGAACCAAGTCACCATTAGGAGCAATTCTATCACCAAGGGATTCAGGCACAGCACTGCCACTCAAGGCTTGAGCAACTTGATCCTTAGTTACTGGCAAAATTGTATTGAGAGTGTGTCGACGCCCATCATGCGCATCATACCACCACGGAAAAGCCACCACCAGCTTCAGCGCCTCCATTCCCATGCGCCGCGCTAAGCTATACGAACTAATTTCATACTCAGAAATACCACGTTCGCCAGTGTGAATGTTCGTGTATTGGTTGACCGTTGTTCGTCCAATGCGCCGACTACCAGCTTTGGCATACAATAATTCCTGAAACCCGCGTACCAAAGCCACTGATATATTGTGTTTTTCCTCACTATTTAATTCACCCATGTCGATGTCATTTGGATTAACCGACAGACGCCGACATATTTTACTAAATTGATAGTGAATATTATCCGCCTTATTCGGATCAATGCCATTTGCAAGATAGGCACGGCCATCAGTATGATGACCATCATATATCTTTCTGGTTTTCAGAAAAGCATCATATTCGGCAAAAAAGTCATCTGTTGCATCTGGAACAAACTCCTGAAACAACTCCTTTGGTTGGTGCCAGGCAGCAAAGCCACCGCCAGAAACGGAAGCCGCAATTGCTGATAATGCCAGTACTTCCCGTAAACTTCCTCCAGTTCTAATCATTTCTGCTAATGCTCGAGATAATTCTGGTGACAACGGTAGATTATCCATAAATTCACCAATTTTTGTAATCTGCCCCTCTCCATCAATTGCTTCCAGGGTTTCCAGCAAATCGTACGACTCTTGAATAACTTTTTTACTAGCAACAGGATGCATCAGGTATCGGTTCAGATCCTCAAAATCACCATTCAGATGAATAGCCGACAAGACATTACGCACAATATTAGTGTGGTATATCTCCGGTGGAATGTGCTGTTCACGGGATATAATGTCATAGAACCCTTTTAATTCCTCTGGTAGATAAATCTTGCCGTAGGAAATTGGACGCGCCAGCACAAACTTTGCACCATCAATATCACGACCACCGCGCCCCGCTTGTTGCATCAACTCGGCCTGAGTACACAACCGAGGCGGTAATCCCTCTGCACCCTCTTCGCCAATTTCTTTACTCTTTGTCAGGCCATTTGACAGCACCAAATCAACCTCAGGGATGGTGATACCAGACTGTCCAGCCGAAGTTGAAACAATAACAAATGATTCATCTTCTGCCGGTTCAGCAGTAAAAATTTCTCGGCGGGCAGCTTCTGATATACCAGAATGTAGCTTGAAGAATCGTATCCTCCCGGATTGATGGCGAGTGTGGCGTTTGATTGAAGCAATAGTCTCCTCAATACTCCTCACCCCCTCAACAAAGACCAATGATTTTTTCGAGTCCTTACCATATTCAAGATAGGCTTCAGACACGGTATTCACCTTATCTTCTGTGATGTCGATCTCATGCGGTCGGCCCTCAATGGTTACGACGGGCAGCTCCGATCCGTTAATATCTTCGTACATAGTTTGGGAAACTTCGGTATCAGGCGTGGCGCTGGAAAAAGCCATGTGCCATTTGTCAGTCTTCTCAATCGATTTTGCAGCCAGTGCGGTGGCAAATTCCATCTCTAAGTTAGCTTCATGTATTTCATCAACCAGCACCAGTGTTTTCTCATCATGCCAGTCACCAGAAAGTTGCTCCAGCTTCTTCGTAAAGGTTGCCGCTGTCATGAAACAAAGCCTGGTGTCCGGCGTCGCCTCAGTGGCACGTCCATGAATCTTTCCCACCAGGTGATCAGGATATTGCTTACCCAACTGTCCACGTAAACTTTGCTCGACATATTCAGTAACATTATCAACAATCACCCGTCGCGGCATCAACACCACAACACGATCAAACCGCTCCAGTGCATACTGAGCGGTTTGTGTCGTTTTACCACTACCCGTCGGTCCACATAACCAAGATATTTTGTTCTCTGAGAGTGTATCTAATATCTCTGCTTTGTGCTTATACGCAGGCAATTCTTTGTTGCCAAGATCATAGTCAGTGAAAGAAGTTTCTGGTAGTTTACTATACCGTTTCCGTAATTCTTCAAGGCGCTGTCGCCTCTGTTCAGGTGATTCACCATAACAATACGGTGACCGCCGAGGACCTTCAATATTTTGACTCAACAAATGGCTACTACTAGGCTCTTTTAGCCTAGGTAAATAACCCGCCCTCCGGACTCCATCTTTCACGCTACACTCTCCTTTATACTCACATTGTAGATAGGAGAGTGTAAAATAGCAAACGTAAGCGTTTTAGTCTTTTTTCTTGTCTAATTTATCAAGCTTCAAAAAGTGAACAATTGCATAGACCACAAAGGCGACTGCCAACAAGGTGATCAATGAGCTGATAAATGCTCCGTACAAAAATTCACCTCGACGTCCAGCAAATTCAACAGTAAATGATGCCGCTTGAAGACCCTGTTGTGAGCCAACGATCAACTGCACAAGTGGGTCGATGAACGCTGTGACCAACTTCTTCACTGTATCACCAGCCGCAGTACCGATTGCCAAACCGACAGCCAGACCAACCACGCCTTGTTCACGGATAAATGTCATAAAACCACCGCCGTGACTTTTAACCGCACCTGCTTTTTCTTTCAGAGCTGCTACGCTTGGCTTTTTAACAATTGCTTTCTTAGTTGTCGTTTTTTTAACTGCCGCTTTTTTAGCTACTTTTTTATCTGCCATAAAAACTCCTTTACATTAAGTAACACCTTGATTGTACCACACTGGGACAGAACGCTTACAATCTCTCTGGGGCGACAATACCCAAGACAGTCAATCCTGCCTTCAAGATATCAGCGTACACCGCCACCAGACCAACACGGTGCGCTTCTTTATCACTGCCAACAACTTGATTTTTCTCGTAGTAGCGATTAAACTCATGCGCCAACTCAAACAGATAGGCGCAAACATGATGCGGCTCCAGACTTTCGGTGGCGCGATTAACCGCCTCAGCGTATTCGCTCATTTTCCTGACGAGTAGCCGATCTTCGTCGAACAATTCCGTCGGGAACGTGGCTGCTTGCTCAGATTTCGCCAAAATACCCCGGGCCCGAGCGTGTGCGTATTGCAGGTAGCTACCAGTGTTACCCGTCAAACTGACCGCGTCATTGATATCGAATACCACATCGCTACCAATTTTTACTTTCAAGAATTGATAGCGCAGTGCACCCGCCACCACCTCGTCGGTCGGCTCGCCGCCAGCTTGTGTGATGGCTTTTTTGAATTCGTTGAACAGCCAGTCAATAGTGATCACCTCGCCAGTACGCGAACTCATCTTGCCGGTCGTTAATTTAACCAGACCAGTTGCATAATTAAACAATTTATCTTTCAATTCTGGAATTGCCAGTTCACTAGCCGCGATCACCCCGCGGAAATACGCCGCCTGCTCTTCGCCGTTGACCGTAACTGATAGGTCCAGGTTCGGATAATCTTGATGCTTCAGCTGAATCAGCCCCATATCGTGCGCACCGTACAACCCGTTGCCGTGCGAACCGATGAACACATTATCAAACGCACCGTATTGGCTACCTTTGAAGATATACGCACCATCTGATTTGGTAAAGACCTCTGGGGTTTTTGCTTTGATCAAGGCCTTGCCCGGTACTTCGGTTTCGCTCTCGACATAGCGCCGTTCAATTGGCACATTACCTAGCCGCGCCACATTGGCGTCAATTTCATCAAAACTCCAGGCTTTACAAATCTCGTACACCTGCTTATACAGCGGATCGTCCAGCACAAACGATTGTTTGGCCAGCTCATCAATTTCTGCCCGCGCCTCTGGTGATTCCTTGGCTGCCCGCGCCCCTTCAACGTACATACGACTCATAAATTCGTTGCGCTTATCAGCCGGGATAGCGTCCAGTTTGCTGACATCACCGTCAATTTCGCGCAGAATCGCCCACATACTCTTGCCGACATGTGTACCGACGTCGCCGTGGTAACTCACTCGGTGTACTGACGCACCATCTACCGCCAGCAAATTCGCCATGGTGTCCGCCAAAATTGCATTCAACGCATGGCCAATGTGCATAGCCTTAAACGGATTTGGACAATTGGTCTCAATGACCACTTTTTTTCCTGCACGATTAGTCGCCGGCCGCATTTTCAGCGATTCCAGCACCGCTTGGTCACTTAACGTCACGTTGATGAAGCCCGGACCAGCCACGCTAACCTCGCTCAGCTCCTCGTGACCACGCAGCTCTTCGGCAATCGCCTCAGCAATCTCGCGCGGATTCTTACCCAGCGGTTTGGCCAGCTGCAGCGCCACGTTCGTCGCAAAATCGCCAAACTTTGGGTCAGGACGCGTCAACTGCACTGTTGTTTCAATATTAAATAGCTTTGCAATAACTTCTTGAATTGTGTGTTCCATCACCACCAGTATACCACCAGATCAGCTAGTCTTCCACTATATCCAGATCTAACGCCGTGACGGAAATCAAACTCGATCCCCGGACATGACGTAAAATATACGACAAGGTTGATAAATCATCCTGTGTTGGTAACACATGTGGTTGCTGTGATAATGCTTGTTCTTCAGCCATTCTTTTCCTTTTTATTTTTAGTATACAACTGATTACTATTTTAGCATTATTACATCTTTTTGTCAATATAGCGCGGTTGTTAGGCGTTTCTTGCCAAAACAGCTGCTCGGATTAGCCCCAAAAAGAGCGGGTGTGGTCGGAATGGACGTGATTTAAACTCCGGGTGAGCTTGTGTAGCGATGAAATAGTCACAGCGTGGCGATTCAACAAATTCCACCAATCTACCGTCTGGCGAGGTGCCCGAAATAACCAAACCGCCTTGTTCAATCGCCTGAACAAAATCCTGATTCACCTCATATCGGTGGCGGTGTCGCTCTGTCACCTCTGTTGTACCATACGTCTTCGCCGCTAGCGAGCCTTCTTTCAGCACTGCTGGATAATCACCAAGGCGCATCGTGCCACCAGTCGACTCTTTACCTGCCTGCCCATCCATCAGATAAATCACGTTCGTGCCCTGACCTGCACCAAACTCCTCACTATTAGCACTATCCACGCCACCTCGACGCGCCGCAGCAATCACCGCTGTTTGCATACCCAAACAAATACCCAGATATGGTTTATTATGCTCCAGGCAATACATTGCCGCTGCAATCTTCCCTTCAACACCACGTGCACCAAAGCCGCCCGGTACCAAAACAGCATCAACCTGAGAAAAGTCGTCATCACTAACAGTCTCTGCATTTATCCACCGTATATTGACTTCGCAATTCTCCGCCCACGCTGCTGATTTTAACGCCTCCGTCACCGACAAATAGGTATCAGTATTATCAATATATTTTGCCACCAAACCAACCGTCACTTCACGTGCATAATCAGTAGTATCACGCTCTGCTAGATTTTTCCAGCGAGTCAAGTCAGGCTCCACAACTACCCCAGTAAACTCACTCAACATTGGTCCCAAGTCGCGCGCAACAGTCAATGGTACCTCATACACCGTATCAACATTTGGCATCATGATGATACCCTCGGGACGTACACCAGATGATATAGCGATTTTCTCACCAACACTACGCGGTGGTTTATCATGACCCTCAGTCCGCACCGCCACCACGTCCGGCATAATCCCGAAACTACGAAGCTCCGCCATGGCATTTTGTGCAGGCTTTGTTTTGTACTCCTGGCTGGCTTCCAAAAACGGAACATACACCACATGAACAAAAAGGCAATTACTCCTGCCTACTTCCTGTGAAAAATCACGAATTGCTTCAATAAAACTCAGCCCTTCGTAATCACCCACCGTGCCACCAATTTCTACAATATGCACATCACCTTCAGCTGCTTCGTGAATAGATTTTTTAATAGAATTGGTTAGATGTGGCACTAATTGCACTGTTTGTCCGCCAAATTCACCGGCCCGTTCAGCATTGATCAAATCTCGCAGCAATCGACCCGACAACGTGGTGTTTTTCCGCGTCAACTCCAAATCCAGAAATCGCTCATAGTGCCCCAAGTCAAGATCAGTCTCGGCACCATCCTTGGTCACAAAGCATTCGCCGTGCTCTTTTGGGTTCAATAGTCCAGCATCAACATTCAGGTATGGATCACACTTCTGCACCGACACCGACAAACCTTTGGCCTGCAGCACCGCGCCAATACTCGCCGCCGTGATTCCCTTACCAACACCAGACAGCACTCCACCAGTTACAAAAATATACTTCTTCGTCATCACTTCTCCAACTTATCAAAAGAGGCGTCGAATCGACACCCCTGTTGTTTTATTCACAACCGTCACACACCGTCAAGCTTGCGGGATCGAGCGGCGCCGCAATACCACCAGATTTTTTTGCCTGGTCATCAGCTGCCTGCTGTACTGCTTTCATCGCCGCGTCAATAGCGCTTAATTTTTCTTCCAATGTCATGTCGTCAGAAATAATTTGACTTGCGTTCATGTTCCTGTCTTTCTATATATTTAGTATCTGCTTATGCTTATAATACGCTATATGTAGTGTTTATGCAATATAGTGCAGCCAATTTCCTGTTGTAGTTTTTTCATCAAGATTACCGATTGGCATGATGTAAATTTGCCTATTCTCCACACGCGGCATAAAGTCGCCCAGTTTGTTGGCGTACACTTCCAAAGCCGCGGCCTCTTCTTCCTCTGGCAACTCTCGTACCTTTGTTGTCAAAAAGACAGCACTCTTTTGATCATTCCACACTACAAATTCTACAACACCGCTGCGGTACGCATTAACGGCGTGGCGGGATTGTCGGTCAGAGAGCCAGATAATGTTGTCATTTTTATAACGTACAAAGTGGAGCGGCGTCACTAGCGGCGTTCTGTCACGATTAACAGTCGCCAAAGCGCCAATTTCAACTGTGTCTAAAATATCTGTTGTAATTTTGTCCATGGCAGTTACTTCGTAGTGTTTACTTCATAGCTCGTGTTAGTACTTTCAAAGAAATTGACCAACTCCAAAGTGTCGTTTGCCGTCGCCATCCATTTGGCTGGGTTGGCCACGTTGTACTCCGGCTCAAACCCAAGCTCGACCAAGCGGCGGTCAGTCATGTGCATAACGTACTGGTTAACATAATCAGCGTTCAGACCCAAGATGCCTTTTGGTAACATGTCCTTGTTGTACTCTTTCTCCAGCTCCACCGCCTGCAGGATGAGGTTGCGGATTTCCTCAGCAAATTCTTGGGTTTGCAGTTCTGGGTTTTCGTCCAAAATAGTCAGTAGCAAATTAATACCAAAGGTCAGGTGTAAGTTCTCATCCTTAGTGATCCAGTCGAGCAGTGTACCGACATTGCGCAGCAAGTTGCGCTGACGGAAACTCATACCGACCATAAAGCCTGAGTAGAACCAAATGCCTTCCAGTACAATGTTATAGGCCACCAGTGAGCGGACAAAATCTTTCTTACCCTCCAGCGTGTAGATATCAAGATTTGGATCCAGCATCACATCCAGGTGCTTGTTCTGGAAATCTGCCTTGTCAGCCAGCGATTTTTTGCCAAAGCCCGCCGCGTAAATCTCCTCCCGGTCAAACGGAAACGTCTCGATGATATATTCAAAGGTCATGAAGTGGTTGGCCTCTTCCCACATCTGTTTTGACAGATAGAGCTGCGCTTCAGCGGCGTTGACATATGGGTAAATACCAAAGGCCAGCGACTTGTTGATCAGTAACTCGTTTGGGTTAAGATAACTAATGACGGTTTTGAGCGCATGCTTTTCCTCGTCACTGAGTTTTTCAAAATCCGCCAAATCCTGTACCAACTGCACCTCGTTTGGAAACCAGGTGTTAGCCACTGCTTGGTTGTATAAGTCGTATGCCCATGGGTAACGAATTGGGTGCAAGCTCAGCCCATCGCGTAGTCCTGAACCTAATATTCCACCTTTTGGATGTGTGTAATCTGCCATAATATCCCCCTTTTATTTATTAATTTTCGCAAAGCCAAAGCCACGTGCCTTGCCAGCGCCTGTTCTAATCTTTTGCTCAGCAATTTTTTCCACTGAAACCGTCGTTTGCTCTGATTGGTGGCGTGGTTTAACGTGCAGGTAGTAGGTCGTTTTCAGGCCACGACGCCACGCTTCAGAATAAATCTCCACATATTCATCGATATCGCGAGTTTCAAGATACATATTACGGCTAATTGCCTGGTCAACCCACTTCTGTGCCCGCGCCGCCACCTCGATAAAGGCGTAAGGACTGAGTTGGAAGCTAGTTTTGTAGACATCTTTGAGCTTCTGCGGAATAGCATCAATGTGTTGAATATCACCTTGGTTGGCAAAGACTTCTTCCTTAATGTCATCCCACAAGTCCAGCGCCTTGAGGTCGCGCACCAGGTTATTATTCACCTCCAAAAACTTACCGTTCAACGTCGAGCGACTAAAGATTTGCGCAAACTGCGGGTCGATACCCGGCGTGGTACCGGCAATGTGACCGATGTTAGCCGTTGGCGCAATAGCCATCAAAGTAGCATTACGCATACCCTTTTTGACCTTCACCCGCAGTGCGTCCCAGTCGAGGCTCGACTTGTGATCGATTTTCACCTTAACTTTACGGTCGGTAGACAGCGTCTCTAGTGTATCAATCGGCAAAATACCCTTACTCCAACCACTACCCTTATAGGTAGGATAGCTGCCTAGCTCTTGTGCCAAATCTGCTGACTGGTCGATAGCGTGATAACTGATAAATTCGGTAAGTTTATCAATCAAGTCATATGCCTCTGTGGACTCATAGCAATACCCAAGTTTTTCCAGCACATCAGTAAAGCCCATCAAGCCCAAACCAATTGCCCGAGTTTGATTGTTTGAGTGCATAGCTTCGGTGATTGGTGTTTTGGTGATATCCACCAAATTATCCAATTGGCGCACAGCAGCCCGTGACGCTTCTTTGAGTCGATCCCAATCCCACGTCTTGTCTTCGTTCAAAAAGGCTGACAAATTGATACTGATCAAGTTGCAGGTAGCGATGTTGTCTTTGTCTTGCGGTAAGGTAATTTCTGTACAGAGATTAGAAAGGTGAATCGTACCGGTGTTATTGTTTAGGGCTCGAACGTTAATAGTATCTTTCCAGGTGAGCCATGGGTGGCTGGTAGCCTGCAGGCTGGTCAGAATCTGCTTGAACTGCTGACGAGCTGATGTCTTTTCAAAGACACGCATTTTGCCAGCTTCAGCCAGCTTGATGTACTCTTTGTAGCGCGCTGAAAATTCCTCACCGTACAGCTCTGGCAAATCTGGCGTATCTGCTGGATCAAACAAGTACCAATCTTGATCTTTTTGCACCCGCTTCATAAATTCGTCAGAAATAAACACCGCGGTGTTAGCAAAACGCGTTCGCATATACGGGTCACCAGAGTTAGAACGTAGGTCGATGAACTGCGGAAAGTTAAGATGCCAGTTTTCCATGTAGATGGCTGCTGCACCAGCTTTCTTACCCTTACGAGAGACGGCAAACAGTGCGGTATCAATCATCTTCATAAAGGGAATCGGGCCGGTTGACTCAGTATTAGTGGTTTTAACTGGACTACCAGCTGCCCGCAACTTAGTAAAGCCAATGCCGATACCACCGGTGCCCTTAGCAATCCACATAGTGTCGCGCACTGCCTTAGCAATTGACTCCATGTCATCATCAACATTCAACAGGAAGCAATTACTGAGCTGCGGGAACGAGCCACCAGCATTGACGCGGGTTGAGCCGCCTGGCACATATTCCAAACTGCTCATGTGATTATAAAACACAATCGCTGCGGCGGTAGGATCTTTCTCGTTGTAACTCAGCCCCATGGCAATGCGCATGTGAGTAAATTGTGGCGTCTCCATTGGCTGACCATTTTGCTTACGGAGGGCGTAACGGTTGCGGTTGGTGATCACTCCCAGATATTTACTGAGATCGTCCTTGGCAGGATCAAGCGCTTCACCAAGCTTTTTCAAATCAAACCTACCGTCAGCCATGCGAGTGTCTAACAGGCCTTCTTTGACGGCTGCTTTCACAAATTTCGGAAATTCTTTTGCGTGCAACTTTTTGAGTTCATCCACCGACTGATAGTCGCCCAAAATACTCTTATAAATCGTCTTCAGTAACAGTCGTGCCGCAATCTTATCATAATCTGGATCATCTTTAACATTCTGCAGTGTTGTTTGAATGACCGCTTGGTCGAGCTGCTCGGTCGTAATGCCGTCAAACAGTGTAAGCTGAAGTTCAGTAGCCACCTGCACGACTTTAGATACTTGGTCAGGCAGCCCCTCTGCTGCCTTCAGTAACGCTATGTTAATTTTGTTTGCATCAAACGGCTCTTTCGTCCCGTCTCGTTTGACGACATGAATGACACTCATTATACCTCCCTTAAACTATATTGGTCATAGAGACACAAGAAAAATACCAACAGCACCTCCCCCGTGGTATCAGCTTTTCTCACCTCTTGGTTTTTGTTTGTCTACCCGCTATAGATATAGCGTATATATACCATGATAAGCACTAAATGTAGGGTTTGCAATAGGTTTTGTTAATTTTACAATGACGATCGAAGATAACCCTATTTGCACTTGGCGGAAGGACGGGGATTCGAACCCCGGAGACCCCGTGAAGAGTCTACACACTTTCCAGGCGTGCCAGTTCAACCACTCCTGCATCCTTCCGTCTTGATTTAGTATACAAAACTTTACGGGAAATAACCAACTACCGCAGTAACAATATAAAAATGGGCTGATGATGTACATTTTACATAACTATTATGGTTGCATATCCTCCCGTACTGCATATAATAAATATAGTATGGATACACCAGTTGCACCGTGTATAAGACTCACAAACATTACAAAGTGTTTTGGTATCGGCGATGCGGAACACTATGCTCTTGACGACGTGAATTTGACCGTCGAAAAGGGCGAATTCATTGCCATCATGGGGCCAAGTGGTTGTGGTAAGACCACCCTATTAAATATCATCGGATTGCTAGATCAAGCAACAGATGGTGAATATTTCCTCAACGGTGATTCAGTGGACAATCTCGGCTCAAAACGATTAGCCCGAATCCGTTCAGATGACATCGGTTTTGTGTTTCAGAATTTTAATCTGATTCCTCGCTTGAGCGTCCTAGAAAACGTGTCTCTCCCGCTAACATACAAAGGCATGAGTAAGATTAAACGCCTACAGGAAGCCAGCCGAATCTTAAAGAACTTTCACTTAGGCGAGCGCGAATATTACATGCCGCACCAATTGTCAGGTGGACAGGTTCAGCGTGTAGCAATTGCCCGAGCCCTGGTAAACAGCCCGTCAATCATCTTGGCAGATGAACCAACCGGTAACTTGGACAGTAAGGCCAGCCATATCATCATGGAAGAGTTGGCCGATATTCACCGCCGTGGCAACACCATCATCATGGTCACCCACAACCCTGAGTTGACTTCGTACGCCAGCCGCGTCATCACCATGCTTGACGGTAGGATCGATACAGATGAACAGTTGCAGAAATCAGCACCATTCAGGAAAAACCTGGAAATTATTGATGAAGAAAAAGAAGCAAAACCATCAGATAAGCTCAAGAAATCTGAGAAAAAAGCTACTGAACCTACCGAAAAGCCCAACAAAGAGGAAGCAAAGCCAGCCAAACATCCTGAAAAAGAAGAGGCTAAGCTTGCCGAGAAACCAAAAAAAGAAGATGATAAACCCGCTGAAAAGTCTGACAAAAAATCTTCAACCAAATCCACAAAGAAGACACAAACTTCCAAAAAGGAGACGACCAAGTGAGGTTTTTATTTAAAAATCACATAGAGAACGCCATGCAATCCCTCCGCGCTAGTCGCGGTCGGACAACATTGACCGTTACTGGCATCACCATCGGCATTATGGGCATCACCATGATCATGTCCCTGTCTGTCAGTGTCAATAAATTGATCAATCAACAGTTCTCAACCACCAAAGACAGTGTGGCATTGATACGGTCTGGTCTGAGCGGTAATATCGAGCGGTCATTGTCTCAAGCACAAAACATTACACCTCTCCCAACCCTGACCGAATACGATGTACAGGACGTTGCTCGCATCACTCCAAACAGCGCTCCGATGTCAGTTATTCACAACTCCATCACTACTACCAACTCACGCATCGATGCGCACAAAACCGCCATCATTGGTACCACTGAAAAAATCAAAGATCTGGCAGAGTTAGAACTACGCGATGGTCAATTTGTTGGGCAAGCCAATGGCGTGGTGATCGGCCATCAGCTGTCAATTGATCTGTTTGGCACCGAATACGCACTCGGTAATGTCCTGCGCATTCAAGATAAGCCGTTTACGGTCATGGGCGTGTTAAAACCAGTCAAACAACCTCTCACCTATCTAGGTGTTAACTTCAACAACTCAGCCATCGTCTCACTCGATGTCAGTAAGAAGCTGACACAAAATGTCGCGCAAATTCAGCAAATTGCCATCAAAACTGACGGCGACTCGTCGCTTGAGAAAGCAATTTCTGACATCACAGCAAAGCTCAATCAAAATCACCACGATGCTAATGACTACCACATCATCACTGGTAAAGATATTACTGCTACCAGCGACGCTATGTTGTTGTCATTGTCAGCAATCATGATCGCCGTGTCAATCATCTCCCTGTTTGTCGGTGGAATCAGCATCATGAATATCATGTTGGTAAATGTTGCCGAACGACAGCGTGAAGTCGGTATCCGTAAAGCAATTGGTGCAACCAACCGACACATCATCCATCAATTCTTGATCGAATCAGTCATCATTGGTTTAGCTGGTGGTGTTATGGGGTATATCTTTGGCTTAATTGGTGCGTACACGGTCAGTACTTTCCTACCGGTTTCGCCAATTTTGAGCTGGCAGCCTGCTGTCGTCAGTATTGGTGCTGCCATGCTGGTCGGTGTCGTCTTTGGTATTTATCCAGCCGTACGTGCTGCCAACCGCAACACTATCGAAGCAATGCGCAACTAAATAAACCGCGTTTGACTTTAACTTAATTCTTGTTTCAAACGTTCTACTAATTTTACTGGCGCTGGATCAACGCCGTTCAGGATTGCTGTGTAAATACTTGCGGCGTCACCAAGCGCCAAGCCCCACAATAGTTGTTTAAGCAAAGTCTCTCCCTGTAATTCTATAGACACAGCGTGCGGACGCATACCACTCAACAGTCGATCACTGAGTTCCATACGCTCGCGAATACGCGGATGTTCCAAATGACTCATCAAATCAAAAATCACAAATGGCTTTTCAACCGGATGAGATGACCAGCCGATAAACTCATTGTGGTTAAATTCAGGGTATTGATTACAAAAAGCTATATTTTTTGCCGATTCATTCCAGCTGATTTTCCACTTATATGCCAACGGCCACGTTAATTCACCAGCATAAATCACCGGGGTTTTGCCAGTTGACTTGAGCGCCAATTGTTTGGCGATATTTTGCTCGGTCGGTATTTCTGGTGCCCAAGCTTGCACCTGACCAGATAACCATTCGCCGCTTTCTTCCAATCTTTGATACAAATCACCATCAATGATCAAAAACTGTTGTAATATCTTCAACAATCCTCGTAGATGGTAGACTGTTGACATACGTGGTTGCGCACCAGCTGGTATTTTTATCCTCTTTACGCCATCAACTGTTGCTTTTTCAAACAAGGCTCCGCCTGTGGTGATTACTGCCAGCTGACAATTGTTGGCACGCGCCTGATCATAGCAACTCAAGGTTTCTTCTGTATTACCAGAGTGACTAATGGCGATAACTAGGGTATTGTCATTCACAAAACCTGGTAGATCATAGCCTTTTGTTACCACTAGAGGAATATGCAGCCATCCTCTCGTTAACGCAATTACCATTTCTGCTGCCAGCGCCGAACCACCCATGCCAGCAATTACCACCGCATTGATATTTCCCGCTATATACTCATTTCCTTCAATAATTGCCTCAAAAGACGTTTGCGCTGATAATTGCATCAAACCAGACAACGTGTCGGCTGGATCTTTTCGCCGAATCATAATAGGATCATCAAGCATCTTGTCATACCACCTTTCTTCATGCTAAAGTATAACATATATAAGCATAATCATTAATAAGATGGGGTGGGGACATGCAAAACCAATCAGTTACCGATGACCAAGAGCTTGCCAAGGTTTTGGCGGGTGTAACACAACAAACAGATGATAATTTGAATTTTGAAGAGACGGGGACAACCCCGCAGTCAGACAATACCCAGGTAGTTGCGCCGCCACCAGACAACTCAATCCCAGTAGCAACAGATGATCTGATGGTCGCGCCGCCACCAGCGGTACCTATTTCCGTCGATACTACGACCCCTGTAGCCCCAGTGAATGATTCAAACCTGGACTCCATCAAGCAACAAGCACTGTTGGAACTCCGTCCCCTGGTTGACAAGTTGAATATCTCCCCAGAAGAAAAGTTTGATACTTATTTGTTATTGCTGCGCTCAACTGATGACAGCGCCTTGATCGCTCCAGCACATGCAGCAGCTGGCGCCATCGCCGACGAGTCTCGCCGTGCCCAGGCTCTATTGGATGTCATTAAAGAGATAGATTACCTGTCAAATCCACAAAAATAGTCATTTCAATTCATTAAAACAGGGCCGGTAACCGGCCCTGTTTTTGATGTACATTATTACATCATCCCCATACCTGGCATGCCGCCAGGTGCAGCTGGAGCTTCTGGCTCTGGTACGTCGACAACCAGTGCACCCATGGTCGCTGCAGTTGAAGCGATGGACACCGCGTTCTCCACCGCTTCCTTGGTGACGCGCGCTGGGTCGATGACGCCAGCTTTTTTGACATCCACCAACTCGTTCTCAGGCTTCATCACGTTAACACCAAATCCAGCCTTACCTGCCTCGACTTGCGCCAAAAGCGCGTCGGCGTTCAAGCCAGCGTTACGCATAATCTGTAGGAATGGCTGCTTCAGGGCGTCTTTTAGAATCTGCCGGCCAGCCGCGATGCTATCTGCGCCAGTCACTTTCAGACCGCCGGCCAAATTCACCAAGGTTACGCCACCACCAGCGACGATGCCCTCAGCCAAGGCTGCCTTGGTGGCTGCCACGGCGTCGTCCACACGGAACTTCTTTTCGTCAATTTCTGTCTCGGTCGCGCCGCCGACTTTGATGACGGCCACCTTGCCGCTCAAGGCAGCTGCTCGCTTGTCGAATTGTTCTTTCTCATATTCGCTAGAGGCGTTGTCAGACAGTGCCTTGATCTGAGCGATCTGCTCCTTCACGGCTGATGGCTTTCCCGCGCCCTCAACGATGGTGGTTTCGTCCTTACCAACAATCACCTTGCGCGCTGAGCCCAAGACCTCCAGGCCAGCATTCTCAAATGTCAAACCGTGATCTTCAGAAATCACCGTTGCGCCAGTCAAGACCGCGATGTCGCGCAAAATCTCCTTGCGGCGGTCGCCAAAGCTCGGCGCCTTGACCGCCACGGTATTAAATACACCCTTGAGCTTGTTCAGCACCAAAATGCTCAGCGCTTCACCTTCGACTTCATCAGCGATCAGCACCACGTCCTTCTTGCCGCTTTGTGCCAATTTCTCTAGCATTGGCAGGAACTCCTGCACGCTGGAAATTTTCTTATCGGTAATCAAAATCGCTGGCTTTTCGTAAACCGCCTCTTGCCGACCGGTGTCGGTGACGAAGAACGGGCTGACCCAGCCCTTGTCCAGGCTAAATCCTTCAACAACCTCGGCTTCCAGCTCCAAACCTTGGCCAGCTTCGACCGTTACTACGCCGTCTTTGCCAACTTTCTCGATGACACCAGCGATTAGTTTACCAATTTCCGCGTCACCCGCCGAAATGGTTGCCACTTCCGCCACGCGCTCAGACTTGCCCTCAATTGGCTCCGCTAATTTATTCAGTTCTTTGACAATTTCCGCGCCAGCCTGCTCGATGCCTTTGCGTAGTTCCATTGGGTTGTGGCCTGCTGCGATCAACCGATTGGCTTCCTTCAAAATCGAATAGGTCAGCACCGTCACCGTCGTGGTACCGTCACCCGCCTGCTTGTTCAAGTTCTTGGCCGCCTGTTTGATCAGATCAGCACCAACCTTGTAGCCCAGCGTCTCATCATCATTCTCTGGTAGCTCGATGCCTTCCGCCACCGTTACGCCGTCGTGCGTCACGGTTGGCCCGCCAAACCCCTTGTTGGCAATCACCACATTGCGACCTTTTGGCCCGTAGGTCACCTTAACTGCGTTATACAGCGCCTCGGCACCGCCCAACACGCGAGCACGCGCATCATCATCGTAAAATACTTTTTTTGCCATAATAAAAACTCCCCTTTTCTCAAACAACCGTTGCTAAAATATCTTCCTCGCGGACGATCAAATATTCCGTGCCGTCAATTTTCAAGTCCGTAGTCGAATATTCCTTATAAACAATTTTATCGCCCACCTTCACATTCTTGACATCGCCGCCGACCGCTTTAACCTCAGCAACCACTGGCTTCTCCTTCGAGCTGTCCGGCAAATACAGTCCGCTAGCCGTCTGCGTCTTCGCCTCCTCGCGCACCGCTACCACACGGTCGCCGAGAGGCTGAATAGGTACACTCATAATATCCTCCATTTCATTAACAATACATCTTATTGTATCGCACCACGTTAGCACTCGTCAAGGGTGAGTGCTAATTCACTCAATACCCTTCCCTAAAAATAGCCCTCCCGCCTTGATATTGTTATAATAATCTATATGAAGCTATTCAAATCTCTCATCTCGTGTCTATTGGTGCGAATCATGCGTAAATTTTTCCACAATAATCCACACATTCGCCTAGTCGCCGTTGTCGGAAGCGTCGGCAAGACAACCACCAAATCAACCATCGTCGACGTTCTCAAACACAACAAAAAAGTTCGAACCAACAGGGGTAATTTCAATGCTGAATTTAGTGCACCCCTGGAGATGCTTGGTATTGATGGCCCGAAAAATCCTCGATCCATCACTGATTGGCTATCAACCATCTACCGCGCCTATCGCTCAGCTCGCCAACTTCACGACATCAACGTCATCGTTCAAGAATTTGGCATCGACCACCCCGGTGAAATGACCGCCTTTGGTCGCTACGCTCACCCTGATATTCTCGTCGTCACAGCCATATCTCCTGAGCACATGGAGTTTTTTGGCAATCTCAAAACAGTAGCCCAGGAGGAATTTGCCCTATCTAGCCATAGCATTGTCACCCTGTACAACCGTGATGATATCAATTCTGGATTCATCGCTTTTGCCAATTCTGAACGCAATCTTTCTTACAGTACTGAGCCAGATGCTGACTATTACATCACCGCTCATCAGTTCAATCACAGCCAAGGATACACCTGTACTCTCACCCACGGCGAACAAACCTCTCGTGAGTTCATCATGCCTGTTGTCGCCAAGCACCAACTACGCATTGCTGCTGGAGCCGCTGCTGTTGCACTAGAATTCAACCTTGACGTTGAAAGCGTCATCACCGCTCTAGAGAACTTCACTCCCGTGCCAGGGCGAATGAACCTACTGAGCGGTATCAACGGTTCAATGCTCATCGATGATTCGTATAATTCCAGCCCACTCGCCGCCAAATCAGCCCTCGAAACACTCTATCAATTACCCGCCAAAACCAAAATCGCCGTCTTGGGAGATATGAACGAGCTTGGCGACACAACAGCGTCTGAACACCGCACACTCGGTACCCTATGCGACCCAGCGCACCTATCACACGTCATCACTGTTGGCCCCAACGCAGCTACATTCTTGGCACCAGCCGCCAAAGACAATGGCTGTACTGTTACCTCTTTTGACAAAGCCACTGACGCCGTAGAACTGTTACAATCCCTGGCTCGTCAAGACACCGTCTTGCTGTTCAAGGGGTCACAAGGTGGTGTCTACCTTGAAGAAGCCATCAAACCACTCCTTAAAAGTTCGAAAGATACTGAAAAACTTGTCCGCCAATCCAAAGAGTGGCGCCGCAAAAAACAAACCTTTTTCGGCAAGTCATTGAGTTAGTTATTCTGCTTTTTCCTGTCCCAAAATTTCACGTACTACCTGGCGATCATTCCATGGTAGTCGCTCCCCATTCACAATTCGGTATTTCTCGTGTCCCATTCCAGTGATCAGCACCATATCACCCTTTTGCGCAGAGCCAAGTGCTCGCTCAATCGCCTGTCGCCGGTCAGGAATTTCCGTCGTCTTGGCGTCACCGTGCGCCCGTTCAATTCCTTCATAAATCATTCGCCTAATCTGATCAGGATCTTCATTATAGCTCTCCTCGTCGGTCAGGAATATCCTGTCGGTGTTTTTGGCAGCAATTTCGCCCATAATTGGCCGCTTGCTCTTGTCGCGATCCCCACAAGCCCCAAACACCAAAATCACTCGACCCTTGGCAATTTTACGAGCGGCCGTCAATAATTTATCCAATGCATCAGGGGTGTGTGCATAATCCACGATTACATCATAGCCAACACCCTCGACTGCTCGCTCAAACCTACCAGGAACCGCCTCTACATTCGCCACTCCTTCTTGGATATCCTGCAGCTTGACGCCCAGCAGATACGCCAACGTCACCGCTGCCGTCATGTTGTGCACATTAAATTCACCCGGCAGCGCCGTCGCCAGCTCTAAATGCGTTTGATGATCCAAAACCACATCGGCTTCAGTACCCTTGCGGTACAGCTTCACTCGCTGAATCCGCGCCTCTGCTTCCGGATGCTTACCGTAGGTCATTTTTTGTTCACCAGCAACGAATTGATCAAAATAGTCATACCATTCATCATCGCGGTTCAAAATGATATATCGCGGTTCCAGTGCAAACAGCTTACCCTTAGCCGCTGCATAATTCTCCATGGTCTTGTGATAGTCCAAATGATCTTGTGTCAAATTGGTCATCACTGTTGCCTCAATCGGCACTCCGTCAAGTTTGTGTTGGTCAAGCGCGTGTGACGTGATTTCCAACACGACATAGTCCACATCAGCCTTTTTTGCATCACGAAAGAACTGTTGCATCCTGCCAGTCGAAGCAACTGTTGCATTCAAATCATTAACCTGAGCCTTCCCTGCCACCTCTATCAACGCCGTCGTGAACATCGCTGTCTTAAATTTGGCCTCCTTCAAGATCTCATTGATATAGCAGGCGGTCGTTGTCTTCCCGTTGGTACCAGTTACTGCGATAACTCGCAAGTTTTTTGACGGGTTACCATACCGCGCGCTCAATAGTCGTACTCTAACTCGGCGATATCCGTTTTCCACGCCATGCAAAGCACTAGCGGGCAAAATACTTCTGGCTGCTTTGACAAGAATCTGTTTCATATATCCATGATACCACTTTTGCGTGCTGATTCACACTTCCAGACAACAGAGGCGAATATGTGCTATACTATGCCATAGTTATGAGGATTTTGGGAATTGAATCAAGCTGTGATGAAACAGCTGCCGCTGTCGTCGAAGATGGTCATCTACTATTATCAAATGTTGTTAACTCACAGATCGACATCCATGCCGAATATGGTGGCGTCATTCCAGAAATTGCCGCCCGTTCACATCTGGAGGTTATCAACCCGGTTGTCAAAAAGGCGTTATCTGAGGCCAACTGTACTTGGGATGATATCGACGCCATCGCCGTCACTTACGCTCCTGGCCTCATCGGTTCGCTCCTTGTTGGTACCCTCGCTGCCCGCACCCTCGCCATTATTCATCACAAACCGTTGTATAAAATACATCATGTAGAAGCTCATGTGTATGCTAATTTCATCAACCAGCAGTCTGATAGCTTATCTTTAACACTGCCAAAAAACCAACCTACCTTCCCTCTCCTTACCCTCATCGTTTCTGGTGGACATTCACAGCTCGTCCTGTTCCGTAACCATGGCGACTACCAGCTCATCGGCCAAACCCAAGATGACGCCGTTGGTGAGGCGTTCGACAAAGTCGCTAAAATTATCGGTCTACCCTACCCTGGTGGCCCTGCCATCGCCAAAGCAGCTGAGCTCGGTGATCCGCAGGCCTTTCATCTACCCATCGCCAAACTTGCTGGTGAATACAATTTTTCCTTCTCCGGCCTTAAAACAGCCGTTCTGAGAACGGTGCAGCGCGAAGTCGGTAAAGACTTTACCTTCCCGTCACACGAGCTCCCTGCCCTGGTGACCGACGAATTACAACACAACATGGCAGCCAGCTTCCAGTACACTGCCATCAAAACCCTGGTTGATAAGACTAAGAAAGCTTATGACAATTTTCAGCCTGCTTCCGTCGTCATCGCTGGTGGTGTCGCCGCCAATCAAGAACTGCGCCGCCAACTAAGCCTAGCCCTGCCTATCGACATTGAATACGCACCCATCCAGCTCTGCACCGACAATGCCGCTATGATCGCCGCACTCGGTTATTTCCGCGCCCACATCGACCAGCCTGCCGACCCATACAACATGGAAGTTCAACCAAGTCTATCTATGCTGGACGCAGCGTAAGCCATGGCGCCAAAATCCCAGTTCTATGGTATACTATAACCAGAAATAAACATGGGAGAATACACACATAAGCTCGCTCGAGGGTACTTTTTCGTGTGAAAAGTAGTCAGTGGTTTATGTGTGCCATTTTTCCCGTGAAATATATAGGAATCAGATCATATGCAATTAGCCAAACAATACATTCCAAATGACTACGAACCAGATATTTATGCCCTATGGGAGACGAGCAATTCTTTTGCGCCCACAGGTGAAGGTAAGCCGTACAGTATCGTCATGCCACCACCAAACGCCAACGGCAACCTACACATCGGACACGCGCTTGATATGAACCTGAAGGATATCTTGATCCGCTATCATAGGCTCAAGGGCGATGATGCAGTGTTTATCCCCGGTGCCGACCATGCTGGCTTTGAAACATGGGTAGTCTACGAAAAAGAGCTAGCAAAGCAGGGTAAAAGTCGCTTTGATTTTTCGCGAGAACAATTGTACAGCCAAGTATGGAACTTTGTCCAAGAAAAGCGTGGCAATATGGAATTACAGTTACGTGCCTTGGGTACCAGCGCCTCCTGGAAACACCTTACATTCACTCTAGACGACAAGGTGATACAGACGGTGTACGATACCTTCAAACAGATGTGGGAAGATGATCTGATCTACCGCGGCGAACGAATCGTTAACTACTGTACTGTTCACCAAACTAGCTTCGCCGATATCGAGGTCGAGCACAAAACAGAGAAGGGGACGTTATGGAAAATAGCTTACCCAACCTTGGATAAGATTGGAGAAATCGTAGTTGCCACCACCCGTCCTGAGACCATGCTTGGTGACGTAGCGGTGGCTGTTCATCCTGATGACGAGCGCTACAAAAAGCTCATCGGCACCCGTATTCTCCTACCAATTATCGACCGCGAAATCCCCATCATCGCCGACGAATACGTTGACATGAGTTATGGTACCGGAGCCGTCAAAATAACTCCAGCGCATGATCCAAACGACTTTGAGATGGCAGAACGCCATGGTCTACCAGTCAAAAGCATCATCAGCCATGATGGCAAATTGATCAATGTCCCGCCACAATTCTTAGGTCTAGATCCGCAAGAAGCAAGACGCCGCATCCTAGCAGCCCTAGAAGCCATGGAGCTACGCCGCGGTGAATCTAGTATTGAACACGCTGTCGGTCATTGTTACAAGTGCGGCACCGTCATCGAACCAATGGTGAAAGAACAGTGGTTTATCAAAATGCAACCACTAGCCAAGCCAGCCATCGAGGCGCTAGAGAAGGGGGAGATTACCTTCCATCCAGCCTCAAAGCGCAAAGAGCTCATCGCCTACCTGGAGCAACTCAAGGATTGGAATATCTCTCGACAAATCCCATGGGGCATCCCAATCCCAGCGTTTGTCAATGAGACCGACTCAAACGACTGGATCTTCGACACCCGGGTAACCGAAAAGCGTATTGTTGTAAATGGAACAACATACATCAGAGAAGAAGATACCTTTGACACCTGGTTTTCATCTGGGCAGTGGCCATACATTGTCACCGATTATCTCAATGGCGGGGAACTGGCCAAATATTTCCCGACCAGCCTGATGGAAACTGGCATGGACATTATGCGGGCATGGGTGGCGCGCATGATTATGCTTAGCCTGTACCGCACTGGCAAACTACCATTCAAAGATGTTTACCTACACGGCATGGTTAACGACGAACATAATCAAAAAATGTCCAAATCCAAGGGTAATGTCATCAATCCGATGGAACTAGTCTCAGAATTTGGCTCAGATGCCACCCGCATGGGTATCATCGCCGGCCGCGCACCAGCCCAACATCAAGCCTTCAATAGAGGTGCGGTCATCGCTGCTCGCAACTTCTGCAACAAGCTATGGAACATTGCTCGCTTTGTTGAATCACAAATTGGCGACAATCACGTCATCGTGCCATTACAGCCACAAACCCCAGCTGACCACTGGATTATCCGCCAGCTGAATGA
Source organism: uncultured Candidatus Saccharibacteria bacterium (assembly GCA_963517665.1). GTDB lineage: Bacteria > Patescibacteriota > Saccharimonadia > Saccharimonadales > Saccharimonadaceae > Nanosynbacter. Next base: position 103,217 of record CAUQFZ010000002.1, read on the forward strand.
CGCCGCCAACAACATCGCTGTCCGTCTGGAACAATACCGCTTTTCTGAGGCCGCCGAAACCGTCTATCACGCCATTTGGGATGACGTAGCTGATTGGTACATCGAATCATCAAAAACCGCCATCAATCGCCCATTACTGTCATGGGTGCTAGCAACCAGCCTGAGGATTACTCATCCATTTGCACCATTCGTCACTGAGACAATTTGGCAGACACTCAACTACACTGACGGTATTCTGATGCGCGACAGCTGGCCAACACCAGAACAATACGATGAAATTGAAGCTGAACAATTTGAACGAATCAAAGAATTAGTCTCCGAAGGTCGCTGGGTAATCACAGAGCTACCGGGCAATAAAAAATATCGCTTACTATACGGCAATGACAGCTTGGTCAAGGAAAACGCCGACACCATCAAACACCTCATGCGCCTTGCCTCAGTTGAGCACACTGATCAACCACGTGGTCTCAGATTGGCCGCAGCAAACAGGGAAGTGTGGCTGGATATCGATGACGAGACGCTCTACCAGCACCAGACTGAGCTGGAAATGCGCCTCGCAGAAGCCCGAAAACGCCTCGAGGGGCTTGAAGCGCGTATCAACAATCCGTCCTACGCTGAAAAAGCACCAGCCCACTTAGTGGAAGAGACTCGCCAACACATCACAGAGCAACAGGCGCTCATTAAGCGGCTAGTTACCGAGTTGGAAGTTATCAAATTTAACTAAAAACAAATCTTACCGATACACAGGCGTTGCCCATCAAACTCAGGACCGCCATTGCCCTGGGCACGCTTAACTTTCATATATTTTCGGTCATCATTACGCGGTGTCGAACGTGGGTTTGCTGATCCATCATGAATGATACTACTCAGTGATGTATGTTCCGGGTGTGTATGCGCTGATGAGCCAATCCTCGTCGTTTTCATACCATCGTCACCCGTTGATCCCTGAAAATCAACTGTACTAAATACTGATACCACCGCCTTATCCACGTGGGTGTCGTGCATCAGTACACCACAAGCAGTAGTCAGGCTCACAAATATGGTAAATTGTGTAATAATCTGTTGTAATATATTCATTTATCTCTCTGTTTATGTTTTATTAACGCGCACCAAGCGCTGTTAAACTGATTATCATATTAGCATAAGTTTTATTTTATGTCAAGTATATTTCACGTCAATGGCAAATAAAAAACACCCACTTGAGGTGTTTACGTATCATTCTGGCGGAAGGGGAGGGATTCGAACCCTCGGTACGTTTTACCGCACGCCGGTTTTCAAGACCGGTACCTTCAACCACTCGGTCACCCTTCCAGAAATCTGTTCACATTATACCACACTCCTGTTCACAAATAAAAATTCCCAACCCGTAAGTTGAGAATTTCATATCAGTTCCTGGCGGAGGAGGGGAGATTCGAACTCCCGCTACAGATCTCTCCGTACTAACGATTTAGCAAACCGTCCCCTTCAGCCACTTGGGTACTCCTCCAAAATGTACACCATGAAACCTGGTTACATTGTACCACACCTGTACAAAATACCATAGCGTTGACTTTTTAATACCAAACAAGGATAATATAACTATTATGAAGAAGTTTCTAACTGTTGGCGCAAGCATCATCATAACAACCATGTTAGCATTGACCATCACTGGTCTACCAGCTCTGGCACTTGGTGAGGGTGGTTTTGCAGAAGGTATAGAGGCAGCTCGTGGCAACGGTGTGCCAACCAACCTGTGGAATGGTGACAGCTCTCTGGTGCGTCGGGTTATCAACTTTATGCTGATCGGTATCGCGGTAGTCAGCGTGGTGATGCTTATCTTTGGTGGTTTTCGTTACGTCATATCTGGTGGACGGAAGGAATCAGTTACTGCCGCCAAAAACACCATCTTGTATGCTGTGATTGGTCTATTGATTGCTCTTTTCGCCTATGCCATCATCAAGTTTGTCATTAACTTCGCCGTCAGCGGTGGCTCTACTGACGTCTAGTCTACACATTATGCTCATGGTATACTAAAACCATGGAAGCAGAACCAACCAAAACAACAACTCATGACCTGTCTGAACCATTTTCTTGGCACGCCCCAGAGACCAGAGGTCCAGCACGTGGTCTAGGCTGGTATCTATCATTTGCCGTGGTCATCATGGCACTCATGGCACTGTCTGTTTTTTGGATAAAAAGCTGGACATTCACGGTGTTAATACCCATCATGGCGGTAGCGTTACTATCTCTATCCACCAAAACCCCTCGCATGATCAACTACGCCATTAGTCCTAAAGGTGTCTATGTGGCGGACAAATTGTATGATTTTAGTGAATTCAAAGCCTTTGGTGTTATTGAATATCAAGGTCAATTCTCAGTATTACTACTTCCCGTTAAACGGTTTTCACCAGGGTTAACCATTTACTTTTCAGAGGCAGAAGGGGAAGTAATTGTCGATATGTTAGGCACACGCCTGCCCATGCAAGAGATAAAACCAGACGCTTTGGAAAAACTCATCCGAATCATTAAGCTTTAGCTTGCTCTTAGCTTTTGATATGTGTTAGAATGTAAAAGTTCGATGTTCATGATGTGAACAGAGAAGGTACCTTATATTTTTGTTATGGCCAATCGGTTTTGCCGAAAGGCTGTATGCACCCGTAGCTCAGCTGGATAGAGCGTTGGCTTGCGGAGCCAAAGGTCGTACGTTCGAATCGTGCCGGGTGTACCAATTAGTATTATCAAAACAACTCTTCGTCATGGAAGAGTTGTTTTTATTCTGAACCACTCCCGTGGATTATTCTTCTGTCGGCTCCTCTTTAGAAGACGATTCAGACAACCTAACTGTGTTCTCAAAATGATCTACCTCAATGGAGTCTGCAGTATCAGCAGCAAGAAGTGCATCTGGTGGAGTAATACCGTATTCTTTTGCCATTACATCAAGAAATTGAACGGTATTAACCGCCGCCCCTCCTAAGCCCCTAATAACCTCCTCGGCAATTTCAATATATTTAGACAAATTTTCATAATTAAAATCCATATTATCATCTCCTTTTTACCATATTTCAACATTATTATATCATACTATTCATCTCTGGTAACACAAAACCCTCACAGAGGTGAGGGCTGACTAAACATTCCATGGCGGAGAGGGAGGGATTCGAACCCTCGAAGCCTTGCAGCTTACCGCTTTTCGAGAGCGGCCAGTTCAACCACTCCTGCACCTCTCCGTGATTGACTTTTTTATTATACCAGAGGTTGGGTTATACTTGCAGTAGTTATGCTCAAAATTATCACAATCGGCAAGAAAAATAGTCCATGGGTCATGGATGGTCTAGAATACTACCAGAAACGCCTGAGAGCCCCGTGGAATATCGAATGGGTGTTGTTGGCTAATTCTTCACTCGAAGGCTCCAGAGCGCGCCAGGAAGAGTCTGAGCGGATACTCAAGCAGATCAAACTAGATTATTTTGTCATTTTGCTGGATGAAAGAGGCAATAACCTGTCATCTCCTGAACTGTCGGCTCTCCTAGAAGAGCAGTTCACCCACAGTCAGTCCGTGGTCATCATTATCGGCGGGGCATTTGGTGTTTCTTCAGAACTACGCGAGCGGGCTGATATCGTTTGGTCGCTGTCAAAGCTAGTATTTCCGCATCAACTTGTACGTCTAGTCCTGACAGAGCAACTCTATCGCGCCCAAGAAATCACCAAAGGTAGTGGATATCACCACGTCTAATCAGCCGCGGTTTCTTATGAGGTCTGCCGCGTCAGGACTATGATTGTCACTGAGGTAGCACCCGCTTGGCGTAAACAGCGAGCAGCCTCCCGCACTGTAGCACCAGTAGTGAATATGTCGTCCACCAGGTAGTACTGCTTAGCTGGATCGACATCGGCCACCACCCGGAAAAACTTTTTTGCTTGCAATCTTCGCTGTTTGGCTGATGTAGCAAAATGTTGCGTCACATTATTGCACCGTTGAAGCACCTGTTCAACAGGGATCCTCCTAGCTCGCCCCAACTGGCGACAGATCAGCTTCATATGGTCGTATCCTCTGATGCGGGTGTTGCGTGGTGTGGTCGGAACAGGAACTAGCACACTGTTAGCCGGCAGCTGCGGCAACAGCTCATCAGTGATATCCACCAAGTCGTTGATGACAGCTCGTTTGCGTTCAAATTTGAGCGCGTCAATTGCCTGCAACACCGCACCCCGCCTGAGCAGTAAACAGTAAATCTGCCCGACAGGGAAGTGATGTCCACCACAATAGTTACCATGTTTAGGCCGCCGATCACACAACACACATGTAGTATAGCTCATCTGTATGATGTGTTTTTTACATTTTTGGCAAATAGTTTGACCAGATTTTCCACACTCATAACAGTAGTGGGGAGCAATAACCGACAATACCTTATCAAACATTGTATTTTTTACGTTTTTTACCTTTCACTGTTGATTATAACGCACATAACCGTTATACTAATAGGGAACATTGTCAATTGAGCCAAATAGAGTGGAGGAACAACTATGGCCCGGAAACAGGACGATAATTTATTTACCGACGACGATTTAACTGCTGCATTTTTGGATGAAGCTGACTTGTCAGCTCCAGCACAAGCACCAGCACCAACCATGACTACTGCTGAGGATAACTGGGAAGAGGACGCTGATGACCTGATGGGTCAGTTAGCGGTTGACGTTTTTGAGACCGAAGGAGAATTGGTCATCAAAGCACGCACCGCTGGCGTTGACCGCAACGACCTGGATGTCAGCATCTCTGATGGTATCTTGACCATCTCCGGTACCTTGTCTAGTGGTGATGAGACTGAAGTTAACAACTGGCACATTCAAGAATGTTACTGGGGCGAATTTCGGCGAACCCTAGCTCTTCCAGTCGCAGTCAAGGAAGAGGGTGTAAAAGCAGAACTAAAAGACGGTGTATTGACAATTACCTTTGAAAAAGTAAAACAAGAAAAAGCTAAGAAGATTCAAGTTCTGTAATCAATCACTAATCTCTACTAAAAACACCAGTCGCAATGACTGGTGTTTTTCGAGATGTAACTAGGTGAATTAGTTACCGGTAACCTTATTGACCACAAAGTTAACGATAGCGTAGGCAAAGATAGCAATCAACAGACCGATCAAAGAGTACATGATGGTATTCTTAGCAGACGTCACCTTAGCACTGTCACCGTTTGATGTGGTGTATTTGAAACCACCAAGGATCAACATAAACACAGAGACAATTGCAATCGCCATCAATGCAAAGTTAATTGACTTTGAGATGATGTCGTCAACGTTAGCACTAGCACCAGTATTGGCGTTTTGAACCTTGTTCAAACCTTCTCGAACCTGCGCAAATGCATTGTCGCCAGAAGCCAAAAATACGACACCCATAACCAACACAGGAAGGGCAAACGCGCCAGCTATTTTAATAATGGTTTTTTTCATGAATTTCGTTTCCTTTCCTTGGAAAATTGATTGTTATTTTACTTCATTATACCATATTTTACGGTCTGTCTATACTGTGTTGGGCTCTATTTACCAATTATGCGAAGAAATACGTAATCAACGATAGCATACGCAAGGGCAGAGATAATCACACCGATGATGGCGTACATGATAGTGTTCTTAGCAGAGCTTAGCTTAGCACTGTCGCCATTAGAGGTGCTGTATTTCAACCCACCAATGATAACCATCACAACTGATACAATACCAGAGATAATCAGCAGATATCTGATGACTGTTTTGATGACAGGGTCAACTGATTCACTACTGTTAGCACAAACAATATTGTTTGGATCAGTACTACACGCGTCATAAATTCCGACTGCCGAAGCAGCTTGTGACAGCAAAAATCCACCAACTATGGCGAGAGCCAGGGTAGCGGTAATAGTTACGGTTTTTTTCATTAGTTAAACCTCCCTGCGACATAGTTTGTAATAACAAAAGCACACCATATCACCAGCAAACCAACCACCGAATAGATGATACCGTTTTTAGCCTTGGAGACTTTGCCCGGATCACCAGCGGATACACTATACATAATGCCATAGATGATGATAGAAATGATGGCCACCACTGCTGAAACTGCAAACACAAGGTTGACTATATCACGCAGCGCTACACTATCATTTTTACGATCAGGAATCCCTACGTCACTCGGGGAACCTAATTGGCTAACAATTTGAACGATAAACTTTTCCATACTTATAACAATGCTCCTGATACCCAGTTTACTATACCCACTGAAGCAACGGCTATAACCAGTCCGATGATGGCATTAAAGACTGTTTTTCGTCCACGAACCGCTCGATCTGGCGATCCTGAGCTAGTGATGAACAAAAAGCCACCATAGATGATATACCCCGCGGCAATATAGCCAGTGATTTGGAATAAATCTTCAATGAGGTTCAAGGCAATGCGCCAGATGTATGGGCCAAAACCGCCAACCTCACTCGGACTCTTTAAATCACACGAATTACCAGATGTTAAGTTATAAAACCAAGGTTTTAGAGTTATAACACGACCACGCTCGTCACAAACACCAGCCAGAGCGGGTTGTGTACTGACAAACGCCATGCCAAAACTGCCCGTAACTATCAAAGTCAGTGCTATAATTGCTCGCTTGATCATGAGAATACTCCTCCTGGGATTAAGAATTGAGTCAGCGTGACAAAGAAGGCGTATAGCAGTAACCCTATCACAACATTGATCCAGATCTCGCGAGCTTTTTTGATGTTTTCTGGCTTATCTCCAGATGATGAAAATAGTATCCCGCCATAGACTACCGCACCAACAGCCGTGACACCTACGCCCATGGTTAAAATTTTTACTGCCTGTTTAACAATGTCAAAAATAGCCTCTTTACCACTCTTACCGCCACACTCTATAGTCGAAGTATCGACGCCAGCGCATTTCTTCGCATCATCAGCAAATACTGGAGTCGACATAGCAAAACCGACTAGTAAAACTACGGCAATGATAGTTTTTGTAAAGAAATTTCTGTTTACCATTGAATTGTTCTACCAATATTAGGTTGATATGTGACTAATTGTAAGATATTGTCGCTCAAAATGCAAACAACATTTCACCTGATGGCTCTTGAATATTAGGGAAGTCTTTGGTATTATCGAGCTAGTTGACATGCGCTCGTAGTGAAGTTGGTCCATCACGCCTCCCTGTCACGGAGGAGATCGCCGGTTCGAATCCGGTCGGGCGCGCCACAGACACCCAAGCAACAGGGTGTTTTTATTTTGCTGTTTTTCATACTTGTATTTTAGTATAATTTGTGTTATAATCACGCCATATCGATTGTAGATATAGTGTGTAACTAACCTGGTAATAAACCAGAGAAAGAATCCCAAGCGTTATGAAAGAATATAACCCAAGCGTTATAAAAGAGTATAACCCAAGCGATTCAAAAGAAAAACCAGTATATATAGGCCGCCGAGGGTTTCTGATAGCCGCAGGAGTGACTATAGCAGCAGGCTGTAGTGGTAAGAAAGAAACTACATCAGAACAAACATCAGGACAACTGTCTGAACATGTAGAAGGCGGTAATACTAGTTCTTCATCAGAAGAATCTCCAACCCCTGAAGTGAGTTTTCAGAGTTTAGAATCTAGTGAATTCAACTCAGAAGTTGAATTATTCCAAAGATATTTTGAAAGCAATATACCAGACAAGGACAAATTTAAAGCATCCTTGTGTATACCAGAACGCATCTTTTCAGACCCTGCAGAAATGTTAAAAGCCTTTGGTACTGTTTTTGAGACGGTAACTAATGTGTTTACATATAGAGAAGATGAGGAAAATAAGGGAATTATTCCCGTATCTGAAGTTGAGAAAGTATGGAAGGCTAATGAATTTGGCCGATCTACTACAAAGAAGCCTCGTCTCATAATGGCTGAAGAGTTGGTTGATTTCTTTTTGGAAGAGTATTGTGTTGACACGATACTCAAAAAACCAGGTGTATATCCAGACGGGAATCCAGAACCACTAAATTCTACTGATCTTCGTACATGGTTAATAAATATCGTGAATGCACAACTTTCTCTCCAGAGAGAACCTGAAGGAAGAGGGAGCGCATATTCTGTTGTTTCGCCAGCAAATCCAGATAGGATTTTGAGAGATATTAAGGCTGAGGGGCTCAAAGCTGAAAAGCAAAGTTATGCAGGCTCCAGTCTTTTTATGAAAAATGTCACTCTACGCCCAGACACTAACTATAATGAGCTAAGTCCAGTCCTTAAAGAGGAAAATGGCATCAGCAAGGGCGATTTGGACCAGGTTTTAGGTGAATCCAGTAATGGTCTCAAATTTGAAAAAGTTTCCTTTACTAAATCTGAAACCAACCCTGGAACAGCAGTGTTGTCTGAACTTACCTTTTACGTACCACGATCAGACACATATACAGAACTACACCAGGACTAATAAGTATTTGCGCTTTTGGGACATATACACTACAATTTGTAGTGTATATGTTTTTTTCTGAAAGGGCATCAAAACATGAGTAAAAAGCGAGGGTTGATAGTACTCTCCACACTAGTAGTGGCACTTATATCAGCGGTGCTACTTGCTCCGCAGGCAGAAGCTGCTAAAAAATTAACCCTGAAACAAAAAGTTGAGTCAACACTACTCTATGCTAATCTGATGCAACGCGGCACCGAAGGGTGGACATGTATGACCGATTTCGAGGGGATGCGGTATAGAAACACGACAAGCACCGACTCTAACTGGGCGCCATCTAACGGTGATAATGAGGAGCGTGCAAATACCTTTGTGGGAAAAAATACTAAAGGCGGTATTAAATCCTACTCAGGCGTCGACCCCATCACAAAACAAATCGGTGGAGATCTCAGCTGTGCTAGCCTCCTAAAAGCGGGGATTGATATTTGGGAGGGCTCTTCTAAATATGCTGACTTCTACCGGCATATGGGTGGTAAATTTTTTATTGATCAAACCAAAGCTGGCTGGGTATTTCGAAATTGGGAAAGATGTAAAAAGTATGAATGGAATTCCTGGGGTCGTTTTACACAAAATGTTAACGACTTACGGAGTGTATCAAAACCAAATTATTTTACTTCATACACTGTTTACTATTCTAGTAGTAATTTAGCTCCTGACGAAAATCCTCCGGGTGGTTGTGCACCAAAAAAGGGTGGCGCGGCCATTAAAGAACGTTTCAAAGACGGTATCAAAAATGCCACCGGCAGCCTACCTTCTATAGCTTCAGGCAGCGCCGAACAATGGTATATGTATTCAAAAACATTTACTAGTTCTGCTAGCGGTTGTTCTGCTAGCGGTGATAAATCTCTCAAGGAAATCCCTAAAGACAATCCAGACAGCTCGGGGTATTATTACTATAAAGTGCCATTTACTAGTACAAATGGCAAAACCGCTGACATGATATATAAAACTTCCAAGGGTAATGAAAAAGTCTGGTTGGCAGCAACCGACGACACTGAGGGAGGATTAGTCGAAGTAAGTTGTAGCGATATCGGTTCTTGGCTACAAAACAACAGGGGTGCTTTTGATAAGTTTGCTAAATACGCGTCTGAACACAAAGATGAACAAAAAGAACTTTCCGTAGGAGATACACCAGAAAAGAGTGCGGACGCTACAGCCCAGTCAACAGAAGGGGCTGGGGAGGAAAAAGAGGAAAAAACGTGTACTAGTGAACTAACGGGTATAGGGTGGTTTATCTGCCCAACTATTGAAAAATTGGCTGATTTTGCTGACTCGGTCTGGGGAATGCTAGAAGAATATTTGGTTACAAGCCCCTTGCAGGCTTCAAATGATGGTCCATACAAATCATGGAAAGTCATGCGAGATCTTGCTAATGTCCTATTGGCGCTGGTATTTATATTGATCATCATCTCACAGGTGTCGAATGTTGGTATCTCTAACTACGGTATCAAAAAGATGCTGCCTCGTTTCATCATCGCTGCGGTTGCAGTGAATATATCCTATTTTGTCATCCAGGTTATTGTTGATACTGCAAACATCCTCGGCAATACGCTTTTGGCAATTATCACTGAACCAATTAGCACTGTAGATATTAAGAATGTCGGTTGGGGTAACCTCTTAGCCCTGATTTTAGGAGCGGTTACAACCACAGGCGTGACGCTAGCCGGCGGGACTATTGCTGCATCTGTTTTTGGAATTGGAACTATGTTTATGTTCGTGCTCATGGCGATCGTTCCGGGTGTTATTGGAGTGGTCGGGGGGCTTATCGCATTAGTATTTCGATCAGCACTAATACCAGTCCTAGCTATCTTGGCTCCGCTGGCTTTTGCGGCCTGGATTTTACCAAATACCCAAGGCGTCTTTGACAAATGGAAAAAAGTCTTCACTGGTATGGTCTTCCTATACCCTCTAGCAGCAATATATTATGGCGGGCTTAAGTTATTGTCCTTTACTATTCTAGGTAATCCTGAAAGCGATACAATGCAACGGTTGATGGCGCTATTTCTAATGTTTGCTGGTACTTTCGTCATCCTTGGTATGGCACTGAAATCCAATGCCATTATCGGCAACCTGATGGGGCGGGCAAATGGACTATTGAACAAAGCGTCAGCACCAGCGCTTAATGCAGGAAGTAAGTTTGCTAAACGTCGAGCAGGTATGAAACGTCGTGAATTTATGGCGAAAGATTTTAGCAACAGTAAGCTTCCTAGACGTGTCTGGAGTGGTGGTCTGCAACGGGGCTTTAGAAAAATAAACGAACGCTCACTCGACCGGGAAACTCGAGCAGCTCTGGCGGAGCAAAGCGAGCAACAACGATATCGATCAGGGTTGGCTGAGGCTTCTGGAGGTGAATTGGACAAACGCCTTGGGTTTGCGGCAGCTACTACTGGTGGTCAGGCATATATTCATAAGTTGTCCGAAGAAGCTGCGGCCACAAGATATAAATTTGAATTCCAAGACGATCACGTCAGAGCCTTGAGAGAGGGAGATGAGCACGTACAGGCTTTGGCGGCAGAGAAACTTTCTCAAAGCGCTTGGGGAGCTGGGGAACTACGTAAATATCTGGAAGATGGTGGCAAAATTACCAGTCATAAGATGGGCGATAACATGGCTGCCGCAAAGAAATATGACGCCGGAGTGGCTAAAGTTGGACTTGCCGCGGCCGACGCAATACGTGGTGGTCAAAAAGATTATGGTGTTACTGAAAATCAATTAGCAGAAGTAACGAGTAAAGCTGTGGGGGGCTTATCCACCGATACTCTTGCTACCCAGAATGCAAAAGCTCTTGTTGATGCTATAAGTCAGGGCGGCTTATCGAGAGATAAAGCAAGCAAGGTTGCAAATAATGCACGAAATCTCAGCCAGGCTAGCGCTGATTCCGCCGACATATTTGAGGCCGTAAGCAAGGGTGACAGTGCTCAGCTTAAGAGTGTAATAGGTAAACTGGTCGGGCAGTCAAATCAAAAGTCAGCAGCAACACCATCCGTACCACCATTGCAGCAAAATCAAGCTCCGCAAGGCGTGGCACAGCCAACACCTTCTCAGGCACCAAGCATGGCCCCTGATCGTCAATACGCCATCAAAGAACAGGCGCGGGGAGCAGAAGCTTCAAAGCCAGATTCATTGTCCTCATCTTCAGGTGGTCAAACACAGGCTCCAGCTCCACAAGTTAACGTTACTGTGCAGGTAGACAGATCTTCTAATCCGACAAGCGCTACCAGTATTCCACCGAGCTATGTTGACCAAGGTGGTACTAGTGGCGGAGGACAGTCACAACACCGACGTAACCGACCACCTACCGCGTTTGGACGATAGATTCATATAGTTGACTTTTACGCCAAAAAATGCTACCATTTACAGTAATGGAGTGGTTGAAAATGCGAGTGCGTCCGCAAATACGTCGGTCGCGGTGGTTTGCCATACTGACTATTGGTATTTTTGTCGGGTTTTTTAGTGGTATACTCATCAACTCTACTTCGGTCTATGCCGCTGAAGCTCAGTGGAAAAGTGACTCACTGGTCGTTGATGGCAAAACCCTCAAACCGGTCAATGACACAGCTCGTAAAAAACTGCTTGGTCGCGACAGTAAAGACTGGGTCTACGAGGCTACCGAAGGCAATCAATCAACAGTGGTATTTTTCGCTGGAAATAGCAATCCACGAACTGCTACTACCGCGAAATACGTTAAATACACCCTGAACGGCAGCACACCAACACAGTCAGGCGAACCAAAGGATATCGAGGTTAAACAAGACAGTAACCCTAGTGAGTCAGAATGTGATGTGAGAGGGGGAACGGGTTGGTTTATTTGCCCAATTTCTAACGGAATCGCCTCAGGAATTGATGAAGTGTACACGTGGATTTCCGACCTGATGACTACACCAGCGATAGACAGCTCCAACAATAGCTCTGGGGTAAAGGTCGCCTGGGACATCATGCGAAACATCGCCAATGCAGCGTTCATCGTCGCCTTTTTGATCGTTATTTATTCACAGCTGACATCAGTTGGCATCAGTAACTACGGTATCAAAAAACTAGTTCCACGAGTGGTTATTGCCGCAATTTTAGTTAACCTGTCTTTCATCATCTGTGCTGCGATGATCGATCTGTCAAATATCTTTGGTGTCGCCCTACAAGATATGTTCAACGAAATTCGTTCTCAGGTGTCAGCAAATGGTGCGTTTAATGGTGCTCCATTGCCAACCTGGAGTGACCTGGTAGCTATGGTCTTATCCGGTGGCACAGCAACAGCAGGGGTCTATGGCGCGCTGGCAGTAACTGGCGGGTCGTTAGCTTCAGCCGCTTACTGGTTGCTGCCTATCATCGCCAGTATCTTATTAACTCTGACGGTTGTCTTTATCATCTTGGCAGCTCGACAGGCGCTACTGATCATCCTAACCGTCATATCGCCACTGGCTTTTGTGTGTTATCTGTTACCGGGTACCGAAAAGTTCTTCGAAAAGTGGCGAAACTTAATGTTCACCTTGGTGATATTTTTCCCGGCATTTTCAGTGGTATTTGGCGGAGCACAGCTGGCAGGATTAATCATCCTACAAAACGCCAATTCATGGATCATGGTGATTTTAGGACTGGCAGTGCAAGTTTCAGCCCTAGCCATCGCACCGCTGGTATTTAAGCTAAGCGGCGGTGTGCTGGGTCGAGTAGCTGGTATCGTCAACAATAAAAACCGTGGTGTTATCGACCGGACTAAAAACTGGTCACGTGACCGCAGTCAATTGGCGGCAGACAAAAATTCATTAAGTAAAGCCGACGGTCAGCTGAACAATGGTATACGCAAAGTGGGGCGCTGGGCTAATTACCGCTCGCGTAAGTTCAAAACTCGTTCAGAAGCCTACCAAAAACGGGCTGACGCAGCCTATAAGCTTTCCCGCGCCAACCAAATTGCTGACATTGAGTCACGAGCTGCTGCCGACCAATTATCGCTAGCTGACGTCACGACCGCAAACGCTTATGAGGAGATGAAAGTTAAGTCTGAGAATTCACAAATACCAGCCAACCTGAACAAAAGAGCTGCCCGCCGCTATAAAACACTACAAGAAGAAGTTCAACAAGAAGCGCGCAGTATTGCGATTCAAGGGCTGCGAAAGAATAGTATTCAGCGCGTTAATGACTACATCTTAGCAAATGACTTAGCTGAACAAGAGAATCTACGAGCCCAAGCAGGTTCTGTGGAGAATATGTACTTTGGCAAGGATCGTGGCTCACAGCGCGTATGGTCAGCGGCGCGTAGTACCATCAGCAAAGCTAATAAGGAATCGATTGAGAACGCTATGACCATCCTGAATGCTATGAATGTCAGTAATGATGATATGGTGGAATTGGCAAACGGTGTCAGTCGACGCGGCTTGACGGTCACTGATGATATCCGCTACGCAGCGGTTCACCACGTGTTGGGCGGTAAAGACGCTGTGGCCATCCAAAGCTTACTACAAAAAACCGACTTTGGTGCACTAAATAATGAATTAGCACAAGAATACGGTGATGCGCTGCTGTCCAACTCTGCTAAACCAGCTTGGTTAGGTGGTGCAGCTGCAGCGGCTATCAAGGCCAATAACGTTAATATGAACGGTCCAGACTACATGAGGAAGCTTATGCTTGATAACCTTAATATCGGTGGTTTGTCGACCGAAGCAATTGTCGGTTCAGACTTGGCTTACTTAAAGCCGCTAAAGGAGGCTTTGAGCGACCAAAGCTTTGTCTCGCAAATCAATGAAGCTGGTCTGGATACGTTGCGCAAGAACCTTGTTTTGGCACAAACCGATCCTCGGTTTAGTAGTCGAATTGGTAAAACTGGTAATACAATTCGAGAGATATCTCTTTCTCTAGGGATTAAGCCTGAGGATTTAACTAGTTAAGCTATCTTTGCTATACTAGTAGCATATGGCTGTGTATAGAGTGCCCCAGGATGTGGAAGCAGAAGACAAGCTGCTTGGGCCATTCAGTTTTAAGCAATTTGTGTTTCTCATCATCGCGGTGGGCTTTTTTGGTATAGCGTGGGCGCTAGGAGTCGCCTTGTTACCATTAGCAATCATTCCTTTGCCATTTGGAGTGTTTTTCACCGTATTAGCGTTGCCACTACGTAAGGAACAGCCGATGGAAATATATATTGCGGCAGTGATATCATTTTTCTTAAAACCGCGCGTGCGGCTCTGGGAGCCAGACGGAGTAGAGACGCTGATAGAAGTGGTGGCACCAAAAACTAAGGAAGAGAACCTGAGTAAGAACTATGATCAACGAGAGATCCAGCGACGATTATCATATCTGGCCAATATCGTCGACACGCATGGCTGGTCAGTCCGCGGCGTCGGCAACCCGGAAGCAACGGGTAATTTAGATACCGCCAGTTCACTACAGGCTGATTTCTATAATACCGCTGTCCAGGCAGAGGAAGATATTTTGGATCGGGGTAATACTACTTCACGACAAATTGCTGATATGATCGCCGAGACAGACCAACAGCGACGAGAACAACTAATGCAGCGCATGCAAAAACCTCAAACATCAACGGTACAACAGCCGACTCAGCCAGCAGTTTTCATGGCAGCTCAAGAGGAAGATATACCAAAACTAACCGTCAACCCGTACCCCCACATGCGTCAAGGTGTCCTATCTCCAGCAGGTGAGCGACCTACCGTCACCCCACCAGCTGACCAAAATCAACCTATACAACAACCTGTTGACCCTGGTATAATAGATTTGGCAAATAATCATTCCGATCTTTCCATAGCGACCCTACAAAAAGAAGCAGATCGGATACATAAACGCTCAGAGGAAACAGCTGAGGAGGAAGTGGTGATTTCACTACGTTAGGTGGGAAATGCAACCAGATAATCAACAACTATATCAGTTACCACCCAACCCGACGACACCGCCGGTTGTTTCTGGGCAGCCTAGTCAACCATTACCGCCACAGCAGCCACAACCTGGTCAGCCAGCGTTGCCAATGCAGCCTGGTATAACTCAGCCAGGTCAGCCAGCTCCAAATCCACAGAACCCACCAGCTCCGAAAGACAAAAAGAGCGCCATCAGCACACAAAATACGTTATTGTTTTCAGAAATGCGTGAAAACATGATCATCATGAGTGATGGTAGTTTTCGAGCAGTGATAGAATGTCAGTCCATCAACTTTGATTTGATGAGTACTCGTGAGCGAGAAGCTATCGAATTTAGCTATCAAAACCTACTCAACTCGCTCTATTTTCCAGTTCAAATCCTAGTACGATCACAGCGTGTCGATATCGGTCCATACCTTGATCGATTGTCGCGCATTCGACGCTCTCAAGACAATATGTTATTGAATGTGTTGATGGATGACTATATGAACTTCATCGAGGTGCTGTCGCAAGAGGCCAACATTATGGATAAGCGCTTTTTCATCGTAGTGCCGTATTTTCCTGGTGGCGATGTCAATGCTATGAAGCAGCAAGCAAAGGGTCTGTTTGATAGTTTCTTTAGTGGTAAAAAGGAAACATTGATCACTAGAATCGATCAACCAATGTATGAAAAAGCAAAAGATGAAATCAAAAACCGCATCGATACGGTGATGAACGGTCTGTTTGCTATGGGCGTGAAGAGTTTGCAACTCAACACCAGGCAGCTTGGAGAATTGTTCTATATTTCTTATAATCCTGATACTGCAGCACGTCAGCCATTAGTACGCAACCCAAATGATCTGACGACGACTTACATCCGTAAGGGAAATGGTGAATCGCCATATGGAGGAGATTTTTAATGGCTAAGAAAAAACTAGATGCCATCGATATCGCCGCTCAACAGCGTGCTCGCGAACAAGCCGAAGTCGAGCAAGCCTTCTTGACCGGTGTGAGAACTTTGCGCGATTTTATCGCCCCAAGTAGTGTGGAAATTCAAGCAAGTTATTTCCGACTGGGCGCCAAGTATGGTCGCACCATCTACGTCTATGGTTATCCTCGTGAAATTTACACTGGTTGGCTGAGTTCGGTGATTAATATCGACGAGGTGTTGGATATTAGTATGTTCATCTACCCGGTTGATACTCAGGTGGTGCTGAACAATTTGCGTAAAAAAGTGACTCAGCTGGAAGCTAGTATGAACATCAACGCAGAGAAGGGACGTGTGCGTGACCCGGCCATGGAAGCTGCCTTGCAGGACGCCGAAGAGCTGCGTAATCAGCTGCAGATTGGGTCAGAAAAATTCTTCCGTTACGGACTATATGTGACGATTTACGCCGACAGCCTTGATGAGCTGAACTTTATTCAACACAAAATTGAAACTATCTTTGGTCAGCAGCTTATCTTTAGTAAAGTGGCGTCAAACCAGCAAGAACAGGGATTAAACAGTACTATCCCTCAGTTGATGGATCAATTACAAATCCGCCGCAACATGAACACTGGTGCTATTTCTACCAGCTTCCCATTCACCTCTGCTGACCTAACCGACGGTAAGGGTGTGTTGTACGGCATCAATATGCATAACAATGGTTTGGTGATCTTTGACCGATTTTCTCTAGAAAATGCCAACATGGTGGTGTTTGCAAAGTCTGGTGCTGGTAAGTCATTTACCGTGAAACTGGAAGCGCTGCGTAGTATGATGACTGGTGCTGACATCGTTATCATCGACCCGGAAAATGAGTATCAAAAGCTATGTGACGCCGTGGGTGGTAGTCATATACGCTTGAGTTTGAATAGTGACACGCGCATCAATCCATTTGATCTGCCACGAGTGATTGACACCGAAGAAGCAGACGACGCGTTACGCGCCAACTTGGTGACGCTGCACGGTTTGTTACGCCAAATGCTGGGTGGTTCAGTGGCTGGCTCAATTGGACTGACCGCGGCAGAGGAAGCAGATATCGACCAGGCATTGATCGACACCTACGCTCGTGTTGGTATCACATCAGATCCATTGACCCACAATTCAACACCGCCAACCATTCATGATTTGTATGATACATTGCTGCACATGGGTGGCACTGGTCCACAGTTAGCACAGCGTCTGCGTAAATTTACCTCAGGTACCTTTGCTGGTATTTTCAGTCAGCAGAGTAATATCGATATCAATAACGCCATGGTGGTCTTTAATATCCGAGACCTAGAAGACGAACTGCGCCCAACGGCTATGTATATTGTACTAAATCACATCTGGAACATCACTCGAACTGATCAAAGAAAGCGTATGTTGATCGTTGATGAGGCGTGGCAGTTGATGAAATATGAAGACTCAGCTAGCTTCTTATTTAGCCTGGCGAAGCGAGCCCGAAAATATCAACTAGGACTTACCACCATCACCCAGGACGTCGAGGACTTTGTGGGCAGTAAAATGGGCCGCGCTATCGTCGCCAACTCATCCATGCAGCTACTCCTTAAACAATCCTCAAGTGCCGTTGATGTGCTTTCTAGTGTGTTTAAGTTAACCGAGGAAGAGCAGAAACGCTTGGCGAATTTCCCCGTTGGACAAGGTCTGTTCTTTGCTGGACAAAACCACGTACATATCCAGATTCAGGCCAGTGATACTGAGTATGATCTAATCAATACTTCACCCGTGAAACAACAACTTCCGTCTGAAACACCAATTGGTGGGTATGGAGCAGTATAATCATGGCGCGGATTGATTATACGACCGATCCAGATGTTGATGAACGGCTCAATCCAGCCTCTGAACAAACGTCTAAATATCTAAATTCTATGGAAAATAATGCCGCCAATGATAATTTTTATGATGGCGACAAAAAAGACGATGGACTCAACGCCGCGGATAATGTTAATAGTCAAGAACAGCTGTACTCTCGGTCTCCTTTAAGCAAGGCTGGCGGCAGAGGTCGCGGTAAATTCTTGGCAAATATGACTCGCAAAAAATGGGGCGCCACGGCTGGTATCGGCGGAGGATTATTTGGCCTGATGATGCTATTCTTCTCAATTTTGCCATATAAACTTGACGCTATGGTCTCTACCATCACCGACCAGCTCAGCTCTGTGCCACAGCACGCCATCAATCAACGACTCGAGTATATCACCACACGCTGGGTTGCTATGAAAATGATGCAAACCGCATATCCTGGTGATGCCAATCTCGTGTTCTGCGCTGGCGGTGGTGTTTTGTGTCACCTGGGGGCTACAAAATACAGTACGTGGTTTGAAAAACAACTTGATGCGAAGTTTGAGAAAGAGGGAAGAAATGTCAAGGCCGTCTTTAATGCGAGCGGTAGAAACACCTTGGGCGGTAAAGCGACCTCATTTACTATGCATCTTGAGTCAAAAGATATGAACTCTGTCCTGCAGGGAGTAGAAAAGGAATTATCTCATAAAGATATGCGTCGTCATATCAAAAAAATGACGCATAAAGTCCATGGGCGCAACTACTTCATGCGCTATCTGTCTAAACGTGTATTGTACCGAAAATACGGTGTGAAAAAGTTTAACATCATACCAGAAAAAGCTGGTCAAAAATATGCTGACTTTAAGGCTAAGATTAAGCTAAATATGAATACGCGTATCACCGCTAAAATGTCGCCTCGTTTTGCAGCGTATTTGGGATGTTTGGATGGTACTGACGCTAAAAAATGCCAAGACACATTAGATAAATTAAATAACGACCTTGATAGCAAGATTAGCGAAGCAGAAAAAGAGGCTGAAAAAGCGACAGGTGACAATAAAACAAAAGCTGATGAAAAAGTGAAAAAAGTTAAAGGGCAAAAAGAAGCTCTTAATAATATTGATTCTCTGTCCAAAGCAGCACCAGACACACCGCTAGGTAAAATCATCAGTAAGCAACTGTTTAAGAAAATAGCAGCTGCCAATGCTATCATTGGAGCAATTGATTTGGTTGCGAAGATTGTTGGAGCAGTTAATGAAAAGGTTATCGAAATTGTCGGAGCTGACCAAAAGAAGCAGTTGTACACCGCGTTCACTTATGATGAAGAAGCTAGTCCGGTCTTGACGCGAGACCAAATTCGGGCGGGAACAATTGATAATATTCAACATGTTGAGTTAGCAACCTCGCTATTTGACGGCGCCGAAGCAGCACCAATATTTCAGGCAACATTTGGCGGCAATAACACCGCAGCATCATTATTATACCCAATAGCCTACGCTGAGGACGGTGGTATTCGCACCAAGTGCGAGGTTGGTGGTGAACAAAAGGTGGTTGCCTTAGATCCCGGTGAGCTTGTCTGTCCAGAAAAAAAGATTGTCAAAGACTACACTACCTTTACGAAATATCCTGTCTGGCAAGTGTTAGCGGGGATAGCCAAAGCCTGGAATAGTACGTTCGGCGCAATCATCGACTTTGTTGGTGATACGGTCGGTAAGGTATTTAGCTGGTTCTTTAATTATTTACAGGAACTACCAGGATTGAAGCAGCTGGTTGAACTCTCTGAAGGCCTGATCGAAAAAGCCATGGGTTGGGCAGTAAGTTTGCTGTTCGGTATACCAGAGGTGGGGGTTGACGCGCCGGGTAACAATAACTTTGAGGCTCTACACGGCGGACTGACAACAACTATGCAGAGTAGTACTGAAGCTGGACAAGCTGGCGCTGATTCAGGATCTAAACAGCCAGACGGCATCGGTGGGGCGCGTCTCACCAATCAGCAAGTCAGTGTGCTCGCAAAACAGATCGAGCAAGAGCGTGACGAAGAGTTCCGCGAACAACCACTCATGGCGAAGTTATTTGACCCAACACTTAAGCGTTCGGTGGCTGGACAGTTACTAGCCGTTATGCCAACTTCCAGTTTTTCAACCATGCGATTAATCGCACGCGCACCGGTCGCTCTAGCGTCCGCTGTTACACCAGCCAACACTCACGCTGCTAAATACGATCAAGCGGCCGTTCTGCGGGCCTTCGGTGTGACATGGCATGGCTTTAGTGATGAAGCGGTATATAAAGCCGATCCAAGTCAGTACACTGATGCTGTCTGTTCAACCAAAGCCAAAGAGCGTGAAGCGAGCTATGGGATTCATGAAGGCGACTTAGTCCCGACGTACAGTGTGGCTGACCCCTGTGCCTTGGAGTTAACCGTAGCTGGCAACCTGGCCTTGATGGCTGACGACAAAGAAGGTAAATATTATCCAAAAGAAATTGATGATCCATCAGCCAATACTGGGGCACAACAGCCAAGTAGCGGACCAGTCGGCGACGCTATCGGTCCACCGGAATTAGAAGAAGCACAGACTTTTGGAAATGAACCTGCGTCGTGGGGTGGACACAGAAACGGTGAGATTCCACTGTCAGCCATGAGTGAGTTGAAAACTGCACCAGGACATTACATGCATCCAAAGGCCGCTCAAGCTTTCGATGCTATGAATGAAGCCTATGCTCAAGAACATGGTGGTCAACACATGACAATTACCGAATCATACCGTACATTAGCAACACAACAAGATTACTTCTCAAGCGGTATAACACAAGCAACTCCAGGAACATCAAAACATGGACATGGACTAGCCCTAGATATTAATATAGGTGGTTCAGGTTTTAATACGCCAATTTATCTGTGGCTAGCATCAAATGCCTCAAAATATGGCTTTGTTAACCCACCATGGGCAAGAGATCGTAATAATCCTGGCTGGTATAAAGATGAGCCGTGGCATTGGGATTATGCAAGGAGAGTACAATGAAACGAGTAACTATTGGTCTACTGTTAGCTTTGGTGAGTTGTATCATATTTTTGACCGCCAACTCCTCAGCAGCGCCAGAGAAAGACAAAGAAAAGAAGAAGGATCAACCGGCTGGTATTCCTTACCAAGACTACATTCTCAATGACATCAATATCAACAATCCAAACGGTCAAATCTGCTCAACCCAAAATACTGCGACTGGTGAACTTTCTGGTGAAAACGTAGAAAAAGTTCTTAAGTTTTTTACCGGCAAGGGTCTAACGTTAGTACAAGCAGCAGCGGTGGCTGGTAACCTCCAGCAGGAATCTCGCATTGATCCGAGCGCCCTCAACAGTATTGGTGCATACGGTATCGCGCAGTGGCTAGGCGGACGCCGCACGAATCTGGAGAAGAAGCCAAATTACAGTACCATCGAAGGGCAGCTAGAATACCTCTGGGAGGAGCTGAATGGGGCAGAAAATGCTGGTCTGAAAGTACTGCTTAAACACACTGACAAATCGGGTAGTGGTGTCAGCGCTTTGGCGGTTGAGTTTGGTGAAACATTTGAGCGGTATGGTGCAGGCGAAGAAGGTAACCGTGCCCAGTATGCCTCTGAGATTTTCAACAGCTACAAGGGTAAAATCCAAGACGGCGATCCGTCAAAAATCGCGGCAAGCGCCGGTGGTGATTCGAGCGGTGCACAAATTAGTTCAGCATCAGCAACTGGTTGTAGTGGTAATGGGTCTAGTGTCGCCGGGCAGAGCATCGTCGATACAGCCAAGCAGTTGGCGTGGAATCCAAATACTGACAAAGGGGCTAATAACCAGACGGCTAAGGCTGAATATATCGATGCAGTCAAAAAGAATAACCCAAGTGTCGTCGGTAGTTCAGACAGTGACTGCGGTAGATTTGTAGCGACGGTGCTGCGTACTTCTGGTGCAGATAAAGATTATGAACCGATTGGCACTACAGCACAATATTCTTATGTAAAATCTCATCCAGAAAAATTCAAAATCATCGATCGTCCATCTGCTTCAGACTTGCAGCCAGGTGATATCCTCCTCCACCCAAGCCATGGTGGCTACGGACATACTTTGATTTACACTGGTGACGTCGGTGGAGGTTACGTCGCCGCTAATGCCTCCCTTGGAGATACAGTACCGATATTCATCAAGCAAGGATCTGTTGACTATCAACTCACTCAACCAGGTAATATCTTGGTTCGCGTCATTCAATCAAACAAAACCTAGAAAGGAAATATCATGCAGCCAGTCATCACAAAGCAAAAAATTATTGGCGGTGCAGTGATTGTCGGCGCGCTGATTGTTGCGTTTATCTCATATTATGTATTTCAAACAGTCACGCACGATACTACATTACTGGCGACCTTTGCTCCAGAGACTGTTAAAATGTCGTACGACTCAGTGAAAAATCAGGTCATCAAGTCTGACAAGCCCGTAGCGGTTAAAAGCGGTAAACATACTTTTAGTTTTAGCGCTGATGGTTACGACACATATACCGTTGAACTTGATTTAGAAAAGGGAAAAGAACGGAACATACTGTTTGCTTTAACACCAAAAACCGATAAAGCAAAAAATGAGCTGAAGCAGAAAAAATACGCCAAGGTTTTTGATGGTCTAGGTAGTCGAGAAGTGAATAGGGTCGGTAAAGAGATTGATAAGGCCAACCCGATATTGCAACACTTACCATTTGAGGACAGAGACTATCGAGTATTTTCTTGCCAGCCGTATCGCACGGATATCAAGAAATCGCATAAAATTGGCATCTGTATCACTATGGCCGGGCGTAATGGCGAGGCTCTCCTGAGTCAAATATTAGAGAAATTAGCTAAACTTGGCGCGACGCCAGATAACTACGACATGAAGGTAAATAATTACATCATACCGACCAAGAAAGAAAAAGATAGTCGAGCCGCTGTACCATGTGGTGACGGACGACCATCATGGTGTTATAAGTTCCGTGATTATTAACCTAACTTTTTAGTGGCATAATGATGTGGATATAATCACGTTTTTTTGCCGTAGACTGGATGATACAAGGGGAGAGTTTACCACTGAAAGCAAACGACACTTCATCTCCGTCGGTGACGTTTAACGCCTCAGTCAAGTACCGAGAATTGAGCGTAATCTGACCATCAGCGGAAATCTTAGCGGTAGCTTCTGAAGTATTTTCACCAAGTTCTGAGGCAATGGAGTGGATGGAGATGACGTTATTTTCAGCTGAAGCATTGATAGTAACGCCGCCGCCTGAATCTCGAGCAAACAAACTAGCAACTTTGGTGATGCGGCTGAGGTCGGCGCGTGAGACGATGATTTCCGTCTGTGACTGCTGAGGAATCAACTGGCGATAATCTGGGAATTTTCCATCGATTAACCGGCTAATAATCTCCAATTCTGGCGTCTGGAAACAAACTTGGTCGTCGCCAAACAATATCACAATGGCTTCTGTGGTGTCGCTCAAACTACGAATCACTTCTTGCAAGGCAGACGTCGGGATGATGGCTGAAACTTCGCCGTCCGCTTTCATCAGTTTTCGCTCAGCCAGTCGGTAGCCATCGGTTGCCGCCAAATATAACTCGTCTTCAAAAGTATGCCAATACACTCCAGTCAGCACTGCTCGGGCCATATCAGAGCTGGCCGCCAAAATGGTTTGTGACACTGCTTTTTTTAGATCATCAGTAGCAATTTCGTAGCGCACTGCCGTGTCTTCGTTGATGGTCGGCAGCTCCGGAAACTCATCAGCAATAACCCCGTTAATGACTGATTTGAATTTACCAGAAGTGATGTGTAAGTGGTCATCTTTAGTCTCCAGGTCGATGGTGCCGCTCGGCAGGGTTGAGATAAATTCTGAGATCAGCCGGGCAGGAATGGTGATTGAACCTGGCGATTGTATTTTAGCACCAATGTACTGAGTGGAAGCAATTTCCAAATTAGTAGCAGCAATCAATAATCTTCCTCCATCCGTACGAAGTAAAATATTGTTCAAGATGGGAAGTTCAACGCGACCAGAAGCCACTCTCCCAATATTACTAAGCGCTTTTGCAAAATTTTCTTGTGTGACTGAAAGCTTCATAGTTACTATTATATAACCTTTCTTATTTTTTATCTGGTGTTAGTAATAATAGGTGCTGTGGAAACTGAGTAAAACAATTATTCAAACAGAGGTGGCTAGGCAAAAATAGCTGTGGATAACGGTGTGGATGGGTGCGGTATATAGCGGTGGATAAAGCGGTGGTAACCCACAGCTGTGCAGAGTCTACTAAATTTTGCCACAAGGTTAGTCGCAGGCTGCGGACAGAATTCCATAGGTCTTGCACAGGTTTTCCACTAATTTTGCACATAGAGTTTATCCTTGACGTCATTAATTTGTTCACGCACCAGTTGGTTGGTTAAACTTTCTTTGGTGATTTTTTCGACAGAGTGCATGGCTGTGGTGTGGTCTTTACGACCAAGTTCTTGAGCAATTTTTGGAAAACTCATTTTCAATTCGCTACGCAACAGATACATGGCAATTTGTCGTGGCTGGACGATAAATTTGTCGCGCCTAGCTGAACACATGTCTTTTGGATCGAGATTAAAATAGCGCGCCGTCCGATCGATAATCTGCTTAGCGGTAATATGTTGTGGGCGAACGCGTTTCATGTCGCCCAAGACACTTTCGGCCGCCGCCACATCTGGCACAAAACCCTGCATATCAGCGTAGGCCAACAGACGGTTAAGTGCGCCCTCTAACTCTCGGATATTGGTTTTAAAATTAGCTGCCAGATATTCAACAACACCTGATTCTAACTCAGTGCCACTGAGACCAGCTTTTGCTTTGACAATGGCGCACCGCGTTTCATAGTCAGGCATTTGAATATCAATCGCCATACCCCATTCAAAACGGCTGCGCAGTCGGTCGGTGAGGGTAGGGATGCTCTTCGGTGGTTTATCAGAGCTGATGATAATTTGTTTATTGTTTTGATGCAGGTCGTTAAACGTATGAAAAAATTCATCCTGAGTTTTTTCTTTACCGGCGATAAACTGCATATCATCAACGATCAGCACATCAACATTGCGATATTTATCAGAAAAACCTTTTTTCTTGAAACGGATATAGTCAAGGAATTCATTCACAAAAGCCTCGGTTGTTGTGTATAGCACTCGAGCTGACGGCTGCTGTTTGATGATCTCATTACCAACAGCTTGCATGAGGTGGGTTTTACCAAGACCCGAGCCGCTATATAAATACAGTGGATTGTATTTGAGACCTGGGTGCGACGCGACCGCTTGACACGCAGCGTAAGCCAGGTCGTTGCTCGATCCAACGATAAAATTGTCAAAGGTATAGCGCGGATTGAGATTACTATTGTTCTTTTGAGTTAGGGCGATGATGCGACGTTCCTTTGGGCGAGTAGTCTCTTCTGGCTGATCCCGGTTGATGGTCTTTTTTCGTGAACCAGAACCGATCCGATATCGCACCACACCTTCAAAACCATTTGATTTTAAAGCCGCTTGAATATCGGTATGAAATTTTTTCTCTAGCTGTGCCTCTACGAAAATATTTGGCACGATGATAACCGCTTCTTTGTCAGAAACCAGTTCTAATTTTGTTTTTGTGAACCATGCAGAAAACGAAGAAGACGGAATGGTCAATTCTAATTGACCCAACACTCCCTGCCAGATTGCTTGTTCTTTCATGTTATAACCCCTCACACATAATCTACTCTGTACTATAGCAAAAAGACGGAGTTTTCCACAAGCATAGACATCTCATGGAATAGAAACTGAAAATAGAGGTAAGCTTTTCCACAGGCGTATACCACCTCTGTTATAATTGTGGATAAAATAGACCGAGCAGTGGAAAACTACAATTGATACTTGCAAAAAAACCAAAAAAACGCTAAACTATCACCCAGTATGCCAAAGCGAACATTTCAACCACACAAACGTCATCGTGCCCGTACGCACGGTTTTCGAGCACGTGTTTCTACAAAGGCTGGTCGCGCTGTTTTGAAGCGACGCCGCCTAAAAGGTCGTGCACGGATTGCACTGTAAATAATACTTAGTGCGCTCGATGATCTGATACCACTCCTGATGTATATCGGAGTGGTATTTGGTATACTAAGAGAATGTTAACGCATCGTCACAGATTTCACGGTCACGGCAGTTTACGGTATTTGTACCAAAATGGTGATGCTGTACGGTCTCGTTTGATGACGGTAAAATACATTGCCAATCCGCGCCGGAAACACAGTCGATTTGCTGTGGTGATCAGTAAAAAAGTCCTCAAATCAGCCGTTCGCCGTAATAGGGTACGTCGACGGGTGTACGAGGTGATTCGAGCTGAGTTGCCGATGCTTAAAGATAATCATGATATAGCGCTGATCATTGTTACGGCTGATTTTTTACACATGGAATATAAGAGTATTCAAAACGAAGTTAAACGACTATTCTCTCAGGCTAATCTGTATAAATGACACATTTTTTGATATAATGTGAGGCATGAGTTTTTTTGATGTTCTGATTGTACAGCCAATTTTTAATATTTTAATGGCCATTTACGGCTTAATTCCAGACTTTGGTGTCAGTATTATCCTCTTTACTATCATCATCCGTCTTCTGCTGTGGCCAATGGTTAAAAAGCAGCTACACCAGACAAAGGCGATGCGCAAAATGCAGCCGCAACTGGCGAAGATTAACGCCAAATACAAGAATGATCGCCAGGCACGAGCGCTTGCGATGATGGAATTATACAAAGAGCACAACATTAGCATGTTTGGTTCAATTGGCGTGCTTTTGATTCAGCTGCCAGTGTTGATCGGTATTTACCGAGTGGTGCAAATCTTTGTGTCTAGCCGGGTTCATACCGGCGACCTTGCTAAATACGCATATGATTTTATCGAACAATTACCAGTAGTATCCAATTTAGTAGCTCATCCAGATCAACTCAATCAGAACTTTTTGGGGATGGTTGACCTCACACAGCACGCAGTCAGCAATAGTGGTGTTACATGGAGTTTACTAATTTTGGCTGTATTGGCGGCGGTGATGCAGTTCCTAACCACTAAGCAAATTTCTCCCGCCAGTGACAGTAAGAAGCGACTGCGCGATATCATGCAAGAAGCTGCTGAAGGCAAAGAGGCGGATCAGTCAGAGATCAATGCTATCGTGATGCGCAAGATGATGAAATTTATGCCAATCTTTATGTTCTTCGTGATTATCAACCTGCCGGGCGCCCTGGCACTGTATCTGACCGTCTCAAACGTTGCAGCATATGCGCAAAATGCCATCATCCTAAAAGGCGATAGTGACGAGATGGAGACTATTTCTAAAACACCGAACAAGTCAAAGAAAAACTCCAAAAAATCTCAAGCAAGTAGGCGTGCAGCGACAGCAACTGAGGCAAAAATCACCCGGATCAAGGCCAAGGAATAAGGAGGAATAATCATGGATCAGCAGCAAACAATCGATTACATCAAGAAATATGTTGAGGATTTGATGGCCTTTTTCGACCTAAATATAACGGCTGAAGTGTCTATCGAAGACGATATTTTGATCGTAAAAATTCCATCAACGCAATACAATAGCCTACTGATTGGTCGCGGCGCTGAGACGTTGCGCAGTATCCAACACTTACTCTCAGCACTGCTTCGCAACAGCAATGCCGCAGTGGAGAGAGTTAATCTAGATATTGCTAACTACAAGCAGCAGCACGCTGAAAAACTTGCTGAGAAAGCTCGCGCTTGGTTTCAGGAAGTCCGAGACACTGGCGAGCCTAAGAGGTTGGATCTTAACGCGGCTGACCGCTGGACGGTACACCACACCGCACATGATTTCGATGATATAGAAACTCACTCAGAGGGCGAAGGTCGCGATCGACGACTTGTGATTAGCCTAAAAGATTAAAAAGCGGTATAATCGGACTTGGTATATGCAGGAGTTGTTTAATAAACGAAACAGAGTAATTTTACTCGAATTAGTAAAAACTGATTTTAAATTGCGCTATCAAGGTTCATTTTTAGGAATCTTATGGTCAGTACTGAAGCCACTGTTACTGTTTTTGGTGATGTATTTGGTGTTTGTGAAATTTTTGAAGTTTACCGACGGCACAAAAACCTATCCAATTGTCTTACTCTTAGGTATTGCTCTTTGGGGATTTTTTACCGAAGCTACCTCAGTCGGTATGAACGCCATCGTTAGTAGGGGTGACTTACTGCGTAAAATTAATTTTCCAAAATACATTATCATCATCTCGTCAATGTCCAGCGCGCTCATCAGTCTGTCGATCAACTTGATTGTGGTGCTAATCTTTGGACTTATCTCTGGAGTAGGCTTTACTTGGAGAGCTCTTTTGGCGCCATTGAGCATTATTCAGTTGTTTATCTTGGCACTTGGTGTATCACTAATATTATCAACACTATACGTAAAATTCCGTGATATTAGCCATATCTGGGATGTGATTTTACAGATATGTTTTTACAGTATCCCAATCATTTATCCACTTAGCCTGGTGTCTAATTTTCACCCAGAAGTCGCAAAAGTTATGATGCTCAATCCTATTGCACAAAGTATTCAAGATGTCCGATACAGCCTGATTGCTCCACAGACAACACCAACCACTTGGAGTACAATAAATAACATCTGGATTAGTCTAATACCTGTTGTACTAACGGTGGCTGTTGTCATTATTGGTATTATGTATTTCAGAAAAAGCAGCAAAACCTTTGCGGAGAATATGTAATGAGTAAATATGCGCTAGAAGTAAAGAATCTATACAAGAGCTTTAATTTACCAACCGAGCAGGCAAACGGTATCAAGCAGGCATTTTTGAACTGGACGAAGGGTGTCAAGGGTTATAAAAAACAAGAAGTTCTAAAAGATATCTCGTTTACGGTGGAAAAAGGTGACTTTTTTGGCATCGTTGGACGAAACGGTTGTGGAAAATCTACATTGTTAAAGCTGATTTCTGATATTTATTCGCCGGACTCTGGAGAGGTGATTGTTAATGGTAAATTGATTCCGTTCATTGAACTTGGTGTTGGTTTTAACCCAGAATTGACTGGTCGGGAAAATGTCTACTTGAACGGAGCATTGCTTGGCTTTTCGCACGATGAAGTCGAAGATATGTACGATGAGATCGTTGATTTTGCCGAACTAGAACAGTTCATGGATCAAAAACTGAAGAACTATTCCAGTGGTATGCAGGTGCGTTTGGCGTTTTCAATCGCCATCCGTGCTAATACCGATATCCTCGTCTTGGACGAGGTATTAGCCGTCGGTGACGAAGCCTTTCAGCGTAAATGTTTTGAATATTTCAAGCAGATCAAAAAACAGAAAAAGACTGTTATCTTGGTCACTCACGACATGGCGTCAGTACGACGGTTTTGCAATAAAGCAATTATGTTAGAATCTGGTAAAATCGTCGCTTCAGGCGATCCAAATGAAGTTGCTAACCTGTATTCTATTGAAAATATAGAGTTAACGGCAAAAGCTGATAAGAAATCAAAGAAAAACACTGCGTATATCCAAACAAGGGTAGAAAACAAGGTGTTAACACCGAAAGACACGTTGGAAGTTGAAGTAAAATATTTTGTTCCAGAAGATAGGCGAGTGTCATTTGGTATTTCAATTTTGGACGAAGCTTCAAATCGCATCACTTCTGTGATTGATGACGGATTCTTTATCGATGATAATAATGTGGAAATAACTTCCAGTAAAAAGGGCACGCATATTTATAAGTATACTCTGCCATTGGATCTGTTTAACAACCGTGATTTTGAAATTACGGCTACCCTGTTTGCTTATGATAAGAAAAAGGACTCGTATGAGCCAATTGCCTACACAACAGAAGAGGGTATCAGCCAGTTTTATGTGAGAGAAAATAAGCCGAGGGGTGGTTTGTTGAAAAAGCGTGGTTCATGGATGAGTGTGAAAAGTAAGAAGGAGAAAACGTCATGAGTAAACTGTATAAATTCTACACCTACACCAGACAAAATGGGTTAGGTCAGGCTGTCAGAAAAACTCAAGTATATCTGTCAAAGAAGACTACACCAGTGATCAAGCAACCAATTGAGGTGATGGCTTCAATTGAAGATATCATGAACGCGGACTACATCAATCACCCGTACAAAACACCAAAGAAAAAGTCAAAAAAGAAGTCTTTGAAAATTGGCTGGGTATTGTCTCCTATCTCAAAAGGAAGTGGTGGACAAAACACCATCACCCGCTTTGCTCGATTCTTACAAGAGCAGGGTCACGACGTAACTTTTTACATCTATGAAGGAATCCACCCGCAATCACCAGCCGAAGCCAAGGCGATTTTGTCAGAAAGTTTCAATTTTGACGTTAATGTGAAAAAAGTGTCGCAATACACTGAATCTGACGCGTTGATCGCTACCGGATGGGAGACGGCCTACCCGGTATTTAACATCAACACTAAGGCACACAAGTTTTATTTCGTGCAAGATTTTGAGCCGTACTTTTATGGACTAGGTTCAAAGGCGGTGTTGGCTGAAAACACCTATAAAATGAATTTTTATGGCATCACAGCTGGTCGTTGGCTGACTAAAAAAGTGAGCGAATATGGCATGAAGGCGGATTATTTCGATTTTGGTGCTGATATGAACATCTACCGTTTGGCAGATAAAGCTGATAAACAAAAGAAGATTTGTTTCTATGCCCGCCCAGTGACTGAGCGCCGCGCTTTTGAGTTGGGCGTGATTGCACTAGATAAATTCCACAAAAAACATCCAGAATACACTATTGAGTTCTTTGGTTGGGATGTGTCGAATTATCAAATACCATTTCCATATGTCAACCGCGGTATCTTGTCTCACCAAGACGTGGCCGATCTGTACAAAGAGTCTGAAGCGTGCTTAGTGTTGTCACTTACTAATGTATCGCTCCTGCCACTCGAGTTGTTGGCGGCTGGCTGTATCCCAGTGATGAACGAAGGTGAAAACAACAGCTTGGTCTTGGGTGAAAATAAGTACATCCACTACGCCGCGGCCTCACCGATTGAACTGGCTAATGAGTTGTGTAAGGTTGTTGAGATTAAAAATATCAACACCTATGCTAAAAAAGCTTCAGAAAGCGTCAAAGATTTGTCATGGGACGAATCATACAAGAAGGTTGAGCGCATTCTGATTCGTGAGGTGATAGGTGGCTAACAACACGAAAAAAGTCGATATCACTGTTTTTATCCCAACGTATTTTGGTGAGGACTATTTGGATGATCTGCTAAAAATGGTGTTCAAACAAAAAATTGATAAATCCTATGAAGTGTTGATCTATGACACAAGCTCAACAGATAAGACACCAAAAATCATTAAGAAATATGCTAAAAAACACGCAAACCTGCGGTATAAAACCATCACAAAAGAGGAATATGGTCACGGTAAGACGCGAGCAGCTGCCGCTCACGATGCAAAGGGTGATATTGTTGTCTATCTGTCACAAGATGCTACGCCCGCTCACAAATACTGGTTGTACGAGATGACAAAGCCGTTTGAACTGTCAGACCGTATCATTGGGGTTATGGGAAAACAAGACCCAAGACCAACTACTTTTCCGTTGTTGAAGCGCGAAATCATGGGTGTGTTCAATGGCTTTGGTCCTGATTTTGGAACAACATTGTTCTACAAAGATTCTTTTATTAAAAAACAAGAAACCTATGACAAAGTGGCGTTTTACTCTGATGTTAACTCAGCTGCTCGTCGCAGTTATTTGACTGGTGAATTGCCATACCAAGATGTTCCGTATGCCGAAGATCAATTGTTTGGCCGCGATGTCATTAACGCGGGCTATATGAAAGCCTATGCCTCCAGAGGTAATGTGTTGCATTCTAATGAATTCAAGCTGCGTGAATACAAAATGCGAATGTTTGATGAGACAATGGGACTGCGCCGCGTTGGTATTGACGTGCCGCTACCGACTATTTCTCAGATAACTAAAATGGTCATCATCGGGTGGATTCGCGACACGCTGTTTACTTTGCGCGATAAGCAATATTCACGGAAAAGAAAGCTATTCTACTTGGTGTTGAATATTTTTTACAATATAGAAAAATGGCGTGGTGTACGCCGGGCAGTGTTGACAAAATTAGACGACCACACGGCGATTGATAAATATTCGTTGGAACACGTTGAAGCAAAATCAAAAAGCTAGCGGTTAATTTGAAAAAATTGATTTTTTACTGTATCATTATCCTAGGGTAATAACTATGAAACAGAAAAAACTTTCTAAACTATCACGCAAGAAAATTATCAGTATATCACTACTGGCGGCAATTGTTGTTGCTGGCTCGTATGTGGCGGCAGCTTATTATAATAAATGGTTGCCATTTTCAGATCAGGACAAGGCTTTTACGGTTGACGATCAGGGTCGTGGAGTAAATCCAAACAAAACCAAAACTGAGAAAAAAGACACTAAAAATGTCGAGGATAATCCAGATAATAAATCAGCTCGACCAAACACTGATGTGACACCGCAGCCAAAGACCGACCCTCAAACAAAAAAACAATCAGTCTACGTGCTGATGACTAGTGTTGAGCAGTCAGTTGATAAGCATACTATCACCGCTAGCGGATTTGTAACGAACGCTGTCGAGCAGGATGGTACGTGTACCTATGTATTTACACTGGGCAATCGAGTCGTCAAAAAGACGGCCGGAGTAATTCCTGGTCCAAGCTCAACCTCATGTCAAACGATGCGGGTGAGTAGAGATGAGTTAGGAGCTGCTGGTAAGTGGACAGTGTCAATCGAGTATAATTCAGGCAGGTCTCACGGTGTAGCTGACGGTATGACGGTGGTGGTTGAGTAAATGAAGAAGATAGTAGGATTGTTACTAAGCTTAACCTTTGCGGTCATTCTCTCTCAAGGGGCTGGAGCTTCAGGCTTTAATCCTGGGAGGATTATTGATGATGAAATCTTTTATGATTCACGAGCTATGGGTTCTGCGGCGGCAGTGCAACGATTTATCGAGCAACACACACCAGCGTGTGACACCTGGGGTACCGGGCCTTCTGGTCACGGCAATACCAAAGCCCAGTACGCAGCACAGCGTGGCTGGCATGGTCCACCATATGTTTGTTTACAAAATTATCACGAAAATCCAAACAACGGCGAAACCTCCTTTGATCGTGGTGGCGGTGCCTTTCCTGGCGGCATTAATGCTGGCCAAATCATCTGGGATGCTGCGCAACGATATCAAATTAACCCACAAGTATTGCTGGTAACATTAAGAAAAGAATCGGCTGGTCCGTTGTTTGCCGACTCTTGGCCACTGCGGTCACAGTACAAATATGCCATGGGTTATGGCTGTCCTGACAGTGGTCCAGGCTATTCTGCAAACTGTGATAATGAGAAAGCTGGCTTTTATAAGCAAGTAAATAAAGCCGCCTGGCAATTACGAAAATATCGCAACGAAATTCAAAACTATAATTATCAGCCGGGTCGAGTCAATAGAATTTTGTATAACCCAAACCCTGCTTGTGGCTACCGAGATGTATATATTGAAAATTACGCAACTGCCAGCCTGTATATCTATACACCATATGTACCAAATGATGCAGCACTGGCGGCTTATCCTGGCACGGCACACTGTGGAGCATATGGCAACCGCAACTTCTTCTATATGTTTAGGGAGTGGTTTGGTAGTACCCACGTCAACAGTACCTTGCTGAGGTCTCATGATAACGCAACAGTTTACCTGGTGTCGGATAATGTTAAATATCCGGTGCCAAACTATGACATTTTGGCAGCTTTGTCTCCTCTGGGTGGTGTTGGTTTTGTGTCTCAAGCGTATCTAGATAAAATTCCGACAGGTCAGGTGGCAAACCGATTGATGCGATCACCTGATGGTACGGTGTATTTCTATGATTCTGGTATTAGGCTGGCGTTTACAACCTGTGCCATGGTGGCACAATACGGTATGGATTGTGGCAATAGTATGTTACTAACTGAGGCACAAGTGAATAAATTCTATCATGGTCCGCGCATGGGACACGGCTATAAGACAACTAGTGGTAAGCGATTCTATATCCAAAATGGTACGCGCCGTGAGGTCTTGGATGATAAATCATTAGCTTTGCAACAATACGACCAGGGATATAATGTGCTGGGCGAATCAGCCATTCAATATCTGCCATATGGCACGCCAATCGTCAGAGAGGCAGCGGTCGTGAGAAATAGGGATACTGGTCATCAAAAGCTGATTAGCAACGGAACACTACACAACATTAGACACTCTGAATATGTCGATCAAACTCTGCAATCGCTCGGTGGCGGCGTATTGCAACAAGAAAGCATCAACAAATTACCGCAAACCAGCCAAACAGTCGATGATTATGTTAAAAACCCAGCCGGGGAAACCTTCCTTATCACCAATCAAGGTAAAAAGAAAGTCACCAAGCCACAAGATATACCAGTCAGTCCGCTGTCACTATCAGACGAAACAGTCCGCTCGTTGCCTGGAACTGGGGCGCTGGACGATATTGTAACCCTGAAATCGTCAGATAATGGCACGGTATATGTCATGGAATCACGCCAGAAACGACCGATAGTTGCTATGGAAGATGTGTTTGCCATCACTAAGACTGAGCGACCAGCCATCGCCTGGTTGTCTGGTGAGACTATTCGAAAGATTCCTTCAGGCAACGTGGTCTTTGCACCCGGTAAAATGGTAAAAGCACCCTCTAATGGTACGGTATATGTTTCTGATGGATACGACACACTCATCCCGCTGTCACACTTTGATCAAGCTGCTGATTTGGGTGTCAATGGCGCCATCCGCCAAGTTGATGACAGGGTGGTTGAAAAATACAAAGTCAGCAACCGAGTCTTGTCTCCATATGTTAGTTGCGAGGGCCGCAGTTACTTAGGAATGGGCGGTACATTATATGAATTACACCTACCGTCACAAAACCCATATCCACTACAAAGCAAAACATGCGCCATGCTGACCAAAGAAGCAAAACTGCCGCAGTTTGTGGGCGATCCAGGTGGTACAATCTATCATCTAAGGAACGGAACTTTGCACCCGATTCGTAGCTGGCAAAAATTTGTTGAGCTGAATAAAGAAAAACTGCCTATCGTTAAGATTTCCTATATCACAGTTAGCCTACTAGCTAAGGGTGAACTCATATAGCAAAACAGCGAACATGAGTGTATAATTAGTGCTATATGAAGACGGTGCGAGAGAAGCTTGATAGTGTCAAGAAAAAGTTAGTATTGCTGTGTAGTCAGCCGCATAAAATCTACCTTATAGTTGGGTTAATTGGTGCATTAGGCTTTGCGATCATCACCCCTCCATTTCAAGGTCCTGATGAGCCAGAGCATTATATTCGTGTGCAGTATATCGCACACGGATATGTTATACCAGTCAACCCAAAAAGCACTGGTGCTAGTTTGCCAAAATCTATTGGTGAGACGCTGAGACTAACGTTCTATGATGATGAGATTCGCGGTTTTTCAGCTAAAAAATATGATTTTAATCGCACTAAGCAAGCTGTTAAGAAATCGTTGAACCCAAGTGAGCGGTATCAACCGCCTATGGTTTCATACAATTTTCTAACCTATTTACCAGCTGTTCCAGGGGTATTTTTGGCTAACGTCTTTAATCTCAGCCCGGTTATCTCTCTCTATATTGCACGAATACTATTAGCTTTAGCGTCAGTGGTAATAGTTTATTTTGCTATTAAACTATTACCAGGTAAAAAATATTTATTTACGTTTGTTGCGTTGTTGCCAATGATGTTATTCCAGCAGTCTATGGTAGGAACTGATGGAGTATCATACGCTTTACTGTTGTTATTACTTGCATATGTACTGCGCTTATATACACAATCAACCGACATCCAGCGTAATCAATGGATTAAATTAGCTATGCTGTGCGGTGCGATCGTTTGGTCTAAACCGCTACTATATCTGTTTTTGCCATTGATCATTATTTTGGTAAAAAAGAAGCATTTTTGGCGTTGGTCGATTACCGCTGCAGTTATCAGTGTATTGCTGCTTGGAGCTAATATA
This sequence comes from uncultured Candidatus Saccharibacteria bacterium, assembly GCA_963517665.1. GTDB lineage: Bacteria > Patescibacteriota > Saccharimonadia > Saccharimonadales > Saccharimonadaceae > Nanosynbacter. The sequence goes on from CAUQFZ010000002.1 coordinate 139,273, forward strand.
GTGATGGCGAACAATGCAGGAGAATATGAATACAGAAGTGATTCATTGCCTCAAAATATACAATCAGATAAACAATTACAGAATCTCAAAGAACATCCAAGACGAGGACCTCGTGTTTTGTGGAATTCATATATGACATCATTTGGTGATGATGAGGCTCGAGGTGTAATTGGTACTTTTGGTGCGGCCGATACATTATATCCATTATGGATGGGTTATATATATATCTTTGTGTTAGGAATGACAGCAACGGTATCGTTAGGAAAGGACAAGAGTAAGCTTACTATCCCGAACTCTTGGCGTTGGTTAGCTGTAGGTTTGGCCGCGGTACACTTTGTTGCAGTTAATGTAGCTATCTATCTAACGTATACACCATATAACTTTGACATCATCTACGGGGTCCAGGGTCGCTATTTCTTGCCAACACTTATCATAATTTTCATGGCGATATTTTTGGGTCGAGGAGCTGAGCTAAAACCTCAAGATAAGAAAAATATCATCATGATTTCATCGCTAATCATTTTGTTATTGGTGATAATGGCGCTATTGATAACGTTTCAGCGGTATTTCATGTATACCCCGTAACGTGAGGCGACTGTATGCAAAATATCAAAAAAGATTATCTCTGGAACTCGCTGGGTTCATTGCTACAGAGTGCGATCTCTCCGGTATTACTCATTGTCATCACTCGACTAAATGGCATTGACGATTCTGGACTGTTTTCGTTTGCGTTGTCACTTTCAGTGGTGTTTTGGGCGGTTTCTTTATGGGGTGGTCGGACCTATCAAGTGTCTGATGTTAAGCGGGAGTTTTCGAGTGGTGGATACGTCGCCGTACGCTTCATCGCATCACTTATTGTGGCGATTTCCGCAGTAGTATTCTGTGTGCTGAACGGCTATAACGCTACAAAAACAGGCTTAATTATGATTTTAGTGACCTTTAAAATCCTAGAATCAATTGCTGACTCGCTGTATGGTGTTTTACAAATTCATCATAAATTATATGTTGCTGGTATGTCATTAACCATGAAAGCGATGCTTGGTTTTGCGGCGTTCATGGCGGTTGACATTGTCACCAAAAATGTCATATACGGTACATTGGCGATATTGTTGGTCAATGTGCTTATCATATTCCTCTACGATATACTTTGGGTGCGACGCGTTGAAGTTATTAACGTAAGTAAAAAACTATGCAAAGAATATATCGCTCAGGCTGTTGCTATCATGAAACACACTTCAGCGGTGTTTGTTGTGATGTTTTTGACGATGTTTTCACTCAATATCCCGCGGTATTTTTTAGATAAGTCGCACCCTGACCAGATTGGTTACTTTGGTATTATGGCAATGCCGATTACGCTCCTTGGTCTTTTTATATCATTTATCATTCAGCCAAATGTGGTGAATCTATCTGAACTATTAGCAAAAGGAAAGTTGAAGGAATTTGCACGAATTGTTAGTAAAATTAATCACATAACTTTTGGCATAGGCGTGCTTTCGGTTGTTCTGAGTTATTTGGTTGGTGTTTGGGTGCTTAATACTATTTTTGGCATCAATATTAACAATTTCCAACTCGATTTAACAATTATGGTGATTGGTGCGGCGGTGAATGCTTTCGTGTCGATTTATGTTAACTTGCTGATCATCATGCGTCGGTTTAAGGGACAGTTTTATACATTGCTACTCACGGATATTTTGGCGGTAGCAGTGTCTATGTGTTTGATTGAGCGATTGGCGATGTTAGGCAGTGTGCTAGTTTTTATGCTGATCAGCTTTTTGCAACTAGCACTTTTGTTAGTCATCTACAAGCGGTCGTTAAAAGATGCTATAATAACTGACAAAGATAAAGGGGAGTTATGAGTAAGAAATACGTAATTTTAGGAGCAGGCGGACAACTAGGTAAGGCGTTGTGTGCCATGTTTCCAGACGCTAAAGCATTATCACGAGAAGAGTTGGATATAGCCGATGAGGAACAAGTAAAGGCGTTTGACTGGTCAAAATACGACGTTATCATCAATGCAGCAGCTTTGGTTAATGCCGATGGTTCTGAGACAGACGAACTACGCGCTAAGACGTGGCTAGCTAATGCTTATGGTCCACGCAACCTCGCCAAAATTGCGATTGAGCAAAACAAAACCCTTGTCCACTATTCGTCAGATTATGTTTGGGATGGTCGAGAGAAAAACCATCAAGATGATGAAGTAGTTGCGCCTCTTTTGGTCTATGGAGAAAGTAAGGCGGCAGGTGATTTGGTGGTTAGTTTGGTGCCAAAACATTACATCATGCGAGTATCTTGGGTTGTTGGTGACGGCCACAATATGCCAAAAACCATGAAAAACTTGGCGGATATGCGCATCAATCCAAAAGTGGTTAATGATCAATTTGGTCGGTTGACGTTTGCGTCAGAGATCGCTCGAGCTACCAAATATTTCTTGGATAATAATGTGGCGTACGGACTGTATAATGTATCCAATGATGGTCCAGTCAAGTCATGGTATGAAATTGCTGCTGATGTTTTTGAGTATGCCGGACATGACCGTAACCGTGTACAGCCGATTTCCACCGAGGAATATGCAGCCAGTAAACCAGGCTTTGCGCCACGACCGCTCAACAGTGATATGGATTTGTCGAAGTTGCGTCGAGCGGGTTTCACACCAAGAGACTATACGGACATGTTGAAAGACTACATTAAACAACTGCCGGTTAATGGATAGGAATTGCAGGCATGAATAAAGGAACTCTAAACGTTATATACCAGAGTGATGACAACTATGCCGTAGTTAGTGCAATCTCCATTGTGTCACTTTTGGAAAACAACAAACACTTGAAAGAGATTAATATTTTTTATCTCGGACACCAGCTCAAAAAAGCTAGCATCAATAAGTTTAATAAAATGGTTGATAACTACCAAAATGCCACAATCACGTTTGTTGATGTCTCAAGCTACCCTGATGAACTGAAAGAGATCGGCGTCAAGGCGTGGAAGGGGCTGTATATCACATGGTATAAAATGCTGGCGTTTGCTAAGCTTGACATCAAAACAGACCGAATTTTGTACATTAACCCGCACACAGTTATCAGCGGTGCGCTCGATGGTCTTTTGGATCTTGTTTTTGAAGATAATGTGATGGCGCTGTCATATGACGCTACCATGGTGAATGCACATAAAGACGTTATCGGCTTGAAACCAACCGACGGCTATTTTAACTGCGGAATTATGCTCATTAACCACAAAAAATGGATGAAAGATGAGATTGATGCTAAGATGCGCGAGCATCTGCGGCATAATCACTATGAGGTGGCTGACCAAGACCTATGTAATGTATTTTTCAAAGGCAAGATCAAGAAGGTTGGTGTGGAGTATAATTTCTCGACTGTGTTCTATGGCTATGATATTAAAAAATACATCAAAGCTAACGGTTTCTTACCCGAAAGCTTTTATAGCTATGATGAGATTATGGAGAGTTACTACACACCGAAGATTATTCACTCACAGTTTGGCATGAATGGTCGGCCGTGGCAGCAAGGCAATGAAAACCCAGTTGGTATTTTGTGGCGTAAATATCTACACCTGACGCCGTGGAAAAATACTATGATGCCAGTAGCCAAGAAGGATATGAACTGGCGACTGTATGACTTATTGCCACAATCAATAATTGTTAAACTGTACGCCTGGGCGGTTAATCGCAAATTTGCGAGGAAGAAATGATGAGCAGTAAATCGCAACACACCTTTGTCGTCTTAGCCTACAAAGAATCACCATTTTTGGAAGATTGTATTAAATCTGTGATGAATCAGCAATATAATAGCGATGTTGTAATTGCCACATCAACACCAAATGATTTCATTGATACTATCGCTAAAAAGTATGGCTTAAAAGTAATTGCTCGACCAGAGAAGGATAGGGGCAAGGGTGCTGCGAGTGATTTTGATTTTGGGCTGTCAGTTTCTAAGACGACGCTAACCACCGTCGCTAACCACGATGAGATATATGACTATAATTATTCTTCAGAGGTGGTTGCGTACTATGAAAAACATCAAGATAGTTGCATTATCTTTACTAGGGCGTATGACATCAAAGGAAATTTTGCGGTGACTAAATCTCTAAATTTAGTTATTAAAAACATGCTCTGCTGGCCGCTGGCGATTTCCAAAAAAAGTCGATTTACCAAGAGATTGCTTCTGTCTTTTGGTGATCCAATTTGCTGTCCAGCTGTGACTTTTGTAAAAGGTCACTACAAGCTCCCGGTTTTTGAATCTGATTTGATAGCAACATTTGATTATTGGGCATGGGAAAAATTGTCGAAAAATACCTATGGCTTTGGGTATATCAAAAAATCGCTAATGGGTCATCGTATTCACGAAGGTTCAATTACCACCAAAGCGATCGGCGACAATGCCCGTGCCAGAGAAGAGTATATGATCTTGTCAAAGTTTTGGCCTAAACCAATAGCTAAAATCATCTCATCAGTATATCGACTTAGTGAGCGGAGTAACGGGTGAAAATTGCCATCACTGGAGCAAGTGGATATATCGGGCGTCACATTGCTGCGCTAGCTAAAAAGAATGGCCATGAGGTAATAGCTATTGATAGATCGAGCGATATCGATATTTTTGCTCAACACGACAATATATTTGAAGCGTTACAAAAACCTGATGTTTTACTGCATTTAGCCTGGCGAGATGGCTTTCAGCATAATTCATCAGAACATATGAAAAATCTCTCTCATCACTACGAGTTCTTACGGGCATATATACATGATGGTGGCAAGAATGTGGCGGTGATGGGTAGTATGCATGAGGTTGGGTACTGGGAAGGCGCAATCAATGAGCAGACACCGTGCGATCCGCTGTCTCAATACGGCGTTGCCAAAAATGCCTTGCGGCAAAGTATGATGCTGCTCGCAAAAGATAGCGACATTACCTTATATTGGCTGCGTGGTTTTTATATCTATGGCGATGATATTGGCGGCCACTCGATATTTTCCAAAATCGCACAAGCTGCTGCTGATGGTAAAACCGAATTTCCTTTCACGACAGGCAAAAATAAATATGATTTTTTGCATATTGATGAATTTTCGGATCAAGTGTTAGCGACTATCACTCAAGATAAGGTAACAGGAATAATCAATATTTGTTCTGGTAAACCAGTTAGTCTAGCTGAGCGGGTTGAACAATACATACAAGACAATCACTATCATATCAAATTGCAGTATGGAGCGTTTCCGGACAGGCCGTATGATTCGCCGGCAGTTTGGGGTGATGACTCAAAGATAAGAATGATTACAGACTAGATAATACACCTATTTTTTAGACAATCTGATCGATAATTCTTGATGTAAATCGCGCAGTCTACGCTCATTTTGGTCGATACGTTGGCGCTGCGTGTTAGCGATGTAGAACAGGAGGATGATAGCGGTAGTTTGCAGGATATCAAATAGGCTGAGTTCTGATGAATCCAGCGGCGGATGTCCAAGAGAGATGTTATACATCGGGAACGATCCCACTAAAACAACCATGATAACCAACCAGATAATGAGCTGATGGCGAAAGCGTGCCGTGCTGACCTTGCGTAGTTTGTATTGAGTGATGATATTAATCAGCGCCGTCAGGATAATCGGCACATTGAGTAGTACGAGGATAAGATATCTCATTCGAATAGCTCCGTTAGTCGTTGCTTGAATAGTCGTTTGACGATGTTAATAGCGTTCCAGTTGTTTTGACCTTTGGCACGAGAGTAGTCAGTATAGATTGCTTTAATCGGGTATTCGGAAATAATCATACCTGCTTGTTTAGCACGCCAAATCATTTCTGAGCAAAATTCATAGCCAGTTGATTTCCAGTCAAGGTTGTCAATTGCCTTTCGCGAGTAAACTCGTAGACCGGACTGTGAATCAGTGACATTGATACCAAACAGAGCATAGGTGATGAAGCTGAGACCTTTATTTCCTAAAACCTTAGTCCTAGACATACCCTCACTGTTGATGAGTCGGCTGCCAATAAGTAAGTCGGTATCAGAGGTGTCGCTCTGCCTGATTCCCACTAGAACATCCTCTGGGTCGTGTTGCCCATCAGCATCCATGGTGGCAGCGATATCGTAGCCGTATTGTCGTGCGTAGGCAAGCCCAGTCAGGGTAGCGCCGCCAGCACCAGAGTTTAAGATGTGATCAATGACGATCGCACCACCTTTTTGTGCTTGCTTAAGTGTGTCGTCTTTTGATCCATCATTGACAAGCACAATATCAATAGCGTAGGACTTGTGTGCCTTTGAAAAAACCTTCTTGGATTTCTTGATAACGTCCTGAATAACCGCGCCCTCGTTGTAGGCAGGTATGATAACACAAACTCGTTTCATGCTAGCTATATTATAACAACCTTGTGAAATAGTTACTATATCCAGATTTTTTCAGTGGTTCAGCGAGTGTGTCAAGCTGTTCTCGGTTGATCCAGCCATTTTTAAAGGCAGTTTTTTCCGGACTACCAATGATGCGACCAGTCCGTTTTTGGATGACGCGAACAAAGTCAGAGGCATCGGTCAGGCTGTCAATCGTCCCAGTGTCTAGCCAAACATCACCGTTGTCTAGGGTCTGGACTTGCAATTTGCCGCGGCGGAGATATTCAGCATTGATGGAGGTAATTTCTAATTCACCGCGGTCAGACGGCTCAACATTTTTGGCGATTTCGACTACATCATTATCGTAGAAATACAAACCAACAACAGCAAAGTTTGACTTTGGCTCGGCTGGCTTTTCTTCGATGGAAATAGCTTGATTTTGCTCATCAAACTCGACCACACCGTATCGTTCTGGGTCAGACACTTTGTAAGCAAAAACCGTACCGCCGTCAGGATTGGTACACTCCTGTAGAGACTCATCCAGGCGCTCGCCGTGGAAGATATTATCCCCTAGGACTAACGCCACCTTGTCGTTACCGATGAATTCTTCACCGATAATGAAAGCTTGTGCGAGGCCATCTGGATTGGGCTGAACGGCATATTCGAGGGTAATACCCCATTGTGAGCCATCGCCAAGGAGTCGCTGAAAGCCAGCTTGGTCGTCTGGTGTTGTAATTATCAAAATGTCGCGAATTCCTGCCTGCATGAGTGTGGTAAGCGGATAATAAATCATCGGCTTATCATAAATTGGCATTAATTGCTTGCTAATCGCTTGGGTAATTGGCCAAAGGCGCGTTCCAGATCCACCTGCTAAAATTATTCCTTTCATAAACCTCCTACTTTCTAATAATAAGTATAACAAATAGATTAGCTAATTGACAAAAATACAAAAATCAGCTATAATGCGGTTAATTATGAGCATAGAAAGAACATCCAGTAGCCATGAATCCTTTGAGCAGTATCGGGAGAGCTATCTTACTAAGGTAGCTGAGAAGTTGTATCAAGACCCGGATCATCCTGAAAAGGAACCAAGAAACCGTTCAATTATCTATGTACCGTATCATGGTGTTGATGAAGGTTTACAACAGGATTGTCCAGACATTCTCTTTACTGATAGTGGTGATCAAAAGGTTACTAAAGTGCTTTCTGAGACTGACGTCATCATCAACATTGCGCGTGGTGAAGAGGTTGTTGAGGCGGAGATTGGCCATCCTGACAGGAATGTCAAACTACCACCAGAGTCGGTGGCAAATACCGATATGGTGAGCGATCTGTATGTGCGGGCGATTGAATCCGGTAATACTAATGTGCAAGTTGTTCACACTGGTAGGATGAATAATAAGACGATTGCTATGGCAACGGCGATGCCAATTTTAGCTGAGACCGCAGGGCTTAACTATGAAGAAGTGATTCATACATCTGATGCCAAAATACGGAAATTAGTAGAGGAAAAACAAGTTGACCTGAATGATTTAATACATGAAGTTGACACTGATCCAACAATGCAAGATATGCAGGTTTGTACGCGGGCACTTCGGCGAATATACGAGGCTCGTAATATTAATCCAGACACTGCCAGCTCATCTGAGTTGACTGATGCACTATTGGATGAATATAAGAATTATCCGCGCATTAGTACTTCAACACTGATGAAAGAGCAGATGTTGCAGAATGTTGCTGAAAAGTTACGAAGTGAAGGTAAGAGTGAAAAAGAAATTAATGAAGTAGTTGGAAAACTGGATGAGTTCACAGATGAGGAACCCGACTCGGTTGATACGGTTACGAACTTTACGAACAGTATCCCGATGATTTTGTCTGATAAACTGATCAAAAATGGCTACAATGCCGATGAGGTTGGTATTATGAGTACCGAGCAGAAGATGGAACTGCTGGCTGACACTGAAATGACAGCAGTTATTGTAGCTGATATTGCACATATGCCACGGGTGATGTGGTTGGCTGATTATCTGATGCCAGACAATTTTAAGCTGGTATTTGTTGAGAGTAGGACAGATCTGGATAAGGAAACGCTACAAAAATCGATGGAACGTGAAGAGCGATCATTTGGGCTTGGAAGTAACTGGTTGTCAAATCAAATGGGAACTAGGAATCCAGCCAAAGTTGGTGAATTAGCGGACAATGCCTACTGGGGTAAGGATAGTATAAGTAATAAAGAAATTAACGACAAGCTTAAAAATAATAACTAAATTTAACTAATTAGGTTGTTTAACTTGTCATGCCAGTTTTCTGGTATGAATCTGGTTCTTTCAATTTTCGCTAAATTCAAGGTACTTTGTTGTGGTCGCTGAGCGGCGCTTGGTTTGTTGGCGAAATATTCAGCAGTAGAGACTGGCTGTATGTCTGAAGATGATTTACCTGATTTTTCAAAGACAATTTTGGCAATATCTGCCCAGCTGGCTGATTGACCTTCATTAGTCAGATTATACGTGCCGTACGGTGCGTTCGTTTCTAATAAATGTTTAATACCATGAGCCAAAGTATCGGTGAAGGTTAGGCGACCAATCTGGTCGTTAACAACCGAAGGTTTAATACCGCGTGCCGCTAAATCTTGCATGATACTGACAAAATTCCTGCCGTCACCGATTACCCAGGATGTGCGAATAATGTAATGTTTGGTCGTGGTAGCGGCCGCTAGATCGCCATCGGCTTTAGTCTTACCATAAACGTTGAGCGGTGAAAAAGGTTCATCTTCGTTGTGGATTGGCCGAGATCCATCAAAAACATATTCCGAGGAGATATGCACTAATGTCAACCCGTGGGTTGTTGCAGCTTCTGCTAGATATCGTACAGCGCGGTGATTAGCCAGGTCGACTTGCTGAAAGTTCTCAGGATTTTCAGCAGCGTCAACATCAGTCCAGGCCGCGGCATTGATAATAACCGAATTGGGTTGCCATTTGAATGATTTGACAGCAGCCTCGTCGGTAATATCTAATTCTTGACGAGTTAAGGCTATGGCGTTCGGGAAAATAATGCGGAGTGCCCGCCCTAGTTGACCATTAGCACCAGTGATAACTACTGTCTTGTCGTCCATTAAACCTCCATCGGAATTACGTTTGCAAGCGGCGGATGGGCGGCGTCTTTTTCGGAAATAATCGCTTGGTCTTGGCTGATCGGCCAGTCGATACCAAGCTCTGGATCAAACAGGTTGACAAAAGTGTATTTTGCGTCTGGAGACCAGTGTGCGTCAACCAGGTACGTGTAGGCGATATTATCATCAAGCGCTTGATAGCCGTTAGCAACGCCTTTGGGTACGAAAATTGCCGTGCCAGGGTTGATTTCGTGTGTGAAAACCGTGCCAAAGCTGTCACCTTTGCGCAAATCGCACCACGCGCCGAATACTCGGCCATTAGCAGTGGAGATAAATTTATTCCACGGCTCAGCATGGAGGCCACGGGTAGCGCCGGCTTTGTCGTTGAAGCTGATATTGTTTTGCACGATGGTGAATGACGGCAGTCCCAGTGCTTCCATTTTTTCTTTTTGGTAATTTTCTTTGAACCAGCCACGGTTATCGCCATGAACTGGTAGTTTGACTACAAACAGCCCAGGAATCGGCGATTCGGTGACGGTTAGTTCGTTGTAGTCGTTTGGATCAAAGCTCATGGATTGTCCTTTCGCCATAGTTGATAATAATGTAGTCCTGCCAGAGTTTGGCAATCATTAATTTCGCCATCTCGAATCAAATCATCAATCTCATCAAGCGTGAAAAACCGCATATCACTAAAGAGCTCATCGCTTTGTTCACGTTGGCCGGTGAAGCTTAGTTCTCGAGCTAGGCAAACAGCCATTTTCTCCGTCATTAGGCCATTACAGACGTATGCTTCACCTAGTTTTTGCCAGGACTGAGCGATGATGCCGGTTTCTTCCTCGAGTTCGCGCTTTGAGGCTTCTAGTAGATCTTCATTGTCACCCCCACCGCCAGGCAGTTCCCAGCCAAAGCTCTGTGAGGGATAGCGAAAGCCGCGCACTAAATACAGGCGCTCTTGGTCGTCTAACACTACAACCATGCACGAGTCTCGCGACTCCATGTAACCATAAACCCCAGTGTTTCCGTCTTGACTAACAGTTTGGTCTTCGTGTATGGTGATCCAGGGATTTTGATAGACGATTTTACTGCTGACTTTCGTTTTTGACGGCGTATCAGTCATGGTTATTGTCCCTGTTTTGCGTAGGCTGCTTCGACTGCTTCTTTTTGGGCTTTCCACCAATCTTCGTGTTCGCGGTACCATTCGATGGTTTGCAACAGGCCATCGCGCATACCTGTTTGGTTATCAGTGTACTGTGGCTGCCAACCGAGTTCGCGGCGCAGTTTACTGGAATCCATGGCGTAGCGCATGTCGTGGCCAGGGCGGTCATTGACATGCTCGTACCAATCTTTACCTTTGCCCATCAGCTCGCAAATGAGTTCAATCACCATCTTGTTATTAACATGATCGTTGTCGGCGCCGATGATGTAAGTCTCGCCCAGCTCACCCTTTTCCAAGATGAGGTGAACGGCCGAGTTGTGATCATCAACGTGAATCCAATCGCGGACCTGTTCGCCGGTACCGTATAGTTTTGGCTTGATATCGCTCAAAATGTTAGTGATTTGGCGTGGAATAAACTTTTCGATGTGTTGGTAGGGTCCGTAATTGTTTGAACAATTGGAAATTGTCGCTTTGATACCGAAGCTGCGAATCCAGGCGCGTACTAGCATGTCGCTAGAAGCTTTGGTGCTGGAGTAGGGGCTGGATGGATTGTACGGCGTGTCTTCGGTAAAACGGTTTGGATCGTCGAGCTCTAAGTCACCAAATACTTCGTCGGTCGAGATGTGATGGAGGCGCTTGCTGTGCTTGCGGACAGCCTCAAGAATGGTGTAGGTACCGACCACGTTGGTCTCGACAAACGGCCACGGATTGCGCAGAGAATTGTCGTTGTGGCTTTCGGCGGCGAAATGCACCACGATGTCGTTTTCAGCGACTAATTTATCCATCAACTCAGCATTACAAATGTCGCCTTCGACAAAATTAATTTGGCTAGATACCGGCTCCAAGTTGGCGCGATTACCCGCATAGGTGAGCTTGTCGATAACAGTGATGTCGTATTCTGGCTTGTGTTTGACGGTATAATGTACAAAATTCGAGCCAATGAATCCCGCACCTCCCGTAACTAGCATTCTGGTCATATATATACTATACCATGTATAATGGACTGCATCAGGCTAAAACAGGAGATGATATGAGAGCCGCAGTGGTTATTCTGAATTATAAAGGCTGGCAGGACACGAAGAAATGTTTGGCTGCCATGAAAAAGCAGACACATGAAGATTTTGAGATATATTTGATAGACAATGGATCGGGTGATGACTCGGTTAAAGAATTGTCAAAGATTAGGATGAAAAATCTTCACTTCCATCAGGAGCCGAAAAATACGGGTTTCACTGGCGGGGTTAATATTGGAATTCGTTGGGCTATTGAACACGGCTTTGACGCGGTGGCCTTGTTGAACAATGATGCGGCTCCAGAACCAGATTGGCTCAAAAATCTGGCGGCTGCTTTGGAACAGAAGCCAGAGGTCGGTGCGGTCACTAGTTTGATGTTGGACACCACTGGTAACTTCATTGATGACGCGGGTGACGAATATTCTACCTGGGGTATTCCGGCGCTGCGTGCGGAGCATTTACCAAAAGACCAAGCCCCTGACAGTGGCCTACTTTTTGGTGCAACGGGTGGAGCAACCCTGTATCGCACCAAAGTTTTTCAGCAAATTAGCTTCTTTGATGAGGACTTTTTTGCGTACAATGAGGATGTTGATATTTCATGGCGTATGCAGCTGGTCGGCTGGAAGGTGTGGTACGAAAAAACTGCGGTAGTTTTCCATAAACATTCAGCAACAAGCTCTAAAATCCCTGGTTTTACCATCAACCAAGTGTTCAAAAACTTGCCACAGGTATTTTGGAAAAATGTACCATTTCCTATGATTATACCTATGTGGTTCAAATTCACCATGATATATTTTATGTTCATGGCGTATCAAATACCAAAAGGCGGGTTCACCTTTGCGGTAAAAGGGTTTATACAAAGTATAGGCTTGTGGCCAAAATCCCTGGCTAAGCGCCGCCGCATCCAAAAGACCAAAACTGTTTCAAATGCTTACATCAAATCACTGCTATATCACGGCCTTCCGTTGAGGCAGGTAAATCGCATCAAGAAAGCCTTGGGATTTAAGTGATTAAGGGGTAAAATAGCACTATGAAACGCGATTTCCTGTTTACCTCAAAAGCGTTACTCTTGCTGGCTGATGTTTCGATGGTGGTGCTGTCATTTGCGCTGGCCTATTATTACCGAACGCACCTGGACACTCGTGTGTATTACTTTGTGCCGCAAATTCGTAATTTTATCGTACTCATCGTCGCTTTGTTGCCACTGTGGCTGATAGTCAATGCATTGTCTGGGCTGTACAACCGAGAAATATTTTTGTCGCGCCCCAAAGAGTATATGCGGGTGCTGTTGACTTCGGTGATTAGTGTGATGGCGCTGATTTCTTACGAATTTTTCACTGGCGAAGATGTGTTTCCGGTGCGAATCATTGCAGTATACTTTGTGGTCATCAACTTTATCTTGATGATTCTTGGTCGTGAAATTGTGAAATTGATCAATAGCGTGTTAATTCTGCGCGGCTTTGGTAGGCAAAAAGTGTTGATCGTTGGTGATAATGACAAAACTGTTGAGTTGGCAGAATATTTTGGCAAAAATATCAATTATGGCTATGATGTCGTTGGTGTCGTGGCTGGCTATGGTGGTAAAGGGGTTGAAACCTTTAAGAATTTTAAAACAGCAGTAGAATCAGTTCGCCCAGCCATCATCATGCAAACTGACATCACACGGTCCCAAGAGGTCTATCACTACGCTTTGTCAAACCACCTGACCTATATGTTTGTGCCGCAGCAAGATCGGATGGTGTCTAAGATGAATAGCGTGGAGATCATCGCTGGACTACCAATCATAGAAATTCAGGCAACCCAGCTGTTTGGCATTGGTCGAGTGTGGAAGCGCTTAATGGACATCGTGGTTGGTAGTGTGGCGCTGCTACTACTTTCACCAATCATACTGTTGGTGGCGATCATCATGAAGCTGAGTGCGCCGCGTGAAGCAGTATTTTTCCGCCAAACCAGGCTGACACGATTTAATCGCGAGTTTAGGATCTATAAGTTCCGCTCCCAAAAATCTAAATATAATGGTACAACCCCTGAAGAAGCCTTTACTATGATGGGCCGTCCAGAGCTGATCAAACAATATCGTGACAATGGCGATCAACTAGACAACGATCCACGCATCACTCGGTTGGGACGATTTCTTCGGGCAACCTCGCTGGATGAATTGCCGCAACTACTGAATGTCGTCAAAGGCGATATCTCACTGGTTGGTCCACGAGCGTTGATCCCTCAAGAGATCAATCAATACAAACGTAAAGACACCATTTTGGCAGTGAAATCAGGTTTGACTGGTTTGGCGCAGGTGTCTGGCAGGCGCGATATTAGTTTTGAAGAGCGACGTCAGCTTGATGTGTACTACGTACAGAACTGGTCGTTGTGGTTGGATATTCGTATTTTGGTAAAGACGTTTGGGATGGTGTTGTTCCAGCGGGGAGCTCGATAATGGCTTCTGAGGGTCGGGAAGTGCCGCGCGTTGCCATTGTTTGTGATTGGCTGACGACCTATGGCGGAGCGGAGAAAGTAGTCAAATCCATCCATGAACTATTCCCTGACGCACCTATTTTTACCTCTCAATATTCTCGCAAGCAAATAAATTGGTTTGATGATTGCCAGGTACATGTCGGCTGGGTGAATATTTTTCCTGCTCGTCTCAGGAAAATTCTGGCAGTACCCAGGGCGCTATATTTCAATCATCTGCACCGTAAATTACGCCACTATGACACCATCATCACCGTTTGTACGGCAGAAAGTAAGGGAATTAAACTTTACCCGCATCAAACAGGAATTTGCTATTTGCAGGGACCGCCGACGCAGTATTTTTGGGGAATGTATGATGACTATGTCAAAAACCCTGGCTTTGGTAAGCTGAATTTCATAGTACGTTTCTTTTTCAAATTGTTAGTTGGGCCACTACGCAAGATTGATTGGAAATTTGCCCAGCGACCAACAGTACTGGTAGCTAACTCGTCGTATTCAGCTGCCGAAACTAAGAAGTACTATAATCGGTCGGCTCAGGTGTTATTTCCACCCGTGGAAGTCGATAAATTTACTGTCGACTCGGCCGCTAATTCCAAAGAAGAATTTTTCATCACTACCTCTCGGCAGGTCAACTGGAAGCGTCTAGATATTGCTATTCAAGCGTGTCTGTTGTCAGGTAAGCGGCTGGTGCTAGTGGGTGATGGCGCAGAGCACGGCAGTTTGCAGCAGCTGGCGGGAGATAGTCCACTCATCACCTTTATTCCGCGCATTGATAATCCTGAGGAGTTGAACGCCTTGGTATCCCAGGCAAAAGGATTTATTTTTCCAAGCATTGAGCCATTTGGTATCGCGCCAATTGAAGCGCTGAGCGCTGGCGTACCAGTGATTGCTTTGAAGCAAGGCGGGGCGTTGGACTATATTCACGAAGGGAAAAATGGCACGTTCTTTGACAAGCAGACAGTTGAAAGTTTGGTGGCGGCAATGCAGCGCTTTGACGGTATGGCATTTAACAAACAGCAGGTCTCGGCATCGGCGAAGGGTTTTTCAGATGCGAGGTTTAAACAGGAGCTGCAGCGGATAGTTGATGATGCGACTGGTAACTAACGTGCGACAACATCTGCCGTCGTGGCTGATAAAAGCTAGCTTCACGGAGAAGTTGGTGTTGTTGGCGCCCGTGGCGCTGTGGTTTTCGTATTTTCCTACCATATCTTTTGGTCGGCAAAGTGGCACTAATTTAGAGCTATCAATTGCCGTCATCTATGCAGTAATTTTGGCATTAGCAGGACTACCACAAATATGGAGCCGTCGGCACTTACTCTGGCGACAAAAAGCTGTCTGGTTAATGGCTGTATTTGTGGGTTGGAATCTCCTTAGTATCATATGGTCGGTTAACCCTCTGAGATCAATCCTTGTAAGCGGCCTCTGGAGTGTGCTATTTCTCGATTTCTTGGTGATATATAGCTTGCCGTCCCTGAAAAAGATGATTAGCCCGCTAATGAGAATTACCATCACGACCGCGGTGGTGATGAGCTTGCTGGCAATTATCCAAGTAGCGTACGGCGCCTGGTTTGACTGGGGGCTGTGTGGTGGCTGTGTGGCGCGAGGATTTGGGTTTGTACGCCCAAGCGGTTTTACTATTGAACCACAATTTTTTGGAAGTCTGTTGATTGCCCCAATTCTACTGCTGTCCTATCGTCTCCTCCAGAGCAAGGTCACGAAATATGACGTAGCTTCTCTCTGTCTGATGTTCATGGCGTTGTACCTGACGCTGAGTCGCGGTGCAATGTATGCCGTAGTAGCGGCGGTATTGGTGCAGACGGCAATAGTAGGTTGGCGCACATCAGCCAACTGGCTACGGTCCTCAGTGGTGGTTGTCACATTGCTAGTGGGGAGCTTTGTCTTCGGTATGATGTGGCACGGGATTTTTACACAACTTAACCCGAGAGTAGCTGATGGGTTTTATCAGTCAATTACCAAATCAATCAATCACCTATCGCTAGGAAAAATTAACCTACCAGACCTGACATCTTACCAATCGCCCAAAGAAGACACCCTAGTAACCAGTTCGCAAGAAGTGACGCCAGGCTCGCCGCCCAAAGCAGTGTTTGATGGCTATGTCGCGAAGTCGACAGAGGAACGAACTGGTATGTCGCAACTTGCTTTGGAGGTTTGGATAAAGAGCCCAACGCAATTTCTCTTTGGGGTTGGCGCAGGCGGTGCAGGGCGTGCTATTTTTCAACAATCTGGCAAGACGAGCGGCGAGTTTGAAATCGTCCAGAATGAATTTTTGTCTGTGGCAGTGGAATTGGGGATTGTAGGTGTTGTATTATTGACAGCTCTACTACTGGCTTTATGTCGAAAAATGTCCGTTAAAAAAGCGCTAGCCTGGCCAATTATACTAGGGTTTGTCCTCCAGTGGATGTTCTTTTCAGGGCTGCCAAACGCGCTTCATATTTATTTTGTTGCGATGCTTATGTTTGCTATAATAGATAGAGTTGATGAAAAAGCCGAATATATCAGTTGATGGTTTCATTCCTGCTGGTCGACGACCAGAGCGAGTCGGGAATAAACCCGGTATTAACGCTCCAAGACGAGTGGGCAGACCGGTGGCTATTGATGGTATGCAGCCGCGGCGTACGCCAGTTGCTCCGCAAAATTTTCAGCAATCACAACAACTTCAGCGACCGTTTCCTGAAGATAATGATATACAAGCTAGTCTGCGAGAAATTGATAATCAGCCGCAGCGACCAGTCCGACCAGAACCAGATAAAAAAGAGCAGAAGCGTCTCAAAGCAGAAAAGAAGCTCGAAAAGCTTAACAAAAAGCGTGAGAAAAAGAACAAAAAACCGCTGTCGTTTGAGCAGTTCAAAAAGCGACGACTCATCAAGCGCATTATACTGATAATATTAATTCCACTGCTGATATTTTTGGGCTTTCAGGCATGGCGACTATATAATAATCTGTCGCGAGTTGTTGGTGGAGATATCCTTGGGTTGTTTACGAAAACACGACTTAAACAGGATGATAACGGCCGTACGAATGTCTTGATTTTTGGTACGTCGCCTGATGGCTGGGAGGGTGCTGATTTGGCTGACTCCATCATGGTATTGTCTTATCACCAGGACAATAAGGACGCCTACACTGTGTCTCTGCCACGAGACCTGTATGTAAAGCATACCTGCCAGTCCTGGCTGAAAACTACTGCTGGAAAACTAAATGAGAGCTATGGCTGCGGTAAACAAGACGCCAAAGACAGTGGAAAAGACCAGGCTGCCAGCGAACAGGCTGGGCAAGCTGAGATAGCCAAAACCGCGCAAGAAGTATTAGGTATGGAAATCCACTACAAAGTGCACGCTAACTGGCGCGTGCTTACTGAGGTGGTTAATGCACTTGGTGGAATCGACGTGAAGGTTGAGGCCTACGACGGCTCATCAATGGTGTACGACGTGGCTACAAAAATCCGCTACCGCAACGGCGAGACGGTTCATATGAATGGTGAGCAGGCCCTGGCGTTCAGCCGTGCCCGTGGTAGCGCTGGAGGAATTGGATTGAGCGGTGGTAACTTTGACCGTGAGCGCAACCAGCAAAAAATCATCAAAGCTATCGTCGAAAAAGCTAAGACATCCAACAAGGCAGACTTCAACGTCATGATGGGTATTATTGATGCGCTGGGCAATAACATTAACACCAATTTTGAAACCAAAGAAATGCAGACCATCATTGAGATTCTGAAGGAATTTAACGCAGAAAAGATTGTCTCAATACCACTGGTTGATGAGAAAAATAAAGTACAGCTATTGACGACTTCTAACATCGCAGGTGCTAGCGTGGTGGTGCCGACTGCTGGAACCTATAACTACACGGCCATTAAAAATTATGTTAAAAAACGCATCAGCCCAACAGCTGAGATGAACGAGGAAGCGAGACTGGTGATATTGAATGGATCTGGTATCGCCGGGGTGGCGGCCGCCGAACAGACGAAATTAACTAAACAAGAGTTAAATGTGGTCCAGGTTGGCAACTATCCGGGCGGCGTCCAAGCTAAACACACTATCTACGACCTAAGTAACGGCACGAAACCAAAGACCATCGAAAAGTTGAAGCAGACCTATGGCACTAATGTTGTAACCACCATCCCGCCAACCATCAGTAAGTATAACGCTGACATTGTCATCGTCCTCGGTACAGAAAACCAGCGGTAGTAGCCGCTGGTTTTGGTTTAGTGCGCAAAGCGTCTTATGAGTGGTAGCCGTTTGGATTGTTACTTTGCCAGTTCCACGTGTCTTGACAGGCTTGTTCAACAGACAACTCAGCTTTCCAGTTGAGCTCTCGTTGAGCTTTGTCGCAGTTGGCGTAGCAAGCCGCCAAATCACCAGGGCGACGAGGCTTGATGACGTAAGGAATGTCGTGGCCAGAGGCTTGAGAGAAGGCTTTGATGATTTCCAGAACAGAGGTACCGTGTCCTGTGCCAAGGTTATATATATTCACGCCTGACTTCATGTGCTCCAGCGCTGCTACGTGACCACGCGCCAAATCGACCACGTGGATATAGTCACGTACACCAGTGCCATCTGGTGTGTCATAATCATCACCAAACACGCCGACCTCGTTTAATTTACCAACTGCCACTTGCGCAACATACGGTAGCAAGTTATTAGGAATACCGTTTGGATCTTCACCAATGGTTCCTGATGCGTGCGCACCGATGGGGTTGAAATAACGCAAAATAGAAACTTCCAACTCCGGGTTGGCGACTGCAGCATCTTGCAAAATCTGTTCAATCATAAACTTGGTCTGGCCATATGGATTAGTAATTCCTCGGCCGGTTGGTGATTCTTCTGTCAGTGGCAGAGACTCTGGATTGCCATAGACAGTGGCTGAACTGGAGAAAACAATTTTGTTAACATGATGTTTTTTCATGGTTTCCAAAAGAACCAGACTTGAGATGAGATTATTGTCATAATACTCCAGGGGTTTGGCGACTGACTCACCAACAGCTTTAAATCCTGCGAAATGAATCACCGCGTCAATCTGCTGACTCGTGAATACTGCTTCTAGCGCCGCTTTGTCACGCACATCTGCCTCTACAAACGGAACGGTCGTTTTGGTGATGTGCTCAATGCGTCGTATCACTTCCGCTGAGCTGTTTGATAGATCGTCCATAATGACGACATCATGTCCGCTTTGGATGAGTTCAATGGCAGTGTGAGAACCAATATACCCGGCGCCACCAGTCAACAAAATCTTCATCTTTATTATCCTCCTATTTGGTTGTATTATAAGTATAGCAAGGAATAGAACATATATGAAACTAACAAAAAAGCAAAAACAACTACTCGATTTTATCAAAGGATTTATCAGTGGACAGGGATATAGCCCAACGTTTCGAGAGATAATGCAGGCCTTGGGCTATAAATCAGTCTCAACAGTAGCCAAGCATATTGATGGTTTGGTGGCGCAAGGAGCCTTGATCAAGCGAGAGGGTAAAGCTAGGTCACTGGAGCTTGGTATTGATCACGAGGTTGCTGCTACTGGCGCGACCAAGCCATGGTGGTATCATCTGGAACAAGAAGCCGAAAAACGTGAAGCCGCGGCGGATGAGGCGGCTCATGAGGAGGCAGTTATCTTGAGAAAAGCGTTAGATATTGTCAAAAGCACCTGATATAATTGTAATTCAGTTCTTTACAATAATGCCATGATACGGTACAATGGCAATACGGTATTCCGGCATAGCTCAGTGGTAGAGCGGTTGGCTGTTAACCAATAGGTCGCTGGTTCGAGCCCAGCTGCCGGAGCCAAGAAAAGACACGTCTACGGAGGTGTTTTTTCTTTGTTCCTCGAAATACGATTCGGTACCATACGAAATTCCACATCAGACTGATGCTGGTGGCGGCTAATTTTGCCATACTTAAACCGAGTGCGCTGGTTATCTCGAACAACTGAATGAGTAGCCATATGACGACTGGTTGTAAAACCCACAGACCAGTGAGGGTGATACAGATGAACTGGATGATTGGCTGGCGGTCGGTTTTGAAGGTGAAGCGTCTATTTAGGAGATAGCTGCAGATCATCCCTGTGGTGGTTGAAATGATGATGGCCAATAGTAGCGGCACGGTGAGCCATATCAGCAGAGTGTATATTGTGACATCAACGGCGGTGTTGAGAGCGCCGATGGCGGCAAAGGTGGTGAGTTGTTTGCGAAGATTCATGTTGGTGAGTATAGCGGGTGGGGCTGTAAAAGAGCTGTAAATAACAAGAATAAGACTTATAAAATGATTTAAAATAGCATATTTTGTGAAAATAACTCAAATTATTGCATTTTAGTGTATATTTTGGTATAATTTCAGGCAGGAGAAATTTATGCTCATAGAATTTAGAACTGCAAACTGCCTATCATTTAAAGACATGGCTGAGTTTAGTATGCTTGCTTCAAATGATAAGACAAATGGAGATAATAATACCTTTCTAGTCAACAATAGGCGCATTCTTAAGAGCGCGGCTGTTTATGGTGCCAATGGTAGTGGCAAGACAAATTTCGTTCAAGCAATTGATTTTATGCGAAATCTTGTATTAGAGGAAGCCCCAATACGTAACTGTGCTTATAAGCTTGATAGAACTATGAAAGATGAGCCAACCTTCTTTGAAATAATTTTCATGAAAGATAATATAAGGTATAGATATGGCTTTGAAATTGACAGAAAGAGTGTCTTGTCAGAATGGTTGTTTTATGTTCCGACAACTAGAGAAGCATCTCTTTTTATTCGAGAAAAACAAAACATAACTATTGGCCGTTCATTTAGAGAGGGTAAGGTATTAAGCGATAGTATCAAAAAGGATAAACTATTTTTATCATTTGTAGCTCAGCTTAATGGTGCAAGCATTACCCAATCTATCATAGAGTGGTTTGAGGATATGTCTGTTATGAGCGGGTTGGACTCTGATTTGAGTAATACTACTGATATGCTTTTAGAAGAAGGCAAGAGCGGCAAAAAGAGAAAGAAACAGGTTCTTGATATTCTTAATAGATTTGATGCTCAAATTGAAGATATCGCTATCGAGGAGCGATATTTCGTGCCTATTGCGATACCTGCTGATTTGGAGATATCTGACCAAGCGAGGGCTTTTATTGCGAGTGTAAATGCACTCTTTGAAAAAGAAGGTGGGGGGAAGAAAATGCCACCCCGAGTTATCATTTATCGTAAGACTTACGAAGACGGTAAAGAGTCGGGTATTGAAGAGTTTGATCTTCGGCAGCAAGAGTCTGATGGTACTAAAAAATTATTTGCCTTAGCGGGAAGCTTGGTTCAGTCGCTTGAAACTGGTAAGACAATCGTCGTAGATGAACTTGAGTCAAAACTTCATCCACTCGTAACGAAAGAGATTGTAAAACTTTTCAATTCAAAGATTAGTAATAAAAAGAACGCACAGTTAATATTTACAACCCACGATACCAACCTTCTGCAAGGAAACCATTTTAGAAGAGATCAGATCTGGTTCACAGAAAAGGATAAATATGGTTCCTCTCATCTATATTCGTTGTTGGAGTATAAGCCCCGAAAAGATGCTTCATTTCAGAAAGATTATATAAATGGTAGATATGGCGCAATACCATATATAGGGGATTTTAATAGTTTATAGATTAGCATAATGAGTAGGAAGGTAAAAGCATGGGAGCGCTCTAGGGGTAGGAGTCGACTCTCTAGAAAATCAGCAAACCGTGAGGTTAAACCGCGAATTCTTATCGTTTGTGAAGGAAAAGAAACGGAGCCAAACTATTTTAAGGGGTTTAAGGTTAGAACCATGGATGTAGTTATAGAACCAGCAGGGGCGGTTCATACTAGCGTAGTCGATAGGGCGCTAGTCTTGATGGAAGAAGATGGCGATTACGAAGAGGTTTGGTGTGTATTTGATAGGGATAAGAATAGAGCAAATCCTGATGATATTGCTTTATTCAATTCTGCAATTGAAAAAGCTAAAACTAATGGAGTACAGGTCGCATATTCTAATGATGCATTTGAGCTTTGGTATTTGTTACATTTTAATTACTGTGACACTCAAATATTGCGTTCTGATTACATTGTTAAACTGAGAAATATCATGGGCACCTATAAGAAAAACGATCAGTTAATGTATGACAAACTTGAAGATAAGATGGGTGCTGCGATCCGAAATGCGAAGAAGCTATATAAACTGAGCGATAAGAACGACCCTGCCAATGCCGATCCCTCCACTACTGTTTTTATGCTTGTAGAGAGATTGCTTAAACTAAAGTAAAAATAATGGAAAGAAAAATTAATCAACTGTATGGTAGTTAACAAAAAACAGTTTATTTTTTCATTAGGTGCAGAGTGGGGACCTAATGACCCAGAAGTAGAGAGCATTAGGTTTCTATTTACAAAAGCCGTAGAAAAAATAGAGGATGACAAGATTAGAGACGAGGCTGGCTTTCGCGCGGATCGTATCTATGAAAAGCTTCAGGAAGCAAGGAATCACTACAAGGTGGTGGCAGAAAGTGGTTTTAATTCGCGACCCAGTTCTGAAATAACCGCGGTTTATAATTCGCTCTATAGTTGCCTATGGAGTGCTTATAAGGATAGGCTCGTAAAATTTACTAGATCATTTGGATATGATACGGGGTGTATATTTTCAGGCGATGATTATGAACAGCAAATGAATGGGTTTATGAGGCGGCACCCCGAGGTGAGCGACTTGAAATCATTTATTGATATTCAGAAGCAGAATTGGCAGGATTATCTGCGCGACAATCGTAATGTAAACGAGCATGACGGGGATTTTAGAAATAAGAAGAATGTTCCAGATTTCAATAACCAAGAAAATGCAAAACAGATATTTATAGCAGTATCAAAAACAATTGAGATGGTAGGCATCACTCTATTATCGTACAAGTTACCAAAATACATAAACGTAATACTTGTAAATAATAAGGCTACTGTATTTGATCGTACTCATAGGTATGAGGTTCGTCATGCTCTCCAGGGGACTGACACAAAACCATTATTTGATAGTCCATATTACTAATCCTGCTGTAGATGTAAGAAGAGCTGGATTAATATTACTCTTAAAGCAAAATTACAGACCTCCTCTATATAGTTGCTGGCATGAATACGAAAGCAGCAACCATACCCCAACCACTGGCTCGGTCGCGGCACCTGGCCGCCGCTGAGAGCCAGTCGTCATTTCGGGCGATTGCCCGTCCGCTCATTGACATTGTCGTCCCGGTGCTAAATGAGGAAAAGATTATTCGTAGAAGCATCATGACGCTTGATGAGTATATGGCGAAACACTTGCCGTATCGCTATCAAATCACCATTGCGGACAACGGCAGTCAGGACAAGACGCTGGAAATTGCCAAGAACTTAGCGGAAAAGCACCGGTCGGTGCGGGTGGTGAGCCTGGTGGAGCGCGGTCGCGGACGAGCGCTCAAACAAGTCTGGCAGAATAGCCCGGCGGACATTTTGACGTATATGGACGTTGATCTGTCGACCAGCCTGGATGATTTTCTACCGATGATTCAGCCGTTGGTGGCGGGCGAAGCTGGTGTGGCGATTGGCTCGCGGCTGATGAAAGATTCTAGAACTAGTCGTGGTGTGAAGCGGGAGTTCATCTCGCGTTGCTATAACAGAATTATCAAATGGACGTCAGGTACCAAGTTTAGTGACGCGCAGTGTGGTTTCAAGGCGATTCGCCGGGATGTCGCCGCAAAATTCTTGCCGAAAATCAAAGATAACGAGTGGTTTTTTGACACCGAGCTGTTGATCAAAACCGAGCGGGCGGGCGTGCCGATTTATGAACAGCCAGTGACTTGGATTGAGGATACGGATAGCCGCGTGAAAATTGTGAAAACGGCCGTCGATGACCTGAAGGGGCTATGCCGCGTTAACAAGGAATTAGACAAACGGTCGTGGTTTGAGAGGTGGACGCTGCCGGTGTTGTTGGTGCTGACCGGTACGCTATATCTGTTTGGCGCGCTCCACAACGGCATGGCAAACAGCTACTACTCGGCCGCGGTGCAGGCGGCCAGTCAGGATTGGACGGCGTGGTTGTTTGGCAGTCTGGATGCGGCTAATTACGTGTCGGTTGATAAGCCACCACTAGCGACGATGGTGATGGGATTGAGCGCTCGATTGTTTGGCTTTTCGAGTTTCTCAATGTTACTACCAAGCGTATTGGCGGGAGTTGGTTCGGTGTGGTTGGTGTACGGTGCGGTGAAACGGCAGTTCGGTTTCACCAGTGCTGTGATTGCTGGAGCGACACTGATGCTAACGCCAGTGGTGGCACTAATGTTTGGTTTCAATAATCCTGATGCGATCTTGACATTGATGTTGACGGCTAGTGGCTACGCGTTTTTACGCTCGCTGGAGGGTAAACGACCACTGTTGTGGCTGGGTCTAGCAGGGTTATTCACGGGGCTAGCGTTTAACACCAAGATGCTCCAGGGGCTGATGGTGTTGCCAGCGATGGCATTAGTCTATCTGGTGTTTGCCAAGCCGCCGATTGTCACGCGGTTTCTGCACGTAATGTTTGCGGGCGTCATCACCACGATGTCGACGCTGTGGTGGAGCGTGTTGGTTTGGCTGACGCCAGCTGGTAGCCGGCCGTGGGTGGGTAGCACCAATGATAACAATATCTGGAGTTTGATTTTTGGCTATAACGGCCTTGGTCGATTGCTTGGCGGACGCGGTGGCGGTGTTGGCCCGGGTGGTGGACACGGGCCGGGTGGCACGGGCTTTGGTGGACAGACGGGAATTTTCAGGATCTTTAATAATGATTTTGGACCGAATATTGCTTGGTTGCTGGTCTTGGCACTGGCGGGTGGTGGATTGATGCTATGGATTTTGCGAAAAACACCCCGAACCAATCGTGGACGGGCGGCAGTGATTTTCTGGATGCTGTGGCTGCTAATCCACATCGTTATCTTTAGTATGACCAGCGGCGTAATTCATCCATATTACGTGGTGGTGATGGCGCCAGCGGCGGCGGCACTAGTCGGTATTAGTCTGCCGTTTCTGTGGGGCGCGTACACCAGACGCAAACCATATGCGTGGCTACTGCCTGTGCTGGTCGGCGTGACGGCGGTGATTGCGGTGATTATCCTCGGTTATGCCGGCACGATGACGTGGCTGATTTGGACGGTTGGTTTGCTGGGCCTTGCGGGGATGATTGGGCTGCTGGTCAATCTCTATATGCCGCGGCGGTGGCTGCAAAACTTGGTAATCATCGCTGCCATAACCGCCTGCACACTTGCCCCGACGGTTTATACACTAGCGACAGTCAATGTCGCGCACACTGGTAGCATTCCGACCGCTGGGCCGAATTCCACAGCGATGCAGGGTAGTAATAATGAATCGTCGCAGGCGGACAGCCAGTTGGTGCAGTATCTCGTAGAGCATCAAAACGGCGCAACCTGGCTGGTGGCAGTGGCGAGTGCTAATGAATCAGCGGCGATTCAGCTGACCAGTGGTCAGCCAGTGATGGCGGTCGGTGGGTTTAACGGTAGTGATACGCCACTGACACTCGATCAATTTAAGCAATTAGTGAAGGCCGGCAAAGTCAAATATTACGCCATCAGCTCGCACGGTCGTGGTGGCGGCGGCCCAGGCGGCAGTAACAATGAGATCACGGCGTGGGTCAAGCAAACTGGCACGGTCGTTAATTATGGAGGTAGCGATGTAACACTGTACGAATTATCGAGAGAGTAACGTAACGAAAGGAGAAATTATGGCAATTTCACAAACCAAGCAAGCACAATTCACCACACCAGAAGCGGTCTATGATCAGCCGCCTGCGCCGCGTCCAAATGGCATAAACTCTGGCAAAAGTGGGTTAAGCGCCGGGGCAACTACCGGCATAGCGGTCAGTGGCGTAGTGGCCTGTGCGCTCAGTTTTGTCGTCGGTATGCAGGTCGGTGGTTCGCAAAATAACAACATGAACAATCAGGCTGGTGGCCCGCCGGGTATGAGCCGAGGTCAGAATAGTCAGCCAGGCCGGCCGGGTGGACAAATAGGCGGTATGCCAGGTGCTAACCAAAATCAGACTGGTCAAAATTCACAAACGCCATCGACACAGAATGATAATGGCGCAGCGCAAAATAACCAAACTGCTCCGTCGTCACAGACTGGTTCGGCGCAGCCACCAACCGCCAATACCGCGCCGCAGGCCAATTAACCAGCGGTGAATCAACAAAAAGCAGCGTCTACCTCCTCAGGCGCTGCTTTTTGATTGTTAAAAATAGCAAATCAGACGTATAATAGATGAGTGAAAAAACGTCAAAGTACAAATAAACGTTGGCTATTGGCTGCAGTGGTAGTTGCGGTGCTTCTTGCGGTGAAGGTTGCTGGACGAAACCTGTCCATAGAGCTACCCAAGCATTTCCAGGACTTTATCACCCTGAGCTTGAGTGTCATCATCGAAGCATTGCCATTTGTGATGCTGGGTATGTTCTTTTCTATGGCGGTTCGGGTGTGGTTGCCTCACGACTGGCTGCTTCAGCATTTGCCAAAACAGCCGTTCTTGCGTCGCGCCCTCATTTCGCTACTCGGAGTGTTTATGCCGGTCTGTGAATGTGGCAATGTGCCGTTGGCGCGTGGGTTGCTTGCTAAAGGCTTAACACCAGCAGAATCGCTCACTTTTCTTCTGGCGGCACCAATACTTAATCCTGTGACCATCATTACTACCCAGCAGGCATTCTCTGATGATAATACAGTACTGATTGCTAGGATTTTGGGTGGTTTTTTGATCGCCAATCTCATCGGTTGGATATACAGCTCGACGCGGCAAGAGACCATGTTGCGCCCAGAATTTATCGCTAGTTGCAAAGAGAGAGATGGCGATTCAAATAGGCTTATTGACGCGCTTCATTTTTTCAAGCATGAAACGCGCACCATGATGCCAGCATTGATCATTGGTGCGATGGTGGCTGGCTTTATCCAAGTTGTCGTGCCGCGTGAAACGATTTTACTGTTAGGGAATAGCCCGGCCTGGTCAGTGTTGGTCATGGTGCTACTGGCGTTTGTGGTATCAATTTGCTCCAGTGTTGATGCGTTCTTTGCGCTGGCATTTCGCGGTACGTTTACATCTGGCTCACTAGTTAGCTTTCTGACGTTTGGTCCGATGATTGATATCAAAATGCTGAGCTTGATGCGCACGACGTATCGCCGAACGGTACTGGTGCAAGTGTCATTGTTGGTGATGTTACTGACGGCGCTGCTGGGATTGGTGGTGAATTATGTATTCTAAGATACTGAGATGGCTCAATAAGCTAGACGAATGGAGTGGCATCCTGCTGATGCTAGTTGCCAGTATCGCTACGATATGGCTCTCATTCGAAGAAAAACTCAAGTGGTATATTCATCCGCGCTATGAATTATTTTCCTTGGCATTAGCGACAACTGGTGTTTTACTCGCCCTCGCCACGATTATCACTCTACCAAAACACAATCACAAAACCTCACCTAAACGATATCGCTCGTATGGCACTGCGGTGATAGTTATAATTTCAATAGGTATGTTGCTAGTTATTCAGCCAGCAGCGCTAACCAGCTTGACAGTGAGCCAGCGAGTGATGAATAGTGGGGCGAAGGCAACTGGTGATGCTCGTGAATCAGCCATTCTCAAAGAACGGGGTAGTTATACTAACTTCACCATCAAAGATTGGTCGCTCTTATTATCCCAATCCAGTGACCCAAAACAATACCAAAACAAGCCAGCCAAAGTGAGCGGATTTATCACGGCTAGCAATGACGAGAATGTTTTCTTTGTTTCGCGTTTTGTGGTGACGTGTTGTGCTTTGGATGCTCGCCCAATTGGTGTACCAGTGTACAGCCCAGGCTGGCGCAAAACCTTTGCTCCAGACCAGTGGGTAGAGACCAGCGGGGTGTTTATCGCTAATCCAAATACTAACACCACCGAGCGTACAGTCCTATCGCCTGATTATGTCAGACCAATTGATAAGGAGAAAAACCAGTATGTCTATTAGTGTTGTGAAAAGAATACAGCGATGGCAATGGGTGATGGCGGCTGCCGTCATTATTGTCGCTATCATGTTTGTGCTGGTTGACGGGCAAGGTCCACGGTTGCGGCGTGCCGAATATATTCCGGCACCAAAATCTGGTAGTGTTGCGCAGTGGCGGTTCTATTTTAATCAGTCAGTCAAAGACCCTTCGCCAGATAATGTTCGTCTGTCAGCCGGGCGCTTATATGGCGTGACGACAACCAATGACGTTGTCACGGTTCAGGTGCTCAAAACAGGCCCAGAACCAACAGAACAGCACGTCACCATCATTGATCTACAGAGTAAATACGGCAATCGTAGTAGCAACATAACACATGTAGTTCGCAGACCAGACACCTTGTTCTATACTCCTGCTAAATAATCATTGCTTACAGCTTTTTTAAAGATTGGCAGCGTATCATCAAGATATCACTAACAGAAAGGATGATTATGAACAAGGTGCAAGCAAACGAAATCAACTTAACCACTAACGAGGCGCTGGTGTTGCAGCAAGTCTATGAAGACGGCGGTGATGAGGCGGCTATATTGGCGGCACAAATGGGCATACCACGTCGAACGGCGATGAATGTACTAGCGGATTTGCGGCGTAAAGGTTTGATGGCGATCGACCAGGCCTATGGCGATGCTTGGGTGCGGCTGACCACGCGCGGCAAACGACTAGTGCAGCGAATTTGGCCGGAAGCGCAGGCGATAGTATACTAAAGAGTATGAGATATATCCTGTTGCTTCGGGGAATTAATGTTGGTGGTAAAAACAAAGTTTCCATGAATGACCTTAAAGCAAGACTCGAAGATTTGGGATATCAGAATGTCGTCACATATATCAATAGCGGTAACGTCATATTTGACACTGATGATGACCTGGCAACAATCAAAGATAATATCACTACCATATTAGGGCGTTTCCCATTTACTATCAAACACGTCATTCTGACGAAAGATGAGTATTTAGACGAAGTGTCTAACCTGCCAGAGTGGTGGCATCAAACCCTGGCACGAAAAGACGTATTGTTCTATACCGATGGCATCGATTCTGAATATATTAAGGAACGGATCGGTCAAATGCCACTTCATGATGAGATTGTTCATTTTGGTAAAAAGGCTGTCTTTTGGGGTAAATATACGGAGAAAGAATTTTTGCGTACCTCATATCACAAGTTACTAATGAAAGAAAAGTTTTACCCACTGATTACAATCCGCAATGGGCGAACATTTGACGCATTAGGAAAGATGCTGGGGTAGGTCGTGCGGATTTTACTAGTAGAAGATGATATGGCAATTGCCCAGTCGCTGAAAGAAGGTTTGGAAGATGAAGCCTATGCGGTCGATGTGGCACATGACGGCGACGAGGGTTACCGGACGGCGACGGCGGATGAGTATGATGTGATTATTCTTGATGTGATGCTGCCGGAAATGAATGGCTACGAGGTTTGTCGGACACTACGTCAAGATGGTAATCAGACACCGATTTTGATGTTGACGGCACGTGATGCTGAGCGGGATATTGTCGAAGGATTGGATATGGGAGCTGATGATTATTTGGCTAAGCCGTTTAGTTTTGGTGTGTTATTGGCGCGTCTTCGTGCCCTGCTGCGCCGTCCGAATGAGAAGCTGGAAGAAGTCTTGAGGGTCGGTGATTTGACGCTTGATCCGAGTTTGAAAAAAGTGATGCGGGCGAATCAGGAAATTAGTCTAACCACCAAAGAATACGGTGTGTTGGAATATCTGATGCGCAACGCTGGCAAGGTCCTGTCCAAAGAGCAAATCATCTCGCACGTGTGGGATTTTGATGCTGATGTACTGCCGAACAATGTTGAACTATTCATCATGTTCTTGCGGCGCAAAATCGACAAACCATTTGGTTCAAAATTGATTCACACCGTCCCAGGCTTTGGTTATAAACTGGAGGAAAAATCATGAGACAGCAGCGAGTGCGGCGCTTGGCGCTGAGCTATTTGGCGGTGATTATGACGCTGTCGTTGGTGTTTAGCGTGATTATTTATGCCATCACTTCCATCCAATTAAATCGGCCACTGCCGCCGGGCGAACATGCTCAGCAGCCACCAGAGCTTATCGAGCGTCAGTTTAGTCGCCGCCTGGAGCAGCGCAACCGCGAGACGCGCGGGTCGGTGATTATATCACTGGCGGCGCTGAACGGGGTAATGCTACTGGTTGGCTATTGGCTGAGTATGTTGTTGGCGCGGCGGACTTTGGCGCCGATTGAGCGGGTAATGCGGGCACAGGTGCAATTTGTGTCGGATGCTAGTCATGAGCTACGCACTCCACTGACGGCGTTGATGACTACCAACGAAGTGGCGCTACGCAAAAAAACGCTGGATGAGAAAAAGGTGAGAGCGGTATTTCAGCGCAATATTGACGAGGTTGAAAGATTGCACGAATTGACGGACAATTTGTTGCAACTTACCCAGGTCGATAATCAGCAGATTGAAAAACAGGCCGTTGATATGGCGGAACTTATCCGCGACACGGTTGATCGCTATCAGCCGGTGGCCGACAAAAAACAAGTAGTGCTGGATGTGCAAGTGCCGTCAGTAACTTATGTGGTCGCGGTCGCGGCGGTGACGCAAATTTTGGGTACGCTGATCGATAACGCCATCAAATATTCACCATCAGGCAGTACGGTAGTCATTCGGCTGGACGGGCAAACTCTCTCAGTCGTCGACCAAGGCATTGGCATTGCCAAACAAGACCAGGCGAAAATTTTCAACCGATTTTACCGTAGTGATGAAGCGCGCACGCGTGGGCACAGTTCGGGCTATGGACTCGGGTTGGCTATCGCTAGGGCGGTGGCTGACAAAAACGGTTATCAATTGAGCGTCAAGAGTGAACTAGGCCAGAGTTCGACTTTTAGTTTGCATTTCTAAGGCTTTGGTTGACTGCTTATAAGTGAAGCGGTTTTAAATTTGATCTGGTGGCATAAACGCCTACCATGCGATATACTGAAACTATAGCAAATAATGACTATGAAAAGGAGTCGTTATGAATGATACTTCACCGCTGATTTTACACGGACTTACCAAGCGCTTTGGCCGCAAACTGGCAGTCAACAATGTGTCGTTGGAGTTATACGAAGGTGAAGTATTTGGCTTTCTTGGTCCGAATGGTGCGGGTAAAAGCACGACGATTCGGTCGGTGATGGATTTCTTGAGGCCGACGGATGGCTGGGTAGAGTTGCTGGGCGGACAGAATGTTGAGGAACGAACAGCGCTTCATGATCAGGTTGGTTATCTGGCGGGCGACATTGCGCTATATGAAAATATGACTGGCCGGAAATTGCTGAAGTTTTTGGCGCGGACAGGTCGAAAGGTTGATTGGCGATATGTTGATGAATTGGCTGGGCGTTTTGAGGCGGTGCTGGATCGACCGATTCGTCAACTTTCCAAGGGCAATCGTCAGAAAATTGGTCTGATTCAAGCTTTTATGCACCGCCCGAAATTGCTGATTTTGGATGAGCCGACCAGCGGGCTAGATCCGCTGATGAAGCAAGTATTTTACGATTTGGTGCGCGAAGTTTCTAGGCAAGGCTCGACGGTATTTGTCAGCAGTCACGATCTGGCTGAAGTGCAAAAAATTTGCCACCGCGCTGGCTTTATTCGCGACGGTAAATTGATTGCCATTGAACCTATCGCCACCATGAAACACCTGTCGACGCACCGCTATATTGTGACCTTTGCCAAAAAACCGTCCCTGGTGGCAGCCAGAGAACTACCGTCCATCACCGACGTTCAATGCCGTGGCGACGAATATGAGTTCACCGTCAAAGGCGACGCAGCGGAATTTGTCTCGTTCATCGCCGAATACCAACCAAAACTATTGCGCGAATCAGAACTAGAACTAGAACTAGAAGAATTATTTATGCGGTATTATGAAGGCGAGGAGGCAAAGCGATGATGTGGCAGACGGTGCGGCAAAATTACAAGTTGCCGCTGTTTTTGGGTATTGGCATTAGTGTTGTGGCGGTGTTGTTTTCAGCGCTGTTCAATAAATTTAGCGATCAATTAAGTCCGTTCGTCAACATGATGCCGGCTGGTATGAAGGCGGTGGTTGGCGATTTGGCGATCGGTACCACGCCAGAGGGGTGGCTGAGTATTGAGCTATTTCCACTGGTGGCGATGGTCGGGGTGGTGATTACAGCGATTATTTTGGGCGCTGGGATGATTGGCCGGGAAGAAGATTCAGGGACACTGGAGTTGCTGCTTGCTAGTCAACGAACTCGCGTGACGATAGTGCTACAAAAATATGCGGCGATGGCAGGATTGTTGGTGATTCCTCCAGTACTATTGTGTATGACTATTGCACTCATCGGTCCGTTGTTTGACTTTCACCCGAACCTCACGCACGTTGCTGGGGCTTGTGTGAGTTTGTGGTTTTTGGGGATTAGTTTTGGCAGCCTCACCTTTGTCACCCAGGCGGTGACAGGTAGGCGCGGGCTGGCTGTCGGCGTTGGTAGTCTGATGTTTCTAGCAATGTACGCCCTGTCGATTACCGCCAAGCTGATCGAAAGCTGGAAAGATTACGATGTCTGGTCGCTCATTCATTACTACAACATTCCAGGCACTTTGATGGACGGATTGGATTTAGGAAAATTGGTCGTTTTAGTTTGTGTGAGTTTGGCGGCACTCGGCGTGGCAGTGATCGGATTTTATCGGCGAGACACGGGAGTGTAATAGGGCGACTGCTGTTATGATCTATGATTTATTGGAGTGCACGTGATTACTTCTCATCCGCTAATCATTCTCCGCGGTAATTCTGGCTGCGGTAAAACCAGCACGGCGCACCTACTCCAGCGTCAACTAGGCTACGGCACGATGTTGGTGTCGCAGGATGTGGTGCGCCGGGAAATGCTTCGCGTGAAAGACAGCGAAAGTAATCCAGCGATTCAGCTGATGTATGATCTATGCATGTATGGTAATAACGTTGGTTATACGGTGATTTTGGAAGGTATTTTGAGCAATAAAAAATATGGCACGATGCTGCGTCAGCTGCTGGATGATTTTCAGGGCGAAAAACTGATTTATTATTTTGACATATCGTTTGAGGAAACGGTACGCCGCCACGCTACTAAGCCAAACGCTCATGAATTTGGCGAATCGGAGATGCGCCAGTGGTGGAAAGATCAAGATATTTTGGGCGTGCCAGGTGAGCGGCGAATTGGCGAGAAGCTGACCCAGACGGAAATTGTCGACCTGATTCACCGCGACGTTTTGGCATTATCAGAGGGAGTAAATACTTCCGCATCTCACATGTAAATAATACAATATACTTTCGTTGACAGACGCTATATATTGCGTGTATATTCTATATTAAGCACTACATATGGTGTTTTAGAAAATAAATAATGTTTTTTGCAACACGCACCCCTTAGGGAGGTTGGGGTCTGTTTGTTGTTGTCATAATAAGGAGGGGTATGTACAAATCAATCAAAAAGCGTGATGGTCGCACCGTCAAATTTGATCGCAAAAAAATCGAAAAAGCCATTGAAAAAGCTGGTCTGGAGACTGGCGAATTTGATGCAAAAACCGCCAAGGAGCTAACCGAGAAAGTGTTGACAGTACTGGAAGCTCGCAACCAAAAGCAGTTGCCTGACGTTGAAGATATCCAGGATATTGTCGAGGACATTTTGATTGATTCTAAGTTTAAGAAAACTGCCAAGGCCTATATTATTTACCGTGATCAGCACAAAAAATTGCGCGAAATTACATCCAACGCGCATGTTGATTTGATCGATCAATATATTGGTAATCTGGACTGGAAGGTGAATGAGAATTCCAACATGGGCTACAGCCTACAGGGTTTGAACAATTACGTCTCGGCAGAGGTTACGAAGACTTACTGGTTGGATAAAATTTACACACCAAAGATTGGTCAGGCGCACAAAGAAGGTGATTTGCACATTCATGACCTAAACCTCCTCAGTGTTTACTGTGTTGGTTGGGATTTGACTGATCTGTTGCAAGAAGGCTTTACGGGTGTTGCCGGAAAGGTGGCTTCTAAGCCAGCTAAGCATTTCCGCTCAGCCTTGGGCCAGGTGGTAAACTTCTTCTACACCCTGCAGGGTGAGGCGGCTGGTGCTCAGGCATTCTCTGATTTTGATACGCTGCTGGCGCCGTTCATTCGCGCTGATAAATTGAACTATGACGAGGTGAAGCAGGCGCTGCAGGAATTCGTCTTTAACGTCAATGTGCCAACACGAGTTGGTTTCCAGACGCCGTTTACCAACATTACGCTTGATCTCGAGTGTCCAAAGCACATGGCTGATAATCCAGTGATCATCGGTGGTGAAATGCAGGACACTACTTACGGCGAATATCAAGAAGAGATGAATATGCTCAACAAGGCGCTGCTGGAGGTGCTGTCTGAGGGTGATGCTAACGGCCGCGTCTTTACCTTCCCAATTCCGACGGTCAATATCACCAAGGATTTCAACTGGGATAATCCAGTGATTGAAAGCCTGTGGGAGGCCAGCGCCAAGTATGGCATTCCGTACTTCTCGAATTTCATCAATTCTGATATGGATCCAGAAGACGCGCGCTCAATGTGCTGTCGCCTACGCATTGATAATCGCCAGCTGGAATATCGCGGCGGTGGACTGTTCGGCTCTAACCCAATGACCGGTTCAGTTGGTGTGGTGACGATTAACTTACCACGTCTGGCACTGAAATCAAAGAACGAGAAAGAGTTCTTTAAGGGCCTAGGCGAACTCATGGATATGGCGAAAGATAGCCTGGAAACCAAGCGCAAGGTATTGGAGCGATTGACTGACGCTAACCTCTACCCGTACACCAAGTTTTACTTGCGCAACATCAAGCAGCGATTTAACCAATACTGGAAAAATCACTTCTCAACCATCGGTTTGATCGGTACAAATGAAGCTGCGTTGAACCTGTTGGGTGTTGATATCGGTACCGAAAAGGGTAAGGCGTTTGCCGAGAAAACGCTTGACTTCATGCGCGACCGTTTGGTGGAGTACCAGAAAGAAACGGGCAATAACTACAACCTAGAAGCAACACCAGCTGAGGGTACGACCTACCGCTTGGCGCAGCTCGACAAGGCTAGCTTCCCTGACCGAGCTCACTTTGCGAATGGTTTGGGTGCGGAAGTTAAACATCCGTTCTACACCAACTCCAGCCACTTGCCGGTCAACTACACTGACGATCTGTTTGAGCTGATGGATTTGCAAGATAATTTGCAGACTAAATACACGGGCGGTACAGTGATTCACTTCTTCCTGGGTGAGCGCATGGATGATCCGCAGACGCTGAAAAAACTGGTCAAAACGATTTGTGAAAATTACAAACTGCCATACTTCACCTTCAGCCCAAGCTTCAGTATTTGTAAGAATCACGGTTACTTGGTTGGTGAGCATCCAACCTGTCCAAGCTGTAATGAAACGACTGAAATTTACTCACGCGTGGTTGGTTTCTTGCGTCCGACGTCCCAGTGGAACAAGGGCAAGCAAGCTGAATTTGACATGAGGGAGCATTATGACGATGCCGCCGAACACCAGCGAGTCAATGCCGTCGCTGTCCCAGCTTAAGGTGTCGATTGGTGGGATTCAGAAGCTGTCGCTGGTGGACTATCCAGGGCACGTGGCGGCAGCGCTGTTTCTCTCGGGCTGCAATATGCGCTGCGGCTATTGCCATAACCCGGAGCTGGTGTTGCCCGAGCGGTTAGTGCCGAGTATTCCGGTCGAGGAGGCGATGATATTCCTAAAATCGCGTGTTGGTCGGCTAGACGGCGTGGTGATTTCTGGTGGCGAGCCGACAGTCAACGAAGATTTGCCGGTGCTATGTCGGATGATTAAGCAGCTCGGTTTTGATGTCAAGCTAGATACCAACGGCACACATCCTGACATGGTGCGCGGTATGGTCGAGGAGGGAACGATTGACTTTATCGCTATGGATGTCAAGGGGCCGCTGGAAAAATACGTAGAGATTGCGGCACGGCCGATTGATCTAGCGGCAATCAAAGCTAATGTGCGGCTGATGATTGATTCAGGAATTGGTCATGAATTTCGGACGACTATCGTTCGCGAGCAGCTGGAGGTGGCGGATTTTGAAAAGATTGGCGAGTTGGTCAAGGGCGCCAAGCGCTTCGCTTTGCAGCATTTTCGTACTGGCACCACCATTAGTCCGAAATTTGCCAATTACCACACATTTACTGATGAGGAATTTAGGGCCGCTCAAAACATAATGGAAAGGTATGTCGAGGAATGTGTGATTCACTAACTGTTGAAATTGTGCGGGTGCGCCAGGAAAATCCTGAGGTGACGACACTGTATTTTGCGCGGCCGTTTGATTTTATGGCGGGGCAATATATCACGGTGTTCATTGAGGGCAGCCAGGTGCGTGAAGGCAAGGCGTATAGTATTTCCTCGCGCCCAAGTGAGGAGCTGATGTCAATTACCGTGAAAAATGTGGGTGGTGAATTCTCGAGCTATTTGTGTTCGCGTCAAGTTGGCGACACGCTGCACATTAGCCGGGCATACGGCGATTTCAATCCGCAGACTGAGCAGCCACTGGTTGGCATCGCGGCGGGGTGCGGGCTCAGTCCGATTTGGAGTATTTTGGCGGACGCCAAGCAGCCAACTTTTCTCTATTTGAGCCAAAAATCGCCAGAATATATGGTGTTCTCAGAGGAGCTAGCGGCCTCATCCATCCAGGTCCATAAGTTTAGTACCCGCCAGCAGGTTGAGGAAAAAGATGGCTGGCATAACGGGCGGTTTGAGGTGGCGAACATTGTGAGTGAAGTGCCGGATGATGCGCATTTTCTGGTCTGCGGCAGCCTGCCATTTGTGCGCGATGTTTGGCAAAAACTAACCGCCGCTGGCGTCGATGAATCACATATTTCAACGGAGACATTTTTTGAACAATGATTGGGGCGACGACTACATTAGAATTATCACCTACAGGAATTGACGGTGATGGTTTTGATGTGTTTTCGTCATTAAGAGATGGTAGTGAGGGTGAGGATTTTTCGTCTGGCATTGACGAAGCGGTGACTGATGGTGTGAGTCAGTTTGACTTGGTGGCGGTGGCTAGTGGTAAAGCCGAGCTTAATGTTGCTATGTCTGATAACGACACGAAAGAAGACTTTGCACCGATTGATCCGGAGCGTTGTCGAAACTTTGGTACAGTGGCGTGTCTTGGTTGTGTCAATTTAGGCCTATGTCAAGATCGTCAAGCCGCAATGATGGAGAAAAATAATAACCTTCAGCCCGAAGAGCAGCTGAGCACCTTGGAGCAATTACTCCGAGAGGACGAAGCGCCAGGTGAAATCGTTTGGGCGCAGGTGGTGCCAGAAACTGATGAGGCTGGCAACTTGGGCCAGACTGAAGAGGTGTCGGAAACAGCAAGTCCTGAGATGATGGGGGCGGTTTTGGATGGTGAAAATATAACAGAAGATGACGGCTCTAAAGAGCAGACGAGTAATGTTCATGATGAGGAAGATTGTAAGGCAGTGGAGACTACCATTGAAGTTGTGAAGAATGCGGGAGTAGATGATTATGCGGCAAAGCCACAAGCTACCAATCCTGTTCTTGATGAACTGGCTGAGATGAGCGAGCAATTAACGCCGGAAGACACAGTGGCTTTGCCAACGCCAATGGCAGTTGAAGCTGAGCCAGTCGCGCCTGCTGTCAAGGATGTGAACAAGGTAAGTGACGATATCGCTGATATGGTAGTGAGTGATATTCAAGCATTACCGCAGATTGAGGTAAAAGAGCCAAAGTCAGCTGAAATAGTGAAGCCAGTTGATAGTTCATTACCAATTTCACCGGTTGAGGTACCATCAAGAGAAACGCCACCAGATAATACCACCGTCGATAATGCGGGAGATTATGATAATAGCTATCATATAGTGAGTGAGCCAGAAGAAAAGAACGCACCACCAGTTACCGAGCAGGAACCCTCTGTCCAGATGTCGGACGTATCAGTCAATGTGCCGATGGAAAATGCGAAACATGAAACACTTACCAAAGAAGTGGTTGCGGTGGAGGTATCAGTGCCAATAAAGGAGCAACCTGACCAGCCGGCAGTCATGACGTTGCCAATTCAAGATTATGTTGAATATGGTGAGGAGGTGTCTTCTGTAGGCGAGGAGCCCGCGGTTGATCATAACTCAACACAACCTGTTGTTGATATGCCAGTAGCGCACGAGGTGGTGGAAGTGGTACCGACGGAGAATGCCGCAATCGAGCCAGAAGCACCGACTCCAGTTATTCCTGTCGAGACTATTGTTGATGAGGATGAACTTTGGACCGATCCACCGCAGGGTGGTAGTCAAGAACTGGTAGTGGATCAGACGGTTGATGAAACGCAGGCTTCCCTAGTCGAGCAGTTTGATGATGCAGTAATAGAAGAGAATTTTCATGTCAATGATGAAGAAGTCTGGGCCGAGGAGGATGTGGTATTCTTTGTTGAACAGTCGTCAGTGGCGGATCCAGAAGCGCCTTTGGCTGAGGTAGTGACAACAGGCCCGTTAACGGAAGTGACGATTGTGACAAGTGAAGAAACTAATGAGTCAGAAGCTTTTGTGACTGATGAGGTTGAATCTATAGAGCCGTTGGATAATCTCCAGGTAGTATCAGTGCCCGAAATCATCAAGGATGACTATGAGCCAGTCGAGCAATTCGTAGTCCCTGTTCCACCGACTACTAAGTCGGTCCCTACCGTTGAGTCAAAGGAGGCACCAGCGCAAGCACTGGAAAAATATGGTTTGTCTCGTGAGAAACTGGCTGATGTGATTACGACAACATTGAGAGAAAATAACTTGTGGTGCGATGATGAAATTAAGACAGCGGTTATGGAGATTGGTGACGTAAGATTAGATGTTGAGCTGCCACCTGAAAGGTTGGAAGAGCCTGTTTCTGATGAAGAATTGACCGAGTCAGCAGAGCTCGAGCTAGATGAGCCAGATGAGTTAGCAACGGATGCTGCTTCTGACGAGTATAACTATAGCAGTTATAGCAGTGAAGTAAGCGTCGCGGACGAGGATTCCTTAATTATCAAAAACCATCCATCGCTGGGCTTGTGGATGGATGACAGTCGGCTGAATCCGGAAGATAGTAAAACCCCGACTACTGGTAGCGCCAGTGTCGTTTCATGGTTGACGAAACTGGTTGGGGCGGTGGCAGTCTATGTTGTTTATAGTGGGCGAGAAAATAACCTGAGCCTAGGATAGACATTACACAAACCATAAGCTATAATAACGGTATATGGTCTGTGATTATGCACCGCCAGTCAATATGCAAATTATTTTAGTTTTCAAGCGCCCTTTGGGGCGTCTTTTGATTATATAGGAGGTCTATATGAAGAGTAATAAAAAAATTAATTTAAAAAAGATAGCCTTATGTTTATGTGTTGGTTTGATGGTCTTGGTTGGACTAGCAGCTTGTTTGGTATTGTGGCGAGGTAGTACGAAAGACATCGAGGCGGTTGCGGACAGTTTTAAACCGCTTGATGGGTGGCAACAGACTAAGCATGACATTGTACCACCAAAAGCTATATGTCTAATGGGGAACTGCCCAGAAGTTTATAAAGCATGGGTATATAAAGATTTTATAAACTATGATGATATCAAGAAGTTTACTAATAACGATAAATTACTGGAGATAGAGGATGGATGTAAGGATAAGAACCTTGACGTTTGTGAATTTAGTGGAAAAAGAAATGGCTATCAGTATAGGATACACGTTGCACGTCGTGATGAGATGACAAGCATAGGATTAATTGTAAGAGAAAGGGGTCTTGTTGATAATATTGATTAAATAGTTTTAAATATGAACCGTTAATTATTAAGATGATGGGGTGGTAGTCTTTATGAAGAAGCGAGCTATAATAAGCTATACACTTGTAGCAGCTATAATTGTCAATCTAGTTGCTTTTAACGTTAATGCTGCGGCAGAGAATGTTAATAATAAATGTACGCTGGTTACGGGGATATTTGCTAGAGGCTCTGGTCAGGAGGTTGGTCAAGATAAAGGTGAAGCGGCGCGATTTAAGAGTCAGTTATTATCCAGGATTGGCGATAAATTCAAATTCAATTTCTATGAACTCGGCAGTGAAAGTTACGGCGGCAACCAGTACCCAGCGGTTAATGTCAGTGATCTTATGAATGGCAACGCCATCGGCGCCAAGATGAGTGGTGGTATGAAACATGATTATGGCAAAAGCGTCGATCAAGGCGTCGCAGAATTGAACGCCTATTTAACTGCTCGCCACCGTAAATGTCCCAAAGAGTTTTTCATTTTGGGAGGTTACTCACAGGGTGCGCAGGTGGTTGGACAGACCTTGCCTGGCATATCATCTGACATCAAACAGAAGATAGTCTTTACGATGTTGTTCGGCGATCCTAAATTATATTTGCCAGAAGGTGAAGGTATCCTGCCGCCAGCATGCTTTAATAAAAATTTATCAACCTATCGGCGCGAAATTGCTAATTGTTTTGTTGATAACGGTGCCCTTGGTGCACGAAAACCATTTTTGCCAGACGAAGATAATGTAAAGACTGGACTATGGTGTCTCGGTCATGATTATGTATGCGGCAGCTCAAAATTTGCTTGGGATACTGATGGGCATGGTAAGTATGCTAATACCAATGGACCAATCGATGATGGTGTATTTGAGGCGGCTATTCGGTTAAATAAGGCTATTCAGTCTACTCCGCAAGACGGTCCAATAATCAATGACAAGCGTTCAAATAATAATATGGGCACGACGGGAACTGACGTAGTGTTTGTTTTGGATACCACCGGGTCGATGCGTCCATATATTGATCAGATGAAAACGTTTATCAGAAATTATAGCTCGAAGATCAAAGAAATGAACGGACGAGTTGGACTAGTTGTGTATCGTGATGCTGGTGATGAATATACTGCTAAAAAATTATCAGATTTACAATCGGATACTACCGACCTGCTTGCCAAGCTTGATAGCATTTCAGTTGATGGTGGCGGTGACACACCAGAGGCAGCGTTGCATGCTAGTATGGTGGCCATGAATGAGATGAAGTGGCAGAAGGGAGCGACAAAAGCAATCATTCTGTTGACTGATGCTGGCTATCACGAGCCGGATAGAGTTGACGGCTCAACGGTGGCGGCTGTAGCTAAACGCTCGCTGGAGATTGATCCAGTAAATGTGTATCCGGTCGTGGAACATCATCTAGCGAGTTCGTACACAGATGTCGCTAAACAAACCTCGGGCCAGGTCGTTGTTAGTGGTGGCGAGAATGACACAATTGGCGCATTAACAAAAACCTTAACTAAGATCAAGAATCGTCCAAACGCCAAGCTGAAAATTGGTGAATATTATGCAAATATTGGCCAGGAAATTACCTTTGACGCCAGTGATTCGTACGTTGTTGACGGCAAGATCACAAAGTACGAATGGGATTTTGATGGCGATGGTAAGATTGATCAAACAACGACAAACCCAGTTGCTAGCCATGTTTACACTGAAAAATTTGATGGCGTCATGCAAGTGCGAATGAGTGCTGACAACGACACGGTATCAAACATATCGGCACCTGTTAAAGTTGGCATCAAGCCTAATCGGCCTGTTGGTCCTGGAGCGCCTCAGGTCTCGGCAAAAATTATTGAGCGAAATGGCGATACGGCGACGATTCGGCTCAATTGGCAACCAGTTGATAATTTGTCTTCGCGCTGGCTGATTCGTCTGGATGACAATAATCTCGGCTGGGCGGTCAGTGAGCAGCGACAGCTTGACATCACCGATGTCGATATATCAAAAACCAGAACGATTACTGTGACGGGTATGAAAGCTGACGGGTATGTTGGTAAATCCACAACTATAGAGATTGATAATAAGACAGCTAACCCTCAGACGGAAGATCTAACTGCCAAGCAATGTCCATATAAAATAAAACTAGGTCCAATTACCATAGCCTGTCGTTATCAGAAAATAACATTTGGCAAATGGTCGTTTAATTGGATGGTTTGGTATATTGTTAGGAATTAATCGAGGTGTAGTGATATGAAGATCTCTGACCGTCATCCGTTGGACCGTCCCCGCGAGAAATTGGCGCGTTACGGGACGGCGCGACTGAGTGACTTGGAGTTGTTGATGGCGATTATTGGCAGCGGCAATAAACAGGCGGATGTTGGTAAAATTGCGCGCGAAGTGCTGAAAATTGTTCGTCAAAAAGGCGGCGATGTTTCGCACGATGATCTACGCGGTGTGGTTGGTTTGGGCGAAGCAAAAATTCCGGTGATTGTGGCGAGTTTGGAGCTGGCGCGGCGGTATTTGTTAGATAGCGACCAGCCGATCATTGACAGTCCAGAAAAAACCGTCGATCTACTGGTCGATATTCGCGACAAAAAGCAGGAATATTTCGTCTGCCTGACACTGGATGGTGCGAATCGTTTGATCGCCAAGCGGGTGGTGACCATCGGCACGCTGACTGCTAGCTTAGTGCACCCGCGTGAGGTTTTCGCCGACGCCATCGCCGACCGAGCGGCCTCGATCATCGTGGCGCATAATCATCCGAGCGGGAGCTTAAGACCAAGTCAAATTGATATAGCAACGACTGAACGCCTTAAGCACGCGGGTGAACTACTTGGCGTACAGCTTGTTTATCACCTGTTAATTACCAAACAATCTTTCCGGATTATCAACTAGAAAATGGTATAATAACCTTGATGATTACCTCTGATTATCAGGCGAAATATATTGCTCATGAGCTTGAGCGTGTCTATGCTAACGATGACGTTGCTAAGTTGTCGGGTCTGATGTTTGATGCTCAGATTATTCCGACACCGCACCAAATCGATGCGGCACTGTTTGCATTAAACTCGCCAACGGCTCGCGGTATTATCATGGCGGATGAAGTCGGTCTTGGTAAAACCATTGAGGCAGGCATAGTTATCATGCAATACTACTCCGAACGCAAACGAAAGATTCTTATTATTACGCCATCAAGTTTGCGTCAGCAGTGGGCGCAGGAACTGCAAGAAAAGTTTAATTTACTAGCAACCGTTGTTGACGCTAAATGGATTAAGTCAAAAAGAACCATTGAGAAAGACGGTATTTATATTTGCTCTTACGAATTTGCAAATCGTCACTCACTAAAACTTTCCAATGGCTGGAATTTGCTAGTTCTTGATGAAGCGCATAAGCTAAGGAATTTTTATAACAACCAAAAGGGTATCGCTAGTGCGGTCTCTGATGTTGCCAAAGGTTCTGAAAAATCGCTGCTCCTCACAGCCACACCTCTGCAGAATAGACTTGAAGAATTATATGGACTAGTTTCAGTCGTCGATCCTAAGTATTTTTATAAGCTTGATGTTTTTCGTCAGCGCTATATAAAGTCAAATCATCCGTTTGCGCTTGACGAGCTTCGTTCACGCATGAGTAAAATTGCCAAGCGTACCTTACGCTCAGAAGTCAAGAAATATATTAAATACACTGATCGCATTGCCAAGACTGTTTGTTTCGAGCCATCAGGTGATGAGCGGAAGCTGTATGAATTAGTGGACAATTACCTGCATCGTGACAAGCTGTATGCTTTTGCGTCGTCTCAGCGTCATTTGTCGGCTTTGATTCTGCGCAAACGCCTCGGTTCATCTACGTTCGCAGTTGCCAGTACGCTCCGGAATATTGTACGGCGCATGGAGGAAGAGTACGCTACGGGTAAGGTTCGCGATAATCGCGGTGGCTTGATTGATGAGCTGGGTGACTTGAACGATGAAGAAATTGAGGCATTTGAGGAGACTGGCGCTTACGATGACTATATAATCAAATCAGCCAAAGAGCGCGCTGAGTTTCAGGCTGAAATTGACGAACTAAAATCATACGCGGATTTTGCTGATTCTATCAAAGAAAATGTCAAGGCTGAAAAATTGGTCGAAGCGATCAATGTCGGCTTTAATGCATTGGAATCAAAAGCTGCTCGTAAAGCAATTATCTTTACCGAATCAACCTTGACGCAAAACTACATCGCTAAAACTCTAAAGAAGCAGGGCTATGATGGCAAGATTATCCTATTCAATGGACAAAATAACTCGCCAGAAAGTACTGCAATTTATCGTCAGTGGTTGATAGATAATAAAGATTCTGATGTTGTTACTGGTATAGAATCGGCTGATCGACGTAAAGCGTTAATTGATAAATTTAAAGAACCTGAAATGCAAATTATGATTGCAACCGAAGCAGCTAGTGAGGGTATTAACTTGCAATTTTGTTCCATGCTGATCAACTACGATCTACCATGGAATCCGCAACGTGTCGAACAGCGTATCGGGCGCGTCCATCGTATGGGGCAGAAATACGATGTTGTAGTGGTGAATTTTAGCAATCAAGGTAATGTTGCTGAACAGCGAATTCTTGAACTATTGACCGATAAATTTAGTTTATTTAAAAGCACGTTTGGCGCTAGTAATGATGTACTGGGTGCGATTGAGAGCGGACTCGACTTTGAGAAGAAAATTAGCGACATCTTGAATACGTGTCGCACCGACGATGAGATTAGTCAACGGTTTGAAAAGTTACAAGAAGAATTTAAGTCAGAAATTGATACTGAGCAACAAGCGGCGCGTACCCGGATTTTTGAAGGGCTAGACCCTCATGTACAGGATCGTTTTCGTCGTTATGACGAACAAGCCGAAGAGGCTTTTACGCGTTTTGAACGATTATTTATGGGCTTAACGCGGTATATATTGC
Organism: uncultured Candidatus Saccharibacteria bacterium; assembly: GCA_963517665.1. Lineage (GTDB taxonomy): Bacteria > Patescibacteriota > Saccharimonadia > Saccharimonadales > Saccharimonadaceae > Nanosynbacter. Next base: position 184,081 of record CAUQFZ010000002.1, read on the forward strand.
GCGACAAGGCGTCATTTGAAAACGAACATGTTTTTGATCTAAAAACTGCACCAAAAAAGGATATCGAATGCGGAACATATTTCTATAAAACCGAACGTTTACCGCATGCTCGGCAGTATAAATATGCTGATGATTTGGCTGAATATGTCCGCCATACAGCAAAGACTACACAAACGCCTCCGGCAGAACTTATCTTTGACATTAGTCAATCTGATCGAGTTGCCTCTGAGGTTAAAAAGCTAGTTGGCGCACGGGGTATTATGATTGTCGAGCAGGTAACCTTTCCGATGAAAATAGATTCGTCGGACATGAGTGAAAGTTACATTTTGGCATCAGCACAGACAGATGACGGTGTGTTGCTTGACACCGAAACTTGCCGTAAGGTACTTGATTTATATGTTGTCAGTGTCGAAGACAGGGAGGTTGTTCCAGGTGAAGTGTTACAAGATCATCTTTCTCAGCAGATTACTGAACACCAAGAAGAAGTCAAAGGTCGCAACACCGAAGCTTATCTCGACAAAAAAGATCTGCTAGAGCGTCAATATAAAGACAAAATTGTCGAATACGAAATGAAAGTCGATAGAATTGAAGCGAAGATCCGAGACCTGCAAAAACAAGAACGCCAGGCAGGCGATGCCGCTTCTCGTCTAAAAATTGCTAGCGAAGTTCAAGTTTTGCGTAAAAAAGTTCGTGCCCTCAACCGCGAGAAATACGACCTCGAGGACAGTATGGACGAGCAAATATCCGATAAAATAGCCCTAGCGCAGCAAGCGTCTGAGGGCGGGGTGATTACCAAGAGACTATTTACCATAGAATTTGCCATACAATAAGCAACTTACCGTGAAAAATGGTAGAAAGTTGGTGATTTTCACGATAAGTTAGTCGGTAGCTTAATTCACAAGTAAATATTGTATAATTATAGATATGGAAAACGTAGAAACGCTTTTTAGCGCAACCAATGTATATATAGACGAATCTGGTCATACTGATGATCCAAACAACAATACTATGGTGCTTGGCGCGCTTTGGCTCAGCGTACCTCAGCTTTCTCTGTTTACCGATGCGATTAGAACAGTCAAAAAGAAGCACGATATAGCTTCGCATAGAGAGATTAAATGGACGAAAGTAAGCCCAGCGAAACTTGATTATTACAAGGAGCTGATCGATGTGTTTTTCGCTGTTGAACAGGTAAACTATCGAGCGGTAGTTATCGATAAATCAATTGTTGATTATGAAACTTATAATAAGACTCGAGATGACTTTTATTATTCAATGACCTATATTCTTGTCAGGACTATTGCAGAAAAAAGATATGGTGACATGCGTCTTTTTCTTGACTATAAAGACGCTTGGTCTGGCATAAGGACTACGAAACTTGCAGGCTACCTAAGGAATACGGGCAGGCTACACAATGCTTCACTACTCGCACAACCTTTACGCTCACATGAGGTCATCGGTCTTCAAATGGCCGACTTGTTTACTGGTGCTGTTATGTATGCAAATAAGCCGCAGGAAGAACAAAAATCAGATGCAAAAAAAGAACTTATAGCACACATAGAACAGCGTTCTGGGCAAAAGTTAATTTGCGGTACTCCTTATAGCTCGGAAAAAATAAACATACTCATGTGGGAGCCAAAAAGATAGATGTATCCAGACTGGCTACCATCGCCTCTTAATCTAAGAGGCTCTTACGATGAAGACATAAAGGAACTATTAGAAGTATTTAATAGAGATTTTGTAAATTCAGATAATCCAGTTGTCGATGGTCACCGAGTTATAGTAAATAATAAACCAGATCCTAATTGGCAAGACTTGCAGCTGACATATGGCTTTACACATATGATAACTAGAGGGAATGGGCTAAGAGTTATGGATTACGATCGTGCTAGTAAATTACCATGGGTGCGCGCTATTCTTGATAACTACAAACAGCCTGAGGTGATAGCATTCTGGGCTGAGAATATCAAAGGCGACAGATTATACTTGTGGCTAGAACAACACGATTTTGTAGTTATTCTGTCACCGCTAGTGGGTAAGAGTGCTTCTTTAAACTCAGAAAGTATCATTGTGACCGCTTATTCAATCGACTCATATCGGAATTTTAGTAAAATACGCGACAGGGCGATAAGGTTTCTATAGAAAACAAGAAGTGCCCATGAGGACACTTCGAGGGTTAATGCATACAACCTGGTACGTTAACATAATTAGTATAGCATAGGATTATAATTAAGTCAATAGTTTTAGTATTTTGTCAATAGCATAAGCGTATTTTATCCACAGCTTACATCTGTAAAAATTGAATACATTTTTTATCAAAAAACTATTGACAGGTTTCTTTGTTTTGTGGTCGCTGCTTATTTCTTTAACGATAAAAAGCATTCTCCAAATTTGCTATATTCTGGAGAGTGTTTTTATAAACCTTTCGCTTTAGTTTTTGTTATAGAAGGGTGTGCTGGTTCGTGCGGTCATTGAGGTTGTTGTGGTATAATATCAATTGAGACAGGTACGGTATGTTGTGCCAAATCTGTCCTGTACATTCCTAACCTTTTCTTGTGCGTTATTGCGAAGAGCTTGTTGGCGTTTACGCCGGCGTCATTGATGCCATAACGGGCCTGGCACACGCTGATGTGGAATAAATTTAGTGTACCTATTAATGGTGCGCAGCGTTATCCTCAGTCGGCGGATGGCCTCCTGGTTGTGTAGTGTTGGCTATTTGTCTACTCTTTAGTTTTGCTTTTCGTAAATGCGCAGCGGCGAAATAGCCGAACTAAAGGAAAGGAGAGGATATGCTAGTCATTAGCTATAAGAATCTGACCATTCAGATCGACAGCACTACACTAGCTCTACTGATCTTCATGTTTATGAAATAGGTAGAGCACCATGACTTGCTATTAACACCCAATAATTAATGGTGAATCATGGTGAACCAAAAGTGTATTACAACTACAAAATTGTGTAGGGATATTCTTAAAATTCCTAAGGAAGAACTCTTGGCTCTGCTAGCCGACAGACAGTCTTATTATGTACCGTTCGAAAAAAAGAAAATTACGGCTGGAGGTCGGGTTAAGATTAGAACCATTGAGCCTCCTCATGGATATCTTAAAAGAGTTCTTAAAAAAATTAACACCACGGTCTTGCAGCCACAAATGGAGAGGCTACCATATGGAGTAATGGGAGGCAGAAAGGGATATTCTGTCATTGATAATGCAAAATATCATGCGTCCTCGCCTGCTCTTATGAAGTATGATATTAAAGACTTTTTTCCTTCTATAAAATATGCCGACGTTTTCCATATATTTCGATACCAACTGAATTATTGTGAAGAAGCTGCTAATATCCTCGCTCACTTGACTACTTTTGAGGATTCTCAACACGGAGTGCATGTTCCGCAAGGTTCACCGACTAGCATGAGCATAGCTATATTTGCGGTTGAAAAGATGTCGTGTACAGTTAATGATTATTGTCAAAAAAATGGACTAAAATTTTCAATTTGGGTTGATGATATTACTATATCTGGCCCATACGACAAGCTGATTAGGTATAGGTCGACAATTAATTATATGCTAAACGCTACACACTATAGAATCAATCCTGATAAGGATAGCGGGATAGTGAAAAAAGGACAAAAAGGACGGAGTGTTACTGGTGTGATAATCGCTAACGACGGTAGATTGACTGTTGGACATGGTAAACTATCTCGTTTGCGGAGGCAGGTCAAATGTTCAACTAGACCGTCTGATAGGCTAAGAGGCAGGTTACAGTTTTTGCTACAGGTTAATAGGCCTCAGGCCCGTAGGTTGATACATGAATATACAGAAAAGCATCGCAAAAATTGATATAATACGAGATAAGTGATAAATAGAGGTATTAGGAATAAAATATATGCAGAATTATGAAAATCAAAATTTAAATCAATTACCCCCAAGTTCTCCCAACTTCCGCACCGACCTAGCCAAAAAGCTGGAGGAGTTGGTTCCGGAGGCGATTACGGATGGCAAGGTGGATGTAGTTAAGTTGAAGGAGTTGCTGGCGGAGGATGCTGGTGAGCCAAATGAACGGTTTGGGCTGTTTTGGCCGGGTAAGAAGCAGGCGTTGCGGGCAGCTCAGGACCCGACAACTGCGACGCTCAAGCCCGCTAAAGATGAAAGTAAAAATTGGGATACGACCAATAACATTTTCATCGAGGGTGATAACCTCGAGGTGTTGAAAGTCTTGCAAAAGCAGTACCACAACAGTATCAAAATGATTTACATCGATCCGCCGTATAACACTGGTAAAGATTTTGTCTATCCGGATAATTTCAAGGAAGGTCTGCAAAACTACCTGGAGTTTAGCCAGCAGGTAGACGAGGGTAACAAAAAGATCAGTACCAACACTGAAACCGCCGGCCGTTATCACAGCAACTGGCTGAATATGATATATCCGCGTTTGAAGCTGGCGCGCAATTTGTTGACAGATGGCGGGGTGATATTTATTTCGATTGATGATAATGAGCAGGCACAGCTTAAGAAATTATGCGATGAAATATTTGGTGAGGGAAATTTTTTGGGTAATCTTTCAATTGTAAATAACCTGAAAGGTCGTTCTGATGATGAATTTTTTGCAACTTCCAATGAATATTTATTGTGCTATGCACGCAATATATTGTATTCAAAAATTGGCGGCTTTGATTTACCGCAATCAATGCTTGATGAATATAAATTGTTTGATGACATCAGTAAGTATAAAGAAGTTTCATTACAAAAAACTGGCAAAAACTCACGACGCATAGATCGTCCAAATATGTATTATGAGATTTACTATAATCCTTCGACGAAAAGATTTTCTCTGGATTTTGAAAGCGGGGCGTTGGCGATACTTCCAACACCCATCAATGGCGTTGATGGGCGTTGGCGATGGGGCAAAGAAACTTTTAATAAAAACAAAGATACCGAACTGACAGCGCGTAAGGTTGGAGAAAATTGGAGAATTTATGTTAAGATGCGGAACTTGGTGAATGGTAAGCCTCGAAAGTTAAAACCAAAAACAACATGGATAGACCCTAAATACGACACCGGTAACGGAGGGAGGTCTATTAAGCAGCTATTTAATGAAGCAAGTTATTTTGATAACCCCAAATCACCAATATTTATCTCAGATGTTATTAAAATAGGATCAGAAGAAAATAGTGTTATCCTCGACTTCTTCGCCGGCTCTGCCACCACCGCTCATGCCGTCATGCAACTCAATGCCGAAGATGGCGGTAATCGTAAGTATATCATGGTGCAGCTACCTGAGCCGACCGACGAAAAGAGCGAGGCGTTTAAGGCTGGCTACAAAAAGATTAGCGATATTGCCCGCGAGCGTATCAATCGGGCGGGCGAAAAGATTAAGGCTGACTTTGCTGACAAGCTGGCTGAGCGTGAGACGCCGCTGGATGTTGGATATCGCACCTACAAACTGGCTGACACCAATTTCACCAAGTGGCAAAGCGCGCCGACGGGCGATTTGACCGAACTGCAGGCGCGCCTAGACCTGATGCGTGAAAGTAGCAATGATGATGCTAGCGAGGAAGATTTGCTAGTGGAAGTGCTGTTGAAAATGGGCTTGCCGCTGACTACGCGGACTAAGACAGTTGATATTAATGGGCTGCATGTCCACCAAGTTGTGGCCGAGGGCGATTTGTCGGAAGGTCATCCAGTGTTGTATCTCAATGAACACACCAAGCCGACGCTAGAGCAATTACGCGCCATTATCACTGATCTGGCCCCGAGTAAGTTTGTCATCCTCGACGACGCGTTCCAGGGCGACAACCAGCTCAAAACTAATCTGGTTCAAACCTGTAAAAGCTATGATGTAGAATTGTGGACGGTGTAAGTATGGATGATGATAAAAAAATAAACGATCTTTTAAATATACCAACAGAGACGCAGACTATTGAGTTTAAACGCCTGAAGGGTGATGCTGTGGTTGCGAAGATTATTCGAACTATTGTTGCGTTTGCTAACACTGATGGTGGATCAATAATAATTGGCATTGATGATCCTGAAAAAACCACAAAATCTGGTCTTGATAGGGTGTATGGGATAGAAGAAGATGCTGATAAATATGATGAAATATTTAGAGAACTGCAGAGGATAATTCCACCGCTTATTGGTGTTAGTGTAGCGGCTGAACTAAAAGCTGGTAATGGTAAAACAGTTGTTGTCATAAGGGTCCCGAAGTCTACTAATTTACTATGCTCAATTAACAATGATGTTTTTATACGGATGAAAAAAAGTAATAATAAACTAACGCCTAGTGAGATTATCAAAATGAGTTACGCTAAGGGATTTACTCGAGCGGACTCAGAGTTAATTGATGTTGATTTTGAGTTATTGCGGACGCGATATTTTGATGATTGGAAAAATCAGCGTGGAATTTCAGGCAAATCGATTGAAGACATTTTGTTCAAAACTGGTCTTGCCAGAAAAGATACGGATGGGGTATTGAAGCCAACACGTGCTGCTGTCTTGCTTTTTGCTGAATATCCAACCAATTTAATGGATACGAAATGTGCAATTCGAATTATGCAATATACCGGTACGATAGCGAATTATAGAGAGGTTCCAAATTTGGTAGGTATTCCAAAAACTATAGAAGGACCTATAATTGAAGTTATTCAAAAAGCCCACGAATACGTTTTGACTTTATTGCAAAATGGTATAGAAATGCACTCTGGATTTATAACTAAATATGAAATGCCAGAAAGGGCTGTCAAGGAGGCTATCACCAATGCTGTAATTCATAGGGATTATTTTATCAAGCGTGATATCGAGATTAAATTATTTGAGGATAGAATGGAAGTAGAGAGTCCTGGGCTGTTGCCTTATAATATTACTACTAGTAATATTGGATATGTTCGATCCGAGGGTTATCGTAATGACTCGGTAGTAAAGCACTTACGTGAGTTTCCTAATCCTCCTAATCTTGATCAGAATGAGGGTGTTAGAGCTATGCGAAATGAGATGGAGTTTAATGGCTTATATCCGCCAATCTATATTACATATCCAACGCTTGATGATTCTGTTAAGGTTGTTCTACTAAATGAGCATCGCCCTGGTGAATGGGAGATAATTCGATCATACCTGGAGGTCAATAAGTATATAGCGAATGAGAAAGCACGAGAAATCACAAAGGTGGAGCAGCGAGACAAAATGTCCAGAATGTTCAATAAGTGGGTTAAACAGGGATTACTTGTGGTGGTTAGACCTAAAAATGGCGGCGTGAAAGCGACCAAGTATAAACTGGCCAATACTGAGGATGTTGAATGAATGATGGGTGTACTTGCAGTGGTATGATGCAAGTAAAATATTTAACAGAGGTAGAAAGGCTATTTTGCTTGCAGCAAGCATAATTTAGGAGTATGAAAGATGAAAATTAAATACGATTCCAGCCAGCCGTTCCAGCTACAGGCTATCAGTGCTATTACAAGTGTTTTCGATGGTCAGCCTGACGACGCCGATGTGTTTGATACAGTTTTGCGGTCGCGATCGGTGTATGGCGACCAGATCGGGTTTTTCAATGAAATTGGTGCAATTGGTAATAATTTACTGCTTGACGATGACGCGATATTAGAAAATGTGAAGTCTATACAAAACGACAACGGTATCGCTCCGGTTGAAAAGCTTAATGGTATGAACTTTAGCGTTGAGATGGAAACAGGTACTGGCAAAACCTATGTATATCTACGCACAGCGCTGGAAATGGCGAAATTATATGGTTTTTCGAAGTTTATTATCATCGTGCCGAGCATTGCTATTAAAGAGGGTGTGAAAAGTAGTCTCGACAGTATGCGCGAGCATTTCACGCGTGAGATGGGGTATAGCCCGTACGAAGCGTCAGTGTATGACGGTAAAAATCCAGAGGTGGTACAGAGTTATGCTACCAGCACTATGACACAGTTTATGGTTATGACAATTGATGCAATTCGCGGTAATAAGAATACGCGAGTGATTCATCAAGAGCGCGATAAGCTAAATGGTATTGCCCCAATTGAATATCTGGCCGCCGTCAATCCGATTGTCATCATGGACGAGCCGCAAAATATGGAGAGTGAACTGTCGACGAGTGCAATTAATGATTTGAACCCGATGTGCACATTGCGTTATAGCGCCACGCATACTCACGAATACAACATGATGTATCGGCTCGATCCAGTTGATGCTCACCGAGAGAAGTTGGTGAAAAGCATCGTGGTGGCGAATGCGCAGCAAGAGGGTAGTGATGCTAAGCCGTATATCAAACTCATCGATGTGCGTAATACGCCGAAGCTTCAAGCTTATGTCGAAGTGTTGGTCCGCGATAAAAATGGTAAGGTCGGACGAAAACCGCTTTGGGTTAATCATCACGACAAACTGGATATTCGCACTGGTAATGGTATTTACGAAGGTTATACCATCAATGAAATTTCGACGGTTCCAGCGAGCGTGGAAGTTGGATCGCAAGGGGTCCTGATGCTTGGTGAAAATTGGGGTGGCAATGAAGACCAGGTTATGCGTGAGATGATTCGTGTGACCATCGCCGAGCATATCAAGCGAGAATATTTACTGCGCGATCAAGGGATTAAAGTGCTGAGTCTATTTTTTGTTGATAAGGTGGCGAGCTATTTGGAGTATGACGCTGACGGTAATATGGTTGACGGAAAATTTGCCCGCTGGTTTGATGAATTATACCAGGAAGAACGAAGAAAGAGCCGTTTTTACGAAGATATTATGCCTGAAGACCCAAGTGAAGTTCGGAAAGCATACTTTGCTGAGATGCGTAAGGGCGGTAAAACGAGCTTTGTCGACAGTAAAGAGGGTAAGGGTAATGCACAGGATGAGTCGGCTTATGACTTAATCATGAAAGGTAAAGAAAAACTGCTTGACCAGGCAAATCCAGTACGGTTTATTTTTAGCCACTCAGCGTTGAAAGAGGGTTGGGATAATCCGAACGTATTTCAAATTTGTATGATGCGCGAGAGCGGCAGTGAAAATGATCGCCGACAAACGATTGGGCGGGGTTTGCGCTTGCCAGTGCGTCAGGACGGTACACGAGTGTTTGACGAACAGATCAATCAGTTGATGGTGGTCGCTAATGAATCGTATCGTGATTTTGCGAATAATTTACAAAAGGAATATAAGCAAGCTGGTGTTAAGATTGGTTTTGTGCGGCGTAGTGAGTTTGCGCGAATAGTACTGCACGATGATCCAAGTAGTACGCTGGGGCATCAGAGTTCAAATGAGATTTGGGAGTGTTTGCACCGCCGCAGTATGATTGATGACGAGGGTCGGGTGCTGGCGAATTTCGCACCGAATAATATTGGCTTTACACTTGATCTACCTGGTGATTTGCAAAAATATCATGCCGAGGTGGTCGATATTATTGAGGGCTGTAAGATTGATAAATTTGTTAAGGATGCACGTAAAAAAGAGAAGATTCGTCCCAATAAAGAAGTTTTGTATAGTCCACTGCTTGAGGAATTGTGGAAGCGCATTTCACATAAAACGACTTACCGTGTGGTATTTGATAACGGTCAGATTATTATGGCGGCCATTGGCGCCATTAAATCCAAGCCTGAGCTTAAGCCGTTAAGAATTGAGGTGAAAAGGCATAGAGTGCTTTTGAAGCGTGGCGGCGTTCATAACGATGGTATGGTAGGTGAAGCAACCCGTGACTTGGCGGGAACATTTGAACTGCCGGATATCATCTCTGAATTACAGGATAGCACTGGTCTCACTCGACAAACAATTGTTGATATTTTGCTTGGTAGCGATCGGTTGCATGAGTTCTTAAAAAACCCATACGACTATGTGCAAATGGTGAAAAGTGCAATTAAGTCGGTACTGGCGCAGGTCGTGGTGGACGGCGTTGAGTATGAAAAGATGGGCGAGCGTAATTATGAACTTCGCAATTTCCAAAAAGATAGTGATGAAGAAGTCGAACGTTTTATTGATCGACTGTATCAAGTTAAGAATCAACAAAAAACAGTGACAGATAGATTGGCGCTGGATTCGGCGACTGAACAAAAGTTTGCCGAATATTTGGATAGTCGTGAAGATATTAAACTATTCCTCAAGTTACCGTCGAAATTTACTATACCGACGCCAGTTGGTGACTACAATCCAGACTGGGCAATTGTCAAAGAAGTCAATGGCGTAGAAAAAATATATATGGTGCGTGAGACGAAGAATGGTGGTGAACGCGAAGACGAGTTGCATAAAATTGCTTGTGCTAAGAAACATTTTGAGACAATTGGTATGTGTGATTACGCTAAATCAACGCCTGATGATTGGCGGGTGTAAATATGTTGATAACGAGCTGTGAAATAGCTTCGGGAGAATGTATGAACAAGCCAAATAAAACCATCACCATCGCTCGCGCCATCATCCGTATCGGTGATGCTGCCATGAATGCTAAGGATTATAGTTTGTTGGGCGCGCTACACGAAATGGTGGAGCAATTATCGCAGCATGGCGTTAAGGACGCCGATGTCGATATGAATTTGCTGCTGGAATATGTCGAGGCAGTGGACGGTTGCGACTACTGTCGTATTGGTGACGGTAAGGATAGCGTTGATGAATTAACAACAAAAATTAATCAGCAGCTCGCGCGTCGCGGTCAGGCACAGGTGGAGTCGAGCGATCAGTCTGTGCTGAAATTTGAGCCAATGATTCATCTGGTGACGGCGGCGTATGCTAAAAATGAAGGTGGTTTAACGGCTGGCTTATCGATAGCGCTGGTTGTCAATCAGGATGGTTCGGTGGATCTGCCACGCAACCATTTTTTGAATACAGAACTACTGGATTATTTTGGTGCAAATCAGCCATTTCATTGGGGCTCAGCTAGGCACGACTTGCCGCCAAACTTGCATGGTTACCACTTGGTGGTCGGTTCGGTAGAAGTGCAGGAGATTTTGCCACGGGAGTTGGAGGCGATGTCGTTTTAAGGGTAATGATTATTGAATTATGAAAATCTCCGTCCATCTCAAACCCAACTCCCGTCACCGCGAAGAAGTCGTCCCGAACGATGATGGCTCGCTGACGATTTATACCAAGGCGCCGGCCATTGAGGGGCGAGCGAACGCGGCGGCAGTGAAACTGTTGGTGAAACATTTTGGCGTGACACCATCAAAGGTAAAATTGGTGCGCGGTGCAACCTCGAAGTATAAGCTGTTTGACATTGATCAGTCGGACTAATTTAACCGTTGTATCGTCACAAATGAATACCCCTGCTGCTTCAGTGAGCTGAGGATACATGGCACGGCATTGACGGAAGTTTGGTGGATGTCATGCATCAAGATGACGGCTCCAGGACGAGCGCCAGCGACGGCACGTGAACAGACGATCTGGCTATTGCGATCAGCCCAATCCCGCGTGTCGACCGACCACAAGATTGATGACATACCGCGTGCACGAAGCTGTTCCAGGACAACACCATTGACAGCACCATAAGGCGGGCGCAAGATGCTCGGTTTGACACCAGCGGCTTGCCTGATGGCTTCGTTGGTGCGGTCGATTTCGCCAGCAATTTGGTCAACTGATAGCTTAGGTAATTCCGGATGTGACCATGAGTGATTGCCTAGTTGGTGGCCGCGTGCATGGATGCTGCGTACGACACTAGCCTGTCCGGAAACTTTGCTGCCGATCAAGAAGAACGTTGCTTTCGCACTATACTGATCCAAGATGTCCAGTAGGTGTGCAGTGTATGGTCCCGGCCCGTCATCAAACGTCAAAGCGATCACTTTATTGCCAGTGGTTGGCGCGGGTGCTGGTGCAGCGGGCGCTGGCTTTGGTTGTGGCTTTGGCTCGGGTGGTTTAGGAAAATTCCCTAGTTTTTGGGCTGTCGGATTTTGCAGGTATTTGGCGACGGCAGCGGCTGGTACTTTGATGGTCAGCTCGCCGTAGGCTGATGGCAGCAAGGAGGCTTGTCCAATTGGCCAAGCTAAGGTGCTGCCATCGTCGGTGATGATAAAGTTCGCCAACGTTTCTTTGGTGATCATCTCCTCGAGATTTGCTTCTGGCTGCTGGCGTTGTTTGATGGTTTGTGCGACGTCTCGTTGGGCGGCTGTCACGATTGCCTTGGTGGCTTCCTCTGATTTTTCAGTCAAATTATCCAGGCTAATCACTTCACCAGAATCTTTATCAAAGGTCCAAAACAGCGTTAGCGCAATTGGATGGGCACCGTGCATGTCTTGTTTGATGTTGACGATGATCGACAGAGCAACAGAATTATTATGCGTCACTTGGTAGCTGATGGTTTCGGTCATTGGTCGCTCAAAGGTGATGGTGCTTGACGATGTGTAGCGAAAATCACTATCAGCGCGGTCGATTGCTCGGGCGATGAGTTTGTTGATTTTGGAATTGCTGGTAATTGGGTATTCAATTGAGACCTTTTCGCGCTTGGTGTCGCGCGTCACGAACTTGGAGCGAATGCCAGCATAGCGTGAATCGGTAAAATAATATTTTTCGTCTTCCAGAACGGTTGGGCGCTGGACGGGTGGTTGTATGGATTGGAGATAAAATAACGCTGCCATGGCGGCTACCGCCAGCAAGAGCAGGGTGGTGAATAAAACACTGCTCAGTCTGGACGTACTGTAGGATGCTGTGTTGGTTTTTGCCCCACGGCGAGGTTGAGCTGACGGTCGTTTGTTTGATGATTTTTGGGGTTTCGTTTGCGTTTTTTTGGCAGACATTAGTTCACTCCGCCGGCTTTCAAAATCGCCTTCAGCCCATTCTCACCACCAGCAAATCCACTGGCAACATAATCATTGATCACCATGTATGGTAAGCCACTCACACCAAGCGAAAGAGCTTTTTGAGTGCTGTCATCAATCTCTTTTTGGTGTGGTTTTTTGGTCATACAGTCAGCAAATTTCGCCTCATCCATACCAACATGTTTAGCAGACGCCAGGAAGTAGTCTAGCGGCAGTGGTGGAATTTTTTGCGGCACGGCAACGTTTTTCACACCAATGCCTTTGTCAAAATAGTCACGTTTAATGCGCGGCACGATGTCGTGCGTGTATTGCCAGTATTTGTCTTGGTCGGCGGCGCAAAAAGCAGCGTGAGCGCCAGTTTCTGTGTTGTCGGTAACTTCTTTGAGCAGCGTCACCACGCGGTGTTCGTAGCGAACTTTGCCTGACTTGAGATACTCATTTTTGAAGAAATCAGCGTTGGTGGCTGCTTCAACTTCGGCACAGAATGAGCAGAAATAGTCAGTGTAGTCAACGAACACATGCTTAGCTTCGCTAGAGCCTTGAGACATCTTTTCATTCCACGGCTTGCCGTCACCAACGTGGCGATTTGGTGGACGATTAACGATGCCGTAGATAAACAATGCGACGATTGCTGTAATTAAAATGCCTGAAATAATCCAAATGATTGCTATACCCGCTGATTTTTGCCGATTCATAGTTCCTCCTGTTTTGCTAATTCTGTATACATAAAGGCAATTTGTCCAGACTTGTAGAGTGAAAAGAGGCTTAATAGTAGGGCTACAATCAGGACGATGGTGCCAGCGACGGTGGCGGCAGTGGCAGCGGCAGCGCCTGAGAAGAACATGGCAACGAGCGGCAGGATGAGTGATGTGCCGCAGGGGACGCAGCCCAGGCCAATGGCAGTAGCCACAGAGGCTAAGCCGCTGAGTCCGACTTGCCTGGTGACGGATTGTTCATTGCGCTTATTTTTCTTGGCAGTGAAAATGACGACGGTGATTGACAGTCCTTGAAGGAGTGACACCACGAGGAGTAACGCGCCGTTTAGTGAGCTGAAGCCCTGTTTGAATATATCAATGAACATGGTTCCGAGAAGAGAGATTTTGTCTAACATTGGTAGTCGCGACATCATTAGCGGGCCGTAAAAATTGGCATTGATTGCAAAGAAGATAATAAGCGCAAACAGCACAAATAAGACAATCGCCAGGAGTAAATAGGGTGGTAAGCTGATAATTTTACCAACGCCTATCATGGCCGACTTGACGGACTGTTGTTTGTTGTATACTCGGCAAAATTGAACCATGCATCCATTATACGTCAAAATTGCATAATAGTATGCATTCTGATGAGGTTAGATGACAGAACATACTATACACTGAGTGTATAAAACTCTTGCAATAACTAAACACTGGGTGTATAGTAAGAGTATGAGCGTTCAATATACCCTGTTAGGTTTTTTAGCGGAAGAGTCAAACTATGGCTATGAGTTGAAGAAAAAATATGACGGCTATTTTGGCAAGGACAAGCCAATTTTAACCGGTCAGATATATTCAACCCTGGCGCGGCTCAAACGCGACAACAAAGTCAAAGAAATTACTGATACTAGCGAATCGGGCGGACCAGACCGGGTTCGGTATGAAATTACTGATGAGGGCAAGCAGGATTTGCAGGCGTGGCTGGAGTTACCAGAGGCGCCGTCACCACAGCTGCAAGCAACGATGTATATTAAAGCGGTGCTGGCCATTCTGAAAGACGGCGATGCGTCACCGTATTTGGACAACCAACGGCAAGCACACATCCAGCGAATGCGCGAACTGACGGCGCAGCGGCGTGATAGTAACTTGTCGGACATGCTGTTGATCGATCATGCATTGTATCATTTGGAGGCGGATTTGCGCTGGATTGAATTAACTATTTCGCGGTTAACGCGGCTAAAGGAGGAAATTTTGCATGAGCAAACCAAT
>CAUQFZ010000003.1:0-94743 GCA_963517665.1 uncultured Candidatus Saccharibacteria bacterium
AGCCACGCCCCCGCGATGGCACAGAGACTGAACGGGAGGAAGCAGAGTCCGGCCTGCAGGGGTGAAAACAGGTAGATATTCTGCGCATACAGCGACAGCCAGGGCATCTGCCCCACCAGACCAGCCTGGACAGCAAAGCCGGTCAGGATACTCACCACATAGAGCCGGTCAGTCAGCAGGCGTCCCGGAACCATAGGTGCGTCCGAGCGCCGCTCGACGGCCATGAACAGCCCCATCGCGGCCAGTCCGACGGCAACGCCACCGAGCGTGCGCGCGCTAGTCCACCCCCAGGCCGGCCCCTCCAGCAGGACTACTGTCACTGCTCCAACAGCAAGAATTGCCAGCAATGTCCCAAGCCAATCTACTCCTGAGTTATTACGATCTGTACTTCGGTCCTTCACGTACCACGACGCCAGCCAAGATGCTACCCCCACAGGAACGTTGATCCAAAAGATAGAGCGCCACCCAGCGACTAAGACCAAACCACCGCCTGCCAGTGGCCCCACTGCGATGGCCAACCCTGAGATGAGCCCGTAAATCCCAGTAGCTCGTGCCCGCTCGCGTCCAGCGGGGTAGCGATCAGAAATCATTGGCACGCCGACGCCCAAGAAGATCGCCCCACCGACCGCCTGAATAGCCCGGAAAGCGTTGAGTACAGCCATCGAAGGGGCTAATGCGCACACGGCTGACCCCACCGTGAACAGGACCAGCCCCCATCGGAACAATCGCAGCCGCCCCAGATTTCTACTCAGAGTCGCTGCAGACATCAGCAACGCTCCCAACGGTAGTGTGTAGGCGTTAACCACCCATTGCAGCTCACTCTGCGACGCGCCAAGACTCTTCCCGATATCACCCAGTGCCACCGACACCACCGTGATATCCAGGACGTTCATGAAACTCACCGTGCAGACGAGCACAAGCGCCAGAACGCGGCTATTTATTAGCCCTGCTACTTTGCGACTACTCGACTCGATTACAGTACCCAATTCTGTCGATTCACTCGTTGTTCTCCTCCACATCTAGCCGACTGTCAACTGATTAGGCCCTACAAGCCTACCTGAATAATCTTCTCATCCAGTACCACGAGCTGTCGATCCACTCCTCGACAGCGTTGAAGTCGGTCGTTAGTAATTCCTGTATTATATAGATAAAGGTCGTTTCTCGGCCATATTTCTATATAACCATAGAAGATATACCATGTAAAGGCTGCGAGATTGGGATATTGATACAATCACTCCTATATACCACATATTTCTATGCTAACCAATAGACATAGCAACAGCAGAACGAACACAACGTCGGCAGTGATCTCAAGCAATTATTGACAGCATGAACCTCAAGATGCGGCGGCTACGGAAGCTGACAAGTAACAGTTGAACACCTTTGCGTGGGAAGTGGTTTTGACCGATAATCTTGTGGCGAGGCTAACATAAATGAAAGTGGGTGGCGTCGCATTCACGATAGGGTAGTTGGCTTGCTAAGATGCTACTTTGCTCTACTAATTACACCATAAACTATTCGATGGCATCTCCGACTGAGGCAGCAACTATCGGCCACTCGACACTGATCAGCAAAAAACTTTATGTCTCGCAATGGTAAGTAGTGCGACAGCTGGATAGTAGCCTGGAAGCCTCTCGAGACGACGAAGTCACATTGAGCCAGCCAAGTGACATCGTCGTCTCGGCACCAGAAGGGCCAGGCTTGCACGGTCTGCCAGATGATGGCCTTCCTGCCCTAAAATCCAGCAAAAACAAGCAAAAACCCACGTCATGGGGCTTCCATGACGTGGGTTTGAGTGTTGACTCAATGGTCGGGGTGAAAGGACTCGAACCTTCGACCTCACGGTCCCAAACCGCGCGCGCTAGCCAACTGCGCCACACCCCGAAATGAGGTAACTACCTGCAAGGTATTGTAGCACACTGGCGCAGTAAAAGCTAGTCTTGTTGCAGCTATAATTGTATAGCTGGCGCTTACGCTTTGGTCGGTGATATGTCAACTGAACGCTCAGCCTTGTCAACCGGCAACGCGTGGCCATGGTCAAAGCTATAGACTAAAACTTTACCAAACGGCATTTCTAAGTCTGCGACCTTGTCGTCTGGGATTTGGTCAAGGTATTTGACCAAGGCGCGGATAGAATTACCATGCGCCACCAATAGCACATTTTCACCGTCCTGCAGTCGTGGCAATATCTCTGTTTCAAAGTATGGCACGACTCGCGCATACACATCTTTCAATGTTTCGCCGTCTGGCACTGGATAATCCCAACCGCGGCGAATGCCATTGAAAGCTTCTTCGCCAATCTGATCCTTTACTTCCCATTTGTCACTACCCGTCAGCGTACCATAGTCGCGCTCGTTGAGTTCTGCCGCATGTATGGTCGGTAATGTGGTAATTTCTGCGCCCTTAAGCAAAGCATCAAGCGTCTGATGGGTGCGTTTCAAAGCAGAAGTATACGCTACGTCAAAAGTCGTGTCTTTCAATAGCTGCCCCAGTCGCACCGTGTCCGAGATGCCTTTTTCTGTCAAGCCAACATCTGTCAGTCCGGTCCATTTGCCCTGCAAATTCCACTCGCTTTCGCCGTGACGGGTGATGAATAGTCGTCCAGAAGCGCCCTTGCGCACTGGCGTATCACTACTACTGCTTTCGTCACCACCAGTTGTGGAGAATACAATTGTTTCAGTATCAGCATTGTCATCATCAGCAATGGCGGTTTCAAAATACCCCGACTGGTCGTGAGCCCACGCTTTCAATGACCATGGTAACGGCAATTCACCTTTCAGCACTTCCTGTTTACTGATGAATCGCCATTCTTCGATCTCTGGATCGTGTGGACTGATGGCCTTGACTTGTGACTCTTTGATGGACGCCGTAAAGATGAATTGGTAGGTAATGAACCCGTCACCCATGCGCTGCGCCACACCCATCAATGACACATCGCTTGGATTGATATCGATACCAACTTCATCCTTTACTTCCCGTAGCGCTGCCACTAGTGGTGATTCTTCAGTGTCAACCATGCCGCCCGGTAACGCCCAATACGTCTTGTAGTTTGCCTTAACGATCAAAGCTCGGCCTTCAACATCCTCCAATAGGACAGCGGCTCCAGACGGTCGGGCATCCAAACTTTCAAGCCATTGACGTCGTTCTGCTCTTATAAACCCATCCATTATTTCGCAAACTCCACTGCCCGCGTTTCGCGGATAACATTAACTTTGATAGTACCTGGATATTGCATGGTTGATTCAATCTTAGTGGCAATATCACGCGACAACTTGATGGCGCTCAAGTCATCAATCTTTTCTGGCTTGACAATCACCCGCACTTCTCGTCCGGCAGAGATCGCATAGGCCTTATCGATGCCTTCAAAGCTGGTGGCTACGTTTTCCAAGTCGCGCATACGTTCAGCAAAGTTCTCTGCTGAGATGTTACGTGCACCTGGGCGTGCTGCTGAAGCGGCGTCTACCACACGGACCACCAATGCCTCTGGCGTTGTCGCTTCAATATCGTCATGGTGCGCCTCGATAGCGTGAGCAATTCGCTCGTCCATGCCATATTTACGCGCCAATTCTGCCGCAATGTGGTGATGTTTACCTTCAATCTTGTGCGTCACTGCCTTACCAGAGTCGTGTAGCAACGTCGCGATCTTTGATATACGAACGTCAGCGCCAATTTCCTCAGCAATCATCCCTGCCATCTGCGCCATCTCAGTAGAATGCTTCAGCACGTTCTGACCATACGAGGTTCGGAATTTCAATTCACCCAACAGGCGTAGCATTTCCTTTGGAATACCGACAACACCCGCTTCACGCATGGCATCTTCACCAGCCTGCTTGACTTCTTTGTCAATCTGTTTTTGTGCCTTAGCAACAACTTCCTCAATGCGCGCTGGATGAATGCGTCCATCTTTCATCAGCATCTCCAAACTCAAACGCGCAACCTGGCGACGAATTGGGTCAAAGCTCGACAGCACCACCATACCAGGTGTGTCGTCTACCAAAATGTCGACACCAGTGGCACGCTGCAACGCCTGAATATTACGACCTTCCTTACCGATGATGCGGCCTTTCATCTCGTCATCAGTCAGTTTCACCGCCGTCACGGTGCGCTCAGCCGTTACTTCACTGCTCATTCGCTCCATGGCGGTGAGTAGAATAGTCTGAGCCCGCTCTTCAGCATCGTCCATGGCCTCGTGCTGCAATTTTGCAACCAATTTGGTGAGGTCATCACGAATGTCACGCTCAGTCATCTGCATCAATTTTTCGGCTGCATCTTTCTTTTTCAGGCCAGCAATTTTTTCCAATTTTTCCTGCTGACGAGTACGAATTTGCCGAATCTCATTTTTCAAATCATCGATCTCATCTTCGTGCGCCCGCAATTTTTCTGACCGACGGTCCAGTTCTTCAAGCTTGTTATCAAGCGCCTTTTCACGGTCCGCCAGACGATTTTCCGTTTTTTGCCACTCTCGACGACGCTCATTCTCAATTTTCAGCGCCTCATCTTTTGCCTTGAGAACGATGTCACCCGCTTTGGTTTTTGCAT
The DNA here is from genome assembly GCA_963517665.1 of uncultured Candidatus Saccharibacteria bacterium. Classification (GTDB taxonomy): domain Bacteria; phylum Patescibacteriota; class Saccharimonadia; order Saccharimonadales; family Saccharimonadaceae; genus Nanosynbacter. Next base: position 4,540 of record CAUQFZ010000003.1, read on the forward strand.
TCGCCAAATCTTTGTCAATTTGCGACTTTGCTTGTGAACGGCGTACTGTTTGATACCCATAAAGCGCGCCCGCGCCTAAACTGGCCCCAACAAGTGCGCCAATGACAATTCCTGCCATACTTCAGTATTCCTTTCCGACCGACTGCCCCTGAGTATTCGCCTCAAGGAAACATATCAACAGCCAATCAATTTCAAACTATCTAATCCGGCGAACCGCATCCTACAAATCGCCGTAATTTAATTATACACGGTTTCTGGAGTTTTGACACGGAAAGCACGCAATGTCTATAATTACTTGCTTTTTACGAAAAATATAAGGCCAGCAATAACAAATAACACCCAAATCATAGAGGTAAAGAAGTAATCAAATGGTATGAGTATAAACCACACCATATCACTGGCATACAATGCTAAAGAACTCACAATAACAACGGTAATAATCTTTCCGACCAACATTATCGGCAGAATCGCCAATAACGTAAGGCCAATCTTGCGATATTTTTTTGCACGTTCAGTCACCCCCTTATTAACTTCACTGCTCTTCCGAGACTTATCATATATCCAGACCAGCTTGTCTTTACATGTCAGTAAATACCACAGATACATTGATCCAGCCGCAGATATCCAAGCTGCTATTCCATAAGAATGTTTCATGGTCATCAATACATCATGAACAATGACACACAACGTATTCATTACTTCACTACGTTTGCATCCATAAACCAGATAGCAAAAAACCAATACTCTGAAGACAATAAACATCAGCAGAGGTAAGGCTGTTACATACACTGCGATAATTCTTTGGCGATACCTATCAACTCGACGATTCTCCTTAGCAGCCCAAACGCTCTGAGCCGCAAGATTAATACCAAATACAAACAGCATAAAGCCAAGCCCCGCCGTGTTATCACGGCTAGTATCGCCATTTGAGTTAACAAGTCCCAATAAGAACATATCGGCTGCATACAACATTATCCCTAGACTACCAATAAAAATAGCCGCTTCTGCCGCGCTGTTCGGCTGCGGAGTGCTCGTCTTTACAATTTTTGCGGTTTTCTTGCGTTTTAGAGGTTGTTTTGGTTTCATAGCGCGCTCTTTCATGCCGTAGATTATACCATAGCCGCCATTATTTTCGTGGCGCAGTGATGTGAGCGGCAGCACCATACTCTGGCATGACAATCTTTTCGTCTTCACCAGAGCGTAATTTTTCCAACGCTCGCTCCTGCCAGTTCTCGCCCGTCACACCAACAATTGGCACCTGCAAACCATCCGCCAGCGTGTTGGCCACCGTCAGCCCAATCCTCAATCCAGTAAAGCTGCCCGGCCCCTTCATCACGCCAATACCAGTCAACGCGTGAATGTCGGTATTTTGTTTGGCTAAGCTATCCCTGAGAAAGCCCAATAGTCCTTTGGCTAAGGTGCGATCAGCCTGCCACTCATACGACACTGCGCCTTCTTGATTAACAAGTGTCACATAACAAACCGGGGTTGATGTATCAAGTAGTAATAACATTTCATCTCCTCTCAAAAAACGCATCAATAGCACTAAGTAGCCGTTCGGAACGAGCACCATTAGCAGTAATCTCCAACTGTCGCTCTGTTTCAGTCGTGGCGGTAATTGTGATTATCAATCGGTCACTCGGCAACACTTCATTAACCGCGCCTGCCCATTCAATGACTGTAATGGTTGAGCCATCTTGCATGATCTCAGAAATTTCATCACCCATGATACCGGCTTCACCCAGGCGGTAAAAATCATAGTGACAAAGGCGCAAACCGTCACGTGCATCATACACGCGCGAAATGGTAAATGTCGGACTTTGAATTGGTTCGGTAATTGCCAACCCTTCCGCCAAACCTTTAGTAAGCGTAGTCTTGCCAGCGCCCACATCGCCGATCAGCTCTATCACTTCACCGCCAGCCAGCGCCTGACCAATCGCCCGCCCCAGTGCTTTCATCTCCGTTTCATCATGTATCTTCACACTTTTAGTATATCATTGTTTTTTCAATTCAACTGGTCTATACTAAAGCATAAGTGATATGAGAATCTCAGATAATACGATTGAGAAAATTCTGAAACAGGGTGGGATCTTAACAGAATCGCAGCTTGCTGATTTAAAGACGACCGCCGAACGGTCCAAACGCACCCTGCAAGAGACCATCATCGAAGACAAGGTGTTAGAAGAACGCGAACTGGCCAAATTGGTTGGTGATTATATCGGGACGCCGTTTGTCGAAATTGAGCCAAAAGATATTCCTGATGACGTTCTAAAACGTATCCCAGAGCACATTGCTCGGCAGTACAATGTTGTGCTATTTGCAGTTGATGAAGATGGCGCACCAATGCTAGCCATGGAAGATCCTGACGATGTGCAGGCTCTCAATTTCATCCAAAAAGAAATCGGCTATAACCTGCGCGTGTTCTTGGCAACGAAAAGTAATATTTTGGATTGTCTGGAAAATTACCGCGGTGATGTGAACGACGAACTTGATGAAGTCATTGCCATCCAGAGAGATGATAGCGACGCCGAAAATGCCAAAGAGGAAGAATTTGCTGAAGATTCACCAATTGCTCAGACCGTCAACCTGCTGCTCGAGTATGCCATCAAATCACACGCTTCCGACATCCACATTGAACCGCGCGAAGAATTTGTCCAGGTACGATACCGTATCGACGGTGTGCTCAGAGAGGTGAATAAATTACCTCACAATGTTTTGGGAGCTCTGGTCAGCCGCATCAAAATTTTGTCAAACTTGAAAATTGACGAACGCCGCGTGCCGCAAGACGGCCGCTTCAAGATCAAAGTTTCTGGTAAGCAATACGCCTTGCGTGTGTCGACGCTGCCGATCGCCGATGGCGAAAAGATCGTCATGCGTGTGTTGGATGAATCAAACCAAGCGATTTCTCTGGATAAATTGGGCTATTGGGGTCTGTCCCTGGCAACCATCAAAAATGCCATGGCGCAGCCAAACGGTATGATTTTGGTGACCGGGCCAACTGGTTCTGGAAAATCAACCTCCCTGTTTAGCGTGCTGTCAGAATTGAACACTCCTGATGTTAATATTTCAACCATTGAAGACCCGGTCGAATATAAAATCCCTGGCGTTAACCAGACCCAGACCAATGCCAAAGCCGGCATGACCTTTGCTTCAGGACTACGCGCACTGCTCCGTCAAGACCCAAACATCATCATGGTTGGAGAGATCCGTGATGGTGAAACTGCCAACCTCGGCGTGCAGGCGGCACTGACCGGACACTTGGTGTTCTCAACCCTCCACACCAACAACGCAGCCACCTGTTTGCCGCGTTTGTTGGATATGGATATTGAGCCGTTTTTGATCGCTAGTACGGTCAAGGCTGTCATCGGTCAGCGACTCGTCAGACGCTTGTGCCAATCCTGTCGCCAGGCCTACACCCCCAGCCAAGAAGAACTAAATTATATCACCCAAATGTTCAATATCACACCGGAGTCAATGCCACACCTTCACGAGCTCGAAGAACAAGCTGCATCAGAGAGCATCGGCGGTGATACGCCAATGGGTACGACAGACGCAACCATCGTTCAGCTGTGGAAGCCTTCACCGGAAGGTTGTGACGAATGTGGACACAATGGTTTCAAGGGTCGCGTTGGTATTTACGAAGTGTTGGGTATTTCTGTGGCTATTCAGAAAATGATCACCGCGAACGCCACCAGCAATGATATTCAGGAACAAGCGATTAGCGAAGGTATGATTACCATGCAGATGGATGGATTGATCAAATCATTCCGTGGCGTCACAACCATTGAGGAAATTTTACGTGCAACGAGGGAGCAATAACACATGACTAATTTTAGTTTTGTCGCGACAAAAAAAGATGGCTCAACGCTATCATCAACCATAGAGTCCAGTGATCGCGCGGCTGCTATCCGCTCAATTCAAGCGCAAGGGTTAAAATTGGTCAACCTCAAAGAGACAGACGCCAAGCCTGGACGCAAACGCCGTCGAAAAATTAAGTCTGACGAATTGGTGATGTTCACCCGTCAGTTAAGCTCCATGGTCTCGGCTGGTGTGCCAATCCTCCGGTCGTTAGAGTCAATGACAGAACATGCCGAAAGCGCATCATTCCGCTCAATCATTGGCGACGTCTCAAAAGACATTGAAAGTGGTTTGTCATTTGCTGATGCACTGGCGCGACACCCCGATACCTTCAATGATGTCTACGTTAACATGGTTCGCGCTGGTGAAACCGGTGGTATTTTGGACGACATTTTGAAGCGTTTGGCTTTGCAGCAAGAAAAATCAGCATCCATCAAGAAAAAGGTTAAGGGAGCCATGACCTATCCAATGGTGCTGATCGTCATTACTATTGGTGCATTTTTTGGCTTGATGATCTTTGTCCTACCAATGATTGGTAAAACCATCAAAGATCTGGCGGGAGAAGACGCCGAACTACCAGCTTTGACCCAAGCCATGCTGGGGATCAGCGCCTTTATGGTCAATTTCTGGTATATCCTGCTGCCACTGGTCGGCGCGGCAATTTATGGTTTCTTGCGTTACATCAAAACACCTGGTGGCAAGAAAAAATATCATCACTTTTTGGTGCATGGACCAATTATCGGCAAAATCATGAAAAAAATTGCCATCGCTCGCTTCACTCGTACCTTCTCTTCCCTTATCGGCGCTGGTGTGGCGGTGCTGGAAGCACTTGAAGTGACCTCCAAAGCAGTTGGTAATAACGTCTATGAAGAATCACTCAATAGTGCGGCCAAGCGCGTGAAAAACGGTGAGGTATTTTCAAAAATCATCGCTGAAGACGAGGTACTATATCCGCCAATCGTGGCACAGATGTTAGCAGTCGGTGAAGAAACCGGTCAAACCGATCAGGTCTTGGTTAAGGTGGCTGATTTTTACGAAGAAGAAGTCGATACCGCCATCGCCAGTATTAGCTCCACCATTGAACCAGTGATGATTGTTTTCATGGGTGGCATGGTTGGTTTGATCGCCGCCAGTGTGATGATGCCAATCACCGGATTAGCAAATCAAATTAAGGGTTAGCAAATCAAATTGGTTATGGTATACTAAAAAAGAATTATATAAATGTGTGGGCAATATTGTGAGTTCTATATTTTACAAAAATAAACCAATCATTGGATTTGATTTCAGCAAGGTGGGCGCCCGAGTCATGTCACTGGACGTCGCAAAAATGAGCGTTCACGGCTACGGGGCTATTGATTTCGATCCATCCAAGATGTCTGACGATTTAGAAGTCTGCTCGGACTATATCGTTACGCGTATTAACGAATTGTTTGAAAAAAACCTAGTCGGCAAACTGAACAGCAATCGAGCTGTGCTTAGCCTGCCAACATCACGCACCTTCTCGCGGACTTTTACCGTGCCTAAGGCTCAGGAAGCGTCTTTGCGAGATGCGGTCAACCTGGAAGTTGAACAATATATACCAATGCCGCCAGACCTGCTCTATGTCGACCACCAGATCATCAAGCGTGACAAAGATTCATTGACCGTACTGATGTGCGCTGCGCCAAAAAAAGATATCGAAGTGATGACGACCATCGCCAAACAATGTGGTATTGAAATTGCCATGATCGAGCCAAGTATCAACGCCATCGCCCGTATCCTAAAATCAACTGAAAGCGGCGGACTACCAACCGTTATCCTGGACATCGGACCATCGACCACAGACATCGCAATTTTAGACTCTGTTATACGCGTGACTTCTGGTGTCAATATCGGTGGCAACACCTTCACTCTCAACATTGCCAAAAAGCTCAATACACCGCTGGAAGCAGCCCATCAGCTGAAAGTTCTGAGCGGTCTAAATTCTGGACCAAAGCAAGCGCAAATCACCAGTGCGCTTAAGCCAAGCTTGGAAACAGTCGTCAAAGAAACCCAAAAAATTATCCGCTACTACTCTGAACACTTCCCGAATGAGCCAAAGATGGAACAATTATTGATCGTCGGTAGCGGCAGTAATATTCCAGGATTGGGTGATTATTTTACTAACGAGCTGATGATGCCAAGCCGTACGGCGAGCCCTTGGCAGGCATTGAACTTTAGCTCATTACAGCCGCCAACAAAGCAGCTGCGAACTCATCTGATGACGGTTGCAGGTTTAGCGCTGGTTGATCCAAAGGAGATCTGGAAATGATAAACTTATTACCTCAGGACGAAAAACGTCAGATCATCGCCGGACAAACCAACAGACTGTTGGCGCGTTACTGCATCATTTCATTGGCACTGGCAGCACTACTGTTCATCTACATCGGCATATCTTACTTCATCTTGATGAAATCCAAGTCAGATGCTGAACAAACCATTGCTGAAAGTAACCGACAATTATCACAATATCAAGAAGTTCAGCAACAAGCTAAGCAATTCTCGGACAACCTCAAAATTGCAAAGTCCATTTTAGATAAAGAGGTGCCGTACTCAAAGATTGCCGTAAAAATAGCTCAGGCACTACCAAAAAACATCGTCCTACAGTCTTTGGATCTGGACGCAACCACCTTTGGTAAACCAGTCAGCCTTACTACAAAAGGCAAAAGTTACAGTGACGCTCTGGAACTAAAAACCGCCCTAGAGAATAAAAAAGACGTCTTCCAAAACGTCCATCTAGTGTCAGTAACCGCCAATGAAGCAAAGGATGGCTATCCAATGTCAATTGTCATAAGTGTTGTTATCCGCCCGGAGGTGATAAAATCATGAACATACAAAAACTTCAATTAAATGCAACCTTGGCTCGCATCCTACTGTCGCTAGCCTTAGTCTTGATACTGCTTGTCATGACCGCTGGTTTCTACATGGCATACAGCTTCATGAAAGACTCGGCCCAACAGGTTGCGGGTGTGCAAGCTGATGCTAAAGCCGCTGACAAAAAGCTACAAGACGTCAGATCACTCTCAAGCAAGCTGGAAAAATATCAAGATAGCGTTAAGAAGGCTGAAAAGATTGTCGCTGAGTCTACCAGCTACAAGTATCAAAACCAGATCATCAACGATATAACCGCCTATGCACGACAGGCCGGTGTTGGTATTTCATCATTTACCTTTCAAGATGATAGCGCAGCTTCAAATGGCAAAAGCAGCTCATCAACAGCCACCAAAACACCAGCTACACCAAGCCCGTCTGGCGCTAAGAGTACATCAGTCTCTATCCAAATGAGCAAAGACCTCGACTACGTGCGTTTCTTGCAGTTCTTGCACCTACTAGAGCAAAACCTAACCCGCATGCAAGTAGCAAACATATCCCTCGCTAAAGGAGATAGTCCTCAACATGTTGAATCACAAGCATTAAAATTGGAGCTTTACTTACGATGAATAACTCACCATCTGTCGGACAATTAGGCGTAATCCTGGCACGGTTTCTACACCGCTATCACATCACGTTGTACACCATGACCATCGTGATTGCAGTCTCAGTCGCAATTTTCTTAATCAGCAGTGTCACCAGCTCCGGTGACGATGTTGATGCAAAAGTTATAGAGACTACCAAGTTTGACACCAATACTATCGACCGCATCAAAGAGTATAACAGCTCATCACAAGCAGCAAAGCCATTCTCTCTGCCGGGCAGCGGAAGAATTAACCCATTTGTCGAGTAAGGTAGTATAATAGATACTGTATGTTAATTTCAGCCAGCAGATTTATGAACACTCCGGTGATGAGCCTCCAGACAGGTGCGGAGTTAGGCAGGACTGCTCGTGAAATAATTGATCCGCGTAACCTATCAATCGTGGCTTATGAACTGGAAGGGCCACTCCTCGATCAGCGCCCAACCCTGCTTAGGCTAGATGACGTGCGAGAGATCGGCCCACTCGGTATGATCATCGACTCAGCTGATGAGCTCGTCGGCGTTTCAGACGTTATAGAACTACAAAAGATTTACGAATATAAATTCGTTTTGATGGGCAAACATGTCGTAGAAAAAGACGGTCGTAAAGTCGGTAAAGTTATCGGCTACACGGTGATGGCTGGCAGCTTTCTCATTCAGCAGCTTAGCGTGAAGCGTCCACTGCTTCGCAGTTTTGGCGATACCGAAATGCTCATTCACCGCTCACAAATCGTCAAAGTGACCGACGATCAGATAGTCGTAAAATCAGCAACTGTTCCACGTCAAGAACAGCACGTCGAGAAGCCGGTTTTACAGGCCTACGAAAATCCTTTCCGCAAAAAGCAAGCGTCGTAAAGCCTCAGTTATTTACTTCTTCAACATCATTCAAAGCAGACACCACATCGTCATAGGAAAAGCCTTGACGCACCAGATACTGCACGAACTTTTGTCTATCACCCGCATATCGACGGTGCTTTTTGGCGATAACTTTCCTCAGCTCCTGCTCATCTGTTCGGTCAGTTTTTTCAAGCGTTTGCGCGATAATGTCTGCGTGAACACCCTTTGAACGCAGCTCAGCCGTTAGCTTACGTTGACTTACGCCTTTGCTGAGCTGACGATTTTCCACCCACCACCGCGCGAATTCGTCATCATTAACATATGCTTTCTGCTGGAGCTTACTCAGCACTCGCGACGCCACCCGCTCTGAATAGACTACAGGATTGTTCATACCAGTCTGTCCCTTACGAAGCGTTGGCTGGGTTTTTCGCCATAGATAATCCCTGACTTCCTTAACTGAATGTGGTCGCCGCAAACAATATTCAAGCGCCCGCATATATAGCTTGCCAAACTGACTCTCTTCCTGTAGCTCCTTCAACTCACCATCGCTCAATTCACAGCCAACCTTAAGATTTAAGTCAGTCACCTGAGCGATGTCCAAACTGAAGCTGTATACGCCATCAATACTGACATTCACTCGATTATTGTTGCGCGCCTGAAGAGAGATGTCAGTGATTTTCATAAAAATATTATAACGCGAAAACAGTGAGCTCGCTACTGGCAAAGGCTACTCGACTACCTCGACCACCTTGCCATGCACGCCGTTGTAGCAAGCAGCAGCACGCGGTTCGGTGATGACCGGTAGTTGCCCTGGAATAGCACTCATATTAACGTCGTCCAGCGTACCGGCCTCGACGCAACCAAGCGTGATGTGCGGGCGGAAGCCATCGACATCCAGCCCCGGATGAATACCATCCAGTGCTGCGAGTAATTGCTGGCGCGCCTCAACCATCCAGGCAGTTTTCTGCGTGCGCAGCTCCACCCAAACACAGTTGCCTGCTTTATCTGGCAGGAAATTAACTCCATCAAGCACCAACTTATCGAGGACGGGTAGCGCCGCAGCGGCTGCTTTGAGACGTGGCATATCCTGCTCAGTCACGTTAATCAATGTCACGTGTGGGATAAACTCACCAAAGTCAAGGTTCATTGTTTCTGACAACTCGCGAAGATACGCGTTTTGCTCATCATCAAAGACCAGACTGACTGACGCCATATGTTTTTCGACTGGATATGCGGTTTCTGCTGCGCGTATTAGTTTTCTCCTTCTTTTACTTTGTCACGTACCTTCTGGTCAATTTCTGCCAGGACTTCAGGGTTTTCTTTCAGATACAATTTAGTTTTATCGCGACCCTGGCCGATAGTCTCACCATTATATTTATAAAAGGCGCCAGATTTTTCGACGATACCGTGCGTAACTGCCAGGTCAAGAATATCGCCAGTTTTAGAGATGCCTTCGTTATACATAATGTCAAACTCAGCGATGCGGAACGGCGGCGCAATCTTATTCTTCACCACCTTGATCTTGGTGCGGTTACCGAGGATATCATCGCCAACCTTGATCTGTCCAATCCGGCGAATATCCACCCGCTGCGAAGCGTAAAACTTCAGTGCGTTACCACCCGTCGTGGTCTCAGGATTACCAAACATCACGCCAATCTTCATGCGAATTTGGTTAATGAAAATCACCGTGGCTTTCGACTTGTTGATGATACCAGTCAGTTTACGCAGCGCCTGGCTCATCAGCCGTGCCTGGAGGCCCATGTGCGAATCACCCATATCACCGTCAATTTCTGCCTGCGGCGTCAGTGCTGCCACCGAGTCCACCACGATCAGATCCACCGCATTTGAGCGCACCAAGGTTTCGGTAATCTCCAGCGCCTGCTCACCGTTGTCCGGCTGCGACACTAACAGATTTTCGGTATCCACACCCAACCGCTTGGCGTAGCTCGGGTCAAGTGCGTGCTCAGCGTCGATGAACGCTGCCGTACCGCCCTGCTTTTGAATTTCAGCAATGGCATGTAGCGTCAAGGTTGTTTTACCGCTAGACTCCGGGCCGTAAATCTCAATGATGCGCCCCTTCGGGTAACCGCCGCCTAGCGCCAAATCGAGGCTCAATGAACCCGACGGAATCACTTCAACATCAACTTTGTGTGCCTCACCGAGTTTCATGATTGAGCCGTCACCAAACTGCTTGGTGATCTGATCCATCGCTAGACCCAACGCCTTCAATTTCCCATCATCAATCTTTTTCTCTGCCGCTACCGACTTTTCAGTTTTTACTGCCTTTTTCTCATCAGTCTTAGCCATGATATTCCCCTCCTTACTTGATACTTTTATTATACATTCTCTAGGGCTTAAGGCCAAATTTTGCTATAATGGCAGTATATGAAAAAATGTTCCGGATTTACCGTTATTGAATTATTGTTTGTTATCATCATGCTGACTGCTGGCTTGGGTATTGCGGTAGTGCAGGTTGGAAAAGTAAAAAATGCCAGTGATGACAGCCACAAAAAAACAGCCATCAACGCCATGTACTACAGCCTGGAAGAAAGCTTCTACAAACAGCACGGCTACTATCCAGAGACTTTGACTGACGACACACTACCAACCATGGACAAAGCACTACTCACCGATCCGAAGGGTAAAAAAATTGGCGATGCTAACAGCGCGTATCGGTACGAAACACAAAACTGCCAAGAAGGAAAATGCAAACACTTCACTTTGAGAGCAAAGCTGGTTAACGAAAGTGACTTTGTCAAAGAAAGTCGCAACAAATAGCTCAGTTACCAACTATTAGTCATCAACCGGGCGGCCATTCTTAAAGGCTTCAATGGCGTTATTGACAATTCCGATCTGGTGTTTTGGATTTGCTACAAAATGGAAGATGTAGGTGGTTTCTTCACCCTCAGTACTCAGTCGAATGGTTCCATAGTTAAAGATCATCTGTATAATGCCTGACTGACGAAAGCTAGCATCTTCAATACTACCAAGGCTCACTGTCTGCTCATGGCGAGAAAACAAGCTTTCTTGAATTTCTTGAATTACACTTTCATTGGTCATGTAAAATTGGTTTTGTAAATAAACCCAAAGTGCTACCGCTCCGCCCAATGCCGCCAAAATAGCAAACAAGGTCGCGATGCCAAACATAGCTGTTGGAGACGGTACTGGCAGCAAACTTCCGCCAGTGATTAGCGACGGATACAGAAAAGCAAAGCCAAATATCACCATGATGATAATGACCGTGATGGCAATTGGTGCAACAATACCAATGGGATGGCGCTTGATGTCCAAAATGACATATTCGCCTTCGCTCAAGTTAAGCTGTGGGTACTGTGCCACTGATTCTTCATGTTTGCGTTTTAATTCTTCACTAATAGCCATTGGTTGTGGCTCAAGATTACGTACAGTATGAACAACGTCTGGCTCATTAGCGTACTGACTACGAATGCGTGGATCAAAATTCTGCCCCTCCATTGACTCAGGAAGCACAGTTACGTGAGACGGGCGCTGCGCAGCTGTCGACTCTGGCTCTTCTGATTGCGCATCTTGCGGTGGATGATAATACAGCGGCCTACCCTCAACATCATATGCAGCTGGCTGTTGATTATTCGACTGGGGCTCCTTCGTATCCATATCTACAGTTTATCATTTTTTAGGTTGATATCCCAAATGCGCCTGAGCACGCAGAGTGATGCGCCGACCACGTGGCGTACGCTCAATAAAGCCAATTTGCAGCAGATACGGCTCATAAAAATCCTCAATCGTCGTCGCTTCATCACCCGTTAGCGCAGCAATAGTAGTTAGACCCACGGGATTATCGCCATAATTTTCCAGGATTGATTGCAGTAAATTACGGTCGGCTGGGTCTAATCCCAACTCGTCCACTTCCAACATTTCCAAGGCACTCGTTGTCGTTTTCACATCAATTATGCCGTCGCCGTTGACGTCGGCATAGTCGCGCACGCGCTTGAGCAGGCGATTGGCGATGCGCGGCGTCAAGCGAGCCCGCGTCGACAACAAGTTCGCCGCTTCATGCCGAATCGATGATTCCAGGATGGCTGCACTCCGCGTCACAATTTTCGCGATATCCTCTGGCTCATAAAACTCCAAGCGGTAAATATGTCCAAATCGATCGCGCAGCGGCGCTGCCAGACTACCCGTCCGCGTCGTCGCGCCAATCACAGTAAACCGCGGCAGATCCAGCCGGATTGACCGAGCTGCCGGGCCTTTGCCAATGACGATATCCAGCTTGAAATCTTCCATGGCCGAATACAAAATCTCCTCCACCGCCCGACCGAGTCGATGGATCTCATCAATGAACAAAATATCGCCGTCCGCCAAATTGGTCAAAATTGACGCCAAGTCACCCGCCTTTTCGATGGCCGGGCCGCTGGTAATACGCAAATTTGTGCCCATCTCGTTAGCGATCACCGTCGCCATGGTCGTCTTACCCAGCCCTGGCGGGCCGTAGAGCAGCACATGATCCAGCGGCTCGCCGCGCTTCTTTGCCGCTTCAATTGCCAAGCGCAAATTACGCTTCAGTCGCTCCTGACCAACATACTCACTAAAGCTCTGCGGGCGCAAGCTAACTTCAATCCGCTGCTCTTCCGTATCATCACTGTGCGAACTAGTATCAACTATTCTCTCAATTGCCATACATTCATTATATCATCCAAGCTGGAGCGAACTAAGCTCTTGTAAGCCGACTACGCAGCGCCTGCATAATTTCATAAAACGTCTCGTCACTCACTATGTGCACCGCGTCCTCTAAGTGCCGCGGCCATTTTGGATCAGAAAATTCCTCGCCAGTAAAGGTAGCACCACCAAGATAGCGCGGATGTAGATGCCAATGTACATGTGTCGGCTGACCAGCTTTCACTGCGTTATTCATCAGGCACTCCCAGTTACACACATCGGCACCAAACGCTTCTTTGACTGCCTGCTCAAGTTGACGAATCACGTGGTGTAGCTCCATCCAATCCGCCTCGTCCAGATCCGACAACGTTTCCTTGTGCTGGCGTAGAGTGATAAATGACTTACCCAAATAGCATTGGTTTCTATCAAGTACCGCCACCCAACGTTCGGTTTGCAATATAACATTGTCATCAGCCGCCGTCTGACCAACGAGCAGTGGACAGATTTCACATTCCTTCTGTGTCGTGCATGTATTCATAATACCTCCTGGTATGGATTATACCAGCCATGCACTATTTATTCACATTCACAAAGACACGCCTGAACTCGTAAGAACAGTTTTGCCAATATGGTACGGAGATGATACCTGCTTCTCCTGAGCCATTGGCCAATCCTGAAATATTTCTTGGCTCGGTTCATCCAGTTTTGGGTTAGTGATGAATTGCCTATTTTCGGCGACCTGGTGTACCATTTGTTCAATCACTTCTTCTGGAACACCACACTCTCCCATGTCATTTTTCAGATGTTCTTTATAGTTCGGCAAAAATAGATCCTCCAATTTCTGGAATTCCCGCCACGACAGCTTACGACATTCTTCAACCCGAAATCGCATGGTATAATTCAAAAAATCTTGACCGCCTGACTGCCAGACATAGCCAAGGTCAGCGTGATGTAACAATTTTGCCTGGATACTGTCACGACAGATTTGCTCTTTTGGACCAGGAATGGTGCCAATGATTGCACTTTTCATGAACTCATACTCAGCCGAGCCGGGTTCATAGTGTTCATCAAGAAATGAGACCGCATAATGCTCTTTGGTAGCATAACCATCTGGCGGCGGGCCAGCCTCAAACCCAGCATCGTGCGCTGCTGCCGCCACCAACAACAGATCCTTTTGATCTGAATTCATTCTGTCCGCCGGGATCACATCCGTCAGCGCACGTATTGAGCGCATCACGTCCACGCCATGTGCAGGCTGATGATATGGATAATTCGGGTAGGCAGTCAACAGCTCAGCTGATAGCTTAGCAAGAGAAGCTGCCTGTTCTTTGTTATGAAATAGTGCCGTGAGATTTTCCTGTGAGGTGTATTGGTCCAGCACCTTTGCTGATACTGTCAATTCAGGATCGACCAATGTTGGGTCTTCTTGGTTAGCACGGTTTCGTTGTTCCCATAACTTTTCGTCAAGAATTTTTTCAGCAGTAGTTCTATTCACAGCCCTATATTATATATTATTTGTACTATTTAGTCAATAGTACAGCGTCGTGAACCCTATAAGCGAGCTAGCCTGAACGGGTATATTTCAAACTTTATTACTTCTTCAACGCCTCGGTTACCCGCTGCGCCGTCGGCAAATTAGCATCAACATTTTCCAGTGCCTTTGTAGCATCAGCCAAGGTATAGCCCAGTGCCATCAACGCTTCCAACGCTTCGTCAGAGGTGTTCAGTTCAGTTTGGACTGGTGCGGCCGCTCGGCCGTACTGCGTTGGCAAGCCAACTTTATCACTCAAATCAACCACCACGCGTTCAGCAGTTTTTTTGCCGACACCAGCAGCTTTTTGCACAAACGCACTGTCAGCGTTAGCAATGGCGTTGCGTACGTGCTCTGCGTCGCCGAGGCTGAGAATTGCCAGTGCCGCTTTTGGGCCGACACCCTGAACCGTGATGAGCATTTCAAACAACTTCTTTGCCGCCAGACTCGAAAAACCGAATAGCTCTTCCGCCTGCTCGCGTACATGATGATAGGTATAAAACTTAACATCCTGATCCAACATCACCGCGTCAAAATCACCAGCTGCCACACTAACTTCATAGCCGACGCCGTGAACGTCAATCACCAACGAACCATTAAATTTCTCGGCAACTTTTCCAAAAACATGTGCAATCATACCCTAATTATACCCGATTCATCGCTGCATGAGTAATTGCTGCCGCCAGTGCATCGGCACAGTCATCTGGTTTTGGCACGTCCTTTAGCCCCAAGTTTAAGCGCACCATTTCCTGAACTTGCTTTTTATCAGCCTTGCCATAGCCCGTTAGTGTCTGTTTGATTTGCAGCGGCGTATATTCGGCGATCGGCAGACCCGCTTTTCGCCCCGTGAGCATTGCTACACCACGCGCTTCCGCCACGGAAATCGCCGTCGTCACGTTACGGGCAAAAAACAATTTTTCAATCGACATGACATCAGGTTTAGTCTCAGTAATGATCTCAGTCAAACTGTCAAAAATTTCTTCCAGCCGCTCATCAATTGGCGTGTGTGCTGGCGTTCTGATAACTCCCGCTGTCACCAGCTTGAACTTACCGCCCGAAAAATCAATCACACCAAAGCCCAAAATACCTGTGCCTGGATCGATACCAATAATTCTCATGGTATGTATTATAGCAATGATTTGACCGCTCAGTCACCAACCTATCACCGCAATCGTCGTATCAATTGCGAAAGCTCCCAACGCCACTGCCACGCGCCGTAGCCTACCGCCAATAAGCTAACGCCGCCAAACACCCACCAACCCCACGTCGCGCCAGCAACTTGTTGAACACCCGCTGTCGCTGAACCAACAACTGGTATGCTGGCGGTTTTTATTTTCCGACAACGCCGGGTGGTTGGACTACGCTCAAAGCCTTCTGGGCAGTCTTTTAGAATGTCATCTGCGGTAGCGATTTTCTTGCAGCGGCCAGTTGCTGGGTTGCGAAATTGACCATCAGGACAGGGCTTCAAGGTTTTAGCGGCAGCCGAGGCGATTGAGCGGCACCGACCCGTCGCCTCACTCCGGTAATATCCCTCTTTGCACGGCGTTACAGTCTTTGCTGCTTCGATTTTCCGACAGCGACGCGTTTCAGGATGCCGATATTGACCGGCTGGACACGGCGCCAGCACATCAGGCCCAGCAGGCGGCGCTGAAATCTTCACACATTTACCCGACTCATTACGCATATAGCCACTCTGACAATCCACATATTCCTTAAACACATTGGAAGCACCCTCAGTCACCGCGAACGTTTGCACCCATTCACCGTCAAGCAAACTCCAGGAAGCACCCTTTGCTATTTTGTCATATGCAGTAGCATTAATTTCCGCGCCAAACTCATCCAGAAGATATACCTTACCTTTCATTTTTGGTAATTTTAATTTTGTATGTTTCACCTTGACCGCCCATAATTCACCGGGTTTCAGTTCAATATCACCAAGTACTTCTTGTGAATTATTACTGCTAGTCTCCAACTTACAGCCAGCTGTCGTGATAGCCTTGTCGCTCACATTCACCAGTTCGATAAACGGCTCGTCAACATGAGAGGCAACTTCATTCAGCTTCAAGCCTTCACATTTGTTCAGCGGTTTTGGTGGCTCAGGAGCTTTACACTGCGGGCGTGCATATGGCTCAACTTCTTGATCATTGACTATTTTGTTCAACGAAAAATCAGCCAGATTATTTTTCGAATCAATGATAAGATTACCAGCAAAACAGCGCCAGATAGTTTTGACGCCGCCAGCCACAGATGCACCCAAAAACTTCTTTGCCTCACCCCAGCCAACAACATCAGCAGTCGATCCATCAGATCGCGACAACACCACCGACCCTTCACCCTGAATCATATTCGGTACCTTATCAAACTTCACCGCTTTTGTTAGTGCCGTATCATTTGAAATCACCAAAAAGTCATTAGCGAAAATCACCTCATCCTTAAACTCTTTTCCGCCAGTTTTCACATCAGCCTTATGGTGCTCAATTTTCCAACCCGCTAGCTTCACATTACTGTCTGTTGGATTATACAGCTCAATATATTTCTTGTCGGGGCTAACTTTTGAAATCAACAATGGTGCTGTTTTTTCGCGTGCTTCGTCAGTTGTTGGTGCTGACTGAGAGGTTGGATGTGCCGGCTCGGCAGCTGGCGGATTAGTTTGTGCTACCGGTTTTGCAGTCGGTTGCTCGCCAACTGGGTTTGGCTCTGGCTGAGCCGAAGGCGCAGTAACAGCCGGGTTGGGACTAGATGGTGATGCGTCGTTTGCTGGCGCCTCAGCCGTCTGCGATGTTTCACCACTAGACGCTGGCTCAACTCCCAGATTATCAACCGCCAAAACTGACGGCGACGGCATGATCAACGCCGCGATTAGTATCATAAGTAGTGTGTATCGCAAATATTTCATGCTCGCCCCTTGCTTATGGTTAACTACTTTTAGTGTAGCGTACTTTTTGCCAAAACAAAAACCGCCCCGAGAATGAGGCGATTTTTTCTGATAATCATGCTATTCTGCTGTGATATTGGCGTTAGTGTGTACATTCACTACATCGTCTAGGTCGTCCAGCGCATCAACTACTTTCATCAATTTCTGTGCGGTTTCTGCATCAGCGATCTCAACTGGTGTATTAGCGATGTAGCGCAGCTCGGCGTCTTTCACCTTCAGACCCTGCTCGGCTAATGCGTTCCTGACGCTCGCCAGTTCCTTCAGCTCGGTGTAGACGATAATCTCGCCATCTTCCTCGACCGCATCCTCAGCGCCAGCATCTAACACTTGCAGGAGCAATTCCTCACCCGTACCTTCCACAGTGATTACGCCCTTGCGGGTGAATTGAAATGCCACACTGCCAGCGTCAGCGATGCGCCCGCCATTTTTGACTAGTGCCGTTTTCACTTCTGGCAATGTGCGATTACGATTGTCGGTCGCAGTTTCGATGATGATGCCGACGCCACCCGGGCCATAACCCTCATAGGCAATCTCTTCCAGTGCTGCTGCGCTTTTGTCAGCTACGCGGTCAATCGCCCGCTGGATATTAGCGCTGGGCATATTGGCAGCCTTGGCTTTTTCGATCGCCATTGCCAAACTTGAATTCAATGTTGGATCAGTACCGCCACGCGCCGCGATTGCAATTTGGTTACCCAACTTCGTGAAAATCGCACCACGCTTCGCATCAACAATCGCTTTCTGCCGGTGCGTCGTTGCCCATTTACTATGTCCTGACATACGTTCTCCTACCGTTTATCTATGTTCAATCTGTTAGTATTATATATCAAATACAGACGTGAGACAATTTACGCCATCAACCCCAAAGCTGACAACACGTTTGGCATGTCAATTTCACTGTCTTTTTGTACGCGAACAACCGGGTAGCCATACTGCTGCGCCTCAGCTTGAATTCGCTGGTCAAACAGCCGCGCCCAAGTAATCTCATGTTCCTTCAGCTCATCAGCATATGTGTCAGCATCCGCATATAGACCACGACTAAATATCGCCTGCCTTAACGCGTCATCGCCTTCGTCAGTCAAGAATATTGATCGTACATCGCTAGCGGTCTGTAATGACGGTAGCAGCGATGGTAAAATATTGACACCTTCCAATACAAAACCTTCACGCCAGGTAAAATCATCCTCGATTAATTTCTTATTGCCAGGCCACGCTTCAACGCCATGCATATATTCTCTTTCAGCTATCTCTTCTGGTGAAAATTGCTGGAAAAACTCAGCTGCTGACAACCCGTGCGCCGACAATAGATGCGGATATTGTTTTGGATCTGCCACGCCCTGCATGACCAACCGTGTTTGATCAGTTGACAGCCACGGCAAAGCCAACCTCCGAGATAACTCCCGCGCCAAGGTTGTTTTGCCGGTTGTTGGCATGCCGCCAATCAAAATTATCATTCTTGTCATGGCATCTATTATATCATTCGACTATATTTACCCTCCCAAGGTTCAATTTCGTCTGCTTCTTCATCCACCACATAGCACCAATCATCGCCGCATACATCAAACCACATTGCCACCAAGTGATATTCACTTCCATCTGCGCCCACTCCAAGCTCGCCAGCCAATTAGCCGCCTGAATCATATAGCCCAGCAACCAAGTCGTCGGCAGCGCAATGGCCGCGCCAATCATCGGCACCACCGCCAGCATGCCTGACGCAAAGGTCAATAGCATCGCCAGCGGCACAAACGGCAAAATCAGCATATTAGCGATCAGCGCTACATTACTAACCACGCCAAAGCTCATCATCAACAGCGGCAGCGTCACAATCTGCGCTGACAGCGTCTCAACCAAAATTTGTCGAAACGTACCGGGGTCTTTGTCGCCAAAGAAATATTTGTGCAGTAGCGGCGCCAGAATGATCACGCCAGTAAACGACGCAAAGCTCAGTTGCCAGCCCAAATCGCCCCAGCCAAATTGTGGATTGATTATCAACGTAATCGCCGCCGAGACTGGTAGCAGCACCAGCGGATGAATTGTCCGGCCATAATACCACGCCGCTAGGCTCAGACCCGCCACCAACCCGGCCCGTGACATGCTCGGGCTCAAACCCGTCACCGCCATGAAACCAAGGATCATCGTTGCCGCACTGAGCATTGCCAAATATTTTGACCGCTTGGCAAATAACCGCCGCGCCAGGCGTACTAAAATTGTCAAATTGTAACCGCTCGCCACCACAATGTGCGTCAGACCAGCAATCTTCAAATTATCGCTCAGTTCCGTCGGCATAGCTCGCCGCAGTCCCAGTAAAAATCCCAAACCCAGTGCCGACTCAGACTCTGGAATATGTTTGCGCACCCGCTCAGCAAACCAGTCGCGCGCCCCAACCGCCACATCGCCGGGAACTGGACGCTCGACGCTGCCGATTTTCGCCCGATACATGCTCGCCGAAAAAGCACCAAAACCCGCCGTCAATTTTCCTTGAGTCTGAACGATGTCGCTGCGTTTAATGGGACGCTTATCAGCCGTCACCACCCATAGTTGTCCTGCTAATTTCTCACCACTGATCCGCGAGTCACTTAACCGCAACACCGTTTGTCCATTCTTATCAATGTCGGGGTCTTCCAAAACACGGCCCTGAATAACGGCGGTTTTACCAATGAGTGAGTCATAAACCTCCAAACCAGTTCGGCCCATTTCACCGCGCCACAACCCCGCCAAACCGCCAGAAATAACTGCCACAATCAGCAGCACCCGCCACCGCCAGACCATCACCGCAGCCATCAACCCCAGCCCAAGCACTAAGGTCGGCCAGTCAAACACTATTGACCGCGGAACACAATGAATAGCAATAACGCCAACCGCCAGCCCCAAGCACCACGCCGCCACCAACCAAGAAATATGCAGTTCTCTGGTTAGATTGCGCATCATCATATGTCTTTAGTATGACATATATTCTTGAAACGCATATGTTAAAAAGAAGATGTTTCAACGTCAGGATAGTTCTGGGAGCATATTCTTTGGAATATTTCACGTAACTCATTCAGTCTGTCAGTTGAAGGTAGTTGATCTCTCCCGATCCCTGGAACTATTTTAGGCAAATCCAAGATAAATCGCACAGACTGAGACACTGACTCATCATATGGGTCAATATCGTTTCTGGCTAAAATTTCACTCAATTCTCCCCAGAAGATTTTTTGCAGCCTACTCTCTCCTCCATATGTTTTAGTGAGTTCAGACTGGTTAATTCTCTTTCGTGAATCAATAACAATTTCCCGCAGTCTTTTAATACACTTACGAAAGTCCTCTTCATATTTACGGTCAAGGCTCCTGATCTGCTGAGCGACTGTCTTTGAAGAGTTATCACTTGATAGTATGTTAGCGATCTTTTCCTGTAGCCCAACGTCTTCACGACCAATTGCTTCTGATAGTAGTTTCCAAGCTGACGTTGTCAGAACTTCCTTTTTATCTGCCGACTGCTGTCTAGCACCTTTGCTATCATACTGCTGCAGTAGCCTTTGTGACTCAGCTTCATCCTGTAGGCATTTCATATCTTCAATTGCAGTATCACGCCAATACGTAAAAGATTTTATACTATCACCAGCACTTCTTTTTTCGTCATAACTAAAGTCATCATTACCATCAAAATCATCCAATATTCGTTCAATTAGCGCTGGCAAGCCAGCAGACTGACAGCCCTGCCACTTTGCAAATCCATATTCTTTCAAGATTTGATCAGCTCGCTGCCAAAAACGGTCAGCTCGTTGCTGCTGGTCAACTGGCATGTCGCCAATAAAGTAGATATTACGTGCCTTTTTGCCATCCACTGAACCCGTCTGCATGTCACCATCAACATATGAATCCGGCGCTAGCAAATTAGGCCTAACAGCTCTTCTTTCCATGTTCGAAAAACATTCACTCAGTCCTTCAATCTGTGCTTTGAATTCTTTTTTACGACGCCGGCGGTTATATGCAAGGCTCAAGCCACCGGTTGCTATTCCTGCCACCACCCCGGATAGGCTGACCGTTGGAGCAAAGTTGAACCATTCCAATGCCCCGCCAGCAACACCCGCCAGCGCTGCTCCTCTGGCTCCAGCTAAGCCCATTTCAGTGGACGTTTTTCGCCTATGCTCTTGTTCCAGGAGATCATCAATATTTGTTAGTACATTTCCAATACCAACTCGGTAACGACAGAGACCCCTTTCTACTACCACTGGATTCTGCCCCAGCTGGATATATTGAGCATAGCCAACTGGCTCTTTAGTAGTCGGGTTGGTTACTTCTTGCGCGCCAGAAAAAATTGGGACACCACACCGCATCCCAACAAAATTCTTCAAATCATCACTATGTTTTTCTATTATTCCAGTATATCGGGGTGGTACATCTAAGCCGTCTAGATACTTCGTCATGTCCAAGGTTTTCTGCCACACCCGAATAATATCAATGCATATGTTTGTCATCTGGAGGGCCCACCGGGGCTTGAACCCGGGACACCCTGCTTAAAAGGCAGGTGCTCTAACCAACTGAGCTATGGGCCCATCAAGAATGAACTTTTTCATTCTAGCACATAATCCACGGTATATCAATGCTTCTTTGGGCCGGGTTTGGACTTTGTTTTGACAGTGTGCAGTAAGAATAAATCCGCTAGTCCCATCCCCAAACCCGCGGTAATGATATATGGGTGCCAGGCGGTCAGCTGCCCCACTACTGTTTGCGCCGCGCCGTCAACCGCAAGATATTTCGTCAAGACACCGACCAGTAGCGCTGCTACCAACAAGGTCACGACAGCTGCCGCCACCAGCTTTTCATGTTTCTTGTGGTATTTTGGGCCGCCAACCATCAGCATCCCCATAGGTACGAGCAACAATATCAGCGCTGCCACCACGCCATCAGGCAGCCACGGCAGATTGATGCCCACCCCGCCCAAAATGACGCGCACAGTTTCCATCCACAATTCCACAAAAATATACCCAACAGCAGCCGCTAGGGACAGTGGACCGATGCGCCTACCTGTCACTAACACCGCCACAAAGATCACCACCAGAACCGCTACGAGCAATACTGCTACGTTCATTGCGTTGCCTCAATCGTAAATTCTACTTTGGTACCTTTGACGATGCTCGACTTTTTAGCCACGCCAGCGGCCAATTCCAAAACGTATCGTGCTGGTACTTTGGGTTTGTATATTTCATATGGCTCAGCGTCAGGCTGCACTTCATGCTCAATGTGTACTACTTTTTTGTCTTTATCCAACCAGATGATATCGAGCGGAAAACTCATATTACGCATCACCATCTCCCATTTATCATCACCCTCAAACTTAAACAGCATCGCTTGGTTTTCCGTCATACCGGACCGGTCGCTCAGACCCTTATATCGCTGCTCAGCTGTTTCCGCAAGCTCAGCCTGCAGTGTCGCCTGTCCAGCCCTGACCACGACTGGGCGAGGTTTATTGACATCGCACAGCAGAGTATAGGCACCGTAAGCGATCATCACAATGATCATAATCATGATACATCGAGAAATGAAATGATGCCCCTTACGAGCTGTCTGCATAAGCTCCATAGCTCAATTATAACACTTATGTTTTATATATAAACCACGGGCTAATCAGGAAAACAAACCGCGCTTTTTGGAGGTGTTAAATTGTTCCAAAAGTTCACGTTGTTTTTTGCTCAATTTGGTTGGCGTATCAACGATGATACCAACGATATGTGGGCCACGAGCGTCATTTCTCAGGTGTGGCACGCCATGCCCTGATAGCTTAAAATCAGTACCGCTTTGGGTGCCAGCCGGAACTTTCATGCGCACTACACCGTCCACCGTTTCAACATCAATTTCCGTACCCAACGCCGCATCAACCATAGAAACGTGTTCTTCTGAAAGAATAATATCGCCTTCACGGGTAAACTTTTTGTGAGCTTTGACTCTTATCTGAACATACAAATCTCCCCGCTCACCATCCTGGACCGCTTCGCCGTGCCCGCGCAAGCGAATAGCCGCACCATCATCAATACCTGCTGGAATTTTGACCGTAATCTCGCGGTTCTTACGCGTCGTTCCCTTGCCGTGGCAAACTGAACATTTCTTTTCAGGGATTTTACCTCGACCATTACAGGTTGGGCAGATGATAGCTTGTTGAATTTGCCCAAAGATGGAATTCATCACCCGCATCTGCTGGCCAGACCCTTTACAATCATCACATGTTTTCAAACTATACCCAGGCTCAACACCCTCGCCTTTACAGTGTTCACATTCATCATCCATCGTCAGGCTGATTTTTTTCTCAACGCCAAATACAGCTTCTTCAAAGGTCAAAGCAACCGTTGTTTCTATGTCGCGACCGCGCCGTGGACCACCTTGCCGCCCAGCGCCACCACCAAAGAACTGACTAAAAATATCACCAAAACCGCCACCAAAATCAAAGTTGACACCTTCTGCACCAAAACCGCCAAAGCCTTCAAATGGATTGCCGCCAAAGCCACCGCCCGAAGCTCCGCCGACACCGGCATGACCAAATTGGTCGTATCGCTGTCGCTTTTGCTTGTCTTTCAGAACTTCATAGGCTTCATTGACCTCTTTGAACTTCTCTTCATCACCGCCTTCTTTATCAGGATGATATTTCACTGCAGCTTTACGAAAAGCCTTTTTGATTTCATCTTCAGAAGCGGTTTTAGACACGCCTAACACTTCATAATAATCACGTTTGGTCATATATTCTATTGTACGGTTCGTTAGCACTCGTGTCAATAGAGTGCTAGTTAGATAGCCAATTTACATAATCTTTTGACTTTTTTTATATTCTGTGATATATAGAGAAGCATAGGCTTTGTAAAAACATAAATACAAGTCGAAGCGAGGACAATATGGTACAGACAACAGTAGCCGTAGAACGGCCGAATACCAACCTTAGCACAGCTCCATCGAGCTTTGAAGAGCTGGAGAAAAAGTTTTACTCGCTTGAAGAAGAAAAACAAATCGAAAGTTTAATGCCGCTGGCTAAAAAACTGGCCGAAGAACCAGAACTAGCTGAACAATTTGGCGTGTTCAAATGGCTAACTATAGGTGATTATGACCGTGAACAACGAAATGCCGGTAGACACCCTTGGCCAGAGCTAGAAATTAACGGTGAAAAACGTATATTTTCAGTGCCGATCATCGCTGGTGTTGTCCGTTGGGAAGACCGTGATGGAGAGCCTCAGTACAGTGCCCTTTCGGTTATGAAAGATAACTGGCGCGGCGACCCCGACGCCTGGCTGATAACAGAATTTGATTTTAAAACTGCAGAGACCAAACGGCTCGAAACACTCGGCACCACGGTTGATGCCGCCAATCAAGCCACCCTTGCCATCAAGCCGCGGAATTATCACAATATGCCACCGTTAAGCCGTCCATCAATTGACAAAACGCCAATGTATCAGCTGGAAAGAATTGCCGTTAAACTTGATCCGACCTACCATTCAGTGCACGCAGAATACCATGAGCCATATCAAGACCGGCGGGAAGTTATGGATATTGAACTGCTCTGGGAAGCAATGTCTCGTGAGATTGGCGAGCGAGTTGACGACCTATTCCCAGAGTCTGATGATATGGAAACCGCTCCATCAACGAGCGCTCCCAAAAAACTGGCTGCCTACACACTCCAGCAGGTTATGAAAAAATAATTCAGCAGAATTTCATCAAATTCGTGATTTGGCTGCGCACAGTGCCGCGTGCAATTCACGTGCATCGCTATACCGACCCTCCCACGGTCCAGTAGCGATTGCCATTATTTCTCGTACATCTTTTTGCTGAGCAAGCGCAGGTTTGATACGGTATTCTGGATGATCACTGCCTGATTCCCAAATCAAATCATGTGTTAGCTCATGAAATACCATACCGATGGCATACACATCAAATCGGTAATCAATGAGCGAGCCTGACTTGGCAATCTCTGGTGCATGTTCCCTGTTCCAGCTTGAATGCGGTCTAGTCTGTATATACGGAGATCTAACCTGGTTATAATCAAATAGCGTCAGTATTGGCCGGCCCTCAGTCTCATCGTAGAAGATGTTCGTTGGTCGGATATCATGATGCACCAATCCTCGTTCGTGGAGGTATCCAGCAGCTTCTGTCACCTGTACCATCATATCGAGCACTGTCCTGGCGCCAATCTCACCATCATTAATCTTTTGTTGTACAATATGTTTCTGCTTATCTAACGTAGCGCCCATGAGCGGGTATACTTCGTGGAGCAGCTCTCCCTGCGCTGCCCGAATAGCCAGCGGTGCCAGGAGATGTTTTGGTTGCTCGTCCATCAATTGTTGCATCAGTTCGACCTGGGGGCTAGCTGCGCATGCCAGTATATGTCTGCCTACCTTATGAACTCTCCCTTGCTCATCAACTGTAAAACATGAAGAATATGTATCAAACTGGTGCATAATTATTTATATAACAATTCGCTGGCAGCGGCGCAAGCATAAGCCTAGTCCAGACAATACAAAACTACCCCTCGAGAGGGGTAGTTTATGTCACGAGTCGATGCCGAGATTATTTCTCGTCGACCACCTCGCCTTCGACTGGCTCGTCTTTGTCGGATTTTTTATCACCCGTAGATTCATCAGCCTTGTTGTCCTCAGCAGCTTGCTGGTACATTTTGGCGCCAATCGGCATGATGGCGTCCTGCAGGGCCTTAATTGCCGCTTCTAGCTCATCTTTGTCATCAGCGTCTTTATGCTTTTCCGCTTCCTGAACAGCTTCGTCAATCGCCTTTTTATCATCGTCAGAAATCTTATCCTTGAACTCATCTGGCATTTTCTTTGCCTGGTAGATGGCGTTTTCTAGCTGGTTTTTAGCGTCAACGGTTTCGCGCTTTTTCTTGTCCTCGTCAGCGTGGAGTTCGGCTTCTTTCTGGGCTTTTTCGATATCTTCCTTGCTCATATTGCCAGAGTTTTGGATGGTAATCGATTGCTCCTTGCCAGTGCCCTTGTCTTTAGCGGTCACATTAAGGATGCCGTTGGCGTCGATATTGAACGTCACTTCAATCTGCGGCACACCGCGTGGTGCTGGTGCGATACCATCGAGTTCAAACTGCCCCAGGCTCTTGTTGTCCTTAGCAAATTCACGCTCACCCTGCAAGACATGAATTTCTACTTTTGGCTGATTGTCGGCAGCCGTCGAGAACACTTCTGACTTGCTGGTTGGCACAGTGGTGTTGCGCTCGATCAGCTTGGTCGACACACCGCCCATCGTCTCGATACCAAGGCTCAACGGCGTCACGTCTAGCAGTAGCACATCCTTAACATCACCAGCCAACACACCACCCTGAATAGCCGCACCAACTGCCACCACTTCGTCTGGGTTGACGCCCTGCATTGGGTCTTTACCGAACAACTTCTTCACCCGCTCAACCACTGCCGGCATGCGGGTCATACCACCGACCATAACGATTTCATTGACGTCAGATTTGGATAATTTAGCGTCTTTGAGCGCTTTCTCGACTGGCACATCCAGGCGATCTAACAAATCCTTCACCAAATCTTCCAGTTTAGCCCGTGTCAGGCTCAACTCAAAGTGCTTTGGCCCGTCAGCATCAGCGGTGATAAACGGAATATTGACTTCATACTCAGTGACTGTCGATAGTTCCTTCTTGGCCTTTTCCGCCTCGTCCTTTAGTCGCTGCATAGCCGCATTGTCTTTGCGTAGGTCAATGCCTTCTTTAGACTTAAAGTCATCCAAGAAATAGTTGACGATGACATTGTCAAAGTCCTCACCACCGAGGTGAGTGTCACCATTCGTAGCTTTCACCTCAAACACACCGTCGCCAAGTTCCAAGATGGAAACGTCAAAGGTACCACCACCGAGGTCGAACACCACGATGGTTTCGTCATTTTTACCTTTTTCCAGGCCGTAGGCCAAAGCTGCCGCCGTTGGTTCATTGATGATGCGTTTAACTTCCAGTCCAGCAATTTTACCAGCGTCTTTGGTAGCTTGGCGCTGCGAATCGTCAAAGTAGGCTGGCACGGTGATAACCGCTTCGGTAACTTTTTCACCCAAGAATGCCTCAGCATCAGCCTTGATTTTACTAAGGATCATGGCTGAAACTTCTTCTGGTGTGTATTCTTTATCGCCCATTTCCACGGCCACGCCGGTGCCTTTTTTAACAATCTGGTATGGCATGATATCGAGATCTTTTTGGACTTCCTTGTCAGTAAACTTACGACCGATCAAACGCTTGACACCGTAAATAGTGTTCTTTGGATTGGTCACCCGCTGACGCTGCGCCACTTGTCCAACCAAGCGCTCACCTTTTTTGTTAATTGCCACCACGCTTGGCGTGGTACGGTTACCTTCAGCATTCGCGATAACTTCTGGCTTACCTGCCAGCATGTATGCAAAAGCACTGTTGGTTGTACCGAGGTCAATTCCGATAATTTTACCCATATGATTCCCCTTTCTATTATGATCACATCTGGTTTTTGCTTATATCCATTTTAGCACTCTTTATTCACGAGTGCCAACTATTTCAGTATAAATAATTAGCACTCCCGTGTCAAGAGTGCTAATTATAATTATTTGCTAGCTTCTTATATCTTTTTGCGGATGAACCAAACTCCGGCACCACCAACTGCTACCGCTATCACCGTTACAGCGATAACACTAGCACCAGTGTCTGCCAAGTAGCCGCCCTTGTTGGTCACCTGAGTATTCTTGCGAGTACCGTTAGTTGTCGCACCTCCAGGGTTAGTAGGGCTAGCAGGATTACCAGCACCACCACCAACACCAGGAGTGAATTGCTGTTGGCGCTCGTAGACACCGACTGGGTCTACGATGGTGCCGTTCGCAGTCTTATCTTCATCACCAAAGCCACCGTCAGTCAGGTCATACGTCACCGTCGTGTGCTTACCATCAGCAGTCGCGCCAAATGTAACGCGGCTGGTGATGTCTTCTTTGACGGCGCCATTACTTATCTTAGCCACGGCTAACTGACTATGATCA
The DNA here is from genome assembly GCA_963517665.1 of uncultured Candidatus Saccharibacteria bacterium. GTDB lineage: Bacteria > Patescibacteriota > Saccharimonadia > Saccharimonadales > Saccharimonadaceae > Nanosynbacter. The sequence goes on from CAUQFZ010000003.1 coordinate 32,778, forward strand.
GCGTAGTACTTACTCAGGGTCAGCGTCACGCGCGTTGTGTAGCCGACCTTAGCAGTCTGTCCATTACAGTTGATCGTAAAGCCAACGATGTCACGCAAGACACGACCGCCATAATCATTCGGAGCAGCTGCCACTGCGGCTGAAGCGATATTGTAACACTGGTTACCAGCTGTAGCGACAGTCACGGTACCACCACCTGGCTGCGCAACAGTCGCTGAAGTGGTTGGTGTGGTTGGTGTTGGCGCTGGTTTAACAACGACGGCATTCAATTTTGCCTGCAGTGCTGCTTTTTTAGCAGGATCTTGCACTTTACTTACTAAGACCTTAGCAGCATCAACTGCACTTTGTGTTTTGTCGGTTTCTGCCTTGGTAACTGCAGCCTGGGCAGCATCCTGAGCATCTTGCTCTTTTTGCTTGGCACTGGCTACGGCACTGTTGAGGTTGGCAATCGCTGATTGAAGATCTGACGCAGATGGATTCGCTTGGTTCAAGACGGCCTTAGCAGCGGTGAGAACTGAAGCAACTGTCGGATCAGATTTGATGTATGATGGTGCAGCTTCTGCGGCAGTGATGGCTGCTTGCAGGCTTGCTTTATCAATTTTCAGTGCATCAAGTTTACCCTGCAAAGCCGTGCGCGCATTGTCTAGCTCAGACACTGAGGCGTTTGTATTGTTCGTAACTGCTTCAGCTGCCGTGACCTGTGCCTGAAGAGCGGCAATAGTACTACTGCTCATGCCGGCAACAGTGGCTGGATCTTTAGCTTTAGCGATCAATGCAGTGAGGGCTGAGCGAGCACCGGAAATAGCGTTAACTACCGCATCGAGCCTTGCCTGGAAGGCAGCCTTCTTGCCTGCGTCACCTACTGCATCAACTTTGGTTTTAGCGGCAGCAACATCAGATGGACGCTTGGTCGATTCAGCATTTGCTACTGCTGCTTCAGCCGCGGTAACTTTCTGCTCCTCTTCACTTGGGCCAACCGGTGCATTGTTAGCAGTCGTATAGACGGCACCACCGTATGGTACTGCGGCGATTTTTGAGCCGTCGGCAGAGCTGGCAATTGCTGCCCAGTTTGGCACACCAGCAGATGTCTGAGCTACCCAGGTTACACCACCGTCGTTTGAGCTGTAAATGTATCCACCGCCACCAGCAGTTGCTGAAAGTTTTTGACCATCGTCAGAAATAGTAACCGCAGTCCAGTTGTGAAGTCCATCGGCCGCTCGCTCGGTCCAGGTTGTACCAGCATCAGTGGAGGTATAAATCCTGCCACCAGTTGCCGTTGCTACTAATTTATTGCCATCAGCGGAGCTGGCAACTGCTGACCACTTACGGACACCAGAGTTTGCTCGCTCGGTCCAGGTTGTACCAGCATCAGTGGAGGTATAGATAGTTCCGTTCTCGACTACCGCCACCAATTTATTACCGTCCGCAGAGCTGGCAATTGCGGTCCATTTGCGCGCTCCAGACCCTGTGAGGGCAGTCCAGGTTGCGCCAGCATTATTTGAAGCATAGATAGCATGATCCTTAGCAATAGCGAAGAGTTTATTACCGTCCGCAGAGCTGGCAATTGCGGTCCAGTTGTATGATCCAGGCACTCCACGAGCAGTCCAGGTTGCACCAGCATCGGCGGAGGTAAAGACATAACCACCCCAATCATATACAGCTGCTAACTTCTTACCGTCAGCGGAGCTAGCAACTGCTACCCAGTTACGATCTCCTGCGCCAGGCTGCTCAGTCCAGGTTGCACCAGCGTCAGTGGAGGTAAGAACCTTACCACCCCATGCTGCTGCAGTCAGCTTATTACCATCGGACGAACTAGCAATCGAGGTCCAGTTTCGAGAGCCTGCCGCATCACGCTTTGACCATGTGGTACCCGTTTTTGGTACAGGCGTTTCAGCGGGTTGCGCACCCGCACCCTTTTGGAATACACGAACGTAGTCGATCAACATGGTTTGCTTCGGGAAGTTATCTGAAGGAGAGATTGGTTTCTGATCCGCATCTGCCTCCACGTAGTCGTTTATGATAAAGCGCCATCCCTCATCAAACGTCTTTTTAATCAATGATGCGTCAGCTAATTTTGTCAGAGGAGCAGCTGGCGTACGCTCAATCTCCTTGCTGTCAGTAGGACTGGCGTGATAATGATATGCCGTGATTGGCTTGTCGTCCACGAAGTATTTAACTGTCTCGCCATCGTACTCAACTGCCCATGTGTGCCATTCATAGGCCAATGTACCCGGCTTAGAACCTGATCGATGTTCATCACTATGGATGATCCTTCTCGTCCTCCAGCCATGTTTCCAGGTTCCAGTCACACCGTAGTGATAACAGGTAGCATGAGTACTTGACCAGGTATATGCTGGTGTATAAGAGTACCATTCAATGATATCTAGCTCACCGTACGGGTCATTAGCATTAGGATTATCATTACAATTCTTTAATGAGACACCATTAACCATCCACAGTGATGGCCGTGTACCATTTTTTCCATTCCAGTTAAATTTGGCGCGAATCTCAGCGCGGAAGGGCTTTGTGCCGTCCACAACTTTAGTCTTATTGGTAATCCGACCACTGAGATACCGTGTCATTTTGCCACTTGGACATGGTGTTTCGCTAGCATTAGAGTCATTCAATGGTTCATCAAGATTTGCAACACAGTGGCGCTGCGTTTTGATCTCTAGATAATCATTGTTGACGACCCTCACGTTGCTCGGATTGTAGGCTAGGTGATTATTGCCATAATTATCTTTATTTTGTTTGAATACGTCCCAGCTATCAGGCACTGAGGTGCCTTTAAACTCCTCGCTCCACACAACGCCCCATTGACTTGCATTGGTGCTACCGTTGTACAGTAAAGCCAACAATAAGATACCACCAGCTGATACTAGTGCTACGAATAATCGTTTCGCCATCCCCTTTTTCTCCCTGTGTTTATGTTAAAAACTCTTGCCAAAAATTATAGCGCTAATACGTTCTGATTGCAAGCATTGTTGTAAATAAAACTACTGATGTCTGGGGTGAAATACAGTAAATTATCGCCGCGTGACTTTGACCATTGCATCGCGAATCACCGCGCCGTCAAGGGTATAACCAGCACGTAACTCTTCAGCAACAACCTCTTTTTCGCCGTCTGCCGCTTCATCAAACTGCACTGCCTGATGCAGCTCAGGATTAAACAACGTCCCTGGTTTGGCATCAATTTTTTCTAAGCCAATTTCTTTGAGTTGCTTGTCGAGCTGTTTGCCCAAACCAGCCACGCCTTTAGCCCAGGCGTTATCTGCTAATTCCTCCGGCACATTAGCAATCGCTCGCTCAATTGTGTCAATCACTGGTAACAGTTTCATCACTGACTTGGCCTGACCCATGCTGTGGGCTGACTGCTTTTCGGCCTCGACGCGCTTACGATAGTTCTCAAAATCGGCCCGTGTCCGCTGCAAATCCAGCGTCAACTCGCCCAACTGCTGCTCCAAATCTTCAGCTTTTTTAGCCTTACTCTTCGTCATTTTTTCCTCCTTCTAAACGGCCAAAACGGCTTCTCGCCATACGTACAGGGAAAAAGCACTACCATAGCCATGAAAATAATAATCAAAATAATCACTACTAACCACGTCGGCAAACCACTTAGCAAACTGCCAATCCATTCAGCCATTACAATACCTCCTCTAACATCGCACCCGTTCGCCTAACCAGCTCCATCGTTCGACGGTAATTCTGCCGAGTCGGACCAATCACGCCGATGTAACTGCGATCACTAAACGATGAACGAAACTTACTGATGATCAGGGTCGCGCCGCTGGCTTTGCCGATGGGGTTTTCACTACCAATGAACACATTGAGCGGTTCGTTTGGCGCGGCTTCAACCAGCCACGGCTCGATGTTATCAATCAGCCTAGCGATGGCCTGCACGTGATTGCCCTCGACAAACTCTGGCTGAGAAAATAGCTGCGTCATACCATTCATGTACAGATGATCACCAAACGAGGCAAAACCAAAATTACCCGTCAGCTCAACCAGACTGTCAACCGCGCTGCGGATGGCCCTGTCAGATTTATCAACGTGCGAATTAACATGTGCCTCGATCGCCCTCGCACTGCGATCGATACCACTTGGTAGTTCAGTCATTTGAGCGGCAGTGATACCATTGACATAAAACCGATAGCCTTTGTCAGTCGGGATACGGCCGGCACTGGTGTGTGGTGCCTCGATAAACCCCATCTCCTCGAGCTTGGCCATTTCGCTGCGGATGGTAGCGCTGGACACACCAAACAATTTGGCGAGCGTCACACTACCAACTGGCGCCGCAATTTCAGCGTACTGTTCGATAATGGCGGCTAAGATAGCCTGCTGGCGTTCAGTCATGGCTATATTATAGCGTACATCTGGCACTCATACAAGTAGAGTGCTAAATCGTCTTCTGCTTGGTGCGACGCGCAGTGGTACGAGTGTGAGTGAACTGCCTGGCTGCGTCAGACGATAGCATCAGGATGATCGTGATATTGATACCGATGAATGCCAGGGTGCCAACGCTTGTCCAGGTGATTTTACCGATGGTCAAGGTGAATGACGTCGCCAACACTGACAGGCTCGACAATATCATCAAGAGTAATCGGTCTTTGTTCGAGCCGCGGAACGTACCTCGTGACAGCACAGCTGTTACTAAGATCCAGCCTGCGCTCAGACTCAGCACTCCTCGAATCGTCCACTCCGCTCCTGTGGCGGCCACAGAAGTGTCCAAGCCCTCAACGATAAAGTCCTGGGTTGTCTGATGCAACAATTCGTCAAACAACAGAAAATCAAACAAGGCGCCCATCAGGACAATCGCTATAGCCAAGGCCGTAAACAAAATAGCAAACGATATTTGCGGCGGTCGGCGATTCCATAATTGTTGCAACACCGTATCGTGCTCTTCTGTAGGAATCACATATTCATGCGCAGTTGCATCCAAAATAACCCCTGCTCTTTCGGCAATTGTCTGCTGATTTGCTACAACTGCCGCCAGTTCCAAGACCGGCAAGTCACCATCCGTCTGAATACTGTCGCCCCCACCATTGCGCGAGTGATAACCCGTCGAAAAGTCTTCCAAATTTGTCACTACCACCTGTGGTGTGTGCTCAGTGACGGTCTTCACAATATAGTCACGCTCGATGTCAGTATTTTCATCAATTTTATGAGTAACTTGCAGAGTAAACAATGATAGTCCGACGCTTTTGTCGTATGTTCCTGCCGCCAGCCAATCAACCTGATGACCGCCAGGCAGCAACCAGCCCTGAGGGCAGCGCCAAAACCGCACGTGATGACGTTTACCGGGGCTGCCATCTACTTCTTGCTGGTAGGCAAAGTCTTGGCGACGGCCAAACAAAAACAGCGATGACACAGGAGCTGAAGCATAGCTCCTGCCAGTCAGCGTAGAAAAAATTATCTTCCAAGCTGACCGAACGGTGATTTCATCAGCAATCGTCCAACCAGCATCAATCATCGCTTGATGTAGCTGGGCTTCTGATCCTCTGAGCGCCACATTGACTGGGTCACCTAACAATCCGTCAGCAGTCCGTGTACGACCGATGAAATAGTTCGGTACATACAAGCTACTTAAAATACGGTGCAAGCGAGGCAAGGCCAAGTAGGCCATGATGACCCAAAACAGCGCAAAAAACGCCACCAGCCACCAACCGCCAGAATACCAGCCCTCACGCCAAACCAACCAACCGAACCAAAATGAAGCCAAACCAGCTACCAAGAAAAAAGCTTGGTCGATCAGCGCAGACAACGACCATGGCGAACGACGCAGGGCCGAAGCTCGTTTTTGGATATGGTCAGAAACCTGATGACGATAACTCATACTATATTATTATACTGCCGAATATGTTCTAAAAGCCTCCTTGCGGCCAAACGGGCTTCATCATCTTGCCGATTAAACAAGTCACCACGTTCAATGATGTCACGACAGACACGAACCGCTCTATCAAGGTCATCATTAATAATAACATGATAATACGGTACAGAAAGTGCTTGTGTCATTTCTTTGACAGAACTAGCCAACCGTTTCGGCCACTCAGCGTGAAATGCTTCCTCAGTAGTATACCGACTTTTCAGACGAGTAAGCCAGGTTTCGTAGTCGGGAGGTATGATGAATATTGAGATACTTTGCGGAGCTAGAATCTCATATTCCGCAGCACCCTGCACATCAATATCAGCGATGACTGTCTTGTTTTGTTCATGGGCCGTCTGAATCTCAGCTACCGAGGTGCCATATACTGTACCATGGACAAATTTAGCCTCGATAAATTCTTGATTTCTCAACATTTGTGCAGCCATGGTCGAGTCGATGAAATGGTAATCGACACCGTCAACTTCTGGACGATTATTGTTGATGCGCGGCGCACGTGTTGTGTGCGAAACGATGCTACTAAAATCTGGAAGCTGCAATAATCGCTTTTTGATAGTGTCTTTACCGGCGCCAGAAATGCCGGTCAGTAGGGCAATCTTGGCTTTCTTGATCAGCTCGACGGTTGGCTCAGTTGGTTGATAATCAGCAATCAACCGCTCCAATTCGTCCATGCGTTTAGCTGTTCCTACGTTTGATGATCCAAAGGATACCTGCACCAATACCGACAGCTGCGAGTGAAGCGAGCGGCCAAACATTGTCACCAGTGTCAGCTAAGTAGCCTTCGCCAGTTGGCTTTGTTGGCTGAGCAACTGGTGCGCCAGGATTGGTTGGCTGAGCAGGAGTTGGCGTCGGGGTTGGTGTTGGCGGAGTTGGTGGAGTTGGTGGTGTTGGCGGAGTAACTGGTGCCTCTTTGACAGTCGCGGTACTGATGAAGCCATTATTCATAGCTGCGGCAATGCGAGCACCGTCACCAGACATCGCGATAGAAGACCAAGCACCAGTTGCGGCTGTGGTCTGCTCTTCCCAAGTTACACCAGAGTCACTTGAAACGTATATCACACCGCCAGTAACAGTTGCGGCCAATTTGGTGCCGTCGGCAGAGCTGGTAATTGATGTCCAAGCACGGTTGCCAGAAGCGGCTTGTTCTTGCCAGGTCACACCTGAGTCGCTTGAGGTGTATACTGCACCGCCATTGACAGTCGCGGCGAGCTTAGTACCATCGCTTGAGCCGGTGATTGATGTCCAAGCACGGTTGCCCGAACCAGCCTGTTCTGTCCACGTTACACCTGAGTCATTTGACGTAAACACTGCACCACCGTTAACCGTTGCAGCCAATTTGGTGCCGTCAGCAGAGCTGGTAATTGATGTCCAAGCACGGTTGCCAGAACCAGCCTGCGGTGTCCACGTTGCGCCTGAGTTACTGGAAGTAAATACTGCGCCGTTTTTAGCTGTTGCAGCCAGTTTGGTGCCGTCAGCAGAGCTGGTAATCGAAGTCCAATCAAAAGAACCGCCGGATATACCATTGCTTCTCCATGTCTGGCCTCTATCATCTGAGGTTAAAATATAACCACCCCAGTGGTACACGCCAGCCAGTTTAGTACCGTCAGCAGAACTGGTGATCGCAATCCAAGCACGAGAACCAGAATCAACTTGCTCTGTCCAGGTTTTACCTGCATCATCTGAGATGTAAGCTGAGCCGCCAGTCATAGTCGCAACAAGCTTGCTACCGTCAGCAGAGCTGGCAATTGAGGTCCAAGCGCGACTACCAGAACCAGTCTGTTCTGTCCAGGTAACTACCTGTTTTGCATTAGCTGACTGGCTAAACACCGCAACCACCGCAGCGATTACTACCAAGCATCCCGCTTTAGCAGCGCGGGCTATCGTTCTTTTTCTCTTACCCCAGAGCGACCCCATATAAATAATCTCCTTTTTATTGTTTTATGACAATGTCTAATATAATCACTGCCAGTATATCACGATAGCGCTTACGTTAGCAAGCATGTTTTGCCAAGTATTGACGACTTTATAATAGTTCACGCAAAATGGCTTGCCAATCAGGAAATTCATCTGAGCCAAACCGGATCAATCGTCCTGAAAAGTCGCCCGCACCATTTGCCGTCCGATCGTCGATCAAGATATCACCCTGGCTTAGATGCTTGACCGACGAAAAAACAACCTTGCGAAAGAAAATATTCCCCCGGCCGTCGCCACCAAAATACTTCTTTACCCACGCCAATTTATCGCCCAGCGCCGTCGGATTTTCCCATGGCGATGACGACAGGATATATAAATCATACTTTTCCTTCAGCTTATCAACCGCCTCGAGGGCGCCCGGTATCGGATCCATCAGTGCAAAAACACCCGGAATATTATCATATTCACCCGCAAACTTCTCAAGCATCTCAGGCAGGACCTTCGTCAAAGCCGACGTAAAGTCGACCAGTACGCCGTCCATATCAATATACATAATTGGTTTCTTCATAATCAATCCCTCTTTAACATCACCGTAAACGCTTCTGACGGAATGTCAACCTTGCCGAAGCGTTTCATGCGCTTTTTACCGCGGGCCTGTTTGGCGAGGAGCTTCTTTTTACGACTAACATCGCCGCCGTACAGATAGCCGGTAACATCCTTGCGGTAGGCACCGATATTTTCTCGGGCGATAAACCTGCCGCCAATCGCCGCCTGCAACGCCACTTCAAAGCTCTGGCGCGGCACCACCTCTTTGAGCTTTTTGACGATTTCGCGGCCCAAGCCTGGCGCCTCCGAGCGGTGGCACATCACACTGAGAGCATCGACCATTTCGCCTGCTACATAGAAATCAACGCGTACCAAATCTTCCGGCTTATAGCCCGCTAGCTCATAATTAAACGAGCCATACCCGCTAGTCACCGACTTCAATTGATCATAAAAATCCGTCAGCAAATTGGCCAGCGGCGCCGTAAACGAAATCAGTGCCCGCTCGTCGATGTAACTGAGGTTTTTCTGCCGGCCGCGCTTGGCGACAATCAGCTGAATCACCGCACCGATGTAATCTTGCGGCACCACAATTTCACCGTCAATCCACGGCTCGCGAACCTCGGTGATCTGCGCTGGGTCAGGTAGTTCGCTGGCTGATTTGATATCCAACTCCTCGCCGTTCGTCAGGCTGACTTGATAATCAGTGCTCGGATTGGTGACGATGAGGTCCAGATTATACTCGCGCTCCAGCCGCTCGCGAATGATATCCATGTGAAGTAAGCCAAGGAAGCCAATCCGCACGCCATAACCCAGCACTGGCGAATTTTCCGGCTCAAACTGCAGTGCCGAATCACTCAGACTCAACTTTTCGATGGCCTCTTTCAGATCATTGTAATCTTCGTTAGACACCGGAAAAAAGCCCGCGTAGACGAAGGGCTTAACTTCTTTATAGCCAGGGAGGGGCTGGACAGTCATTTTTTCAGTCATTTCGTTATATTATAGCATTTTACAGAGATGGCGTCGACTTATCACGTCAGTTTATATTCATCATGGGGTATACGACGTATGTATATCAACCCGCCTCGAAGGTGAGGCTAATGGATAAATATAAGGCAGCTCTCTGTTTGGAACAATGTCATAATATCGACGATGTCGTTCGTCATTAAATTCAGGCTCATTACCCTCAATGAAGTGTAGCGCTGGATGGTTCCTCGAAGTGGTATCACGCTGCACCAATAGCCCAGCATGCGACCAAGTCTCTGATGTGACGTCCGGCTGGAGTCCATACTTAGCAAGCAACAAAGCAATGATAGGCTTACGAATTACTGAGGTTTTTCCCGGCTCAAGACCAAGCGCAGGAGTTGCCTCTTCAAAGAAATATTCCAACATGGACGTACCAGCCCGATATTCAGACGGAGCGTCACGAAACAGCATACCAGCGAAACACGCCTTTTCGCCAAGCCTCGCATAACTAAGCCGTGCCATGGGCTTCTCCGCATCTTCCCCAAACATAACCCTCTCTACTCCAGACGGCGCAGTTCGCACGTGGGCCGGGACACGGTCTCCATTGGCAAAAGTAATTGGCGGTAAATTATTCATAGCTCATTATAACATCTTAATTCAATTATGTCTATCCAGCCTTGATTTCGTGGAACATAACTATGCTATTTAACATATCGCTCAATGCGCTCGGCCCGCAGCGTTAGCACCTCAGTCAAACCTTGCAAATATGCTGTATACTGCTCAACAGTCTGAGGCAACGGTGATGATTGAAAACCATCAAAATCTGTTAGTATGTTAACTTGGTATTCGTCATCAACAAAATCTTGCAACAAGAAAAAATCGACATAGCCCCGAAAATCACCAAACCACTCAAAAAAGTCACCATAACGATCAAAGACATCAACCAGCGGACTGTCTTCACCCCGATACCAGCGGGCAATACATTCTAACGTTAGGTCAAATCGATCACCAATTTTGCGGTGCCAGCCTCTCGCACGATTGATGGTTTGCGTACCGCCGCGTAATTCGCTGGGAAAAATAATTTCTGAACCAATACGCCAATCAATATTATCTATTGCCGCTAGAACATCTCGTGGGGTCTGTTCAACAATCAACTTATTAAGCTTCCAAGCTTCAAAGGTAGCTACTATATTATCACTTGAAACAGGAATCTGGTGCCGACCATCACCAGCTATCAAGTACGCTCCCTGATTCAGCATGGTCAGCTGACGACCATCAGGCAGCGGCTTAGTCCACAATTCAGCATGATAGCGCTTTAACGTTGGACTGTGCTGATCTGGGTCTTTACCATGAGCGTCTTGACGACAGTCAAACCAAGGATCAATCATCGGCTAGCCTATATACTTTTTCAGCGTCACCGTATCACCCACCCGTGCTTCACGAGTGGTTTTGAGGTTGGTGACGATGTAACCAATTTCACCAGTGTCCAGCGATGGGTCGGGGATCATGCCAGGACTAAGATGACCAACTTCCAGTGCCAAGCCATTCGCGCCAGTCGCCATCATGTGAATCGCTTCACCCTTTTTAATTTGCCCGTCAACCACCCTGACGTACAAAATCACCCCGCGATAATCATCATAATAACTATCGAAAATCAGCGCCCGAGTTGGGAGATCAGCCAACGCAACATTAGGATGCTCGACCGCCAGTGGCGAAGTCGGCGCTGGAATTCGCTCAACAATCGCCCCCAAAACTTGATCAACATTCTGTCCAGTTTTAGCGGAAATATGAATAATCTCACTCTCGTCACAGCCTAGCAGATTGATCACCTGCTTGGATACGCGCGGCACATCAGCGGCTGGTAAATCAACCTTGTTCAGCACCGGGATTATCGTGAGGTCTTGCTCCATCGCCAGGTAGACATTCGCTAACGTCTGCGCCTGGATACCCTGGCTGGCGTCGACCACCAACACCGCCCCCTCGCACGCCTGCAAGCTGCGCGACACTTCATAACTAAAATCAACGTGGCCAGGCGTGTCGATAAGGTTGAGATCGATGTCTTTATACTTCATCCGCACCGGCGCGAGCTTAATCGTAATACCCTTTTCACGCTCCAAATCCATACTGTCCAGCAGCTGTGACTTCATCTCGCGCTTCTCCACCGTACCCGTCATCTCCATCATCCGATCAGCCAGCGTCGACTTGCCGTGATCGATGTGAGCGATGATGCAAAAATTGCGGATAGCTTCCATCAGCGTCGTTTCCCGTCCAAACGTACAAATAAGAACTTATTCACTTGCCTGATGATCGGCTCAACTTCTGGCAATTTGAGCATCCGCGACATCAAGCCATAGGCTAGGAAACTCACACCAGCGATAATCATGAACTTTGGGAAGGCTGAGAAGAAACTACTGTCACTTTCACGAAATGGCAGCACCTGAAGCATCAAATAACAAACGATACCCGCCACTGTTGACGCCATAATCATACGCAAAATCGCCACAACAAACGAAGCATCAAACAAGTGCGGAATTCGTTTTTCCAATACAACAAACAAAATCACCACTTCAATAACCGCCACGGTTGACTGTGCCCAGGCAAGTCCATAAGCGCCCATTTTCAACACCATCGACAGGACAATCGCTAGGACTACATTCAAACCGATAGCCGCAAAAGAAATATTCAGCGGTGTTTTTGTGTCTTGCTGTGCGTAGAATGCTCGAGCTGCCATGTGGTAGATGGTACGGAACAAAATCGCTACAACCAGACATCCCAAAATACCCGCCATCATCGGGTCTCCGGTGTTGCGGATAAAGTGAACAACATACCCTCGCGTGAAAAATGTTATGACGGACACTGGCAAGGCCATCCAGATGATCACCCGTAGCAATTGGCGCAAATCTTTTTGAAACAAATCCTGGCGATTATTGCCCAAATGCTCGGTCAACTGAGGAAAGGCCGCATTGGAAACCGCCACCCCGATGAGGTTGATCGGCATCATGTGTAGCGTTAGGGCCTGCTGGTAGGCACGGATAACACCGTCACCCAGTCGAGAAGCCAGGTTGACCTCCACCAAACTCACTGCATAGTCCATACCCTGGTCAACCGAACGCGCTGGCAGCAAACTCAACACTTTGCGAAAACCGCGGTTGCGCCAGTGTAGTTTAAACTCATAGTCAAAGCCCAAACCAACCAACCCGACAGCACTAACAATGAGCTGCATCACCGATCCCAGCACCACACCCAGCGCCACACCCATGATGCCGCCCTCAAAGATCTGCCAACCAAAGATATTGATACCATTCGTAAACCAGACGGTACCGATGATGATACCAATGTTATAGATCATCGGTGCGAGGGCATAAAAGGTGAAACGCCCCACCGCTTGCTGAATGCTGGCAATGACGGCAGCAATCGCAAAGATAAATGGGTTGACAGCAATCACCCGCATCATACTGACAGCCAAAGCATGACCTGACTCACTCATTCCCGGCGCAATGAAATAGCGCATCAACGGATCAGCAAAAATGATAATTAGTACACTAGCAACCAAGGTAGTCAACGCCATGAAATTAATCATGCTGGAGCTAATCTGCCAAGCTGACTGCTTGTTTCCCTTGGTCCACCGCTCATTAAACACCGGGATGAAGGTCACACTCAGCGCGCCAGACACCAAAATAGCAAACATAAAGTCCGGCACCATGAACGCCGCAGTGTACGCGTCAAGACCAACAACATAACCCGCCAGCCCTGCTTCTTTGTTGGGCATATATGCAGCGTTCAGCAAACGGTCACGCCAAAATCCCAGCAGACTACTCAGCAGCATAGATCCTGCCAATAGACTGGCTGCCAATTTCACGGTCAGCCGCTGATTCACTTTGGTGACTGCTTGCCGAACTCGCCCCATAATCGATTATGCGTGAAGTTTTGCTTCCTTTGGCAACTTAGTACCCTTGAGTATCTCTGCCACTGTTTCTTCTTCCAAGGTTTCATCCTTGAGCAGTGCCGCCGCCAACTTGTCCAGATGTGAACGATTGGCTTTCAGAACCGTCATGGCTCGCACCTTCGCTTCATTGATCAGCGCTGCCACCTCTTGGTCTATCTGCTTGGCCGTTTCATCTGAGTACGGCCGCTCACGGGTCATCTTGTCAAACATCAATCCACCATTGTCTTCGTGAAAGACTTGGTCACGCAAAGCCTTACCCATACCTTGCTCAATCACCATATCACGAGCAATCTGGGTCGCATTACGCAGGTCAGAACCCGCCCCAGTGGTAATACCGTCATCGCCATACAAAATCTGCTCAGCCACACGTCCGCCCATGGCCCGGGCCAAAATGTCTTTAAATTCATAGACGTTGGTGTAACTCTTGTCCTCTGGCGGCAAGAACCACGTCACACCACCAGTGCCACCGCGTGGAATGATAGTAACTTTGTGAACTGGGTCAGAGTCCGGCAAAACGTGACCGACGATAGCATGACCAGCTTCGTGGTACGCCGTCAATTCCTTTTCCTTGTCGCTCATGACCTTCGCTTTGCGCTCTGGGCCAATCGCTACTCGTTCAAAGGCTTCGGTCAATTCCTCATTGGTAATCTTTTTCTTGTTGCGTCGTGCAGCGATGATGGCAGACTCATTGGCGATGTTTGCCAAATCAGCACCGCTTGAACCAGCTGTCTTTGCTGCCAACGCGTCCAAATTGACGGTGTCGTCAATTGGCTTGTTCTTAAAGTGAACTTTCAAAATAGCTTCGCGGTCTTTGCGCTCTGGCAGCATGATATTAACTCGCCGGTCAAAACGACCCGGACGCAGCAACGCTGGATCCAGCACATCTGCTCGGTTAGTAGCCGCCAGGACGATCACGTTCGTATCGCCATCAAAGCCGTCCATTTCCACCAAAATCTGGTTCAACGTCTGTTCACGCTCATCATGTCCGCCGCCCATACCCGAGCCACGTTTGCGACCAACCGCGTCAATTTCATCGATAAATATAATACATGGTGCATTTTTCTTTGCCTTAGTGAACAAGTCACGAACTCGTGACGCACCAACACCGACGAACATCTCCACGAACTCTGAACCAGAGATAGAGAAAAATGGCACGCCTGCTTCGCCAGCTACAGCTCGCGCCAGCATGGTTTTACCAGTACCTGGGTGACCGACTAACAACACGCCTCGCGGGATCTTGGCACCGAGCTCGCGGTATTTCTTGGGATTTTTCAGGAAATCAACGACTTCTTGCAAATCTTGCTTGGCGTTATCATTACCGGCAATGTCGTCAAAGTTAACCTTTTCTTTGTCCTCACCATACAGTCGGGCTTTTGATTTACCAAAGCCCATGGCCTGGTTGTTCTGCCCCTGGCTCTGTCGCATCATGAACACAAAGAAGCCGATGATCAAAATAACTGGCACAAAGGTGATAGCAACATTCCACATTACTTCACCAGTGCGTGACTGAGGCACAACCTTCACTTCAACAGGCGCATCTTTCTTGAGGCCCTGTTCGTAAATGCTACTGTTTTCTTTGATGGATTTTTCTGTTGGTTTATCTTGATCTTTGACCGTCACCGTCAGGTCGTTACCTTGGACTTGGATGAGTTTAATGTCGCCCTTGTTTGCTCGGCTGACCACATCGCTCAAAGCCACTTCCTTCAAATTAGCGTGCTGCGCAGTTGACGCATACACCGCCAAACCAATCAATACAACAATTGCCCAAAAAAGGCCCAGTCGCATAAACTGACTGATTTTATTCTTGCCATTCTTGTTCGGCATCTTTACCGCCATAATCTGAAAAATCCTTTCTACCTAAATCAATCTTTTTGATTATAGCAGTTTTTAGTGATAATTTCATCTCTAACCCTTCACCTATTTGCCAGACCGTACCGGGCTTGCCTGTCTTAAGCGCCACCACCGCCCGCTCGAGCTGCGAGGTCAGCAGGGAAGTAACAAATGTGTTTCGAATATATTCCGCCAGTAATTCCACCGCTTCAGCCATATCGATACTGATGAAGAAATACCGATTGAGCGGCTCAGTTAGCAGCTGCACTGATTCATCAGTAATCGCCTCTGCTAGCTCCAACTGCTCTTGCCACAAATCGTATAGCTGCTGTTTGACATCATCTGGCAGGTTCATCAATTTACGCCGCAAACGATTACGCGTATAGACATCACTGGCGTTGGTCTCATCCTCAACCCATTCCAATTGGCGCCTCAATGCATAGGTTGTCAGTTGCTGCTTGGTCCAGTGCGTCAGGGGTCGCATGATCCGCGAATCACCAAGCACCGCCAGCCCTCTCCAGCGCGTCCCTCGCGCCACATTCAGCGCAATCGTTTCAACCACGTCGTCCAAGTGATGCGCGG
The DNA here is from genome assembly GCA_963517665.1 of uncultured Candidatus Saccharibacteria bacterium. Taxonomy (GTDB): domain Bacteria; phylum Patescibacteriota; class Saccharimonadia; order Saccharimonadales; family Saccharimonadaceae; genus Nanosynbacter. The sequence continues at coordinate 48,440 of CAUQFZ010000003.1, forward strand.
TCACTAACTGTGCACCATGCTTCTCGGCCGCCGCCAACAAAAACGCGTAGCGCCGCTGCCGAGCAATCGCTTCATTAGCTCCCAGTAATTCTTCTCTTTTGCCTGCAAACAAAAACCCATACCGTCGAGCCAACGCTTCAACAAACTGCGCATCAGCCCTCGAATCAGCACGCATACCATGATCAAAGTGCAAAACCACACATTGATGCCCTTTGTGCGCCATAAGATCCAGCAACACAACGCTGTCAATCCCACCACTGACTGCTACCGCATATTTCATCTTTTCCATTATAGCAAAGCATGAGCGGTTTTGATATTGATAAAATCAATTCAGCTCTTGGTGAAACAGCAATACCATGCTATAATCACCCTCAGACGTGGCACCGTAGCTCAGCTGGTTAGAGCGCAGGACTCATAAGCCTGAGGTCGGTGGTTCGGGTCCACCCGGTGCTACCAATAGTGCAAGCCAAACCTCCATGAATCATGGAGGTTTTTCTTTAGACCAGCTTATTTATCACCAAGCGCTTTGAGCTTTCTCAAAACAAATTCGCTCATTTCTTGTGAAGTCCGCTGGTGTTTCCACGTTTCAAGTTGTTGTTTTTCGATACCTTCTAAAAACGCAGTTAGCTCGTGCTCTGCAATTGCTTGCTCTGTCATGATGTATTTGGTCCTTGTTTTTGTTTAATAATGAAACCTAACTCTACATTAGCACATTTTTGACAAAAAAGCAATAGCAATATCACAAAATCCTCATGATTATTTTCCCTTTTTAAACCGCCTATGCTACACTGATATAAAGGAATATTCATATAAACATGACGTACGCCATAATCTCATCACTTGCTATCGTCCTTCTGGCAGCTGGCATTCATGCTAGTTTACAGTTGAGTGTTAGCATGTTGACGCTGATGAGCGGTCATGCGTTGGGCAAAAAGACCCGCCATATGCTGCTATTACGACGGATGAATAGCTTCGTGCTCGGTGTTTTTTTGATGACATTGCTATTGGCGACGTTTACGGTTCATATCTTAACCATCGTCATTAACCAAACCGTGATAATCGAACGCCTGGTTGCTTCCGTTACCACCGGTATCGCAGTTGGCTTGGGGCTGGCGACCTGGGCATTCTACTATCGCCGCAAGCAAAAAACCGGCATCGTCCTGTGGTTGCCTCGTGGCATGGCACGTTTTTTAGCAAAGCGTAGCAAAGCAACCAAAAGTAGCGCCGAGGCCTTTTCACTCGGCATGACGAGTGTCATCGCTGAACTCATCTTCATCATTGGTCCACTGCTAGCAGCCAGTCTCGCCATCATCAGTCTGCCTTCCGGTCTCTTTCAGCTATCGGCCATCCTACTCTACGTCACCGGCTCACTTTTGCCACTCCTCGGCATTCTGATTCTTGTTGGTAGTGGCTACAATATCGCTCAAATTCAACAATGGCGTGAGCAGTCCAAATCATTCCTACAATTTACCGGTGGCAGTTGTCTGTTCATCCTAGCGTTTTACCTATTCATTGACCGCGTCATGGGGATAACAAGCATGGGGATTGGCTGGTGATGCAAATAACGATTGTCAAGAAAAATAATAATCACCGAGGCACCGAACCATTCGATCCAGAAAAGCTGCACCGTTCAATTGTTAAAACCTGCTGCAGTGTTCGCGTGCCAGACGGACAAGCAGAAGACATCGCAGCACAAGTAACGTTTCAGGTGATTGACTGGTGTAAAGAAAAGCCAGAAATAACCGCAAACGACATACGGCGAACCGCAACAACTTTCCTTGAACCTCTGCATTCTGATGCCGCATACATGTATAAAAATGACAAACTTATGATATAAACTAGGGGGCAACCATGGCACAAAAACCAACATTTGATTATGATATTATCGTCATCGGCAGTGGAGCAGCAGGAGCTCCAGCGGCCAGTATTTTAGCCCGTGCTGGCAAAAAAGTTGCCGTCGTCGAACGGGGAACCTTTGGTGGAGAATCTCCCAACTGGGGCGACATGCCACTGGGTGCCATGCTGTACGCAGCCGAAGTATTTTACAACGCCAAACGCGCTGCCAAATTTGGCCTACGAACCAACGCGCTCAACTACAATCACCCGTCTCTCCTGTCCTGGCGAGACACCGTCATCAAACGCACTGGCGCAGGCGGTAATCGCTATTATTATGAAAAACAAGGCATCAGCGTCTTCTCTGGCAACGCTCATTTTCTCAGCCCTAATGAAATCACTGTCAATCGTCGCCATTTGTCGGCCCGCAAATTCTTGATCGCCACGGGAGCAGCCTGGGAGAGGTCAACCATTCCTGGTAGCGACAAAATCCCTTACTTAACACCAGAAAATATTTTGTCATTGACCCGCCCACCGAAAAGCCTGTTCATCGTTGGCGGCAACGCCACTGCCATGGAAATTGCCTATTTGTACGCCTCATTTGGTACCAAAGTCTACGTTGCAGAAAAAGCCAATCGCATGTTGCCAGAATTTGATATTGAAGTTGGACCAATCGTCGCAGAAGATGCAAAAGTTAACCGTAATATGACCATTTTGACACGATCTCGCGTGGTTGCCCTACAAAAAGAGGGGCTGCAAAAACGCGTCACCTATATTCAAGGGCGACAACAAAAATCAGTTCGCGTTGATGAAATCTTGGTGGCAGAACAACGCGTCCCACAGACTGACATGGGACTGGAAAACGCTGGCGTTGCTTATACTCACCAGGGCATTACTGTCAATGCTCGCATGCAAACCTCAGCAAGACACATCTTTGCTGCTGGCAATATTACTGATCCAACCATCCAAACCCACGCCGTCCTGACCCAAAGTCGAACCGCCGCTCATAATCTGACTCACCGTACCGCCATTGAGGCTGACCTGACGCCAAATTTGCTAGTAGCATTTACCTTTCCAGAAGTCGCTCAAGTTGGACTGAACGAACAAGAGTGCATCAAACGCGACCTACGGTACAAAACAGCTGTCGCTCCGCTGACCCTAACGGCTCGCAGTAACATCACCGACTGCCGCAATGGTTTTGTTAAGCTGATCATCGACACAAAGGGCGTGCTCATTGGCGCAGCCATTGTTGCGCCGCACGCAAGCGACCTCATCAGTGAACTCAGCATCGCCGTCCGTCATCGCCTAACCGCCAAACAGCTCATCAGCACGCCAAGCTGCTTCACTTCCTGGTCAGAAGCGACGCGAATTGCCGCTGGTAAATTACTATAATTTATCCCCGAAGCTATGATATACTGAACGGAGCGGGGGCGTAGCTCAGGGGTTAGAGCAGTCGGCTCATAACCGATTGGTCGCTGGTTCGATCCCAGCCGCCCCCACCAAACATCATGATGATAAAAAAACTCGACAAACACGAACTAAGACGACTTATCTATCACATCCGCCACGATTATTTGACGCTCAACAACGTCATCATCGCTGGAGCGGTTTTGATAGCGCTCAGCTGGGCCTGGGGTTCGGTTGAGGCTATGCAGAGAAATTATCATTTACAGCAGCTATTGGACAATAAAAAGCAGCAAGTCGAGCTAGAAACTTTGAAGGTATCTTTGGCTGAATATGAAGCCAAATATTACCAAACTGTTGAATATCAAGACTTGGCAGTTCGCCAGCGGTTGGGTCATGGATCACCAGGTGAAAAACAACTGATTGTGCCATCAACTGATGTTGAAACTGAGAAAGCTGCCACAGTTTCCAAGCAGCAATTAACCGAAAGCAACCTCCAACAATGGACTAATTTCCTGTTTGGAGCCAACCGAAAGAAGTCTTAAGACCGGCGATATTTGCTAATACTCCTTGTCTATGCTACAATCATCTATGTGCCGCGGGGTAGAGCAGCCTGGTAGCTCGTTTGGCTCATAACCAAAAGGTCGTAGGTTCAAATCCTACCCCCGCAACCAAGAAAAGATTCTCTCATCACTGAGGGAATTTTTTCTTGCCTTATTGCTTCGGCAGCCTACCTGGTCGTAGATTATCGTCACAATAATGCTTATTGCCTGGCTCTTCAACTCTGCGTGAAAACCGTTGTCTCGTGCTATTACCCGGCTTGCCCGTCTTTGACAGTGCATCAACCAATGCCACCGGGCCCATCACACAAAAATCTTTTAGTGGGCAAGCCCGGCAGACTATCCTAGCAAGCTCCAGCGCTTTCTGCCGTTCAACGATGCTTCTTTCGGCAGCCTCAGCCGCACCTCTGATCTTATCAGCCCTGCCCATATCGTGCATCTTTCCTGCACCCCGAGACCGGTTGGCAGCACCAGCCAACCGTGCAGTCTTTAGCAGCAATTTGTTTCTTCCGGCAAAATTACCGGAGTGCGCTCGCTGTAGGTGCTCGTCATAATGCTGCTCAGCCGCACGATCAGCCTCTTCCTGGTCTAGCCTTGCCTGTAGCTCGTCTAAATCAACATCAGGACTTACTTCAGGAAATACAACGTCCCCTTCATCAGTTATAGCAACATGAGATGTCATAATTTCGCTCATGATTTTATTATATCATAATACATCTAAAAAATCAAATAGCTCCCCTGTTGGAGAGCTATTGTATTGATTGCGAGTATTTGGTAATTATTTCTTTTTAGAAATGGTCAAGAAACCGTTGCGTGGATTTTCCTTAACGACACGATCCTCTGGAAGATCGCATGGTGTACCCTTGTCGTTCTTTTCTACCTTTGCGAAGAAGTAGATGGTCTGAGTCTTGCCACCGCGCAGAGTTACTTCAGTCTTGTGCAAGTAGTACGTAACGCCCTTTGAGTTAGTGTGCTTGTAAGCCATGTGGTAATACCTCCTATTAGTACTTTACCTTATAAGATTACTACCCCTGTTGGCCCCTGTCAAGCCTAAAAACGCTTTCGGCGACGCAAAATAAACCGAAGAATAGCCAAGACCACGAGTCGACCGATGATAATGAGGCCAATTATCACCGTGACGATCAACGACCAACCAGCAAAATCTGGTGACCAGAGGGGCGAGGTAAAGGTGTGGTAATATGGCTCAACCGGTAACGGTTTAAACTCGCTCATCACGGCTTGTCCGCCAGGGATTTTTTCTAGTTCTTGGTTGATGCAGTTTGTGTAGCGCATATCTGGCCAACGCCAGCCATTGGACCGCGCAATTGGCCCACAAACAGCCTCAGCTTTTTGAAATGCATCACCGTTGGCGGTACTGTTGCTGCTTTCTTGATAGGCTTTTTTATGCCGCTCATTGTCCCGCTCATAGGTTTTGACTAGTGCAACCCTACCAGGATCAGCATTCATATGAGCACTCACAAACCTCTGTAGGTCATACAGTCGACTTGCCAGTCCAACCGAATCGTCTGTCTTGTCTGCAGCATACACTGCTTCACGACGCTCCACCATGCCAACATTATTAAGGCGCAGGAATGTTGCCGTGATAAAAGCAAACATGACAAACAAAATCAACAGCTGCCATGTTTTGATCTGCTCGAGTCGACGAATTTTGAATCGGACGTTGCGTTTATCTGTCATTCCACCCCTTCTTACTCTAGTTTTAGTATAGCACACATACCGAGAGACGGGCGAGAGTGCTATAATAAAGCCATGCGAATTTATTTTTCAGGAATCGGTGGTGTTGGTATAGGACCACTGGCTGAGATTGCCCACGACGCTGGGTACGATGTTTGCGGCTCAGACCAATCAGCCAGCCCTCTGACTGCGGCTTTAATGGAACGCGGCGTTCACATTGCCCTTGATCAATCAGGGACTTTTTTACAGGAAGAGCACGACAAACAGCCGTTTGATTGGTTCGTCTATACAGCAGCTCTGCCAGCAGATCACCCTGAGTTAGTCCTCGCTCACAAGCTGGGTATCAAAACTGGCAAACGCGATGAATTATTAGCGCACATCATCTCTGACAAAAACTTGAAACTTGTGGCTGTTGCCGGTACCCACGGCAAAACTACCACCACCAGTATGATTGTGTGGACACTGCAGCACTTAGGGATTCCGGTCAGCTATTCCGTCGGTTCCACCCTGAGCTTTGGGCCAAGCGGCAAATTTGACCCAACTAGTCAATTTTTTGTCTACGAGTGCGACGAGTTTGATCGTAACTTCTTAAATTTCCAGCCATGGCTCAGCCTCATCACGTCGGTTGACTATGACCATCCTGACACCTACCCAACGGAAGACGAGTATTTGGCGGCCTTTCGCACCTTTGGTCACCAGTCTGATAGTATCATCGCCTGGCAAGAAACTGCCGCGTGCTTTGATGATCACAATGTACAAGTGTTGACTGAATACAACCCAGACATTCACCTGGCTGGTGAGCACAATCGGCGTAACGGTATGCTGGCCTTAGAAGCAGTCAAACACATGACAGAAATTGACGAAGCAAGCGTCATCACCAGTATTAATCAATTCCCTGGCGCAGGTCGCCGATTTGAGAAATTGGCTGAAGGTTTGTACTCGGATTATGGCCACCATCCAGTGGAAATCAAAGCTACCCTACAGCTCGCGCAAGAGTTGTCCAGCCACGTGGTATTGGTCTACCAACCGCATCAAAATGTTCGCCAACACGAAATCATGACGCAATATACGGCAGATGTCTTTGAGGCCGCTGAGACGATCTATTGGCTACCAACCTATTTGACCCGCGAAAATCCAGACTTGCCAGTTTTAACACCACAAGAATTAACACGCCACATCGTTGCTTCGCGCCCTGATGTTGTAACGTTTGCCGAGCTGGATGATGCACTGTGGGACCACATCACTGCTTCGCTCGACGCTGGAAAATTAGTCTTATGTATGGGCGCCGGAACCATTGATCATTGGGTGCGACAACGCGCCACCACGCTGGACACTTAGCGATTATCGCCACTGCCGTGTAGCTGATGACGCTGCTTGCGGCTCAACAGTTTCTCATTGTTCATCCGCGCTACGTCTTCCAGACTCGACCCCAATAAATGCGCCACTGCATTGACATACCACAAGATATCCCCCAACTCTTTGAGGATATCTACCTTGTCTGGCTCCTCAAGGTTTCCCTGATTGTCACGCAGCAATTTTTTGATTTTTTCGACTACCTCACCAGATTCACCAGCTAGCCCCAATACCTGACCCATTAATTGCGGGCTGATGTCACCGTATGCGTAGTTGTCTGACAGCGTGGTGATGGCCTGATCTGCATAATCTTGTATATTCATCATCTCTCCTCCTATCATTTGCCTGCCGAAAACTCACTCGCAGGGACTAATTCCCATTCGTCTAAAAACTTATCAAACAATGACATATAGCTCGCTCGTGTATTATCCCAGATTTGTTCAGACGGTAGCGCCGCTATGTCGTCTCGTGTCAGCCACCGCACATCCGTCGATTCGCCCGCGGCTAATTCATGGCGTGGATCTTCCCGAACTACCAGTGCGTAGCAGGTGTCTGAATGGTAATGCTCAGGTGTAATGTCGTGGGTGTTCATGAGCAGCGGCTGCGGGTGAAGTGTTACTTCTGGCATTGCCGCTTGATGCATGCGCAAGGTTGGTTGCAAAACCAACAATTGCCCAGCGTCATAGCCAGCTTCTTCGCGCAGTTCATGTAGCATCGCCGCCCATGGCGTTTCGTCCAATTCTATGTGTCCACCCGGCGGCAGTAATTTTCCTAGTTTTTTATGCACATGCAGCAACGCCCGTGGTTGATCGCCATCGGTACGAATGACATATCCAGTAACGGTGTGGTCGTGTTGGTTGGGTGCGGTGTGGATGTGTGGCATATTAGTTCCTTTTCCCGTCAGCTTTGGCATTAACAAACTTTGTAATTCTACCTTCATCCAGCCAGCGCTGTTCATAGGATGTGAGGATCTTATAGTCATCAGCCAGCCCAGACTCATGCAAATCAAAGGTCAACTCCTGCAAAGACCACCCTTGGCTAACCAGCTGCTCCAAGCTCCAACAAAAGAAATCAGTGTTGTCGTGTTTGATGAGCAGTACGCCCTCTGACGATAATAGGTTGCGGTACACTGCCAGGAAATGCGGATGGGTTAGTCGCCGACCAGCTGAATGTTTTCGAGGAAATGGGTCAGAAAAAGTTAGCCAAATGGTTCCTAGCGACGCCGGAGCAACCAATTGATCGATTTGATCAGCCCGCGCTCGTACAAAAAAGATATTGGCAAGACCGCGTGCTTCAGCCTCTCGGGCACCCTTTTGTAAGCGATCACCTTTGACATCAAGCGCCACAACAGTCTGTTCTGGATGACGCGCTGCCTGCTCGACGGCAAACAAGCCATTGCCCGCACCTATCTCCATCACCGTCGGCTGTTTATCTAACTGATCTTTTACCGCCAACCATTCGTCATACTCAAAACACAGTGGCGAATTAGCAAACAGTGCAAATTTATATTTCTTGCGTTTACGGGTGATGATGAACTGATTCGGATCGACAAAACTCATATTATTCATTATACTAAATCTATTATGGATACGCTTACTAAGTATATTTTAGATTCCTCCAATTTCGATGAGTGGCTGAAGCAAAATGGTCTGGGTTGGCTGATGGAGCAGCGTTTCATCGAGGCATGGAGTACAGTTATCGGCGCCATCATCGCTTACTATATTGGCCGCGTGCTGCTAAAATGGGGCATCAAAAGCGTGGTTAGGTCGACAGCCAAACATCGAGATTGGCACAAAAAGGACATTGAAAAACGTCAGGAGACCTTGATTCAATTGCTCCGCAGCTTCTGGCGAATTTTGATGATCGCCTATGCGTTGGCAGTGGTTGCAAATAAACTCTTTTTGGTTGATCTATCACCGCTGTTTGCTAGTGCCGGGATCATCGGTGTGGCGTTGGGTTTTGGCGCCCAGTCGCTAGTCAAGGACTTCCTGGCTGGTATCTTCATCATCGCCGAAAACCAATACCGCGTTGGTGATGTTGTCGACATCATGGGTGCAGTTGGCAAGGTAGAGCGCGTTGGTACCCGCTCGACAGTCGTGCGTGACACCGATGGTAATGTCCATTACATTCCAAACGGTACCATTCAGCAGGTCATCAACAAAACCATGGGGTACAGTATCTCTCGGTTTATCCTACAGCTCGATCCGTCAGTTGACATCTCAGCCGCCACCGAAATTATCAATGACATCGGCTATAAATTATCCTTGGAAAAATCCTGGAAACGAAAAATCATCGACCCACCAAAGTTTACTTCCCTGGGCGATATCACCGGACATTCAGTGGAGGTGATCATTGCTGGTAAAACTCAGCCCTCAGACCAATGGAGTGTCACTTCAGAAATGCGGCGGCGACTGCTGCGTGAGTTCGAAAATAACGACATCAAACTAGCCACGCTACCGCTCACCACCAATGGACCGTTGAAAAAATAGTTATTGATTTGACTGACTTTGGGTAATTCCTAGACTAGCGTCACTTAGTGCATCAACTGAAAAATTCTGCGAGCTTGTAGTTTTTTCAGCCTCTGCTTTGTACAGCTTCATAAATTCGTCTATGGTTGATTTGGTGATTTCACCCTGCGCCGAAAATCCCTCGTCTAGCGCCTTGCCTTGATCGATCTTTGAGCGCATCGACTTGTACTCTGGGCGGCTCAAATCCAACCGCGAAGCTCCTGACGCATAGTAGATGAACATCGACAAAGTAACCAAGAGCATAGCTAGCAACACCGAACCTGCGATAAATGCCGGCAATTTATGCTCCATTATTTGCTGGCGTATCACTTGAGTTTTTCCTTTATCTTTTCGACTTTAGTGCCATACTCAGCGATAATGTCGTTGAGCTCGCGAACTGATGATGACAATTTGAGCCGTGCATCACGAGCAATGTTGAACTGAGCATAAAAATCAGTTGGCTGATTTTTGCAATCAATCTTCAGAAGCGCTGCCAAGGCAGATTCATATTCATTATACCGAGAGGAGAACAATGACCGTCCCCTTTCGAACCGACTCGTCAAAGAAACGAGGTCTGCAGCATCAATCTTGTTCACTGCTAAGCGACCGTTCATGCGTGCCATCAGGCGCGAAGAAATATCATTGTACGCTTGACCGGTGTTTACTCGTAAAATTGCGTCACTATAATGCAGTCGACTGAGATTTCCACGAATATCCTGGCAATTGGCTTTGATGGCATCGATCCCGTTTGCAGATTCGGCTTGACCATCAAGAGCTTTCACGACGACCGAGGACCCGACAATCACACCAGCAATAACCATCAAAAATGCGAGACTTGTAACAGCTTGTTTCATCTGTTCCATTGTCCCGCGTTTTTGGATTGTTGTCAAATTATTTCAGGCTTTTTTCAACATCACCTTTAACGTCGTGAGCCGCTTCGGTGGTAGCTTTACCTACTTTTTGCGCTCCAGACTTCAGAGAGGCAGCTGTGTCTTTTGCTACCGTCTTTGCCTTTGCTGCACATTTGTCAGCATCTTTTTTCAACTCGTTAGCTTTTTTCTTTAAGTCTTTGCGAGTTTCCTTACCACTTTTTGGTGCAGTCAATACACCAGCCGCAAAACCAGCTACCGCAGCACCTAAGACAGTTAATACTTTTTTCATAGTTTCTCCTTTGTTTGTTTATTGTTAGATTTTACTGATGAATCCTTGCTATTTCCGACGAAAAAGCCGAGAAGCTTCAGTAAAGACTTTTCTTGGTGACAGCCATTCTGTAGCTTGTGCAATATTGTGCGCTGCTGTTTCAGCTTGGCTGGCAATACGTTTGAGTTTTACCAAGAGCGAGATTATTATACTGAATAAGATGATGATCGCCACTGAATGGACCACAATCACCGCAGTCATCAGTATAATAACTGTTTGCATATCTTCCATACCTTTCCTTTGATTTGTTGTTTATATTCGTCATATCGACTGGTTACTATGATAGCATAGACGGTTTAAAATGTCAATACCCTATCACTCGGTGATGAGACCATCCCGCCGCAGACCGTCTAGCGCCGCTGAAAATCGTGAATCGTCCTGCAAATCAGCGGTGATTTCAGCGAGTGGCTGTCCGTCAACATACCGACGCAAAATCTCACCGCGCATCTGGCGGAGGCTACCGGTGAATTGTGATTGTTTGGCGTAGTGGCGACTGGCGGACAATTTACCCTTGCCCTGAGCTTTCAATTCATTGCCATAATCCATCAGCGCCCAAAACCACTGGCGCGAATTTACCCGGTCCATCGTCTGCTCAACAACAGTCAGTATGTCGCGATCCGCTACCGCTTCCTGGCCCGCAAAGAAATGATTGAGATAGACGGTACGAATATTTGTCTCAATGAACGGTGTTGGCACTTGATAGGCATAGTTCATGATGGCACCAGCGGTATTGACGCCAATACCCGGCAATGCAACGAGGTCATCTAGCGTAGTCACCGGGACACCAGCGGCGATGGCTTGTGCTGCGCGGTGAAGATACTGGGCGCGGCGATTATAGCCCAGCCCCTGCCACGCACGCAGCACCTCGGTCAACTCGGCCGCTGCCAGCGACTTAATGTCCGGAAACGCTGCGGTAAACTCCATGAACTTCGTCAATACGCGAGCAACTTGTGTTTGTTGCAACATCAGCTCACTCACCAGCACATAGTACAAGGTCGGCTGATCACGCCACGGCATCGACCGGTAGAGCTCACGACCTTTTTGGTGGATCAGCACCTGAAAATCATCAGTCGTCATTACTCTAGTATACGTGAATCAACCCCACAAAGACTAATTGTGTTATAATGGCACGGTTATGAACATATTTTTTAGACGATATATTTCAGAATTTGTATACGGAGCAGTTGATGGCACCGTGACAACCTTTGCCGTGGTGGCAGCGTCGGCTGGGGCCGGCATCTCCAGCGCGGTTATCCTCATTTTAGGCATTGCAAACCTCATCGCCGATGGCTTTTCGATGGGCGCTAGCGCCTACCTAGCAGCCAGCGCTGAGCACGAAGGATCAGCCCGCGACACCCAAAAACGGGCTTCGCCCAAAATCATTGGCGCGGTTACATTTTTGGCCTTTGTTGCCGTGGGTAGCGTGCCAGTATTACCCTACCTGGTCGACGTGGTCGCCAGCTTAAAAACGCCAAGCACCAGCCTATTTTATGTCAGCTCCGCACTGACAGCGGTCGCTTTCCTGACGATTGGCTTCATCAAAGGCAAAGTTGGTAATCAATCATCATGGCGAGAAGCCGCCATCACCTTGCTCCTCGGCGCAGTTGCCGCTGGAATGGCCTACTTTGCTGGTGATGTGTTAGCGGCGTGGTTGGGCGTTCAGTTATAATCATGTGAACATTCTGTCCTCGACAACTGAATTGAATGTTAGCTCTAGCATTTTTTCAATATCTATACCAATATCCTGATATAACTCAGTAGTATTTTTCATCGTCAGATCATCCTCGGCGTAGCCCAAAAGTTTCGCAGTATTTATCACTTCCTCCGCGCTATTACCCTCTATTTCAATGTAAGGTTTTAGCTTTGGCCAGCGGTCAATGACGACCTGGACGCCATCCAGGTCATATTCTTGCCGTTTGTTTTCTTGATAGCCACGTGGTTTGATGCCAATCTTTGCTAGTATCTCCAGTGTCATTTCTAGGTCAGAGACTTCAACTTCCCATTCGTGAGTACCATCAATAGCCTCGGCAGTTATTTCTTTGACAGTCAGAGTAGCGTGTTGCCCATCAGAACGCAACCGGACCCAGCGATTTGGTGTTGCCGGAATTGTATCAAATACGTAACGGCGGAAATTATAATTACCAATCTCTTTGGCGCCAAGTTTTGCCAATTTCCCAGCGATATCGGCTGGATCAATATCATATATTTTTGCTTCGTATTCTATATTCGACATTGATTGCATAGCCTTTTATCATCTCCTGCTGTGTTACATTAATTTACGGCCACCATTTCAGCAAAAAATCCCGATAACCTGGCGCGAGTTTGTCGGCAGTCTCAACTTCTACCCGCGTCAGCCAGACGGGACCTGCTTCGCTACCATCACAGGCCTGGTCCGGCAGCTCAATATCACCGTCAATTGTGGCTGTATAGCCAAGGATGATTTTATGGTTTTTAGCAGTGGTATCATATGGGTCGCGCACATAAAAGTCAGCCGGCGTCGCATCAATGGTGATACCTAGTTCCTCGCGCAACTCCCGCTCCAGCGCTTCATCCGGCATTTCGCCAGCGTCGATATGCCCGCCCGGCAGACCAAACCCCGCATCACCCCAATGCCGCATCAACAAGGTGCGTTTGCCGTCACTGCTATACAGCGCCACTTTTACGCTAACTTCGTGTCGATCATACATTACCTCCAGTATATCCGTTTCGCTATGATTCGGCAATGTATTCGTGCTACAGTAGAGATATGAGCAGTCATTCTCCCTCACCTGCCATGCCTGGCGTCAACCTAGGCGGTTGGCTGGTGCTGGAACGATGGATGACGCCAAGCGTATTTGCCGGAACAGATGCGACCAACGAATATGAGTTATCTAAAACCATAGATGGTCAGGCGCGCATCCAGCAGCATCGACAAACGTTCATTGAGGAAGCTGACCTCAAATGGTTAGCGCACACTGGCATACGACTACTGCGGCTGCCGATTGGTTATTGGGCGCTCAAGGATCAGCCACCGTATCTATCAGCAAAACCGCAACTTGATTGGCTGATGGACATGGCTCAGCACTATAACTTACAGGTTCTCCTCGACCTCCACGCCGCACCTGGTGCTCAAAATGCCAGCGACCACAGCGGCAGCGGCAATACCAGTACTGTCGGGTGGTATCAACGCACCAACCAGCGAAAAACCACACAAATATTGCTGGATATTGCCAATGAATACGGCGAGCATCCAGCACTATGGGGCATCGAACTGCTCAATGAGCCCCTGGTGACGACCCGACGCGAACGGTGGCAGTTGTGGTGGTGGACACGCAAAACGAGCCGAACGTTGCGCGGTAAATTGCCATCTCATGTGCGCATCGTGGCGTCTGATTGTTACCAACCAGCTTGGTGGTCGGGGCGCGTCGGGTCTAATACACTGGATATACATCATTATCAGTGCTTTTCCGACACAGACAATCAAGCGACATCGCTGACTCACCACCGTCAGGTACTCGACCAGCGGTCTGGCGAGTATCGCAATTACTCCCAGCAGCAGCCACTAATCATCGGCGAGTGGAGTGCCGCCCTGCCGCCAGGCATTGCCAGCGATAGTACCGAATACGCTCACTGCCAATCGCAACTTGCCGTACCAGCAAATGTCGATGCCTGGTTTTACTGGAGCTATAAGACTGAAAGTCCTGGAGCTTGGAACTTTCGGGATTGCCATGCTAAGGGGTGGTTTGACGGTATGCTTAGCTCGCGGTAGATGGTATAATGGATATATGTCTTTTCCTAAATTAATTTATAGTATCGCAGTCCTGGTCATCATCGCCTGGGTATTGAGCATGGTGTTTCGCCTTGCCGCCTGGTTGATTAACGGGTTGCTTTACGTTGCAATCCTGGTTGTTATCATTGGTCTTATTGCACAATTTATCAGCCAGAAAAAGCGACAGAAATAACTCGCCTGTCACTATAAAATAATCACGGCAGTTTGTTCTGCCGTGATGTATATTATAGTCCTAATTCTCGTAACTGCGCTGGATCAACCGTTGATGGCGAGTCCATCATCACGTCAACACCCGAACCATTCTTTGGAAAGGCCAAGGTTTCGCGGACGTTCGTTTCATCGATGAGTTCCATAAGGATGCGGTCGATACCAAAGGCACAGCCAGCGTGTGGCGGCGCACCGTATTTGAAGGCGCCCAGCATGGCGCCAAACTTTTCTTCGACGTAGCTTTCGCTAAAGCCGAGCAGATCGAATACTTTGTACAGCACCGCTGGGTTGTGGTTGCGCACACCGCCGGAGCAAATTTCGTAGCCGTTCATCACCATGTCAAACTGGTCAGCCACGATAGCAAGCTTGTCGGCGTCAGTCTTCGCCGACTCCAGCGCCTCTATACCGCCCTTTGGCATACCAAATGGGTTGTGGCCAAAGTCAAGCTTCTTGCCGCGGTCATCCCATTCATAGAATGGAAAATCGATAATCCAAGCCAAGGCCACCACACTCGGGTCTTTTAGGTTGAAATGAGTAGCAAATTCGTTTCGCAAGCGACCAAGCACGGCGTTGACAACTGAGCGGGCGTCGGCACCAAAGAACACGGCGTCGCCATCAGCCGCACCAGTTTGTTGCTTAATCGCCGTGATCTCTGTTTCGCTCAAGAACTTAGCAATTGGTGACTTCGCCTCACTATCTTGGTAGGTGATGTAGGCCAAGCCGCCTGCCCCTTCACTCTTGGCAATGTCAGTGAATTGGTCAACTTGCTTACGACTGAGGCTGGCGCCATTTTTAACACAAATCGCCTTGATACACTCGGCGTTTTTGAACACGCCAAACTCGGTGTTAGCAAAGACATCGGTTAGTTCAATCAGTTCCATACCAAAACGTAAGTCTGGCTTGTCCGAGCCGTACGTCTCCATGGCGTCGCGGTAGGAAATGCGCGGAATTGGCTGGCCGTCGCCCACTGACAGATCGCTCAAATCCAGCAACTTCTTGCCTGCAAAATCAGTCGCTAGCTGGCACATCAGCGGCTCAACTTCCTGGCGAACCTCCTCGCCGTCTTCAACAAAGCTCATCTCTAGATCCAGCTGATAAAACTCACCGTACAGTCGATCAGCTCGCGGATCTTCATCACGGAAGCAAGCTGCCAATTGGTAATATCGCGGCACGCCGCCGACCATCAGCAGCTGCTTGAACTGCTGCGGGGCTTGCGGCAGAGCGTAGAACTTATTTTCCTGCAAACGACTAGGAATCAGAAAATCACGCGCGCCCTCAGGGCTGGAATTTGCCAAAATCGGCGTCTGAATCTCGATGAAGTCCCGAGTATCCATATACTGATGCATCCGTCGGTACATCTCAGCGCGTTTTTTCAGTATCTGTTGCATCGTTGGACGACGCAGATCAAGGTAACGATATTTGAAACGCAAGTCCTCGCCCGCTTGGTTCTCCTCAGCAAACGGCTGGATTGGCAAGGTTTCAGCACGGTTGAGAATTTCCAAGTTTTCCACCACAATTTCTACATTACCACTAGTAATATTTGGGTTTTTTAAACCTTCGCCGCGCTCCGTCACCACACCGCTGGCACGAATCACAAACTCATCGCGCAGGCTTTCCGCTAACCGAAACGCCTCTGCCTTATCAGGATTAATCACCAGCTGCACCAACCCAGTATGGTCGCGTAGGTCAATAAAAATCAGCCCGCCGTGATCGCGCCGGGAATGCACCCAGCCCGCCACGGTAATCATTTCCCCAACTTTTGTTGGTGTATCAATTGCAAAAGTCCTCTGTTTCATATCTGTTATTATACCACAGCGGCAACAGTTTTATGCTATAATCACCACATGGATAGCTATACGGTGGGCACTGTAGTCATCTTTTGTTCAATTACGTGGATCATCGCCAGTCCTTTTGTAGTGTTTTATTATCATAAACGATATATCACAGCCTACCGGGAGCTAGAGGAATTACGCCGGGAAGTATCGCCCGCAGTAGATATCCAGTCAACCCAAATGTCCGCTTCGGAAGGGGCACAATCAACGAACAAGCAGCCCATTACCGAGAACAGGTCTAATCCAGTCACACCACTCAGCGACCATGAACTGCTCACCAAAATTCGCTCCATGTCGCCGTATGATTTCGAAAAATACATCGCTCAATTATTTGAACATTTTGGCTATTCGGCTGCAACCACTCCGTATAAACGCGACGGTGGCATCGACATTGTATTATACAAAAACGGCGTCCAAAGTTATGTCCAATGTAAAAAGTATATTAAACAAATTGTCAAAGTATCCGAAGTGCGTGATTTTTATGGTGCAGTTGTTGATCATTTACACGGAGGTGAGCATTCTTTGTCACGACAAATATCTTCTCATCGGACGCGCGAAGATTTGTAAAATATTCTACCAATGGCAACAAAATACGGCTTATTGATAACACGGGACTACTTACCATCATTCGCGCCCTTGAAGATAAAGGTGTCGTAATACCAATTCCTGACGTATCAGACATATCTCAAAAAATTAAACCATGCCCACGCTGTCGTGGCGGTCATCTGGTGATAAGACACAGCAAAAATAATCATTCACCATTCTACGGATGCTCGAATTATCCCGAATGTCGATACATGCAAAAGATAAATTCTTAGATAGTTTCGGTAGTTTTTGGGCTATTATTGCCGCGTGGATTGTGCTCAGCTACTTTGCGCAGATCTTCATGGGTATCAAATTCATCATTGATTTTCTTTCCTAAAAGCGCCTCCAAAGTATCTTCCAAGCTCAACAGTCCGACTGTTTCACGGTACTGGTTGATCACGATGAATAGATGGTGTCTGGTTTTGATGAAGGCAGCCAAGGCTTGCTGCAACGATTGGTCTTCTCGAATGTAAAACACAGCGTGCTCCATGGCGTCAGTAACGTGGTGCGCTTTTTGCGACTTTTTGGCGTTACCAATGGTCACCAAATCTTGCACATACAGCATACCCACAACATGATCAATATCCCCATCAATTACCGGAAAACGGCTGTGCCCTGTTTGATACAGTCCGTCCAGAACGATGGGACCTAGTACTTCATCTTTACCTATGCTATCAATCATAGTACGTGGAATCATGGCGTCAGTGACTTTCATGTCCTTGAACTTGAGACTATTGGTGATAAGCTTTTTTTCGTCCTTGGACAATGCATCGCCAGCGTTCTTGACTATCTCCAGCAGTTCTTCACGCGATTCAACGTCCAATTCACTACTTTGCGATGGCACAACAGAACGGATCGCCCAAAATACAACTGAATACTTTTCAATGCAGCGAATGATTGCTCCTTCATACCGTTCATAGATGCGCTGTGAAAATTTTTGTAGCGGCGACAAGCGAGCCACGGCGCCCGAATAAAGCGCGATGACTAACGACACCAAAAAACCAACTAGCCAGTGAAACAACTCCACACCGATGACACTGAGCGACACCAATAATAATGCCGTGACCACCCGCTGCAACGAAAATAAATCAGCCAAGTAGGTGCGGCGTTTCAGTAGTAATTTTGCTTCCTCGTCACCCTGGTGCGCCCGACGTTTCAATTCAAATTGGCTATGTGACGAGAGCTGTGGATGCACCCCTAGTACCAATATCAAAATGACGATAATCAATCCATATATAACACTTAACAGCAATACACTCATGGTTTTATTTTACCTGATTTTATGCTATTATTGCTAGAGTTAATTTGGAGGACAAGAATGAACGGAAAAACCTGGGGCGTATTTATCGCAATCGTGGTGACGATACTTGGTGGCATGGTATACCTGTCAGTAACACACCGCTTAGATATTAGCGATATCGCCAAAGATCAACTCACAAAAATCATCCCTGCTGAAAAGCGTAATGGTGACATTCAGGAGCACACATTTGGGGCTGACAAGCCGAAAGTTACGATCATTGAATACGGTGATTATCAATGCCCGGGTTGTCGCACTGTTGCACCACGTATTAAATCAGCTGTCGAAAAGCACAAAGATAATGTGCAATTGATCTTCCGCAACTTCCCACTGTCTGGTCACACTCACGCTCGCCTAGCAGCGTCAGTAGCTGAGGCGGCAGGCTTGCAAGGTAAATACTGGGAAATGCACGATTTGCTGTACGAAAACCAAGACGCGTGGAGCAATGCCCAAAATCACAAACGCAACGATATCTTCATGGACTACGCCAAGCAGCTCAAACTCGATGAATCACGCTTTGCCAATGACCTAACAAGCGACCGCGTATTGCAAAAAATTAGTTTTGACACTGCCGTTAGCCGTGCACACGAAATTACTGCTACACCAACCATATTCATCAATGGCAAAAAGGTAGAAGACCTCAACAGTATTGACGCTGAGGTAGAGAACGCGCTCAAAGCAGCAGGTGTTTCTACTGAGGAAAAGAAGGCTGAGTAGATTACCGTAAATCAATCTAAAACCGCCCGGGTTTAGCGCTCGGGCGGTTTTAGATATGTTATTGTGCTATGTATGTTTGCCATTCGGCAGGCACTACATCCACTGCGATCTTTTTGCGTCGTGATGACACAAAATTGATTGCTATCGGCATGTATTTGTACTCCTTCGTACTAAATGCAGCCTCACGCGCTTCGACCTTTATTACAAACCGCAACTCAATGCTTCGGCGCGAGACACGTCAACCATAGTACCAAAGGAAATATAGCACGTCAAGTGCTTACTCCCTACTTATTAGTTTAATTTTAGAATAAGCGGAATCGCTTGGCAAGTAGTAGTGTTAGTAAAATTAACAACAGTGTAACCCCCATGATGGCAATGTAAGCCCACTGCTCACCTTGGAACGGCAACCCAATGTTCATGCCATACATGCCGTAGAAGACGTTTGGCACCGCCAGTAAGATGGTGATAGTCGTCAACACTTTCATGCGCTGATTCAGGGTGTTGTTGGCAATGGTCGAATAGGCGTTCTGGATACTGTCAATCGTTTGGGCGCTTGAGCTAATAGCCACCAACAACTGGCGAGCGTGCAGTATGATATCGCCAAAGGCTTCAATATCACGCAGATTGAACAATTGACGACGATTCATTTCCAATTGACCGACAACCGTTACTAGCCCCTCCAAGCCACTCCGATATTCATTGAGGCTGTCCTCAATGGCAACAAATTCAACAAAGTCCTCATTTTGAACATCAAAGTGCGTGAGCCGCTTGCGAGCGCTGGTAATTTTGGTCGACAGCGCATGGAGCCGCTGCTCGTATTCAGTAATGATGGAGGCGATGACAGCAGACACCACCGCAGAAGGCTGGCGCGTGTCAGTAGTCATGAAGGCATCAGTGTCTAACGGTGAAAAAGAAGTGTGCGGACTGGCGGTTACCAGCCGATCACGCGACACCGCAATCAATATCGGAGCAGTTTTGGCAGCATCAGCCGCACCAACTGGCAAACGTAAAAAGATATATTCTACGCCATTACTAAACTCTGTTCGTGACAACTCACGGACATCACAAACGTCACGCAGTATATTTGCATTCAATAAGAGTTTATCTGACAGGTCAGCCACGTCCAATAGCCTGCCAGATATGTGCACCCACGCATGAGAACGAGGACGACTGACTTTTTCTAAACGCTCACCTGCCGCTGATCGTTCAAAGTATTCCACCACCATATACTTTGATTATACGAAAAAAGGTTATGTTTTGCTACTCTCAGTAGTTATTCCCAGCGGAATAGTTTAATAGCCAAGGCGTAGACGATGACGATACACAGCAAAACTCCACCAAACTGCGGCAGAACTTCTGTCAGGCTCGCATGTTCTGTTGATATCAATCGAAGGCCATCAACGACGGGAGTCATCGGGATACATTGACTAATAGATCTGAGCCACTCTGGGAACAAGAATGACGGAAAGAAGGCGCCAGATAAGAACATCATCGGGAAAGAGATGAGATTTGAGAGTGGCGCTGACTGATTTTCGTTTTTAGCCCACGCACCAACGATCAATCCAAGTCCAACCATCATCACGGCAGCCAATGTCAAGAATGGCACAAACAACAACCAGTCGCCACGCATCGTAAATTTAAACAGTAGCATACTGACAACCAGCATCAAGGCAGCACTTGCCAAAGACACCAAGGTGTAGACGATAGCCGTAGAAATAATGAGCTGACCAGAAGTAAACGGTGCAGCCCGCAAGCGACGATAGTTACCTTTTTGCTTTTCGGTTGGCATTTGGTTTGCTAGACCAAAGATACCCATGCTCATCAAACTAAATGCCAATAGTCCAGTGAAGGTGTAATCAAACGTCTTCAGAGCTTCATCGCCAACCGCCTGTGAAGCTACCTTAAACGGCGGTTCTGGCTGACCCATAGCTTTGTTGATACTACCAACAATCTGACCCATCACAGCAGTCAGTGCACTAGCAGCCTGATCTTGCCCTTTAGCGTGTAGCACGTTCAATGTACCAGACGGTCGGGCTTGTGCGCCTTCACCTTTGACTTCACCAAACTCTTTTGGTAGTTCAATGATACCGTCAATTTCCGAACGCTTCATCTTTTCTTTAGCTTCATCGATGTCTTTCACGTCCTGAACTTGCAGCAGTTTTGACTTGTCATTTTTTGCACCATCGACAAATTGCTTGGCGAACTCGGTGTTTGAATGATTGATGATGGCAACCTTGAAGTTAGTCGTCTGATTGTTAAAAATCGAACCAAACACAAACAAGAAAATCAGCGGGAACAAAAA
The DNA here is from genome assembly GCA_963517665.1 of uncultured Candidatus Saccharibacteria bacterium. Lineage (GTDB taxonomy): Bacteria > Patescibacteriota > Saccharimonadia > Saccharimonadales > Saccharimonadaceae > Nanosynbacter. The sequence goes on from CAUQFZ010000003.1 coordinate 69,701, forward strand.
GGTGAAGAACAATGCCATCTTGTCGCGCAGCAAACGCTTAAGGCCAGCTACGACCTGACCAATGATACCTATCCAATATTTTTTCATACTACTAATCCCGTATCGCCTTTCCTGTAAGATCGATGAAAACGTCTTCCAAATTTGCCTGTTCAACCACCTGCTTTTTCTTAAAGCCACGTTTGAGTAACTGTTGAATCAAGTTGTGTGGCGAATCGGTGGTGATAATTTGACCATTGTCCATGATCGCCAATCGATCACACAGCAGTTCAGCCTCATCCATGTAGTGTGTGGTTAGCACGATAGTGACGCCCTCTTCGCGTATTTGCTTGATCAGCTCCCACAAGTTGCGACGCGCTTGTGGATCTAAACCAGTGGTTGGCTCGTCCAGGAACAAGACTTTTGGGCTATTGACCAAGGTTGAAGCGATAGCAAAACGCTGTTTTTGTCCACCGGATAGCTGCTCGACATAATTCTTAGCTTTCTCTGTTAATTGAACCTTGGCTAGTAGCGCAGCCACGTCAACTTTACTGCCATACAAACTGGCAAACATTTTCAATTGCTCAGTTAATGTCAAGTGGTCATAAAAGTTGGTCGACTGCAGCTGAATGCCAATGATGTCTTTGATCTTTTTGGGATGTTTAGCTACGTCGATACCATCAATGACAGCCGTACCGTCATCGATAGTACGCAATGCCTCCAACATTTCTAGCGTTGTTGTTTTACCAGCGCCATTGGGACCCAAAATACCGAAGATTTCGCCCTTTTCGACACTGAAATCTATGCCTTTTACCACCGTTTGATCACCGTAGCGTTTGGTCAAACCGTGGACGTCAATAATATTACTCATACTTCTAGTATAGCACTAGTCAAAGAATGGAATAATTAGAATTTCAAATGGTGCTACCGACGCCGCAAGAAATAATAGCCAATCAACAGTGCCGCCACAGCGCTGACGCCGGTGATTTTCCAAAACATTGCCGGGTCATCACCACCAGGAACTGGCACATTCATACCAAATAGCCCAGCAATCATGGTCGGTATGGTGAGCGCCAATGTGATGACAGTCAGCAACCGAATGGTTTCGTTCAGGCGTGTATCCATCACTGCCCGGTAGCTATCGCGCACGTTGGTGATGGTACGCAGCAATGATTTACAGCGACTAATCACCTGCTCCAGATCAATGGAAATATCTTCAACATCCTCTTTGGCATCCGACCGAAGCATCAACGCTTTGTGAGCAATCATCCGCTCCACCGATAAATTCATCGGCACCAAGGCGTCCATATAATCATTCAGTTTGCGCTCATATTCAGCTAATGTGGCAATATCGCGCGCTCGCAATGTTCGAATATCGCCAGTCGCCGCCCGCATTTGGCGGTTGATGGCAGCCACCCGGCGCTGATATTGTGTTGCTAGTGCGTCAATCATGTCAACCAGCAGGGCAATTCGACTTGACGTGGATACCACATGTTTATCAATGAACGGCTGCCACAACCTACCTAGGCTGTCTCGCGAAATGGTGATGATATAATCCGCATGAATCACAAACAAAATTGGTGTAGTAAAGTCATTAAAATCATCGTCAGTATCCGGTAATCGGGCAATCAAATATGTCCGCTCATTGTCCGCGTCCAAACGAGGAACCTCGTGGGGGTCCAGTGCGTCAGTGATGATATCAGCATCAATCCCCAGTGATAACAACTGGGAAATCTCCTCTTCATTTGGCCGCTCACAACGAATCCAAGAGCCCTTAACTAAGTTCTCTCTGATGGTAAGCTTGCCAGAATCGTCAGACTTAAGATACTGCAACATACCTGTTATTTATATCATGAAAATTAGATAAAAGCAATGCTTTGGCTATGAAACAATCCGCGTGCCCGCTGTCCCGTCGATAGCCTCAGTGGTTTTTTCCAATGAGGTAATGACTGCGGTACGACCCTCGCCACCTGACACAAATTGCAGTGCTGCTTGCGCCTTTGGCAGCATGGATCCAGCTGCAAACTGGCCATCGTCAATATGTTTCTGCATCTCTGCTGCAGAGATTTGCCCCAACGCTTCTTCGTTCGGTTGGTTGAAATTGACCTTAGCTGCATCAACCGAAGTCAAGATGAGCAGTGTATCTGCGTGTAGCAAATTAGCCAAGGTTGCCGCCCCAAAGTCTTTATCAATGACTGCTTCGACACCCGTGAGCGTGCCATCTTCCTGGCGCAACACAGGGATACCGCCACCACCAGTTGAGACGACTAGAACACCCGCTTCAACCAAAGCTTTAATGATTGGCGCTTCAACGATCTCCACTGGTTTTGGTGATGGCACCACACGGCGCCAACCACGACCAGCATCTTCCTTGACAACATAGCCACGCTCAGCCTGCACTGCTTTGGCTTCTTCCTCTGAATAGAACGGACCAATTGGTTTGGTTGGGTTTTGGAACGCTGCATCATCACCAGAGACAATGGTCTGCGTCACCAAACTAACAGCGTGCTTATCAGCCATCTGGTGAGCCCTAAAGCTGTCCTGAAAGGCTTGCTGCAACCAAAAACCAATCAATCCCTGGCTCATGGCTCCACAATCATCCAGTGGTAAGCTCGGTACATCATCAGTATTAACAGCCTCTTCATGCAAGACAATATTCCCCACTTGGGGGCCATTACCATGAACGATAGCTACTTTGTGTCCTGCTTGAACAAGCGGTAATAACTGTCGTATCGTCTCAGCCGCTACTCGACGCTGTGCTTCTGAAGAGGCTTCGCCCTGCTTCTGCAGGGCGTTACCTCCAAGAGCAACGACAATAGTTCGCTGCTTATCCATAGGCTATCCTAACACTCCAAAGACAGCGATGACTGCGACACTGATGATCGCGAAGACTGCCATGATTGGTGCTGAACGCCTGAGCCATGCACGGTATGAAACGCCGGCTAGCGCCAAACCACCCATCAAGGATGCGATGGTTGGCGCCATCATGTTAAGTAGACCTGACGCTGTAGCAAAGGCTGCCACCATGACTTCTTTGCTTGAGCCAACCAGATCAGCAATTGGCGCAATAACTGGCATGGTTGCTGCTGCCAAACCTGATGATGATGGCACAATGAATGACATTGGCAAGTAGAACAGATATGCCAGCACACCAACAACGCCACCGCCAGCATCTTTCAACAACGCTTCACCCCAGCTAATGATAGTATCTTGAATCTCACCGTTGGTCATCACGACAGAGACGCCGGTTGCCACTGCGATAATCAAAGCAACTGGTAAGATATCTTTCACGCCGTCAATGAAGGTGTCAACTGGGAAAATACCTTCCTTCTTAAACTCTTTATAGTAAATTGCAGTAATAACAATTGTTGAGATTAAGAATAATGCGGTAATTTCATTAAAGTACCAATCACCAAAGGCCGCACTGTGCACTACGCCAAGTACTGCACCGATAATTGGCAACTCTGAAGCCCACTTAAACAGGTCGGCGAATAATGTAATTTCCCAACTTCCCCAAGGAATCAGCGAAAGGACCATCAAGACAAAGGTAATAGCGAAGACGCCCATGACGACTTTTCGTGGACCAGTAAATTTTGGTACGTTCGTCATATCCAAGGCTGCTGTGACTGGCTTATAACGAACATCTTCCTTGTACTTGCCTGCTTTTACCTTTGCTGCGTAACGCATAGTAAAGATGATTGCCGCGATCAAACATAGCACCAAAATGATAGACATAATTGGAATAACATTGCCCAATTTAACATCAGCAGTCTTTGCGGCAACACCGGTGGAGAATGGGTTAATAGTCGAACCAAGCACACCAGCACCAGCACCCAGTACAATCACCATCACACCAGTCATTGCGTTATAGCCGGCAGCGATCATCATCGGTATAATCAAGGCGTAAAATGCGACAGTCTCTTCCTGCATACCGTATGTCGTACCACCGATGGCAAATAGGACCATTAAGATCGGAATGAGCCATTTTTCCTTGCCTTTCATCTTTCGGAGCAGAGCACCAAGAGAAGCATCCAGAGCGCCGGTCTTCATAGTAACACCCAGGAATCCACCGAGAACCATGACGAAAACGATCACGTCAAGCTTGTCAGACATGCCCTTAATCGGCGCAGTGAAGACGTCCCATAAACCTTGTCGATCATGCTTATCGACTTCAACCTCTTTACCATCCTTTTCTTCCTTGACAGTGCGGTCTTTATTAACCACATGATACGACCCCGCGATACGATTGCCATCATCATCTGTCTTATAGAGACCTGATGGGATAACCCATGTTAGTGCTGCCATGATAATAATCACGACAAACAGAACAGTAAACGCCGATGGTGAGCGGAGCTTCTGCTTTGCTTTTTTAATTTTTTCTACCATTGCCTCGGAGCCTCCTTAACCTCCTTATTACGACAACTACTACAATGTCAAAGCCATGACAGCTTTGATTGTATGCATACGATTTTCCGCTTGGTCAAACACAACTGAGTGCGGTGAGCGGAACACCTCATCAGTTACCTCCATTGATTCTAATCCAAAATCTTCCTGGACCTTTTTGCCAGTGATAGTCAGTGCGTCATGGAACGCTGGCAAACAGTGCATAAATTTCACCTCAGGGTTTCCTGTCAGGTTGATCATGTCACGATTGACCTGGAAGTTGCGCAGTTGGTTGATGCGCTCAGCAAACTTGTCTTCCTCACCCATGGACACCCAAACATCAGTGTAAATCACATCAGCATCACGCAGAGCTTCCTCAAAATTATCAGTGATGGTGATACGAGCGTGACTTGAACGTGCCAAGTGATGCGCCCGGTCTACCAGCGACTGCTCGGGATGTAGTTCACGTGGTGCCAAGATACGGAAATCAACGCCCATGATGGCTGAACCGATCATCAACGAGTTCGCCATGTTGTTGCGGCCATCACCGACGAACACCAACTTGGTGCCTTTGAGTTTGCCGACATGCTCCTCAATGGTCATGAAATCAGCCAAAATCTGTGTCGGGTGGAATTTGTCAGTCAGACCATTCCAGACTGGGACGCCAGCATGACGAGCCAATTCCTCAACTGTCCCGTGGTCAAAACCACGAAACTCAATACCGTCAAACATTCGGCCCAGCACTTTGGCGGTGTCTTCAACCGTCTCTTTTTTGCCCAGCTGAATGTCATCTTTGCCGAGGTATTCTGGCGCAACACCAAGGTCATTGGCCGCCACCGTAAAGGCGCAGCGCGTACGAGTTGATGTTTTCTCAAACAACAGCGCCACATTTTTGCCTTCATGAATTCGGTGCGGTACACCAGCGTATTTCAAGCGCTTGTATTCACGTGCCGTGTCCAGCAACAGGCGGATTTCTCCAGCAGTATAATCATTGAGCGTCAGGAACGATCGCCCTTTCAAACTCAACGCCATTACACATCCTCCCTAATGATTGGCATGCTCATACAGCGTGGACCACCGCGACCGCGGCCAAGTTCTGATCCATTGATTTCAATCACTTCAACACCAGCATCGCGTAATTTCTGGTTAGTGACATAATTACGGTCATAGGTAACCACCACACCAGGCGCAATCGCCAAGGTGTTTGAACCGTCATTCCACTGCTCACGAGCAGCAGCAATTCGGTCACCACCACCACACTCAATCAACGTGACTGCTGGCAAGCCCAACGCGACTCGCAAGACATGTTCCAGATCAGTTTCACGAGTGATGCGTGGGAATGGCTGACCTTCAACTTTTTCCAAAATAAAGCAGTTGATTTTACCACCGTGGTCGCGAATTTCTGGGTGAATGGTAAACTTATCATGGTCAATCATGGTAAACACCGTGTCGAGGTGCATGAACGCATGCGACTTTGGAATCTCCATGGCAATAACCTTTTTGAAATCAGAGCCAGCAAACAACTTGGTTGCCATCTTTTCAATTGCTTCAGCAGAAGTACGCTCACTGATACCAATTGCCATGACTTCCCGATTCAGCACCAACTCGTCACCACCTTCGATAGAATATTTCTCATGGCGGTCATACCATACTGGTACGTTTTTGCCAGCAAACCGTGGGTGATGGTCGATGATATAGCGCATGAACAATGACTCGCGGCGGCGAGCTGGCCAGTGCATCTTGTTGATGGTCAAACCGCGGCCAATGGCGGCAGCTGGGTCACGCGTAAAGTACAGGTTTGGCATTGGGTCAAGATAAAATGGATAGTAATCTTTCTCAACCATGTCATGCAGCTGCTGATGATGCTCTGGTGGCAAGGTGATTTCATCTTTACGAACACCAGCCATCAACTTGCGAACCATGGCGTGGGTTGGCAAGTCCAGCAAGAATTGGCGCAACGTTTCAGTGACACGACGAGTATCTTGCTTGGAGTTAGCAAGCATGTCGTCAACGAATTGCTCACGCAACGCATCAGTTGCTAAGGCTTCAGTCGCTAATTGGTCCAAGTACAATACTTCGACACCACGCTCACGTAAAACTTGCGCAAAAGCGTCGTGCTCTTCTTGGGCCTTTTTAAGATACGGGATGTCATCAAATAAAAGGTCGGTCAGATAATCCGGAGTCAAATTTTCCAACTCCTCACCTGGCCGATGCAAGACAACTACTTTTAATTTCCCGATTTCCGATGTAATATGTATTGGATCCATACCCCGTCCCCTTTTTGTTTATGGTTATACTAATAATATAGCATATACCAAATAGAACACAAGCATCATTCAAGGGTTAGCTCATCGCCGAATGATAGCCAATGACGACTCGACTACCACCCGAGCTGGATGACGCTTCAGCCATTCATCAACCGCTCGCGCCGCGCCTGGCAACGCTTCATTGGCATAGTCATCAACAACAATGGTCGCCGTTTCCTGAAATTTGCCGTCACATACGCGAAATGAATCGGCAATTGACTCATAAAAATCGCCGTCAAAAAACGCAAAGATGATACTTTCCGGTACGTCGTCAGGGGTGAAATCAGCAAACCAGCCTTTGTGGATGATCGGCAGTTTTAGTCCTGCTTTCTTAAAATTCTGGACGAAGGTTTTACGTGGCGCCAATAGCTCGCCGGCTTTGAACTGCTCGCCCGCAGCGCTAGCGTCTGCTTGGGTTTTTTCTGGCAAGCCCGCAAACGAATCATAAACATGAAATTCGCCCGTAAAATCATAAGCGTCCAGCAGCCGCCGGATAAACAAACTCGTCGTGCCAACATAACAGCCAAATTCCACAATGTTGCCAGTCATGCCGCTTCGCAGCACCGTTTCCAGCTCCCGCAGCAGGACGCCGAGTTCTTTGGCGTCAACTTGGTCGGAAATGATGGGATGTTTGGCGAGGAGTTGGTCGGTGATATTCATAAAAATATTATAAGCAAACCACAAACTATCAGCAAATCATAGACGCCATGCTCTTGTGTATTTATGATTTCATCAGGTAAACTCTCAAATAGCATATATGAACAATCATGACATTATCAAAACATTTTTACCGAAACAATTAGACATAAAGCACCTCGATCTCCTGCGACCCACCCTGCAAAAGTCAAACCTAATTGTTTATGGCGAAATTCACGGCATAAAAGAAAATGCCGATATCGTTTATACCTTGGTTAAAAAAACTTGCATACAACGATTGGCCATTGAAGCTAGCCCTACTGTGTTTGACTTCATCAATTCAGTAAAGATCAATTCTTATGATTTTTCCTTAGTTGATGAAGACCTTTTTGACTTAAGCGTTCTATCTCTTGAGATGATAAAAACGATAGCAATTCTTCTGCAGCAAAATCAACTTAAAGAGCTCGTTTTTATTGATACATTTTTTGACAATTTAGATGAGGATGCCATCATACCACCAAGCCCGCAAGAACGAGAAGAGCAGCTAGCTAAAAATATCCTCGGAATTGACGGCTCTCTACCAACATTATGTATTATGGGACAATGGCATACGCAGCCCAAAGTTGTTACAGATGGCGAAACACGGCATGAATCAGCGTTATATCGCTTGAGAAAAACAAAACCAAATGTACCGTTTATTCACAATATCTATCGACAAGGAGAACTATTTAATGATGGAAAAATAATTGAATTACCAGACAACCCAGCAGTGTCGTCTTGTTACGAGATTGTCCAGAAAACCGATATCGATTTTGATCTACATGTACCAAGGGCGACAAGAATATCATTATGCTAAAATTGTAGTATGAAAATTGCTAGCCCTGCGTTCGCCGAAAACGCTAAAATACCAAAAGTTTACTCCAAGCTCGGCGGTAACCAACGCCCGCCGCTCGAGATTGACGATGTGCCAGCAGACGCCAAAAGCCTGGCAATCGTCTGCCACGACCCTGACGCGCCTGGGCGCGATGGATTTTACCATTGGACGGTTTGGAATGTGCCGGCAGAAACTACTGAAATCACCAGCGAATCACTACCCGCGGGCGCTGTCGAGGGGATGACCAGTTGGGGTCGTCCTGGTTGGGGCGGGCCGCAGCCGCCGTTTGGCACGCACCGCTATCAATTTTACGTGTACGCGCTGGACACGACGTTAGATTTACCAGAAAACACCAAGCCCAAAGAACTCATCGCCGCCCTCACGCCGCACATCATTGACCAAGCCGTACTGACTGGAAGATTTGGCGTGTTGGATATTTTGCGGCAGGGCTAAATTATCATAATATACATAAGTTTTATATGACATAGACCCTACTAAGACAACGGGCGGCATACTCACAAGGTACTTAGATTATCTATTATATAATCCCACAAATATCTCAAATCCTGCCACTTATTAACATCAGCAGCATCCTTCCCTTTAAATCTACTACCTACAGCATCTTTGTTAATAAGTGATCCTTGATATTTCTTAACACGATTCATATAACCACCCCACTGTACCAATTCTAAATTTCCATCATTGCCAGTAAGTATATCTTTACCCATGTACATTTCAATTGACCCCGCGAGGCCATTAATATTCATATTAATCTCGCCCTGGGGTCCAATAGTTGGATAAGATGTCATTAAATCTAATTCAGGATATTGTATCACCTTGATGTTGTTAGGTAAATTACGGGGTAAATTAGTCATTGCCTCACTTGCAGCAGCATCATTATCTAGAATAGCTAAGATCCTGTTATTAATACCCGCGGCAGCAAAGCTCTTTATCATTTTAACTACAGCAGCGGCGTTAGTCTCTGGTCTAAAACTTGTATCCAAAAAACGTACGTTACTCTCAAGTTTCGGGTAAATAACATGCAGCGCTTTCTTGAGAGTTTTGATATCGGTAATCCCCTCGGTTAAAATTATAGGCGGTACAGTTATAAAATCATCGAGCTCATAATCCAACCAACCCGCTTCAGCCAAGTCACTAATATCAAGCACCGCTATATCACTATCTTTTACACCCTCATAGTGTACTACACCCCAGATAGCAATAAGCTCGTTATTGAAATCAATTTGTCTAAAAAGCTCGTACGATAAATCTTCAAGCGAGATTTTATTGGTCTTTAAATCATTAGCCTGTTTTATTTTGTCTTCATAATCCATCTTCATTTCATTGCTAACATTGTTACACCATTTTATTAACCGCTCAATATGAGCATCTAGTGACTCGTTAAATAATTGTGCATTATATCCATATATAGAAAGCCTTTGCTTCAGAGTAGCTACGTCAATTACAGCCAGTGCAATCTCCCAGTCTACATCATCTTCAGTATAGGCATTGTCATACATAGAAAGGCCATACTGCTTAATTAATCTTACTCCGCCTTTTCCTCGACCACGAACAATATCATCTTTTGTATATAGACCATCCACTATCTGGCTAAAGCCATCGTTCCAGTGCAAAAGTTCTTGGCCATTGATATAAAAACTCGCGTAACTGCTCATTATTATCACCTACTCATCACTCAGCAAACTGGCTATTATACAGCTCAGCATAAAAGCCGTTCTGTTTCAGCAGTTCGTCATGCTTGCCCTGCTCGATGATGTTGCCGTCGCGGACGACCAATATCAAATCAGCGTCGCGAATAGTGCTCAACCGATGGGCGATGACGAAGCTAGTTTTGCCCTGCATCAACTTGTCCATAGCTTTTTGAATGAGCACTTCGGTGCGGGTGTCAACCGAGCTGGTGGCTTCATCCAAAATCAGCATCGGCGTGCGCGCCAGCATTGCCCGGGCGATCGTCAGCAGCTGTTTTTCACCCTGTGAAATATTCGTGGCTTCCTCGCCCAGCATCATTTCATAACCACCCGGCAGCGACCGTACGAAATGGTCAACGTGCGCTTCCTTGGCGGTGGCGACCATCTCTTCTTCGCTGGCTGTTGGATTGCCATAGAGCAAATTCTGGCGAATCGTGCCGTTAAACAACCAAGTGTCCTGCAGCACCATGCCAAACAGTTGCCGGACGTCGCTGCGCTTCATGTCAGCGATATTGACGCCGTCAATTTTGATCGCGCCGCTGTTAATTTCATAAAATCGCATCAACAAATTGACCAACGTCGTTTTGCCCGCGCCCGTCGGGCCGACGATCGCCACACGCTGACCTGGCTTGATGTGCGCCGACAAACCTTTGATGATGGTTTGGTCAGGCTTATAGCCAAAGACCACATTGTCAAATTCGACTTCGCCCTTGACGTTCGCCAATTTCACCAAATCCTTACCCTCCGCTTGTTCTTCTGGCTCGTCCAAAAATTCAAACACGCGCTCGGCGGCAGCGGCGGTTGATTGCAACACATTGGCGATGTTAGCAACTTGCACCAGCGGCTGATTGAATTGGTCGATGTATTGAATGAACGCCTGAATGTCACCGATTTTCAGCCGGCCGTTAATCGCCAGCCAACCACCCAAAATCGCCATGACGACGTAACCGATGTTGCCGATGAAATTCATGATCGGATAAATCAGCCCCGACAAAAATTGAGCTTTCCAGGCACTTTCCTGCAGCTGGTTGTTAATCCGCGAAAACTTAGCCAACGACTTTTTCTGGCCGTTGAACACGCGCATCACTTGATGGCCGCCATACATTTCCTCGATATGGCCGTTCAATTCACCCAGCTGCGTTTGCTGGCGAAGGAATTGCTTTTGCGAGCTTTTGGCAATCAACGTCACCACACCGCCAGCCAGCGGCAACACCAGTAACGCCACCACCGACATTTGCCAGCTGATGGAAAACATCATCGCCAAAATCCCCAGCACCATCACTGTTGAGGAGACGATTTGCGACAGGCTTTGGTTGAGCGTTTGGCTGATGGTATCGACGTCGTTAGTTACACGGCTGAGGACTTCGCCGTAGGTTTGTTTGTCAAAATAACTCAGCGGCAGGCGATTAATCTTCTCGGACAATTGCCGGCGCATTCTGAAAGTAACCGTCTGCGTCACTTGGGTCATTAGCCAGGTTTGGATGTAGCGGAAAATGGCGCTGAGTATATACAAACCAATCAGTAAACTGACGACCCGCCAAATTGCCTCAAAATGAAAGGCTGGACGCTGGCTAAGATCTAGCTTTTTGATGGTCTCGAGCTGGTTGGACGGAATTTGGCTTTCAATTTCTGACTTGTTCGGCAGACGCTTCAAAATATCAGCACCGGTCGTGCCAGCTGGCAGCGAAGCACCCTTTGGCAGCTTGCTGGTGATGGTTTCATAAGCCTTCATGCTGACATAATCTTCGACGATTTGGTTGGTGGCGCCACCCAAAATTTTCGGACTGGCAATCGCAAACATCGTACTACCGACTGCAAAAACCGCCACCATAAGCATGTGCCAGCGGAACTCCGCTAAGTATTTGGCTAATTTCTTGACCGTACCCTTGAAGTCTTTGGCTTTTTCGCCCGCACCCATACCGCCGCCCATTGGACCGCCCATCTTCATTGGCTGGCGTTTTTTCATGCTTTGCTGAGCCATTATGACGCTCCTTTCGCGGTCGTTGCCGACATTTTCTGCAAGTCGTCTTCCGAGAGCTGGGAAGCGGCAATTTCTTGATAGACTTCGCAATTTTTCATCAATTCCTGGTGTGTGCCTTGACCGACAATTTTACCTTCGTCCAGCACGATGATTTTGTCAGCGTTCATGATGGTATTGATGCGCTGGCCGACGATAAGCACAGTTTTATGTTTGGTTTCTTTGGCAAGCGCCAAACGCAATTTGGCGTCAGTTTTGAAATCCAGCGCCGAGAATGAATCGTCAAAAATGTAGACATTCGGCTCGACAGCAATCGCCCGAGCAATCGACAAACGCTGCCGTTGACCGCCAGAAACATTGCTGCCGCCTTGAGCGATGTCGTTTTTGTAGCCGTTTTTTAGCTCGTTGATGAACTCGGCGGCTTGGGCAATTTTAGCGGATTTATCGACCAATTTTTGGCTAGCTTTGGCGTTGCCGTACTTGATATTACTGGCAATCGTCCCGCTAAACAACACACCCTTTTGCGGTACGTAGCCGATTTGATCGTACAAATCTTCCAATTTCACATTTCTGATATCCACACCATCCAGCAAAATCTGTCCCGCCGACACATCGTAAAAGCGCGGGATCAAATTGATCAACGTTGATTTACCCGAGCCAGTACTGCCGATGAACGCCGTGGTTTGCCCCGGTTCGGCCGTGAAATTGATGCTGGAGAGCACCGGCAGATCAGCGTCTGGATAAGTAAAGGTGACATCTTTGAATTCGATTTTACCCGTGGCGTCATGCGGCAATTGCTGCGGCGACTGCGGATCAACAATTGACGGCAGCGTGTCCAACACCTCGCCTACCCGCTTGACCGACACAGCCGCCCGCGGCACCATGATGAATACCATCGACAGCAGTAGGAACGAAATAATCACCTGCATGGCGTATTCCAAAAACGCCATCATATTACCAATTTGCAGATTACCGCTGCTGATCAAATGCGCACCAAACCAGACAATCGCCACGCTGGAAAAGTTCATCACCAGCGTCATGATCGGATCGAGCAGCATCATCAGCCGATTGACAAATAAGTTCATTTTATTCAGCTCATTGTTGGCTTGTTGGAATTTTTTCTGTTCAATCTTTTCATTGTGAAAGGCGCGGATGACTTTCAGACCGACCAGGTTTTCGCGCGTCACCAAATTGAGTTTGTCCACCAGCGTTTGTAATTTCTTAAACCGCGGCACGGCAATCACGAACAGCACGGCAATGACGACCAGCAACACCGACACTGCCAGCGCGATGATCCAGCTCAAATCTGGCGCGTTGTGGATGGCTTTTTGCAGACCGCCAATTGCCATGATCGGCGCCATCAACGCCAGACGCAGCAGCAGGATTGACGTCATCTGAATTTGCTGAATATCGTTGGTCGAGCGCGTGATTAGCGAGGCGGTGGAAAATTTATTGAAATCCGCCAGCGCAAAACTTTCGACTCGCTCAAACAGTTCTATCCGCAGTTTCTGCGCCATACCGGTGGCGATCCGAGCCGCCAAAAATCCGATGACGATCGAACACAATCCACCCGCCGCCGTCACCAAAATCATCGCTAATCCGTTATGCCAAATCGCTGGCATGTCTTGCTTAATGATGCCGTTATTGACGATTTCCGACATCTTGTCAGGCAGCCACAAATTCGCCATCACCATGGCGTAGGTAAAACCGACCAAGATGATAAACATCAGCCAGTAGCCGCTAAAAATTCGTAAAATATGCTTCATAATTGTTCTTTTCGTACCTCAAATCCAGTCTCTATTTTACCATAATACAAGCCAACCGTCACAGCGCCTCATTGGACAAAAGTATCCGCTGGACGTATACTGTTTTTAGCGTCGGGGTGTGGCGCAGCTTGGTAGCGCGCACCGTTCGGGACGGTGAGGTCGCTGGTTCAAATCCAGTCACCCCGACCACGGGAATTATTTGAAGCGTACGTTCACCAACGAGAACCTCTGGCGACCACGAAAGCAAAGGAGGTTGTATGCAGCGGCGAGTTAATGTACGCGGAATTATCGTAAGCGATCAAGGCGAGATTTTTTGCCAACAATTGACCGCGAACGACGGCAAAGGTCGAAACTTTTGGTGTACGCCAGGCGGCGGCCTGAAATGTGGCGAAAGCTTGCTAGATGGTTTACGCCGAGAGATGATTGAAGAAACGGGCGTTAAACCAGAGATCGGAAAGTTGTTATTCATACAACAATTCGCCGAATCGGGTGAACAATCAGCACATGGTCCAAACGAGCAATTAGAATTTTTCTTTCTCATCACCAACTGGCAAGATTACCAGCACATCGACCTGGAGCAAACATCGCACGGCGTGAAAGAAGTGGCGAGATGCGGCTTCGTTGATCCGAAAACCACGCGAATTTTACCAAGCTATTTGACAGAAGTTGATCTGGACTGGTTGATTAACAAATCAACTGACGTTCACATCATGAGTGAGCTATAACTACTCTGCCCCGCCCTCCTTATCCTCAGGCGTATTTGCCTGTTGTTCAGCGGCAATTTTGGCACGCACTTCTTGTTCAATTTCCTGGCGCAGTCGTTGACGCTCTTCATCAGACACAGCTGCCTGCGACTTTTGTTTGTAAGCCTGCGCCCGTATCAACACAGGCGTCACCACCAACCCAAATACCGTTAAGATGCCAAAGATGGTCAATAATTGCCAGTTAGCAGTCAAGGCATCACCACCATGTTTTTGCCACAAAATACTCAAACCCACCAAACTCAACAAACTAGCACTACTAATGGTCAGCGTTACCAGTCCTGAAATGATTGAATCGTTACGTTTGAAGGAAAGAAACTTGGCGGTCAATGCAGTTAGCGATGTGATGATAAACGCAGTGACTGTCAGCTTAGTCAATATTTCTTCGAGCTGACCACAGAACATATAATCATAGCCTCCAGGAAACTCGGAGCTAATGTTCGTGTTGCAAATACCCAAAGAATGTAATAACTCCCAGACTAATATCAACGCGCCCAGCAGCCACAAAGCATTAACAATTAACGACACGACCGACAGTGTTTTAATTAAACGCTGGTCATCCTCCAGGCGGGCAACTCCTCCCATAGCAAACAACGAGGCGACTGCAGTAAACAAGGTGGTCATCAAGATGCGCCAGTCCACCGGCCCAGACAAGGCAGCCATAATGCCCATGAAGGCGCAAACCGAGAAAAGGCTGATTGATATGTATAACAAAAATTGGCGTAATCGTGATAATTGGTTAGTTTGTTTCATGTTGTTACTATATCATATAGCTTATGTTTAGCGCATAGCCCGAATCATTTTCCTCAGCTGCTCAACCGCCCGAGCACGGCGTTCTTTTGTCCAATAGGTATCAGCTGTGGCCTTTTCGCCATCGACCGTGGTTTCCTGCAGGAAATGACCGACCACACGACCATCCTTTAGCGCCGTCACGTCAGGAACATACACTCGCGGTTGGCCGTTCTCATCAGTGCGAAGATGTGGCTTTAGTTTCTCAACTAATTTTTTGTAGGTAGCGTCATTGGTTTCGCGGGCATGGCGAATGTCCAGATAGTAAATCTTGTCCAACCCTTCGGCTTTGGCGGCATCGTCAACTAGTGGCGCCAGCTGCTGACACCACGGGCACTGCTGAAATCCAAGGAAAATCAAACCGCTGCCTGACTCAAATTTCTCCAAAACCTCGTCAGCCGAAGCAAAGACGAAGCGATTGTCATTCGCCACGCGAGAATAAACAGCCTTAAAGCGAGCAGCGTCTGATGGCTGCGGTGACGCTGGCATGTGCGAACGCGACCAGACATGCCAGCCGCATATGACGGCGACAATAATACCAACAAAACCGATGGTCAAACACAGCCATATGTTATGGTTTTTAGTGACTGTACCATGTTTCATCTGGACCTCCTGTTATTTCCCTTTGACACCGAAAAACTTTCGTGCTCGTTCAGTCACCGGATGATCCATTACCTGCTCTGGCGGACCATTTTCGATAATCTCACCCTTGTCCAGGAAAATCATCCGCGTAGCCACTTCGCGCGCAAATTTCATTTCGTGCGTGACGATAACCATGGTCATGCCTTTGGCGGCAACCTCACGAATTACATCCAACACTTCGCCAATCATCTCGGGATCAAGCGCCGAAGTTGGCTCATCAAATAACATAATATCCGGCTCCATGGCTAAGGCTCTGGCGATGGCGACGCGCTGCTTTTGCCCGCCTGAGAGCTGCGAAGGAAAAGCCCCGGCTTTGTCCGCCAGTCCCACGTCTGCCAGCAATTTCTTCGCCAAGCGAGTCGCCGCCCGGTCAGACAATTTGCGTAATTTCCGCGGTGCTAGTTTGATATTATCCAGCACGCTCAAGTTCGGGAACAGATTGAACGATTGAAACACCATGCCAACTTTTTGGCGCAGGGCGTTCAGGTCGACTTTTGGCGCTGTCGTTTCCACGCCGTCGATGACAATGCGCCCGCCCGTCGGCGTCTCCAGCAAATTCAAGCAGCGCAAAAAGGTTGATTTACCAGAACCACTTGAACCAACAACCACGACCACTTCGCCTTCATGAATTTCAACATCAATATCCCTGAGCACACGATTACTGCCAAACTGTTTTTTGAGGTTAGCCACTGTGATGATCGCTGGGCGCTCGGTGCTCGACTGCACCGCTTCCCTCACCCTATTCACTGCCATCTTTCAATCTCCTCTCTACTCGGGTCATCACGCGGGTAAATATCGCGGTCAACGCCAAGTACATCACCGCTGCGGCAAACAATGACTGAAACGCCGTAGCGGTTTGAAAACGAATATTATCAGCGCCGCGCATGATATCATTCAGCCCAATCCAGCCAACGACTGAGGTTTCTTTCAACAGAGCGATGAATTCGCTAATCAGTGCTGGCAACGAATTTTTGAGCGCTTGTGGCAAAATCACCAAACGCATGGCCTGCCAGCGGCTGAATCCCAGCGAACGAGCTGCTTCCATTTGCCCCTTGTCAACACTTTCGATACCACCGCGAATGATCTCGCCAATGTATGCACCGCTATTGATACCAAAGGCAATCGCTGCCACAAAAATCTTCGGCATAAACTGATATGAACCAAAAACGACGTAGTACATAATCAACAGCTGAACCAGAAGCGGCGTGCCCCGAATGATGTCGACATACACTTTCCCAATCCACGCCAGCGGATTCCAGCGGCTCAGCCCTTTGGCCCACGAGTAGCGACCAAGTGACTTAAACGGTCGTACGTCCGAAGTTCGCAACAGGGCGATAATGATACCAATGGCTGTACCGAGGAGTAGTGACAAGACGGTCAAAACCAACGTTACCTCTAGACCATGCCACAGATATAACCACCGACCGTCGCCGAAAATCACTTCCAGGAAATTCACGATTCAAGCTCCTTTTTCTTCATTGATTCAAGAGCCCTCGGCCCAAAATGTTTGCGAATGAGATTGTCGTACCGACCGTCTTTTTTCATCTCCGCCAACACTCGGTTAATTTTTTCGAGCAAGTCATGGTTATTGTTTTTGATGGCGATTGCATAGTGCTCGCTCGACAGCTCACCCGGTAAAATCTCTAGGTCTGGAAAGCCTGCCGTGTATTGAGCAGCCGGCGCATCATCCAAAATAACCGCCTCGACGCCGCCAGCATTGAGCTCGGTCAACACGCTTGGTGCGGTCGGAAATTGCGACACCTTAGCGCCAGCAATTTTTCCAGCCAGCGTGTCTCCCGTCGTACCTAACTGCACACCAATTTTCTTGCCCGTCAGCTGATACCTATTACGAATCGGGCTACCTTTTTTGACAATGATCCGCTGCGAGGCTGAATAATACGGCTCAGAGAACAGCGCGTTTTTAGCACGCTCTGGCGTCACCGACATACCAGCCACCGCCATGTCAATTTGCCCTGATTCCAGCGCTGGCAGTAATCCGTCAAACGACATGTCTTCAATCCTCAATTCTTTATTCATGCTGCGGGCAATCTCCTTGGCTAGATCAACATCAAACCCAACAATTTCATTGCCCTGCTTGTACTCAAACGGTTTAAAGCCAGCATTTGTACCCATCACCAATACATTATCACTCTTGCCAAATCCACCTTCGCGCTGCAAAATATCAAACGCCATGAAGCCAATCAACGCCACAAACAGTCCAAGACCGATCCACCAACTAATTCCAAAGCCTTGACGTCGCGTTTTCGTTCCGTTCATGCTTATCAGTATACGCGCTTTGTGCCAAAATGATAAGCCCTAAGCGCATCAACGCCTACTGCGTATAGTGGTATAATTAGATAGTATGAGCAAACAATTTCTCAGCCGTGTCTGCAGTTTTCGCACTTTTGTCCGCATTAGCATCGTCCTGATGCTGGCTCTCAGCGCAATATTCATCGTCGCCAGTCAGTACAAAACCGTGCAATTTCGCGACGCCAAAATTGATGAAATTTTGTTCTATTTTAACAACGGCCTGGCGGGCGGACAATCCAGTAGCCTGGTTTCAGCAGTTTGGAGCAATGTGCCATATGCTATTGGATTATTTGTCATCTTACTACTCCCTATACTCCTCAAACTACGCTGGAAGACAATGCCATTTCGACTGCGCCACCAAACCTATTACGCAAGTGGTATTTTTGTTGTCAGCCTGACACTCCTGGCACAAAGCTTCAGCATCCCAGCCTATGTCAGCGCTCTTACTCAATCATCAAAAATCTACGACAAGCACTATGTTGATCCGCGCGGCGTCAAATTAACCTTTCCTAGCACCAAACGTAACTTGATTTACATCTACGTCGAGTCGCTGGAAAACACACCGGCTTCCAAAGCCAACGGCGGTATGAGCGACAAATCAGTCATGCCAGAGCTGGAGAAATTAGCACTGACCAACACTTCATTTTCACACAAATCCTCAGGCCTTGGTGGCGCCCTACCTGCCCACGGCACCACCTGGACAGTCGCCGGCATGACCGCTCAGTCCGCTGGCGTGCCACTCAAAGACGGTGGCGTGTTCGGCGGTCGCGACCGCAACGGCATGGGTGATTTCAATAAATTTTTACCAGGCGCTTATACCCTCGGGCAAGTGCTCCAAAAAGCTGATTATAATCAATCGTTCCTCATGGGCTCAGACAAAACATTTGGTGGGCGCGATAAGTTACTAGAGCAACACGGCGATTACCATATCATCGACTTCACCTACGCTCAACAGCATGGTTTAATTCCTCAGGACTATAAAGTGTGGTGGGGCTATGAAGACAAAAAGCTTTTCCAATTTGCCCGCGATGAAGCCACTCGCCTCAGCAAATCGGACAAGCCATTTAACTTGCAAATGTTGACTGTTGACACCCACTTCACTGACGGCTGGCTGGACAACGACACCTGCAAACAACAATTTGAAGCAAAATACGACAACGTGCATGCTTGCGCTTCCAAACAAATCGCGTCTTTCGTCGAATGGGCTAAACAACAACCATTTTACGCCAACACTACTATCATCATCAGTGGTGATCACCTCGGCATGCAAACGCCATATTATGAAGAGAAAATCGCCGGCGCTCCCTACCAACGAACCGTCTACAACACCTTCATCAACCCTGCCGTTCAGCCAACTCACGCCACCAACCGCCAATTTGCCACCTTTGATATGTATCCATCGACCTTGGCAGCACTGGGCGTGACAGTAGATGGCGATCGCATGGGACTGGGTACCAATTTATTCTCAAATCGCCAGACACTGGTTGAACAATTTGGTGGTATCGATCAACTTAACGCCGAGCTCACCAAACGGTCAACCTATTACGAACGAAAAATCTTAAGCAGTTCGTAAGTGTATCACCTCACACTGCCTCTTGCCGCAACGTAACAATACGGGGCTCAGCCCAAAGAAAAAGGAGGACCACATGCCACCAACCATGAACCAAGAAGAAACCACCAAGCCACTCGAACAGTTTGGGACGGACATCACGGCCCTGGCACGCGAAGGCAAGCTCGACCCGGTCATCGGGCGCGACGAGGAAATTCGCCGCACCATGCAAATCCTCAGCCGGCGCACCAAGAACAACCCCGTGCTGATCGGTGAGCCGGGCGTCGGTAAAACCGCCATCGTCGAGGCCCTAGCGCAGCGCATTGTTAAGGGCAACGTACCGGCGTCGCTAAAAGACAAGCGGCTGATTTCCTTGGAAATTTCTAGTTTATTGGCTGGAGCGAGCTTTCGCGGTCAATTTGAAGAGCGCCTCAAAGCAATTTTGAAAGAAGTTGAAGAAGCCGCCGGCGAAATTATTTTGTTCGTTGATGAAATTCACACCATGGTCGGCGCCGGCAAAACCGAAGGCAGCATGGACGCCGGCAATATGCTCAAGCCCGCCCTGGCGCGCGGTAAACTACACATGATTGGTGCGACGACGTTGGCGGAATATCGCCAGCATGTCGAAAAAGATGCAGCCCTAGAGCGACGCTTTCAGCCAGTCTATGTCGGCGAGCCAAGTTTTGACGATACCGTGGCAATTCTGCGCGGTCTGAAAGAAAAATACGAAGTTCATCACGGCGTTAAAATCTCTGATGATGCCATCGTGGCGGCGGCACGGTTATCCACCCGCTATCTGCCCGATCGCTTTTTACCTGACAAGGCCGTTGACCTCCTGGATGAAGCGACCAGCGCTCTGAAGATGCAACTGGAGAGTGTGCCGATTGCGCTGGATCGGCTGAATAATCGCCGCTTGCAGCTGGAAATTGAAGAAGCAGCGCTGAAAAAAGACAAATCCGACCACGCCAAGGCACGCAAAGAGGAGATTAATCAGCAAATCGCCGACCTTCGAGCTCAGGCCGAGGTGATTGACAATAAATGGCAGCACGAAAAAGACATTCTCCAAACCGTCAATACCGCTACCGAAAAAATGGATAGTCTGCGCTCACAGTTAGAAATCGCCGAGCGCGACGCGGATCTAGCCACCGCCAGCCGCATCAAATACGGCGACCTGCCAGAACTGGAGAAAAAGCTGGCCGCCGCTCGCCAGGAACTGGCCGCCATCCCGCCGGCTGACCGTTTGCTGCGCGAGGAGGTGACCCCTGATGACATCGCCAGTGTGGTGGCGCGCTGGACGGGCATCCCAGTGGAGCGGCTGATCGAGACCGAATCGAGCAAATTGACCAAATTAGAGGAGCATATCAGCACCCAAGTAATTGGTCAAGACAAAGCCATCGCCGCCGTGGCCAGCGCCATTCGCCGCTCGCGCGCTGGTCTCAGTGATACCAACCGGCCAATTGGTTCCTTCCTCTTCCTCGGCCCGACCGGGGTCGGCAAAACAGAAGTAGCCCACAGCCTGTGCCGCGAATTATTTGACGACGAGCACGCTATGATTCGTATCGATATGAGCGAATACATGGAGCGACACGCCGTAGCCCGCTTGATCGGTTCGCCGCCGGGCTATGTCGGTTACGACCAAGGTGGGCAACTCACCGAAGCGGTCCGCCGCCGCCCCTACAGCGTGGTGCTGTTTGACGAAATCGAGAAGGCTCACCCCGACGTCTTCAATGTACTTTTGCAAGTGCTCGACGACGGCCGCCTGACCGATGGCCAGGGGCGAACAGTCAATTTTTCGAACACGGTCATCATCATGACCAGCAATGTCGGCTCACAGGCAATCATGGACTTTTCTGGCGACGATTTATCGGCACTAGATAATCAGATGCTTGAGGTGCTACGCCAGCACTTCCGCCCAGAATTCCTCAATCGCATTGATGACATCGTTATCTTCGACCGCATTCGACCAGAGGCCATGCGAGCAATTGTCGACGTTCAGCTGAAACGCGTCGCTCGCCAAGTCAAAGACAGCCGCGACATCACCCTGGAGTTTGACGATAGCGTCCGCGACATGTTGGCCCGCGACGGTTATGACCCAGCCTTTGGCGCCCGTCCGCTGAAGCGCTTGGTACAAAAGCGGGTGCTTGATCCATTAGCGCTAGAGCTCATCGACGGGCGGATTCATGATGGCATGACGGTGACCGTCAGCGTCGCTGATGACCGGGTGACCTTCCACCAATAGTCCCTTCTGTTCCTATTAATCACAGATACCTGTTTCCATGTGGCTTGAGTCATTCAAAGTTGCGCTCATAGCAAAAAGCGCTCCAGCCACCAACTGGAACGCTTTTCATTAGACCACCCCGCAGACAAAATTACTCGGTCTGGTTAGCCTCCGACCGCGTCAACTTATCGACCATCGGCAAAATCAAGTAGATACCGATGATGGCCGTCAGTAGCCCAAGACCAACGATGGCAAAGTAGGTTGGTGTTAACACCGGCTTCAGCGTCGTCGAGAACATTTTCGTAAATACCGCCCCCGTCCAAACACCAATACTGCACGATATAAGAGAAGTAATCAGCAGTGGTGCCACCGACTCAACCATTACCAAGCGCTTCAGCTGCACAAGGCGCATGCCGCCCAGCCGCAAGGTGTACAGCGAACGGCGGCGTTCCATTAGCCCGCCAATCGTCGAGACAATCAAGCTTGCCACCGCCACAAATAGCGTCACGCCGATACCAACATAGGCTAAGTTGGCAAATTCACGAATCGTTGGATTGATATGCGGTTTTTTGGAATCAGTGCCGCCTACTACATATGTCAGATCGTACTGATTAGCGCGCATCACAACCATACTGCGTAACTTCTCAATATCATTGTCTGATTTGATCGTCACCAAATATTCTTTAGCGCCGCTGGTGTCAATCTTGTCAGTAATCAGCGACACGTTCTTCACCACTGGCGCGTCAAAGTTTAGTAGCGCAAATTGGTTAGGTCGAGCGTTGGCCGGGCAGGTGTGCTCAGTGTATCGTGCTAAATCCTGACAGCGAATTGCATTGCCATCCTCACGCGGATACACTGTCGCCACCGACGTAACATACGACTCCTGCTGCAGCCGCTTCGCCATGTCGCCTGGCAATGAACGGCCAATGACAGCTGCGGTACCGTGCTTCAACTGTGAGTATCCATTGTCTTTGATGGCCTGAATATTTAAGTTCTCAATACCACTGGTTGCCGTCAAGTAGAAGCTACCAGCAAACAACGCCAACACTACCCCACTCACACCACGGAAAACCGTTCGCGAATGCACCGCCGTACGTTTACCGGCAATCAGCATTGAACCATTATTCGCCCAGCGTGCCGCCAGCAGTGACAGCTTATTCGTCAGCCAGCCACCAGCCAGGACAAGTCCAAACATCACCAACAGCAAGGCCGCCATCAGCAGTAACATTGGCATAGCTGATTCTTTATTTGCCGTCAGCCAATCCAATCCCGGCTTTGACGATAACCAAACAAAGATGGCGATACCAGTTACCGGTACTAGCGCCCGCCACGCACGCAACTTCTTCACCTTTTCAATTGAGCGTGATACACCCAGTGGCGAAATCTGCGCTCGGCGCATTCGTCGCCAGTTAACAAACACCGTTAGCCCCAACGTCAAGCCAATAATCAATACATATTGCGTACCAGTTAACGCTAAATCACCAGGATTAAACCGCATGCCGTCCATTTTGAACTGCTGTAGTGGTGTTTGCAGCAACCAAAATACACCCAGCCCGATCAGCACACCCACAACCGACGCCAACAGCGATTCCAATATCAACACCCGTCCCACCTGCCGCTTAGTTGCGCCGATCAGCCGCAAAGCAGCGTAGCGTTTCTCGCGCTGTGCCGCACCCAGCTGTGTCGCCACTGACACGAAAATGACGATTGGAAACAGTAATATAGTTCCACCAATGCCAAGTACAATGATAGATATAGGGCCTAGTCCGACATTCGATGTTAGCCCATTCGCATCCGTCCGGTAAACATTAGCAAAGTAGGAAGCTTGTCCTCGAGCTTTTGCCACATCATCACTTGCCGCCACTTCATCAGCACTGGCACCACGTACCATCATGAGAGCATCTGGGCCGCTAACATATTCACTAGGGAGCACGCCGAGATATTTAGTGTTATTGCCAAAACGCGCCAAGATATCATCCTCAGGATGTTGAGCCACCGCATCAGCCAACGCTTTTGATAAGTAATATTCGCCCGGACCCGGCGTTTTTAGCTTGGCAAACTGCGGCGACTTAGCTGTACCATGCATTGAATACGTCTGGATAATCTGGCCACGCCATTTTGACGCATTGCCAAGTCGCGCTACATTACTAATTCTTAGTGGCTCAATACCATCAATCGGTTGTTGCGAAGCCTCTTTGCGACTAGCTTGGTGTGCTGCCAGGCTGATGGCTGATCCCCCAGCGCGTCCCATAAGCCCATTGATACCAGCCGTAAAGCAACACACGAGCATAATACCCAGCGCCACCGCTGCCGTCGTCAAGCCCAGACGCGAGAATGACTGGCGACCAGACTTTTGTAGTAACATCCAACTAACGCTCATCAGACAATTCTCGCATTAGCTTTATTGACCCTCGCCTGTGCCGGGTTTACCGCTGCCTCAGCACCAGAAATCTGCCCATCACGGACGATGATTTCCCGGTCAGCATAGGCGGCAATCGTCGGCTCATGCGTTACCATGATGACTGTTGTGCCATGCTCTTTGGCGGTTTTGATGAACAATTCCATGACCTTTTCTGAGTTCAGGCTATCCAGCGAACCAGTTGGCTCATCAGCAAACAGCACTTTTGGCTCAATCACCATGGCTCGGGCGATCGCCACGCGCTGCATTTGTCCGCCCGACAATTCACCAAGCATACTGTCGGCTTTACCCGCCAATTCAACCTTGTTCAGCCATGTTTTTGCCCGTTGATAGGCCTCTTTACGCTTGACACCGTTCAGTAGCAGCGGCAGCGCCACATTATCCAGCGCTGTCAGCTCCGGCACCAACTGCCCAAACTGAAAAACAAAGCCAAAACTGGTACGCCGCAATATGCTACGCTGATCATCGCTCAGTTTGTCAATCCGCCGGCCATCAAAGTCAATCTCACCACTATCAACTTTAGTAATCGCCGCCAAGCTGTGTAGCAGCGTCGACTTACCAGAACCCGACGGGCCCATGATCGCCAGCACCTCACCCGCCTCGACATCCAAGCTGACACCGCGCAGCGCCTGCGTTTGCCCGAACGACTTTGTGATATGTTTAGCGCTAATCATTGGTTTGCTCATGCAAAATTTCCTCCTTTAGCCGCGTTAACCGCGAAATAGTT
>CAUQFZ010000004.1:0-77207 GCA_963517665.1 uncultured Candidatus Saccharibacteria bacterium
CTGCACAGAAATCCTTTAAAAATTGATTCCATTGACAAACCGAATTATCATACTTGGCATAATCTGATTTTCCATAATAAACTTTTAGCATATCTTGAATTGTAAAACTCAAATCATTTTCTCTCTTTACTTTTCTCCAAGCAGTAGCCATATCAGCAGTAAATTTAAATGGTGAAATACCCGTTAAAGCAGAGAAATATTCTCTGAATTTTGCATTAAAAGAAAAACCACATTTAAGTAATGGCATATCTAAGGTAATATTTTCGACTTGCTTCTTTTCATTTTTTATTGATGACTTTTTAATCAAATTACCCTTAAAGTATTGCTCAATAATATAATTGAGTTCCTGTTTTGTACCTTTATATTCTAATCCTAATGACTTACATATCTGTGAAACTTCTTCACGATACCAATAGTATTTATTAAACTCATCAAACGATGTAATTTTATCAAACTCAGGTCTACTTTTTGTCAATATTTTCGCTCCTTAAACCCAATTTATTTTTCATCTCTAGTATCTATAGCTCCTCAACCTTCACCCGCCTCTGCTCCGTCGTATCCCGCTCACGCACGGTCACCGTGCCGTCCTCCAGCGTCTGGAAGTCGATGACCACGCAGTGCGGCGTGCCGATTTCATCTTGGCGGCGGTAGCGTTTGCCGATGTTGCCGTTGTCGTCCCACATCACTCGACCTGGGTTGGCCTTGGCAAGCTGGGTGTAGACTTCGCGGGCTTTTTCCACCAGTTCTGGCTTGTTTTTGAGTAGCGGTGAAACGGCGATTTTAACTGGCGCCAAGTGCTCTGGCAAGGCCAAATACACCCGCTTTTCACCGTTCTGCTCGTCCTCGCGGTACGCGCCCGACAGCACCGCCATCAGCGCCCGCTCGACACCAAACGACGGCTCGATGACGTGCGGAACAAATTTTGTGTTCGTCCCCTTAATGGTATACTCCATGCTCTTACCACTGGCGCGCTGGATGTTCATTAGGTCAAAATCAGTCCGGTACGCGATGCCCATCAGCTCCTCGCGACCAATTGGATAGTCGTATTCAATGTCAATCGTCTTTTTACTGTAGTGCGCCCGATCCTCCGCCGGCACGTCCAGCTCGTGGATGTGTTCTGGTTTCAAGCCTAGCTCTGCTAAAAACTCATGCGTCGCCACCAGTAGCTCATCAAACGCCTCCTGCCAATGCTCAGGATCGACGAAATATTCAATCTCCATCTGCTCAAACTCGCGAGAGCGGAAGACGAAATCGCGCGGCGCAATCTCATTACGAAACGCTTTGCCCTGCTGAGCGATACCAAACGGCAAATTGGGATAAAAACTGTCGACGACGTTTTTGAAATTGGTGAAGATACCTTGGGCGGTTTCGGGGCGGAGATAGGAAATACTATCCTCGCTTTCGGTAGCACCAACATGCGTTTTGAACATCATATTAAACGTCCGCGATTTACTCAGCGGATTGCCATCGGGACTTTTGATGCCGCGCTCAGCAATCGCCGCATCCATCTGTTCCATGGTCATGTCATCAGCGTCAACGCCGTTGTCCTTGAGAATATGATCGGTGCGGTAGCGGCGATGATTAACTGTATCTTCGCACAGCGGATCGACAAACGTATCGACATGTCCACTCGCCTGCCAGACCTTCTGATTCATCAAAATTGCTGCATCGACGCCATACATATCGTCGCGGTCGTCAACAAACCTGCGCCACCACAAATTCATGATATTGCGCTTCAGTTGCACGCCCAGCGGGCCGTAATCCCAGGTGCCAGAAAGACCGCCATACACGTCCGACCCCTGATAAATAAAGCCGCGACGCTTGCACAGGCTGATAATATCTTCCATTTTTGCTTGACTCATCAAAAAACCTTTCTCCATGTTGGCAACATGGCGATTCACAATTATTAGCTATAGTATAGCATTTTTATGGGCAATATCACACCGCCGCGTGCTGCCGCGCGACCAGCCAACAAGCGCTGATCACCTCAGTTATCCCACCAATCTGCGCCACATTCGCCAGCGGCTTCGCCTGGATGAGCCGAAGCAGTTTGATGGCGTCCGCCGACAAATCACCCTGCTCCGCTGGCCGCAAACCCTTTTCCGTGCTGTCGTACATATATGTTTTGTCAGGCGACAAAGTCTGGGCCGCCACGTCAGTGCGCAGATTGAGCTCATCGCCTAGCAACCCAGCGTAGTGCAAGTAAAACCAAGTTTCAATCAGTTTTTGCTCAACCTTCACGTTATTCAATTGCGCCAGCACTTGCTGCGCCACCGGAAACCAGGCTGGCTCGTCGACCTGCTCACTCGCTCGATTGACCAATTTCAGCATTTCATAGCCAAATTGCATCCGCTCGTAGCTGTCCAAAATGTGTCGATAAAATTGCTGCAGCTGCGCACTGGTCAAAATCCCCAGCTCGCCGCGCCCACGTCGCACCACCACGTCGCACAGCGCAAATAGTTCGATGCCACCTGCCAGTTTACTTTTTTCGCGTCGCACACCTTTGGCGATTACGTTGCGCCGCCCCGCCGAAGTCAACAGATGTAAAATTCGATCCGCCTCGCCGTAGTCAGTTCTTCTCAGGACGATTGCCTGCAAGCGCTCGCTCTGGCTCATAGTAGCACCTCCGTCAACGCCTGTCGCACCTGCGCCGGCGTCATGGTTGATTTATCAAGCACCGCCCGCACACCAAACGGCTCCATATCGTCACGAGTGATGCCAACATTGCTACACACGATGATCGGCAAATTAGCCAAGTCCTCGTGACTTTTCAATTCATTCAGCAGCGCCATGCCCGTTTCACTCGCCAAGAGCATGTCCAACACCAACGCATCTGGGTGCCAATCATCGATCATTTCCAGTGCCTGTCCCGGCGCAATAACAACCTGCGACTCAGCGCCAGTCTCTGAGATATAATACTGCATCAGCTTCGCCCACACTGGATCGTCCTCAACAATCAGCACCTTTTTCATAGCAAACTCATCTGTTGGCTTATGGGTAGTTCTACATAAAACGTCAGCCCATCACGATGCCTGATCAAACCAATGGTTCCGCCCATGGCTTTTGCAAATTGCGACGCCACATATACGCCCAAACCACTGCTGTCAGGGCGTGTGCGAACTGATTTTCGCTGCTCCATCTCACTAACAAGTCGCGCATAATCAGCACGACTTATCATGGGGCCGTGGTCACGGATCAAGATCCTCAATGTCGAGCCAATTTGGCGAATCGTCACTCGTATGGGCATATCTTTTTCGCTGTATTTGAGCGAATTGTTCAAAAAGTTAGCTAAAATCCGCGACAATAACGCCCTGTTTGCCACCACCAAATGCTTTGCTGACTGTTTTTTAGGCCAGACGATAGATTGACCGTACAAACGCAACATCGGGTGTAATACCATGGCCATTTGCTGACACAACGCCAGTGGGTTGATGGGCTCCAGAGGAAATAACGTTGGTGACAAGTGAGCCGTTTGCGCCAAGTCCTGTACCAACGCCAACGACTGATCACTGATATTCGACAATTGCCGGACAATCCGACGCGTTTCAGCTTCATCTAACGATTCTTCTTCCAGCAGTAGACTCAGTTGTCTGATGAGTGCCAACGGAGACTTCAATTCATGCGCAGCCACCGCTACACTTGGCAGCTGCCCAAATTCAGCATTATTCCATCTTACCTCCGCCATACCTATTTATAGTATAGCAATTGGCGTGTTACTGAACAAACTTAACCGTGTCGAGAACTGCCTGAAAATCTGGCTTGAAGACGTCAGCGTCAGTAGAAAAACGAATCGTTTTGTCTCGCACTCGCATCAAGACCACTGAACCGCGCAATTCTTTAGAGAAAGCGCCGTCCAAGCGAGTAGCTGCGTTACCGTTAAATTCAACACTACTTGATGTCAATTCGCCTTTCTTCAACTGGTTGGCATATTGACTCAACACCTTGTCAAAGTCGCTGTTTAGCACTTCCAAACGAACCGCAAAGCGGCTGGTGTTTGAGCGTGCTGGCGGCACAGTGCCCGGATGTAGGTACGCTTTGTAGTCACCGCGGTCGGTACCATCTTGGTCAACATATGCACTCCAAGTTTTTGGATACATAAATGAGACTCGACCAAATTCATTTGGCCCAACAAATTCAACACGTGGGTTCTTAGCCTCTTCGGAAAATCGCTTCTGGTCAAGCTCCGCTTGTTCATTTTTACCTTTGGCAACCGCACTGGCGACCTTTGCGTCAACGCCAGTCTTCTCTCGTGTGTATTCCACGAACATCCAAGCCGCCACAGCACCAGCAATTAACGTTAACACCAAAAAACCAATCGTGCCGACCATCCAGCCGTTGATTGACCCCTGTTCAAATTGTCTTCTTTTCATATGTTGCATTATAGCTTATGCTTTGTCTCCTGTAAAGTCAGGACGTATTTCGTATAGAAAATATGGTCCCGCTTCTTTCAATAACCGGTCGTCTTTGGTAGTATCCAGTGTATAGCCATAACTAACCAATCGTAACGGTCTACCCTGGTGGGTCGCCTGTTGCCGAGCCAATTGATGAATTTTCTTCAAATGCAGCCCTGCACCAAACGCATATATCACCGTGATGTGCTCGGCAGGCTGCGTCGTCCACGCATTCGTCCATTTGATATGCACGTTCTTGGCATGTTTTCTTAGCCGCCAGCGAGACGCTAGTACTAAAAATGGGTTAATTTCATAGCCAATAGCCTGAGCACCGGTCCTCGCCACTTCTTGTAACACAGCGCCATCACCTGACCCCACATCTAGCACGATGTCATCGTTGGCCAGCCTCAGTTCATCCCTCAACAGTTTATGAATATCAGTGTGGCGCGTTGGCACATACGGCGCACCAATGAACGCCGTCAGCCCAAATACCAAAAATACTATCAGCCCACAAATAATTATCACTTCCATGGTGCATCACTCACTCAACAATTCAATCTCATTTTTCATATTCAGCAGCTGCTCTTCTGCCTGCTCCGCCACTTTTTTGACAGCCAGAAACCGCTCGCGCGCCTCTTCCAGCCGAAACTCATCGCTATGAAACCACGCCATTTCTTTGTCCAGCTGCTCCAATAGTTCGTTAATCGTTGCTTCGTTCTGCATATGCTTCAACCCTCGCTTTCATCAAAGCTTTGTTAGTTTGTATTTCAATCACTTCCCCGACTGCACAATTACCCCTGATCATAGCATACCCCCGGGCTAGTGCTAATTCTGGATCGTATTCACTAATCAACCTGATGCGTGACTGCACATCTCCCAGCAGCTCGTCAACCCGCTGACGCCAACTGTCTAGAGCGGTACTGCGCACCGTTTGTACCAGTTCCAATTCCGTGTCAATCGCCCGTACTGTTTGCAGCGCTGCACCGCGAAGCTGGTGCTTGATCGACCGAATCATATCTTGTTTATCCGGCAGCAATAGCTGCGCTGCATTGCTTGGCGTTGATGCTCGTACATCAGCCGCAAGATCGCACAATGTCGTATCAATTTCATGACCAATCCCTGTCAAAACCGGCACTCGACTAGACGCAAGTTTCCGCACCAGCAGCTCGTCGTTGAACACGCTCAAATCATCAGCGCTACCACCGCCACGAATCACCACTATCACCTCTGACAGCTCCGCCAAACTCTCGATTTTTTCAAACGCCCTAATGATCTGATCTGCCGCCGTTTCGCCCTGCACCATCACGTTCACCACGCTAAACCGAACCCCGCCCCAGCGCTCATTAGCAATTTTCATAAAATCAGCATACCCCGCCGAATTAGTGCTGGAGACAACCGCCACATGTTGCGGTCGGGACGGTAACAATCGTTTGCGAGAATCATCAAATAACCCCTCATCTGACAGCTTTTTGCGCAGCAGTTCAAAGCTTTTACGTAGATTTCCTTCACCCACTAGTTGGACTGATTGCACTGTCAAACTAAATCTGCCCCAGTCAGTCACCTTCGGCACTGCCCGTACCACAACTCGCATACCATCATGAATTGGCATTCTCAGCTGCCACACCGTCATAAAGCAATTGACCGTACCGTCATCATCTTTCAGGTCAAAGAAAACGTATTTTTGGTGATTGACCTTAAACGAGCTGACCTCACCTTCAATTTGCACTGAGCCAAAAGCCATCTCCAGCGACTGGTTGACGACCGCCAAAAATTCACTGACGCTAAATTTAGGAGTCACGGCGAGGCTTACCGTATTTGATTAGCGCGTGCTGATAGAAAATATACCCGAGGACAATTGTCCCCATGAGCAAGATGACACGCGTCAGTATGATACCTGCGATGGCAATGTTTGGCGGCGTACCAGTCATGCTCAAAAACAGAATCATAATCGTTTCGTACACACCTGCACCGCCTGGCGTAAAAATGATAATTCCGGCAAAGCCCGCCGCAATATAACCAATCAACAGAACCGCTGGGTTGACCGAAGCCCCCAGTGACCAAAAAGCCAGCATAAACATCAAAATATCAAACGATGCGTACACAATTCCCCACAAAAACGGCTTCACAATCAATCGTTTATCTTGCATCAGCTCTGAAAAATCGTCGTGCATATCAGAGAAAAAAGCATCCATCTGCTCTACTTGAACCAGCTGACGCTGCATGCCAAATGTCACACATTTGGTGATGGCGTTAAGACCTCGCGCAATTCGGCGCGCCGCCTTGTGCATCCTGTGACGAGAAGAAAACATGTAAATGATGGCAAAGGTCAGGCTCAGCACAACCACCACAACCAGGAAACTCGATGCCACAATATACCGGTTGATGCGACCGTCCACTGCCAAAAATACGACCGCCACAATCATCATGGCCAGCATTGACAAAAACCCTGTCACATATCTCAGTAGTTGCGCAAACGTCGAACGCGCCGAGCTCACGCCGAGCTTGCTCATCCTCCATGTCGTGTAGGAAATACCGCTCACCCCGCCCGACGGAAAGATGTGATTTACCAAATTCAGCTCCAGCGCAATTCGCACTTGCTCCAGCCGCGACACATGCTTGATGAGCTTTCTGTCACGCAGATAGGAAAAAATCATTTCGCCACCAGCATAATACACAATGATCTGCGCCGGCAGCAGCAAGGCCAATAGCCCAACATTAGCCGTACCCAACAGCTCCCATGCTCGCAGTAATTCATGACGCGATAAATAGATGATTGCTGCCAAAACCAACAACGTGATAAGACTTATGATTATACGCGGCGATTTCAGCGTTTTCAACACCTTCGAAATTTTCCCAGAAAACATACCTCTCCATTATATCATGAGCCTGATATACTATAGATATGTTCGTAGCAATATTAGGGCGCTTGCCGAAGTTATCAATCGCAGAGTTAGAAGCCATTTTTGGAAAATCACATGTTCGTGCCGTCAGCCACAGCGCCGCTGTTGTTAACACTGATGGGCTGTCAATCGATTCCCTTGGCGGATCACTCAAATGCGGCAAAGTCATCCACACTCTCCCAGCCGACAACCGCCCGACCCTGGAGCAAGCTTCTCATTGGATTACGCATACTTATGTCAACCAACTGCTGGCAGTCGGCGGAAAAATCACCCTTGGCATCAGTGCCTATGGACTATCAACCTCGCCTCGCCAGCTGCAGAAAATTGGCCTGTTACTCAAAACTTCCATGAAAAAACATGGCGTCAGTCTGCGGCTCATTCCAAACACCACTACAGAACTATCGACCGCCACCTCACACAACAATAAGCTTGGGCTTAGCCCCAAAAAATGTGAATTATTCATCATCAAGACCGACGACGGCGTCATCCTCATTGCTGAAAGTAATGGTGCGCAAAACATCACCGCTTATGCCCGCCGTGACCGCAACCGGCCACGCCGTGACGCATTCGTCGGCATGTTGCCGCCAAAATTGGCACAAATCATGGTAAACTTAGCTGCCGGCAATACTACAAGAGCAACCATTCTTGACCCTTTTTGCGGCACAGGCACCGTTCTCCAGGAAGCTTTGCTCAAAGGGTATGACGTCTGCGGTAGCGACCTCAGTCAAAAAATGATTGATTATACGACAGAAAATCTAGCCTGGTTACAAAGCAAGTACCATATCACCGGCACGGTACGTAGCCTCGAACAAGCTGATGCCATGACTCATCAGTGGCCAAAAGCCCAACAGCTTGATGCCGTGGTCTGTGAAACCTACCTCGGACAACCTTTCTCCGCGCCACCAAGTCCCAAAAAGCTCCACGAAGTAACCGGCAATTGCAATCACATCATCACCAACTTTTTACGCAATATTCACAGTCAACTGACACCCGGTACCACACTGTGCATCGCCGTACCTGCTTGGCGTGATGCCAACCGCAAACTAACTCATCTGCCGCTCGTCCAAAACCTAGAGGCACTCGGCTACACCCTACAACAGCCGCCCCTCATATATTCCCGATCCGACCAAGTCGTAGTGCGTGAAATATTACTATTAAAAACCACCTAGCTTCTTGACATTACACTAGTAGTGGTCTATACTAGTAAGGATTGTTTATAGAAACTATAAGGAGTTTAGCAAATGTCAAAGGTTAAAGCTGGTGGCTCAAGCAAGAACATCCACAACAATGCTGGTCAGCGTTTGGGTGTGAAACGCTTTGGCGGCCAAAAAGTCAACGCTGGTGAAGTGCTGGTACGTCAGACTGGTGCCACCAAGATTGCTGGTGACGGTACATACATGAGCCGTAACTACACTATTCACGCAGCTAAAGACGGCGTGGTTAGCTTTAAGAAAGTCAAAAAGCAGAAATTTACTGGTAAAACCGAACGCCGCACACAAGTTTGCGTAGGCTAAGCCTAAAAAACCTCAGCCTATTACAAGGCTAGCATCATAAAAATAGTCGCTTCCATGGCGACTATTTTATATACTAACTAGGTTTATTCTGTCATCCCCAAGTGGTGCTTCACCCGCGCAACCACATCACCAATAACAACTTGCGACTTTACCAAATACTCATCAACTCCCAAGCCTTCAGCTCGTTCTTTGTCCTTTGGCTGGCTCAGTGCTGTTAACATGATGATGCGTACATTAGCAGTTTCTGGCGTATTGCGCAGAATATCCAACACGTCAAAACCACTGATTTTTGGCATCATTGCGTCCAATAAAATCAAATCTGGCTTATATTCAACTGTTGCGGACAGCGCATCCTCACCATTGTGCACTTCCTTGATATCAAAGCCCTCTAGCTCCAGCCTGGCGCGATACACAGCAGCCAGCGCCATGTCATCCTCTACTAATAATATTTTCCTCTTTGCGTTCATACTATCTTTATTCTAACGCCCGCATCAGAAAAACACAAGCGTTTACCAGGACAGCTTTTTGGCGGCGTCCATCTGTGGATCTTTGCCAAAATTCATATCATTAGCGGTCAAACCCACCTTCTCGTCTGGCTCAATACCTGTCTTGTCAATAGTGTGACCCTTTGGCGTATACCAACGCGCTTCCGTAACTTTGAGCTGTGCACCATCACGCAATTTGATCAATTGCTGTACACTACCCTTACCGTAGCTCTTCTCTCCCAGCAGTTTCGCCTTGCCATACTCTTGCAGTGCACCCGCTACTATTTCACTGGCACTGGCACTCGACCTATCGATCAGCACCACTGTTTTAATGTCTTGCAGTAGTGGCTTGCCTGTTGATTTGACTGTTTTGACAACCTTGTCGCCACGCCGCTCCGTCATGATGTCTTGGTTGTCCAGCCACAGCCCAGCCAGCGCCTGAGCCGCCGTCACCGTTCCGCCAGGGTTACTGCGAAGGTCTACGATAACCTTCTGGACATTGTTTTGCTTGAAAGCCTCAGCCGCTGCGCGCG
This sequence comes from uncultured Candidatus Saccharibacteria bacterium, assembly GCA_963517665.1. Taxonomy (GTDB): domain Bacteria; phylum Patescibacteriota; class Saccharimonadia; order Saccharimonadales; family Saccharimonadaceae; genus Nanosynbacter. Next base: position 9,824 of record CAUQFZ010000004.1, read on the forward strand.
CTAACGTACCCGTTTCCTCACCAAATCGGTACACTTTCAAGATGCCAACACCGTCAACAATATCATGTTCCACGGCTGGTGCGGTGATTTGCTTACGCGTCATCGACATTTCTAGTCGTTGATAATTACGAAGTACTTGCAGCTTCACTGTAGTGTTCACTTCCCCGCGTATCTTTTCCACCACCTGTTCGGTAGTAGCATCCGCCACTGAGTTGTCGTTTACAGCAATAATGATATCGCCAGCCTTGACTTGAGCTTCCTCCGCTGGACTATTTCGTAGCACCCTGACTACTGTCGGCCGATTATTTCTCAAACCAATCTCCACGCCAATGCCACCACCGATATTACCATTCAGACTCTTCTCAAATTCTTTGGCTTCCTCAGCGTCCATGAATGTCGTGTACGGATCACCAGTAGCCGCCACCAGACCGCGACTCGCGCCATTGATCAATTTATCAGTATCCAGATTTCCATCATACTGCGCTTTCAACTGTCGATACGTCTCTTGAATCCGCTCCGTATCAAGCCGCTCGGCGCTATATCGCACACCAAGCTTTGGTGCAATCGCCACAAATATCTGATCCGACCGCGCACCCGCGATAAAACTAACCACTGCTATAACTACCGCCCACGCAAACAGCTGAGCGTTTCGTGTTTTCTCCTTGCTCATAGAACCATTATAGCATGAGCGGCATCAAATCTTAGAAGTAGATGTAGACAAGTCCAGACGATGAGCGCTTATAATTGCGGTACAGACCATCCCAGCCCAAGTTATAGTCACTAACCGTGATGGTACCGTCGCCATTTACCGACTCAACATACATCACGTGACCATATGCACCACCCATTATCACCGCTGCTGCCCCTGCTCGTGGGGTGCTGCCGTTCGAAATACCATGACGGGATGTGGTTGATGGCCACTGGTTAGCATTACCAGCCCCGCCGAAATGCGGCACATAACGACCAGTGCTGTGAACCTTCCAGGCAACGTAGCTTACACACTGACGGGTATACAACCCCCATGGGTCAACATAGGCATCCAACGGCGCATTTGCCCAAGCACCTGGGTAGCCACCACCACCAGGCGTACCAGATGGCACGCTACCTCGTGGCAAACTACGCAAGTTTTCTGCAGCCTGCTGCTCACGCAATTTCGCAATTTCGCTATTGCGCTGTGACGCCAAAGATGAGTAGGCCGCCTGGTCATTCTTTGTATCATTCACCAATTTCGCCTGTTCAGCCTGCTTAGCCGCCATTTGAGCCTTTTGAGTTTCCTGGTCCTTCAGTGTACGCTCAACGGCCGCCTTATTGTCCTGCAATTTCTTTTGCAAACGCTTGATTTCCTTGATTTTGTCATTCAATGAGCCCTGTAAGCTGCTGCGCTGTTCTTGCTTGTCGATAAAATCACCGATGTTCTCTGAGCTAGCCAGCATTTCCAGCGGAGAAATCTGATCATCAACATACATGTCAGACAAGATCTGACCCATTGTCTTACGGTTCCTGTTGATGGCCGCTTCGTTATTCTTGATCTCTTCCTTAAGGGAGTCAATCTTATTTTGGCTTTCAATGATTTGAGATTGCAACGCGTTCACCTGCGCAGTCAAACGGTTCAATTCCTCTTCCAGAGTCGCCGCCATCTCGCCCAAGCGAGCCGCCTGTGAATTGTAGTTATTGGCTTCTTGTTGTTTAGCCCTAATTTCTGCCTCATAATCTCGCGCAAAAACCGTGCCAGCGGTCTGAAAAATCCCTGCTCCGGCAACGACGGCAGCCATCACCACCAAGGCTACTTTGGTGGCTTGTTTGTGCGAAACTGGTGTGGTGGACCGTTGCTTCATACTATATACCATAATAGCATAAGCACTATCCACATGTCAACCAAGTTTTATGTGACTTAAATCTTGAGGTATTTATGGGTCGCAACCCACGACGAAATCGTACCAATTAAACCACCAATTACGATCATAGCCAGTAGCACTAACCCAACATACGGTGTCAGATCCTGAAGTAACGTATCAATTGGCAACCATTTACGCATCGGCTCCTTGGCGAACGCCAACAGGCCATAACCCCCTGCCGTAGCGATCACCGCAGCGATAAATCCATACATAATCGCCTCAACCACAAACGGTCCGCGGATGAAACTGCGCTCAGCACCGATGAGCTTCATCATCTGGATCTCGCTCTTACGGTTGAAGATGGCCATACGAATAGTGTTAAACACCACCAGTGAAGAAATTAGCACAAACACCACAGTGGCAATCGATCCACCAATGCTTGCCACACGCACCCAACCACCGATTGTTTCAATGGCCTGGCGGCGATCACCAGTGAATGACGGTTGTCGACGCTGGTCTTTGTTGGCAAGATAGGTCTCATCAGAACCAACGAAATGCTTCAATGAAGAATAATTGTTCAGATCTTTCACCGAAACCTGCAGTGTTGCTGGCAGTTCATTGCTTGCTTCACGAATAGCTTCCAGCGCTTCTACATTGTCTTTGTAACGCTGGGCTTGCTCATGGCGCGCTTGCTCCGCAGAAATGTACGTCACCCCTGTTACGTTATCCAATTTTTTGATCTTGTCCGTCAACTCGTTAACAGTTTTTTCAGAAACAGATCCCTTGAGGTAAATTGAGATATTCGCCTTTTGGGTGATGGTTTCGGTCGTATTTACTAAAATGCGCTGTGCCGCCACAGTCACAAAGATAATCAGCAAAGTCACGCTCATGACCGCCGTCGCTGCAACCGTCAGCCAAGCATTACGGCTAAAGTTATTAACACCGTAACGCAACATGCGAACAAAAGCTAAGGTTCGCCGCTGTTTCATTTTGTTGCGCTGCATTGCTTTTGCGTTTGCGTTTGTCTTTTTCTTGGCCATTATTGCTTATATGTTCCTCTCGCCTGGTCAGACGTAATTTTACCATGATCAATGGTAATCACCCGTCGTTTCAACTTATTCACAATATCAACATTATGCGTGGTCAGCAGCACTGTGGTGCCATATTTATTAATCTTTTCCAGCAACCGTACGATGTCCCAGCTGTGCTTTGGATCAAGGTTACCTGTCGGCTCGTCAGCGATCAAAATCTTTGGCTGCCGAACCACTGCCCTGGCGATCGCCACTCGCTGACGCTCACCACCAGATAGCTGATGCGGGAAGTTCTTCTCCTTACCTTTAAGTCCGACTAGTTCAATAACTTTTGGCACGGTTGATTTGATCTCACGGTTGGTCATCCCAGCAATCTCCAGCGCAAAGGCTACATTTTCAAACACCGTTCGGTTTGGTAGCAGCTTAAAATCCTGAAAGACGACGCCAATTTTTCGGCGCAGCAGCGGAATGTGCTTGTCTTTGAGCGTGTCATAATCAATGCCGCCAACAACAATTTTGCCACTTGAAGGCTTTTCTTCACGTGTTAATAATTTCAATAATGTTGATTTACCAGCACCGCTCGTACCAACCAAAATGACAAATTCCCCGGCCTTCACATGCACGCTAACGCGGTTGATGGCAGGCTTGCCTGTCTTGGTGTAACTCTTTGTAACCCTATCCAACAGAATCATACGGTACTAGTGTAACACTTTTTGTCAAAAAGCGCGAGTATAGTGCTTCTGCTCTGGCCTAATCTTTGAGGCTTAAGTCGAATGTCGAAAAATCCAGGTTCTCCAAAGTGGTCGTTGGTTGCTTTGCAATACGACGATTTTTGTTTGCTTTGGCTTCCTTATCTGCACCGGAAAAAATCTCATTACGCTCACGGTAGAGCGTGCTCAACTCACTCAATAAATCTTGAATATGAGAATCAATCTCCTGAACCTTTTGAAAATCCAACACCTTCATATTCAAATGATAGCACTTGATTGCTAAAAAGTCAAGGATATTTGGTGGCTAAATATTATTCGTCTTTCGACGCATTTTGGCTAAGAAACGCCGTCATAAAATCATCAATCTTACCGTCCAGTACGCCCTGCGTGTCCCGGTCTTCATGCTTAGTCCGAGTATCTTTAACCAAAGTGTACGGATGCAGCACATAATTTCGTATTTGACTACCCCAGTTAGCTGATTCACCAGCCCTGAGATCTGACAAGCTGTCGGCGTGCTGCTCCAGTTGCATCGCCAGTAATTTCGAGCGCAAAATTTTCAACGCCATTTCTTTGTTTTGAATCTGACTGCGCTCATTTTGAATCGCCACCACTATTCCCGTCGGTACGTGCGTGACACGAACTGCTGAGTCAGTCGTATTCACTCCCTGTCCACCCTTGCCACCACTGCGGTAAACGTCTATCTTCAAATCACTCGGATCAATATCCACTTCGTCTGGCGTATCAATTTTTGGCAGCACCTCAACCAGTGCAAAGCTAGTCTGGCGCAAATTATCGGCATTAAACGGACTGAGGCGCACCAGCCGGTGCACACCATTTTCTGAGCGCAATTTACCATACGCAAACGGTCCCGATATTTCCAACACAACGGTTTTCAAACCGCCATCATCATTCGTAGACCGCTCCAAAACGTCAGTTTTCATGCCAGATCGTTCCGCCCACCGCAAATACATACGCTCCAGCATCTGCGCAAAATCTTGGGCATCCAAGCCACCAACACCCGCCGAAATACGAACCACCGCCTCGCGGCCATCATATTTCCCGCTAAACAATAGATCTGTCTTGCGGGCCGAGAATTCCGTCTCCAGAGCATCTATTTGCTTGGTAAACTCGTCCAATAAGTCATCATCCCCCAATTCCATCAGCTCCAGCAAATCATCCAACTGAACACCCAACACCTGCCACGGTTGCACCGTTTGACGCAACGCAGCTGCCTTTTTGGCAACCGACTGAGCATGATCAGGATTATTCCAAATTTCGGGCTGATTTAATTGCTCTTCCAATACCGCCAATTCTTCGGCAAGCGCATCAAATTGCAATGCTTGTTTAGCCTGCATGACGTCGCTGCGGAGGGATTGGATACGTTTTTTCAATGGCTGCATAGAACTCATTATACCATCAGATTCGTGTGTTATATGCCCGCCACCGCCTCAACAAAGGCTTCACCACGGGCTGTATAGTTTGCGTATTGGTCAAAGCTGGCGGCAGCTGGACTCAAAATTACAACATCTCCCGGTTGAGCGATATCCAAGGCACACTGCACCACTTCGGTCATCGGTATCACGCCCTTTTGCACTATTGTCGCATCTGGTAGTCCAGCTTTTTGCAACGCTTTTGCAATATCATCAGCATTGCCACCACTGACAATCACTCCTCTTAGTGACTGTGAGCGTGCTAATTCCTCGGCCAACTCCGTGTAATCACCGCCTTTGTCTGCTCCACCAAGAATCATCACCTTTGGCTGCTGAAATGACCGCAGCGCAGCCACTGCACTGCCTGGCGTCGTCGAGATACTGTCATCATAAAATTTCACTCCTCGTTTTTCTGCCACAAATTTGAGCCGATGCGGCAAGCCCGTAAAACCGGCAAACCCCTGACAAATCACGTCATCTAACAACTCCGGCACCACCGTCTTAGCCACCAACACTGCCGCGCTAGCATTTTCCTGGTTGTGCGCGCCTGGCAATTTGAGAGCGTGTTGCATGTCCACTGATAAATCAATCGGATATGACAACTGACGCGCTGGTGACTTGGCAGCGATCTGCTGGCTGAACTGATTGTTCCTGTTGTAAATAATACTATCTTGAGCCGTTTGAAATTTGGCAATATGCGATTTTGCGTCAAGATAATCAGCAAAATCATCGTGCCTGTCCAGATGGTCTGGCTCAATCATCAAGACGACTGCAACGTGCGGAGATTTTTCCAAATCCCACAACTGAAAACTGCTCAATTCATACACCACGATATCATCTGGCTGAATCTGTGGCAGCACGTCCAACGATGGAACACCAATATTTCCAACAAGATGGACTGTTTTGCCAGCAGTGCGCAGTATACTGGTGATCAAACTACAAGTTGTCCCCTTACCCTTTGTCCCCGTCACGCCGATGATGGGCGCTGAACACTGTGCGAAAAACTCATTGGTCGCCGACCATATAGTACCACTGGTCTTGATGCGGCTTGGCGGCAATCCAGCCGTTCTCACTACCATATCAACGTCATAAAACTGATCAGAAAATACCCCTGCGCCAGTGTGGGCCTCAGCGCCCGCTGGCACATCAGACAGCTCTCGTTCATCAACTATCATCAACTGTGCATCTGGAAACTTGCGCTGAAAATACGCGTAGCTCGACCTACCTTCTACGTCATATCCTGCAATAACAATTTTCATCTTAGAACAATGCTCCCAGCTTTTCTTGGATACGTTCCAGTAGTTCTTTTTCACCACAGCTCACCCCAGCCAACACCCAGGTGTTAGCCTGGAAAAATTCACGCGCCACTTGCACAATTTTTTCATCAGTCACTGCCAAAATCGCTGCTGGCACCCCAGTATAATCCTTCACGAAATCATCTGAGAAATAGCGACCGGTATAAAAATTACTGATCTGAGAAACAGTCTGCGCGCCCATTTGGTAACGCCCCAAAGAGTAGGACTTGGCACTTTCGATATCTTCAGCGGAAATTTTACCGTTTAGCACACGCTTTAATTCACTGACGATGATATCAAACAGCTCTTCGGCCGTCTCCAAGTTGACCTGACCGGTAAAATCCCATGCCGAGTCATAAAATCCAACCGAAGTATCACTAAAAATACTATATGCCAGTCCTCGCTTGCGGGCCGCCCCGAAAATGCGAGAATTAAACGTCCCAGTCAAAATGTGGTTCAAACAGCCCATAGCGTCAGCTTCAGAATTGCTGATCTCACGAGGCACGATCATCGACCAACCAAATGTCAGATTGGAAGCTTCTTTACGCCTGATCAACAGAGGTCCGGCGCTGTGTAAATTGTCCTGCGGAATTTCAAAGCGTTCGCCCTCTTCCAATTGCCAAGCCTCCAGCGCCTCTTTGATGCGCGACTTGCGCCCCGTCATTTTACCAGCGATCACAAAGCGCATATTCTTCAAAGTGTGTGTTCGACGGTGGTGTTCTTTGATATCTTTCAACGTCACGTTAGCAATCGTCTTGAGTCGCTGATTGTACGTCAAAATATCTTCACCCAACGCCTGTTGCACCCGCGGCCACATCACGCGGTTGTGATTGTTCAGATAGCCTGTCAACTCTGAGCGCACATTACCTTTTTCGGCTTCCAATTCTTCGGCATTAAAACGCGGTACCGTGATAGCCAACCGCTGCAATTCCAACACCCTGTCCCATTCAAAATCAGCACAAAATGCTTCATACCCCATGGAATATTCTGTCGTATAGGCGTTATAATACGCGCCGTTTTTGACGAATTCTTGGTCATACAATGCCTGTGAACGGAATTTTTCATTAGCACCAAATGACATGTGCTCCATGATGTGCGCCGTCTCATAGATGTCTTTGTCGCGCACGTAACGGCTGCCCGCCCGAAAATGAAACTGAAAGCTCATCACCGTAGCGTCTGGCACATCAATCAACAAACCCCGAGCACCGTTCTTTAGTCGTACTTCTTCAACTGTGTGCTTCATGGATTATTTCCGATTCTTTTTGCGGTTTTGGCGCTGTGCTTTTTTCTTCTTGCGCGCTGCATTTTTGGCGCGATTTGCTTCAGAAGCAGTTTTGGCCTTTTTGACTGAGAAATCATCATCGCGGTTCTTTTCGCCAGATGTGATCTCATTGACACCTTTCTCGACAGCAGTTTCAGCGAGTCGAGTAAGCTCAGTGTCGTATTCATCATCTTGTGATTGCTGCACTGTTGCGTCAGCTTTGCGTACCCGGAAGATGGTACTCAAGACTTCGTCTCGCAAATTGTTCTGCAAACTCGTGAACAATTTTTGTGACTCTGACCGATACTCAACCAATGGATCACGCTGACCAACGCTGCGCCAGTGAATGCCTTCGCGTAGGTGCTGCATGTTTTCCAAGTGCTGCATCCACAAGGTATCGAGCACTGCCATGTAGACTTCTCGCTCAACACCACGCAAGTTTTCGTCACCAATTTCTTCCTCTTTCGCCGCATACGCTTCACGCGCCAGCTTCATCACCTTTTGGACGCGAGATTTATCTTTCTTCTCTGAGCCAGCCTTTGCCAGGGCTCCCTCATCAACCGGGATAACTGCAGCAAATTCTTTCACAAAATTAGGATTATTCTTGAGCGGCAGCTGTGTCGAATCGTTCACTTTTTCTTTGAGCAAGCGTTCAATTTCCGGCTTAATATTATCGCCTTCCAAAATCTTGCGGCGCATGACATACACCACACGACGGTGACGATTGATGACGTTGTCATACTGAACAACATTTTTGCGCGTATCAAAGTTGTAGCCTTCGACACGCTTCTGGGCTGCTTCCAATGTCTTGGACACAGCGCGGTTTTGAATTGGCGTTTCTTCGTCGACGCCCAGCCGGTCCATCAACGCCGCAATGCGCTCGCCTTGGAAAATTCGCATCAAATCATCTTCGGTCGACACATAGAACTGCGTCTCACCCGGGTCGCCCTGACGACCACCACGACCGCGCAGCTGATTGTCAATGCGGCGTGATTCGTGGCGCTCAGAACCGATCACCACCAGTCCGCCCAATTCCTTGACTCCCTTGCCGAGCTTGATGTCGGTACCGCGTCCAGCAATGTTTGTCGCTAGCGTAATCGCGCCCTTTTCACCAGCTTTCTCGATGATAGCCGCCTCGCGCTCATTATTCTTAGCGTTCAAAATCTCAAACTTGATGCCCTCTTTTTCCAAATATTTGGCAATCTGCTCGTTCTTGGCAATCGAGCCAGAACCAACTAGCACCGGCCGACCTTGCTTGTGATACTCTTTGATGGCTTCGGCCACTGCTTTCAGCTTACCCTTTTCGGTCTTGAAAATCAGGTCTTCTTTGTCATCGCGAATCACTGGCTTGTTCGGTGGAATCTGGATAACGTCCAGTGAATAAATTTGTTGAAACTCTTCCGCCTCGGTGAACGCCGTACCAGTCATACCGGAAAGTTTATTGTACAAACGGAAATAGTTCTGGAACGAAATGGTCGCCAACGTCATGCTTTCTTCCAGCACTGGCACACCTTCTTTGGCCTCAATTGCCTGGTGTAAACCTTCGTTGTAACGGCGTCCTTGCATCAAACGACCGGTGTGTTCATCGACGATGATCACTTCGCCATCATTAGTCACCACGTAATCTTTGTCACGCTTGAACAATGTTTGTGCTCGCAGTGCCTGATCCATGTGATACACACTACGCACATGGTCTGGCGTGTACAAATTTTTTATACCCAACAGTTTTTGGACTTTCTCCACACCCTCGTCGGTCAGGGCTACGCTGCGGCGCTTTTCGTCCAAAACATAGTCGTCTGGCACTAATTTACTGGCAACTTTAGCGAACGTGTAGTAATTGTCTGGGTTCTCCGCTGCTGGTGCCGAGATGATCAGTGGCGTACGCGCTTCGTCGATCAGAATGGAGTCCACCTCGTCAACGATGGCAAAGTTCAGCTCGCGCTGCCTGAGCAAATCCATGTCGTTGACCATGTTATCGCGCAAATAGTCAAAACCAAACTCGTTGTTGGTGCCATACGTAATGTCAGCCGCATAGGCCTCTTTACGCGTAACCGGGCGGAGCTTGCGCATGCGCGGATCGTCATGATGCTCATTATCATAATTTTTATCATAGACAAACGACGCTTCGTTGATAATCACACCCGTCGTCAAGCCCAAAAAGTCATACACCTGGCCCATCCAGCCAGCGTCACGCTGCGCCAGATAATCGTTAACGGTCACCACGTGAACACCCTTGCCTTCCAGCGCATTCAGATAGGTCGGCAGCGTCGCCACCAAGGTTTTACCTTCACCAGTCTTCATCTCAGCTACATTGCCTTCGTGAAGCGCCATACCACCGATTAACTGAACGTCATATGGACGCTCACCGATGACGCGTTTGGCCGCCTCACGCGCCACTGCAAAGGCATCTGGCAAAATCGTATCCAGCGTTACATTCTTCTTCGTCAGCCGTTTTTTCAGCGCTTCTGTCTGCGCCTGCAATTCCTCATCTGACAGTTTTTCATACTTTTCAGACAGACCGTTAATTACTGCAACGCGCTTCTCCAGCCGCTTCAAAATCTTCTTCTGCGGATCACCAAAAACTTTACTCAGCGCTTTTTGTTGTGTCATTGCCATAACCTTAAAACTCCCTCGCTTTCGGACATTTTCAAAACTCTTTCTATTGTAACCTTTTTTGGCCTAAAATTAAAGAGAAAACACCATATATATGGTGTTTTCTGATTTTAGCGATACTAACCAATTCATCCGCGACGAAAACTGCGCTTAAACTTTGCCAACACACCACGACTACGGCCAACGTGCGCCAACGTGTCGTCCTTGTAGCGACGCAATTGCCCGTTCAGCTTGGTCTCGACGATATCTACGGCTGCCAGCACGTTCATCGTTGAGTCTTTGGCGGTGATGACCTTGTCCGGGACATTGATGATAACTTCAACCTCATATTTATTGCCGCCAGGGTTATCAATTTGCTTAATCTTCACATCTGCCGTAACGCTTTTACGAGCGTGACGTGGCAAAAACCGATCCAATGGGCCAATTTTTTTCTCAATATACCGTTTGGTCGTGTCATTCAGTTCGTACTTTACACCAGTGATTGTCAGATTGGTAATCATATCCCTCCTTCGTTATACCTACATTATACCATGCATTTTACTAAATTCGCTCACGTCCGCCCATATACGGTCGCAACACTTCTGGCACTGTCAAACTGCCGTCCTCGTTCTGGAAGTTTTCCAAAATTACCACCAATGACCGCGCCAACGAAACTGCCGTACCGTTTAAGGTGTGGACCGACTCAATGCTACCGTCCGCTCGCCGCACCCGAATATTCAAACCGCGCGCTTGATAGTCCGTACAATTTGAGCAACTCGTCAGCTCGCGGTAGGTCTGATCAACTGGCGACCAATATTCAATGTCATACTTTTTAGCAGCTGGCGCGCCCAAGTCGCCCGCCGCGATATTTACCACGTGGTACGAAATACCAATTTGCTGCCACAACGCTTCCTCGACACTGAGGATCTTTTCATGAATCTCCTTAGACTGTTCCGGCAGACAGAACGCATACATTTCCAGTTTGTTAAATTGGTGTACTCGGAACAATCCGCGTGTGTGCTTGCCATACGTGCCCGCTTCCCTGCGGTAGCACGGGCTATACCCAGCGTAGAGCAGGGGCAAATCTTTCTCATCCAAAATTTCATCAGCGTGGTAGCCAGTCAGCGGCATTTCCGCCGTCCCAATCAGCGTCAAATCCCCGCCCTCAACCACATACTCATTACTACCTTCACCTTTTGGCGCAAAGCCGGCGCCTTCCGCTGTGCGCATATTCACCATGTGTGGCACCGTCATGAACGTAAAGCCCTGCTTCGTCACATAATCCAGCGCAAACTGTGTCACGGCATTTTCCAACAGCGCCAGGTCGCCCTTGAGATAGTAAAACTTCGCGCCAGCTACTTTTGCACCACGCTCAAAATCAACCCAACCGCGACTGACAGCATAGTCCAAATGATCCTTGGCGCCCGTTTTACGCTCACCGTAGGCCTTTATCTCAACCGAGTCTTCCTCACCGCCAAGCGGCACATCATCAAAGGTGATGTTTGGCACGTTTTTCAGAATTGCGGCTACTTTTTCCTCGGTTGATTTTAAGTAGTTTTCACGTTCTGCCAACTCAATCTTCAGCTGCTTTCCTTGGTCAATTAGCTCCTGATCTGGGCGACCACCTTTCATTTTGGCTGAAATTGCATTTCGCTGTTCACGCAGTGTTTCAACTTGCTTTTGCAGGTTGCGGCGCTCGTCATCCAATTGCAACAATGTCGCAATATCAACAGCATATCCCTTATCATGTGCTGATTTTTGCACCAAATCAGCATGTTCTCGAATAAATTTGATATCTAGCATGCCCTCATTATATACCAATTTTGGCTTAAACGTGAGAGATTATGCCCGCGCCCAGTAACACTATCAACAGCAATCCTAACACGAATCGGTAGACGATGAATGAGCGAAAATTATTGTTTTGGACGAATTTAAGTAGCCATGCCACTGCCACGTACCCCACACCAAACGAAACCACCGTCGCAATGATGGTTGACGTCCAGCCAACACCGCCGGAAATGTGCTTGTATTTAGTCACGACTTCCAACAGCCCCGCTGCCACCAACGCTGGAATCCCCAGGAAAAAACTCAATTTCGTCACCGTCACTCGGTCAAACCCGCGCAACAACCCCACTGATATCGTGGCACCAGATCGACTCACGCCAGGGACTAACGACAGACACTGACCTAAACCAATAACCAGCGTATCTCTCCACGTCGTATCCTTTTCAACACGCTTGGTAGTAGCATACTTATCAGCCAGCCACATCACGCCACTCCAGATGATCAACGCACCCGCCACAAACCACAAACTACGCAGCACCGTTTCTATCTCATCTTTAAATACCAGCCCCACTACCGCAATTGGCACTGAACCGATGATGATCGCCCACCCGTACTTGTAGTCAAATTGCCGTCGCGCTCGTTTCCACCACAAACCACGCCACCACGCGATCAACACGCGCTGAATATCCTGCCAAAAATAAATAACCGCCGCCGCTATGGCCCCAATTTGAATAATCGCCGTAAAAGCAATCAGCCCCTCATTATCCAGGGGCATACCCATCAATTTCTCAGCAATGGTCAGGTGGCCTGTGCTAGAAATAGGTAAGAATTCGGTAATTCCCTCAATAATTCCTAGCACAATTGCCTGCCACCAACTCATATTCATAGAGTTTATTATATCAAACCGTTGATTCTCTACAAAAATGCGCCATTGGTCCGTGATGAACCTGGATATGGAATACTGTCACCAGAACCTTGATCTCCTGGCTTCAACTGCAAAGATCCGTGTACTGTAACCCTTGTAACGCCACCACAGTGGACACCCCAGAAGAATGATTCATTCAAACAAGATAACTGCGAATCATGTTCAATATTGATTTTAAGCGTGTCACCTTCTACAACAGCTTGTACTTTTGGCGCCTTACCATCTTTACGTGAGAAATATTTTACTTCAACTTTGGTTTCTTGAGATGATATGACTTGCCTATCAACCAGACCATTACTGGTTACATCAGCATATTTAACGCCTTCAAGATTCTTTGGTAGCTCCACGGTCATTGTTTTTGTCAAACGCTCTTCATCCCGCGCCAGCTCTCGCAAGGTTTGCGTGCCAAAGATCGCCGAGCTTGAGATACAAAATGCTCCGATGACCGTACTAATAATCACTGCGATCAATGCCGTTCGCGTAAACTTCCACTTGATTGCGCTAGCCGTCAACACGCCAAACAGCGTCACCGCAGCAGCACCGCCAACAAGTGCAGAAATCAGCAAGCCTAAAGCCCATGGCTGCGCAGCAAAACCGTCCATCCAACTGATGACACTTGCGCCAGCAAAGAGCCCTACTGGTACAGCAACCAGCAGACCAAAAGTGATCATGATCAATACAAACGAAGTAATTACTTGTACAATTTTAATGAACGTATTTTTAACCTGCGTTTTTTTATTGTCAGTGAAAGAAAAATTTTTCAAACTGTCCAGCGTCACTTCCTCTCCCCGCATCTGTAATTTTTCAGCTGCCGTTTGCGCTTCTGGCATACTGATCCACAATACAATGTAAATCAGTAGCGAAGTACCAAAGGTGATAAATGGCGAGAAAATGAACAACAAGCGTACCCACAAAGGATTAATTCCCCAGTAGGCAGCGATCCCAGCGCACACGCCACCCAAAATTGCGTTATCCGGATCACGCATCAATCGCTTGGTCGGCTTGCTCGCGTTCGTCTCAGCTGTGTCAACCGTCTCTGGCATTTCACCGTCAGCAAAGTCCTGCGGTTCGCCCATTTGTTGTTGCACCACCAAGATATCATCGTGGCTAATGACACCGTCCTTCGACACGCCGCGCTCCGCCAAAAGCTCCACCATTCGTGCCTCAATTTCGCGCATCGCTTCTGGCTCAGCGTGCATATTTTTCTGAATTGAATCAAGATATTGTTCCAATGATTTTTTAGCATCAACCTCCACGCTAAACGGCGTTTTTGCCAAATGAATTCTGGTTATTTCTTTCATCGCTTTGCTCCTTTCTCGATATTTTTTAGCGAAGTGTTCAACATTTTGATACGATCCGTCAGCTCATCCACTAGCTGCGCGCCAGTGTCAGTAAGTGAATAATATTTGCGCGGTGGTCCTTGTTCGCTTTCCTGCCATTCGTGCTTAAGGTAGCCATATTTTTGTAAACGACTCAGTAGTGGATAAATCGTGCCTTCCACTACCATCAAGTCCGAATCGCTCAGTTGCTTGACGATATCACCAGCGTACTGTGGTTGTTTAGCACACACTAACAGTACGCAGTACACCAGAAAGCCTTTGCGGAGCTGAATCGCCAGGCTCTCCGCGTAAGCACTAACGTCCATGCTTTATACCTCCTGGCACCGTTGATTGCTCAACCCGACCATCTTTGATGATAATTTGATGATCACATTTTTTCGCCAGATCAGCGTCATGCGTCACCACGATCAATGTTACACCCTTTTGCTTGTTATAATCAAACAGCAATTCTTCCACTTTCGCACCTGTTTCACTGTCCAAGTTACCCGTCGGTTCGTCGGCAAAGATAATTTGTGGATCACTGACAATTGCCCGGGCAATCGCCAAGCGCTGCTTCTGTCCGCCCGACAAGTCCTTAGCGCGGTTTTTTCGCTTATCATACAAATCCACCGCCTTAAGCGCCGCATTGATTTTGTGCGCCCGCTTTTTCCGTGGCAGCCGCGCAATTTCCAGCGGTAAACTAACATTATCAACCACGCTCTCATTGCCTTGGACAAAAAAGCTCTGAAAGATAAAGCCGATTTTCTTGGCGCGAAACTCATCGACGCGCTTTGGCTTCAGCTGTAAAATATCTTGCCCGTCGATGATCACCTGGCCGTGTTGTGGCCGGTCCAGCCCGGAAATCGCGTGCATCAGCGTCGATTTTCCTGAACCAGATTTACCTAAGATAGCTACACTAGCTCCCGTTGGGATGATCAGGCTGACATTTTTCAGCGCCGTAAATTGGTTTTTCTTTTTGCCGTAAACTTTTGTCACATTTTTTAGTTCAATCATGACCTCTCTCCTATTCTGTCCTTAACGCCTCAATTGGGTCTAATTTTGTTGCTTTGCGGCTCGGCAGCCAGCCAGAAATTACTGCCATCACTACTAGTCCAAACACCAACAGTCCGATTTGCAGCGGATTGATAACCAGTAGGTTCGTCCCTGCGCTCAGGCCCAAAGCATTAGTAATCACCGGGTTCAGCAGCGTCACCAAACTCGCCAGCCCAACGCCAATCAAGCCACCGAGCAAACCAACCCATGCTGCCTCATACCGGAACAACTTGCCAATATCACGACCACGCATCCCCAGCGCTTTCATCAAGCCAATTTGGCTCGTTCGCTCCAGCACCGAAATGTACATAGTATTCACGATTCCAAACACACTAGCCAGTAATGCCAAGCCACCAAATCCTGCCAGCGCCACCTGTGCTACATTAACCATTGTTAGTAGCGCCTTCCGAATATCCTGAATTGAGTACGCGTTATAGTCTTTGCCAATCACATCTTTAGCAGTATCAACATTTTTCTCATCATCCACCATAGCAATCGCCGTTGAATACTGATGCGGTTGGCTCTTGTCGTGGCTAAATTCATAGATAGCCTTAGCATCAGCTGTTGAAATTCTCAACATTGGCTCATAGAACAAAACAGTGTCTGACTTTTTGTCCACCGCCGCGATCTTGAACGACACCTCTTTGGCAACGTCTCCACCCTGCGCTGCACTGCGCACACCCAAGGTTATCGTCTGACCAATTGCCGACTGCGCATCCTTAAAGCCCAACTGCTTCACATAATCATCCGGGATGATAATCTCACCCGACTTTGGCATGAAATCTTCCAGTGACCCCGCCGCCAATTCTGCCCGAGTTCTGTCCATTTTAACAGCCACTGTTAACGCAAATTTTTTATTATTCGCCGAGCTTTTAGCATAGGCGACACCATCAGTTGAATACGCCGGTGTTACCGTTTTTACATGTGGTGTTTGGCGAATTTTTTCTAAGTCCTTGTCATTGAGCACATATTTGCTTCGTATGGCTGATTCCTTATTTTTTCCAGCATCTTGCTCTGAATTGCCGTATTCTGGCAATTGATCTTTCTTTTCAGCTTCAATTTTTTTACCAACCATGATCACTTTTTTATCGCCAGCCGCATCGACTATGCTGTTGGTATACAAACGGCCACCCTCGCCAGCCATCAGCGCTAGACCAATCGTAAACGCCCCGACGGAAATCGCCAATGCCGTCAAAATCGTCCGACCTTTCGACTGGCGAAGATTCCGCCCCGCCCGCTTGATGATATCGATTCTTCTCATACCTTGCTCCTTGTAGTTTCTTTGTACATAGTACTATGTTATACAAGGTACTATAAAAAGTCAAGTACTTTTGAGGAAATAAATTGTTTAGAAATATATATTCTTATCATTTAATAGATACTACATGCTACACTAACGTCATGAACAGTATTCAAAACCATCAAATACACCAGGCAATCATTGCTCGTGAGATTATTGATATCTACAAATTCGCACCAAACAAAGCAGATACCGCAGAATCGTTAGACGTAATTTGCTTCGCCATGGCTCGCCTCACTGAAAAAAACTCCGTAATTGATTGGGATTTTTTAGCGACACTATTTGACCAGCTTACGAACAATAGTAGCCAGACACCCATTAACGATATAGAAAAAATATATCAAAAAATAACGTCTATAATTAAAGACACAAACTCATAAACCTAAGGTTCAGTGGGTGTTCGTGTCACCGCCCTGTCCAGTGTCTCGTGAGAGACGGTATCCGTCAGAGTAGTACTGGGTACTGTGCTCACGACCGCCGTCACGGCGAGCGAAGATTCCGCTAGCCCCAACAGCTCATCGTAATTCATCATACTCATCCTCAATCTCCTGATCCAAAATCTCTTCAATCACATCTTCCAGTGTGATAATGCCCAGCTCCTTCTCATCATCCATCACCACAAACAAGTGATTGCGGGTTTGGATAAATCGGCTGAGCACCGTGTCCAGCCGCGACCGCGCGTCGATGTCATGAATCTTGTCACGGTACAATTGACTCACCGGCAGTGGCAGCTCGCGCCCCACCACATCTTTGACATATAAAATTCCTACCAGCCGCCCATCATCACGCACCGGGATCCGCGAATGGCCAGCATGTTTGATCTGTGCCAGCAGTGTCGCATCCAGCTCATCATCCAACTCCACCGTAAACACCTTACTAATCGGCGTCACCAAATCACCAGCTGTCTTTTTACTAAATTGCAGCGCACCCGCCGCGATCCGACTTTCGTCATAATCAACTGGGCTGTCCGACCGCTCAGCATGCTCGTGAATAATCTGTTCCAGCTCTTGGTGTGAGTACAGTTGTGGTGCTTCCTTGCCTACCCAACGGTTCAGTAGCTTTGACATTGGATGAGCCAGTGGCCAAAATAATACATAAATCACATCCAGCAGCCAGAAGAAATAACGCGTGATCTGATAGCCGCGCTGCGTAAAAATCGCCTGCGGTAAAATCTCGCCAAACATCGTGATCAGCAGCGTGGCAATCAACCCGCCAATCACGCCGTTCGTCATATTACCCAGCAAAATCGACATCGCCGTATTGACGCTGACATTGCCCAGTAAAATACAAAAGATCAGATAATAGCCGTCCTTGCGGTAACGATACACCCGGGCGGCAATCGCGTCGCCCTGCCTGGCTTTGCGCTTCAAATCATCCGGCCGCGCCATCATCAGTCCAATATTCAAACCTGAAAATGACCCTGACAACACCAGCAAAACGACCGCTACTACCAACAATAAAATGTCATGCATAACTTACCAGCCACCGCCTCCGCCGCCGCCTCCGCCGCCACCAGCGAAGCCGCCGCCAGTTGAGCCACCAGAGGTCGATGAGTAATCACTGGCGCTACTGGCCACGCTCGAAAGGCTATTCATCCCAGCCGCAAATGCCGCCGCATTGAACGCGCCCTGGCCACTGTACCAATCTGGCTGCTCACCAACTTGCTCATAGTACTGACCCAGCTGCTTACTCCACTCTTTTTCCTGTCCAAACAGCACCGCATACGGCAATACCCGCTCGTACAATTTCACCAATTGCTTCTCGTCAGACGCATCAACCTTGACTTTTTCCGCACCCTCAGGACTCTGTAACATCTGTAAACGCTCAGCTTCAGCCACGCCAATGTACATCTTTAATCCTGCCAAATATCGCCTGAGTGCCAAGCCCTCGTCAGTCAGCGACCAGCCAAACGACAAAGCAAACACTATTCCCGCCACAATCAACAACATCGGTGACAGTAATAGCACACCGATAATACCAACCCACAGCGCCCACTTCTGCACGATCCGCTTATTCGCCAGTTTTTGCTCACACAAGGCATATTTACCACGAGCCAAATTCTTCAAATTTGTATCATCATCGCGCGTTCTCGCAGCATACGACAAATTGTTCTGCAGCTTTTTCAGATTCAGCCGCTGACCTGGCTTTGGCATTGACGAACCAAACATATCCCGAATAACCTCAGATTCTTCAGGTCTCAGCTCTTTCAAAATCTTTCACAATTTCAATTTCGTACTGCGCCGACCGCAAAAACGACGCCTTTTTCACTTCGTACAGCTTAATATAGTGCCGCACTGCCAAATCCAACAACTGCGCCACCTTGGCTGACCCTTTAATCGCCATAACCTCGTAATTTTTCAAAATATACGCTGAGGTCATCACACTCGCCTGGTTTGGCGGCAAATACTCTGGCGGAATTGGCTTGAGCTCACTATATCTACCAAACAGCCGTCGGTAGCGCCAGGCCAACAACAACATCAATATAACTGCCAAACTACTTGCTATCGTCTGCACTGTTGCCCAAATTTTTATCAACTTTTCACTCGACGTCTCTTGATACCCGGTAAACGTGCCGCTAGTAAAGCCAACCGCCATCGTTATGCCTTCACGGCGATTTAGGCGGCTCACATTTGTAACAATTTCACCCTTATCACCGCTGATATTACACCGTTTAGTTGAACCATGCGCACCAACATAACAAAACGCCTCACCCGCCCACGCTGTTTGAAGTGACTCATCAAGTTTCACGGACACGCGTACATTTTCCATCGGCACGCGCCACTCATTGCCGATGACATCCCAGTAGAACTCATCGCGGCCTGTATTGTCATAGTGCTTGGTTACATCACGCTGAGTAAACTTGATGACGTAGGTTTTTTCACCTTGAACGTAAATATCTTTCTTGCCAATTCGTAACTCATCACCATTCCACGTATGCTCCAGCGAGGCGCCCTGTTCATCAGTTACCGACTGCAACGAAAAGTTCGTCGGATGATTATCATACTTCTTCACAAATATTGGTGCAATGCCGCGGTTTTGATTCGGCGGAAAATGAGCAGTAATCCGCCATGTTGCCACCAACGTCGAACGATTCTCGCCGTCGCGGCCCAATGAATATTCCGCGTCAAATTTAGTGATGGTGAAATTATCCGTCTGCGCCGCAAACGCCGACTGACCAGATCCAATCAACAGAGATCCAGCGATTAGTATCCCCAATATAAGTCGCTTCATACTCTAATTATAACAAACCCAGTCCAGGCGACAATTACAGCTTCACTTGCGGATAAATCGCCCGCGTTGTCTCGTCAATCTCATGACGCAGTTGTGGAAATGGCACACCCTCGCGGGCAGTTACGCCTTCAAAAATCCAGAATACCCGCTCAGAGTAACCCCAACCACAAGCTGGCGGCATACCGTATTCCAGCATCTCTACATAGTCGATATCCAGCATCATGGCTTCCTCGTCGCCGGCATCGCGCATCTGCTGCTGCTCCACAAAGCGGTTCAGCTGGTCGATCGGGTCATTCAACTCCGAGAAGCCATTGCCCAGTTCCGACCCAGCGATCACTGGCTGGAAACGCTCCACCGTCTGCGGATTCTCGGGGTTAGTCTTAGACAGCGGACTGATAAACTTCGGCGTATTCACCAACCACACCGGCCCCGCTACATCTTTGCGAATATTCTTCCATAATTTATCAATGCCACGCGGAATGGAATCGGTCTTTTCCACTTCCAAACCATGCTCTTTCAGCTTGGCAGCCACCTCGTCAATTGTCGTATTATATACGTCAATCCCATAGTGCTTGTTGATCACCTCAGCATAATCCCAGACTTCCCATTCGCCACTCATGTCAACATTAAATTTACCTAGCTGAAATTGCAGCGTACCAAACGTCTTTTGAAGCACATCTTTATACATCGCCTCCATAAAGCGCATGCCCTGCTTCCAGTCCCAATACGCAGCATACCACTCCATGGCGATGTGCTCTGGCAAATGCTCATCAGAATAATTCTCATTGCGAAAACGCGGCCCGAGGTCATAAACCTTCTCAAACCCAGCGCCAATCAACCGCTTCAGCGGCAACTCGTGAGAAATACGCAAGTAAAACTGCTGATTATCCAGCGCGTCCATATGTGTCACAAATGGGTTAGCATCAGCACCGCCGGTGGTGTGTTCCAGCACTGGCACATTCACCTCCGTAAAGCCGTGCCGGTTTAGATAATCACGCGTCGCCTGCCAAAACTTGCTGCGGCGAACAAACCGCTGGCGCACCTCTGGATTAACATTCATATCGACATAGCGGCGGCGGAAACGCTCTTCTTTGTTCTCGAGCTTTTCAGGCATCGGCCGTAGCGACTTGGTTAGTAGCCTTAGCTCACGCACACCAACCGACTTCTCGCCAGTCTGCGTTATCGTCATCACTCCGCGCGCCTCGACAAAATCACCCGTATCCAGAAGCTTCAGCTGTTTCATACCCAACACGCCGCGGCTAGCGTCCAATTCCGCCACGTCATCACGCTGCAAATATAGTTGCACGTCACCAGACTGATCGCGCAGTTTGATGAACGCCAACTTACCAAAACTGCGGATTGAAGTGATGCGCCCTGCCACAACCACCTCCTGACCCGCCAGTTCATCATACCGCGCCAGGACCTCAGCACACATATGCGTCCGTGCCGACTTTGCTGGATATGGATCAATGCCTAGTTCTCGCAGGGTTTCTAGTTTTCGTAACCGTTCGTTTCGATAATCTTGTAATGTAGCCATAATTATCTACATTATAACAGAGAGGATATTGTATAGACAATCTCACCTTTAGGGGTAGAAATCGTCACTTCATCGCCGACCTTCTTACCCATCAGCGCCTGACCAATTGGTGACTCATCAGATATCTTGCCTTCCATTGGGTCTGCCTCAACAGGACCGACCACCGTGTAGGTAACCGTTTTGTCGCTATTCTTCAGCTCAACCGCACTACCCAGGCCAACAACGGTTGCGTCAGCACTCTTAATGATTGAAGCATGCTGTAAAATATCTTCAATCTCAATAACACGCGTTTCCAATAGTCCCTGCTCTTCACGAGCGGCATCATATTCAGCATTTTCGCTGAGGTCGCCAAAGCTTCGTGCTTCTGCAATTTTTTCTGCAATTTCTCCCCGGCGGCTCTTAAGCTCTACCAGCTCTTTCTCTAGTTCTTTCCGACCCGAATCAGTGATCTGATATTTCTTATTCATATACTCTCCTTCTACTATATATAGTGGTTGAAAATCAAAAACACGCTATATCTAGCGTATCGATATAATCATCGTGTAAGTACTATGATTGTATCAATACTGCCAGACACTGTCAACTAATCAATGAAAAATGCTACTAATTCGTCATAGCTTTTAGTGACGGTTTCGCCAGTCTGACGGCTGGTTAATTCAAACTCGCCGCTGTCAATCCCTCGGTCACTGATAGTCACGCGCCACGGCATACCCATCAGTTCAGCGTCAGCAAACTTCACACCTGGTCGCTCAGCCCTATCATCATACAACACCTCTACACCAGCCTTCATCAACGTGCCATACAGCTGATTTGCCAACTCACCACCGCGTTCACCGATTGCTACTAGTTGCAGCTTAAACGGCGCGATGTTTTCAGTCCACACCAAACCTTTCTCGTCAGCAAACTTCTCGACGATCACACCCATAACACGCGTGATACCGATGCCATAGCTACCCATATAGGCATAGTGCTGTTGACCATCCTCACCAGTGAAGACCAGTTTCATCTCCTCTGATTTTTGTGTACCAAAGTTGAAAATATTGCCAACTTCAGCTGTTTTGACCTTCTCCAGCTCACTACGGTCAACGCCCAACTCTACAATGGCATCGTCAATCACTTCCTCATTTACTGCAATGTTCTTCCCGCGGTGCAAGTAGACATAGTCCTCGCCCGCCTCACAAATCGTCTGAAATTCGTGGCTAAACTTGGTAAATGCCCCACCGCTAGCAAACGTCACGTAAGTGTCCTGGCCGATTCCCAACCGATCATAGCACCGCTTATACGCTGCGATGACCGCCTCATAATACACATCCAAATCCTCTCGGGTAGCGTGCACCGAATACATATCTTTCATGACAAATTCGCGCCCGCGCATGATACCGCTTTTAGCACGCAGCTCGTTACGCAGCTTGTTTTGGAATTGGTAAACACTGATTGGCAAATCTTTGTAGCTTTTGAGGTAATTACGCAGTAATTCGATGATCGGCTCTTCGTGCGTCCAGCCAAAACCCACCTCAGTCCCGTCTTGCAAATGAGATTTAAACCAAACATCAACCAATTCATCGTCCCACCGCCCTGTCTCTGTCCACAGTTCCTTGCGCTGCAAGCTGCTCATGATAAGCTCTTGGCTATCAATCGCGTTCATCTCTTCCCGCACAATGCGCTTAATATTCTCCAGCACACGCAGCCCTAATGGCGTGTACGAATACACACCAGCCATCGTTTTGTGTACATAACCAGCCTGAATCAACAACTGCGCATTCTTCGCCATCTCATCACTTGGCGCAGTTTTGCTGGTTTTGGTAAATAATTGGCTCATTCTCATACGTCAAACTCCTTTACGTAAATAATATTCCAACAGCACCATGAATAGCAATTGGATTGATAAACAATAGATAAAACGCCAAGCTGTTTTTGATGGCGTGCAGCACTACACTAGCCCAAACAGCACCCGTGTACTCACGCAACAAACACGAGAAGATGCTGAGCACAAAGGTGTCTAGTACAACATTCCACTGCAAATTTTCACTGCCAATTGCCAGATGCGCCAAACCAAACGTGAGACTGGTGATGATAACCGAAACTTTCACTGAATTTATCTTGCGCAGCTTCGTGTATAGATACCCGCGAAACAGCAGCTCCTCTGCCAAAGGTGCCAACACCACCAGCGTGAAAAAGATCATGGCGTACTGAGCCTGCGAATACAATGTTGTCGTATCAAAAGGCAGCTGTTGTGCTTGCTTAAAATCAACACCTAAAAACGTTACCGCCAACGCCGCCACCATGATGGAACAAATAAAATACGCAACAAAGGTTGGCACGGGTATAACCAAGTCTAACCATGCCGGTTTGCCGGTGACACCAAGATCTTTGATGCTCGACTTACGCCTAAACAACCAGTACGGCACCATAGTGACCATAACTACTGTGACTATCCACACGACCACTGAAATACCGGTCGTCAGCAAGACTGATGGGATACTCTTCAGGGGTACGCCTGCCTGCACTAGTGACCACACCATCAGTGAAACCAGCAGACCCGAAACCATAAATGATGCGTACGCCCAAACAGGCAAAATCAAGCACCACAGCCAGTTCTTTTTGAGCTGTACTAATTTTTTACTCTTATGCTTATGAGAATAATTTTGCGATATCATTCCACGTTACCACTATTGTTAATGCCATTAAAATCAAAAAGCCAGTCGCTTGAATCGTTTCTTCGCGCTCTTTGGTCAGCGGCTTCTTCAACAATCTAAAAATCGTCATGGTAAACCAACGCCCACCATCAAGTGCTGGGATTGGCAAAATATTCATCACCGCCAGTGTCAAGGAGATAATTGCCGCCAGAAGTAATACTTGTGTCAAGCCGGAATTAACAACCGACGGGAATAAGACACCCAAGATACCAACCGGACCTGCCACATTGTTACCCACCTTTGCCAAATCAGCCTTGGCTGCCTGCTTCTGCTCTGGTGAACCAACAAACTGCCCGAAGAAGCCGCCAATCCCCTGCGCTATCATGGAGCCAACTCCCTTCAGCGTCTCGTGAGTTAACTGCACTGTTGTCGCCACACCAACCAATGGCGCTGACCATGTGGCGTGGATGGTCTCTGACTGGTGTGGCACGACGCCCAAATAGCCACCATTTTTTGCCTGATCACGACTCAATAATGTTGTTCGAAAATGCAGTGGCTGACCGTTTCGCTTCACCTCGATGTTTACGGTCTGCCCAGAAGACTGCTGTGTTACTTCAGACAGCTGCGCTGAAGTACTAATTGGTTTTTCGTTTATAGCTATAATTTCATCATCAGCTCGTAGACCAACTTGTGCAGCTGGCGAGCCCTCAGTGAGGCGAACAACCTTGACTGGTGTCTTAACTGATGTATTATCAAACGGTAGCATCACTTGATGCGGCAATATTTTAGGCAACCCGAACACAGCCAACATCGCAAACAACACCACAGCCGCCAGCCAGTTGACCAATACGCCTGCTAGCAATATTTTCGTTTTTACCCAATACCCCGCAGCTCCATACGCACCTTTGCCACGAGCTGAATCATATTCACCGTTGAGCCTCACAAAGCCACCCAGTGGAAGCCAGTTCAAGCTAAAAACAACATTTTTGCCCAAAAAACTCTGCTTTGGCTGCCATTTTTTTGCTCGCGGCGGAAAGCCAATACCATACTCCTCCACCTTCACACCATTGCGTTTCGCCACAACAGCATGACCAAGCTCATGGATGGCCACCAAAAAGACCAAAACCAACAGCCCAATTACAACACCCAGCACAACCATATATTACCCCCCAAACCTTCGATTCCTCTTGGCGTATTCATCTAATATATTTTTAACGTCTTCCGCTCGCATGTCCGGCCAATGCTTTTTTAGAAACAAAAACTCGCTTAAGGCCGATCGCCACAGCATAAAGTTGCTCAGGCGTTGCTCACCGCTAGTCCGAACGATCAAATCACACGGCGGTATCTCTGGTGAGTATAAATTTTGTTCAATCAAATCAGCTGTCACCTCATCCTCTGTAACTCCTGACGCGATGATCCGCTTGACAGCGTTAACAATCTCCTGCTGACCACCATAGTTAAAGCACAAAGCCAATGTACCTTTAGTGTAATGCGCAGTGGCTGACTCAATCTCTTCTATTGCCTGGACAACCTTCTCTGGTAGCTGGTCACGCGAGCCGAGTACCACAACACGAACCTGGCGGTCGTGTAGGTATTTCGCATCGGTCTTAACGCACTTGACCAATAGTTTCATCAGCTTGTCGACCTCCGCTTGTGAACGACGCCAATTCTCAGAGCTAAACGCATATACCGAAACATATTTCACACCAGCATCAATATTAGCCGTCAGAACTTCTTTCATGGCAGTATAACCTGCTAGGTGTCCTTCATAGGCTGGCAGCCCATGTCGTTCAGCCCACCGACGATTGCCGTCCATGATATATCCAATATGCTGGGGTACGCTACTCTCACTCACTATTTTATTCGCTCCATACTATATTGTACCACTTGCTGTAGCAGATCGGCGAAATCGCCCGCCCACAAACTTGAGACTCGGGCAGCTTCGCATGCCTCACGCCCTGCTTGCTCCATCAAAGCTTGAGCCGTCTCTACCGCACCTGTCTGCGTCATAACTTCCTTCACAGCACTTAGGTCATCTGCTGTCGCCTGCTCATTACCAATGATTTCCAACAATGTTTTCTTCTGATCCTCAGTACATCGCTCCAAAGTTTCTTGTACTAAAAATGTATTCTTTCCTTCATGAATATCATCAAGGTTGCTTTTTCCTGACTCTTCCGGGCTGCCAAAGATACCCAGCCAATCATCACGAAGCTGAAACGCCAGGCCCGCTGGCAATCCAAACGCCTCAACTTGTCGTTGGGCGGTCTCATCAGTGTCGCCCGCCAAGGCCAGTGCACATAACAGCGGATTTACAAACGTATAAATACTACTCTTTTTATAATACTTTTTGATAATCTGCTCAGACGTCGCTGGACGAGTAACTGTACCCGCTACGTCAGCCATCTGTCCAAACCCCGTGATGCCGATGTTACGGTGCATTATTTGCTGAACAATTTTTGTATTCACATCCATACGAGACAGAGCCCAACTGGCGATATGCTGCACCAGTAGCCCGACATTAACAGCCATCATATCTGCCTCAAATTCATTAGCCCCAATGTGTGAAAATTGCCTTTTGTACTGCTCATGAACTGTTGGCAACCCCCGCCGGGTCGCAGACCGATCCATAACATCGTCTAGTATGAGCAAATAATCATGGATTAGTTCAATCACTGCTGCCAAAGATAAACCAGCCTCGGCATATTTTTGACCTGTCCTCACGTCGTACAGACAAGCAGTCAAAGCACCCCTCAGCCGCTTTCCTGACCTCAAAGCATATTCACGTATTGTTGACAGTGCCCAAACTGCCTGTTCATCATCAGCCTCAGGCTGAACTTCATCAGCAAAATCACATAGCACTTTCTCGATATGCTGGTCTATATACGGTGCATATTGTTTCAAATCTTCAAGAGTCATTCAGACACCTATCTCGAATCGCCCACCTGATTAGCCGATCAGACTAAATAGTCAGCACGTCCTGTTCTTTAGCCTTAAAGAGTTCTTCAATTCGCTTTTGGGTGTCACTCATCAGTGAATCAACTTCTTTTTCAACTCGTTTAAAGTCATCTTCGCCGAGTTCCTTAGTATCTTTCATGCGCTTAGCGTCCTTCAATGCATCCTGACGAATAGTTCGCATGGCGATTCGTACCTCTTCTGATTTCTCGCTCACCTGCTTCACTAACTGTTTGCGGCGCTCTTCAGTGAGAGCTGGAACCGGCACGCGAACCACCCGACCGTCGTCTGATGGATTAAAGCCTAAGCTTTGATTGTCACGAATAGCTGCGGCGATAGCCGTAATATTGCTTGGATCAAATGGCGTCACTAGCAGCATCTGGGCTTCTGGAGCAGTTACGTTGGCTACTTGATTGAGCGGCATTTTAGTGCCATACACCTCGACCATCACTCCCTCAAGCATCCCAGCGTGCGCACGACCAGTGCGTACTTTTTTCAGCTCATCCTGAAAATGCTCTAAGGCTTGTGCCATTTTATCTTCATATGGTTTAGTGTCAAACATATCTGCCTCCAATTATTTCCTATCTATTATAGCAATTTTACCCGTATGGCGCTACCCGGCCCATGATACAATATGAATAATGATTTCGAGGTTAAAATTGTATAATTTCCGCTCGTATGAGTTGTTCGAGACGCAACTGGGAGATACCGGAACAGTTATCGTTGGGCCAAATGGCACCGGCAAAACCAACCTATTAGAAGCGATATACATAGCGCTGCGCGGCACAAGCTTTCGTGGATCGCTGCTTGATTGCATGCGCCACCAAACAGTACACAGCATCATTCACCTGGAGACCAACAGCCAACCGCGCCGCGTCCAGTTGTTACGTTCAGCTGATAACGCAATCACAAAAGAATTTACCATTGCCGACAGTACTTCCAAAACACTCCCCCGAAAACACCGCCTACCTGTGGTGCTGTTTGAGCCGAATGACCTGCGACTCATCTCGTCTTCTCCGCAGCGACGTCGTGATTTTCTAGATGGATTGTTGTCACGCTTGGACGCAACCTATGACGCCCAACTGCGCATTTTTAACCGAACACTCCTACAGCGCAATGAACTGCTCAAGCATCATCCCGAGAACGCTGCCGAGTGGCGAGACCACTTATTTGCATGGGATATAAAATTTGTTCAGGCGGCAAACGCCCTGGCAACTGCCCGCGCACATTTTTTATATACCTACGAAAAACGCCTTGAATTACTCTACGCTTCTCTGGCAGGAAAGCAGACACCGTTCACTGTTGAGTATCTACCGTCAGTCGGGCTCGATAACTACGAGCAGTTTCTACTGGACAGGCTACAGCGTTCTCGTGAATATGAATTAGCAACAGGCTACACCTCCGCCGGACCACAACGAGAAGATTTTCTGATATCCTTACACTCCCGACCAGCCATCAAAGTTGCTTCTCGCGGCGAAATGCGCACCATCATGCTAGCTTTTAAACTCCTAGAGCTGGAGCTACAAACTGAACGAACCAAACATCGCCCACTCATTTTGATGGATGATGTGTTTTCTGAACTGGACGCAACTCGCGAAAAACTACTCCAAGAGACTATCCAACACCACCAATTTGTCGTCACTACCACTGATGCCCGTCATCAGAAAGACGGCTGCTTGATCATCTCCACACAATAAAATCGCCCTCATGAGGAAGGCGATTTTATCACTAGCATGTATTAATTGTTTATTGTGCCTGAATTGCCTCAGAATTTTCAACCAACTCACCCAGTACGATTGTCACGTTGTCTTCAACGATCTCGTCATATTCTGGCACTCGTTCACGAATCCAAGCCTCAAGTTGCTCAACCGGTACATCACCATCCTGCAATGCCACAAGCTCAGCCAATTGCGCATCGTCCAATGAGTCGACAATTTCCTCACTAATCCGCTCATTCACCGTCTCTTCCACGTGCTGAATCAGTGCCTGTGCCTGGTCGTCAGGTAGATTAATTCCTACCGAGCTCAACTGTGCTTTCGTTATCATAGTTGTTGGGATGATTATTTGTGTATTTTCGTCATTATTCATAACTATCATGATACCCTTTTTATCTTTTCTAATCAATTATATCTATTGTCTTTAGCTCACTGGAACCAACCGACTTGCGGTAGCCTTAGTCAACCTACCAGCTGCCTTTGCTACCTTTACGCCGAACTGTTTAATCTTGTTCGGGTCGGTATTTGCCAGTCGTGCAACCCTATCTTTAGCTGATTCCCAGGTATCGCCCAGTGCCTCCTTACGAGCGGCCATACGAGCAGCTCTACGCGCTTCAGCTCGACCACGTCGCTCCTCAATACGCTCTCGAGCAGCTTCAATATTGCTTTGTGCACTTTCAGAGTTCTTCTCCAGCTGACTCATCACTGCCTGCAGTCGAGTAACTTCGCCTGTTGCGCGCTTCAATCGAGCATTCGCTGCAATTTTCAGCCCCTCTTTTTCTTCGGCATCAAGCTGTAACCGCTCATCTCCAGGATTAGCATCTGCTTCTAACCGAGCAGCTTCTGCCGCTTGTTCTGCCCGCTCGGCTTCTTTGCTCATTTGTTCCACTTTAGCATTAGCGTCATTCAGCTCCCTCTCGGTCATCATAGACTCTAAGGTTGCTCCAGTGTCTGCTTGTTGCTCTTGCCGGATGAATACCTTGTCGTCCCCGGTATCCAGCTTGTCCGCTATATTCTCTTTAGTTTGAGCTTCCCGTTGTTGCTGGCGAGCCTCCTGACGACTGACACGAGCCGCCTGGCGATTGTCGAGCTCAGCTACTCGTTGTTCGCGCGCCTGCTGACGAGCTGCTCGCCGCTCCTGACGATTTTTTATTCTAGCAGCCTTGCGTTCACGTGCTACTTTTATATTTTGCAGTATTACATCACTACCCTTTTCAAACAGTTCTGCAGCCTTTCCTCGTGCAGCGCCCCAGGCATTACCAATTGCCTCTTTTGTTTCAGCGCCTTTTTGAACAATAGCTTCTCTTGCTTCACTACCCTTTTGAACAACAAACTCTTGCGCTTCAGTACCTTTTTGAGCCACAGTCTCTCGTACCATCTCAGCACCAGTGGCAATTTGACCAGGTAACTCAGCACCCCGACTAATGCCGATATAAAAACGGTCTTTAAGACCTTGCATCATCTTGCTCAAGCCTTCTTGAGCCCGGGTCTTCAAGGCGTTAAATCTCTCTTGGCCGTCAGTGATGCGCTCATCGCGCGTCATCATGCCATTTTCAGCGCCACCTTTTGCTGCGCTTTCCGGAACAAGTAGTCCATTTCCCAGTTCATTCCAGTCATTAGGCTCTTTATTAATGCTCGGGAATGCAGCAGCTGCACTCTCTGGAACAGCCAGCCCACTTGATAGGTTAGCCCAGCCATCAGGAACTGTATTATTAAGGTCTGGGAACGCCGGAGCTGCATTCATGTTTTTATTCATAGTTTTCCTTTTTGTGTATATTGATGTAATATGCTCTCATACTAGCATAGATTTGCTATTTTGTCAATACGCTTATGCAAGATATATCTACAAATAAAAATCGACTGCATATTTGCAGCCGATTTTCATCATGATGGCAAATGTTATTCGCTGACACCAAGTTCAATTCGCTTAAATTGGCGAACCACAATGTTCTCACCCAATTTAGCAATTGCTTCCTTGATGTGCTGCTCAACAGTCTTAGAATCGTCCAAGATGTACGTTTGGCTCATCAGCACTTGCTCAGCAAAGTGCTTGTTCAGTTGACCAGTCACGATCTTCTCGCGCATCTCTTCAGGCTTGCTTGCTAGTGCCTCGCTCGCCATCAACTCAGTCTTCACCCGCTCCATTTCCTCAGCTGGAATATCTTCTGTAGAAGCATACTTTGGGTTCATCGCCGCAATCTGCATAGCGATTTCGTGCGCCAATGTCTTGAAATCATCCAAACGTGCCACAAAGTCAGTCTCACAGTTAACCTCGACAATCACGCCAATTCGACCAGAGTGAACATAGCTCTCAATCAAACCCTCACGCGCTTCGCGGTCGCCCTTTTTCTCAGCTTTGGTCAAACCTTTTTTGCGCATCTCTTCCAGCGCCTTGTCAAAGTCACCGTCAGCCTCAACCAACGCTTTTTTAGCATCAGTCAAACCTACACCTGTCAATTCGCGCAGTTTTTTAATGTCGTCAACAGAAACGCCCATCCTATTTCTCCTCTTTTTTCACTGGTTTTTCTTCAGTTTTTACACTACCCGCACCTTCAGCAACAGCTTCGGTGAAATAATCCAACAACAATTGAATACCCTTGATGGCGTCATCGTTACCTGGGATAACGTAGTCAATACCAGTTGGGTTGACATTCGTATCAACGATAGCAAATACTGGCACACCCAACGTCTGAGCTTCACGAACTGCATTTGCATCAGTCAATGCATCAACCACGACCACTGCGCCTGGCTTACCCATCAAGTCTTTGATGCCACCGTACTTAATGTTCAAGCTATCAATTTCCTCTTGGAAACGCTGCACTTCCAGTTTGTTGTAGCGCTTTTCCAAATCACCTGACGCCATGCGCTTTTCCAGGTTCTTCAGCTTCTTGATCTGCTGAGTAATCGTTGAACCGTTGGTCAACATACCACCAATCCAGCGCTCAACCACATATGGCTGATTGATTTTTTCAGCTGCCTGACGCACAACATCCTTAGCCTGCTTTTTCGTACCAACAAACAATACTTTGCGGCCTGATGCTGCAATTTTTGTTAGTTCTGGCAATGCCTTGTCCAATGCCTCAACTGTCTTGACCAAGTCAATGATGTGACTGTCCTGACGCTTACTGTGAATATATGGCGCCATTTTTGGGTGCCAACGGCTGGTTTTGTGTCCAAAGTGAACACCTGACTCCAGCAAAGCCTTAATGTCTACCTTTACAGACATCTCTTTCTCCTTTTGCCTCATCCGCCCACGATTATGGAGTGTGAAACGGATTGTGTCATTAAAATTAGTTACTCGACAATTATACCACTGTTACTCACCCAAGACAACTCCTTTTGACATTATGGGGTAAATTGTGTACAATTGAACGGTTATGAAAAGCAGTATTCACCCACAGAACTATCGCCCTGTCGTATTTAGCGACGATCAAGCGGGCTTCGCGTTCTTGACACAGTCAACAGCGCAGACAACAGACACCATCAAATGGGAAGATGGTAACACCTACCCTCTCGTTAAAGTCCACATTTCGTCGGCTTCACACCCATTCTTTACTGGTGAAGAAAAGATTATCGACACCGAAGGTCGTGTTGACCGCTTTAAGGCGCGCCAGGCAGCAGCTGAAGCTCGCAAAGCAGCCTTGGCAAATAAAGCCAAAAAAGCCGCAGCCAACAAAGCTGCAAAAACTGATGCTCCAAAATCAGACAAAAAGGCTAAAAAGTCCAGCAAATAGTAGACTGTGACACCTGTAAGAAACCGCCTCATCACCGGGGCGGTTTTATTAGATTAGTCAATTTTCTGATTATTTAGACATGGCCGACAACGCCACTTCAGCATCAAACAGCTGCTCCTCGGCTTCTTGATAGCCGAACAAACGCTCTAACAGGTCTGTTGTCTTCTCTTGAGACGGCATAATGATTCGATTACCGACCGCATCTGTTAATATGATACAGTCTTCTTTCTCCCCCTGCTCATCTCCAAGAAATTGTATAGTTGCTCGAGAGTAGAGACCAATCTCTTCTGCCCTATGTTCAATATCAGCCACTTCCTTCAGTTCGTCGCCCCTTGAAACAACCAATCCCGCAGGGGAATCCTGTTTCTGTTCTATCATTTTCAAAGATCCAGTTGCCGACACCATGGACAAACCGGTCAGCTTCAGCGATTCTTGGTCATCTTCTGACACTTTGAGTATATTCGGTGTCGTCATGCCCTGACGCTGAGCAATGTGGTTATAATATGCCGATCGCATGAATGAAAAATCTCCAAAAATTACATCCTCAAGATGAGACTGAAGCACTGAGCCCTGAGTATCATTCTCTCCCGAGTCATCCAAAGCCAAGACAGCCGACTTTCCATCAATTCTTCCCCGAGCTATAAATCCTTTCACTTTGACCGATTCATCTGGTCCGAGTGACATCCCCTCGGGCAATCTGTACGTTTTGGTGACAGATGACAGCGGTAAGATATCTGGTGTTTGTTCGACAGTGTCAATTGAATGTTCCATGCGGCTTATTATACCACATAATATCCTTATTTGTCAATCAAGGCAACTGCCAGTCAATCGCCCCGCGACCATTCCGCACCAGAAAATCATTCGCACGCGAAAACGGTTTACTGCCAAAAAATCCCCGATTCGCAGAAAACGGCGATGGATGAGCACTGCTAATCTTCAGGTGACGGCTATCTGTGATCACCTGCCCAACCTTTTGCGCATGCGCTCCCCACAATATAAACACTAGCGGCTGCTCATAATCATTCAGCATCGTTAGTAGATTTTCCGAAAATTCCATCCAGCCGTAATTTGCATGGCTACCAGCCTGACCCCGCCTAACGCTCCAGCTAGTATTCATCAGCAATACGCCCTGTTTACCCCATGGCTCCAAAAAACCGCTGGTCGGCATATTCACCCCAAGATCGTCAACCAGTTCCCTAAAGATATTCTGTAAGCTTGGCGGCAATTTAACTCCTGGTTTAACCGAAAAACTCATACCATGTGCTTGACCTGGACCGTGATAGGGATCTTGCCCAATAATTACCACTTTAACTGCTTCCAGTGGACAAGCTGCAAAACAAGAAAACATATCTTGCCGTGCTGGGTATACCTCGTACTGATCGCGCTCAGCGTCCACCCGATTCATCAACACTCGAAAATACGGCTGCTGAGCCTCAGCTTCAACAAACTCGCGCCATGTTGAAAATGTCATGTATTTATTTAATCACATTTGAGTCACGTGACCTAGCGTGCTGTAGACGTTGGCGAAAGGTCGTCTGATAGTCGTCTCGGTGATATGGTCGCGCAACTTGCACGCCTGGTGGCATCGTATCCTCTGTTCCAAGTAGAGAACTAATATCAAACGCCAACGAGTAGTCCGACGAATGTGACCCTGCAATATACGTACTAAAAAGCTCGGATGAACTATTTGCCGAGTAGTAGGAGCGAACTGGCACATACTGCCCCCCATTCATACGAAAGCCTACTTTCAGCCTTTCCTCATTGGCAATCGCTAGTTGAACTTCTATATGGTCTCTCAAGTCCGGATGTCGCCTCAAGAAACACTGTTGCTGTTCCGCGATTTCTATACCACTACTTGTCCAGTCGTCCAGCATGATGATATCAACATTTTCTTTAGGCAAGTTCACCAATTCCCCCTCATCAATGAGCAGCCTATCAGCATATTGGGCCAACTCATCATCAGAAAACTCATTCATGATCAATTCCATGAAATATTCATCACTTTTTATTTTTCCTTCTGGGGCGGCATAGTCAGCACGTTCCATGTTACCAATTTCGCCCAGCATCACAAACAATGCTTTATCAGGATGCGTATCCAACCGATGTTTCCAATATGTCGCGATTCCGTGCGCCGCCTCCATGAGCTCCGGCTCACCAACATAGTTGAGGTGGTTACGAATTTTAGACAACCGTGAAGTGCGTGCCAGGTTATCACTGTGCGCACACAACCCAGAGAATAGTGCTGCAATTGTTTGTTGCTCCGTTTGCACTGAAAAGTCTGCTCGGGTCAAGGCATCAACCTCACGCGAAAGCAACGCCCGACTACCAATCACGCTGTATACATTATTTTTCCTGTCACGTTCTCTGTTGCTCATCAACTCCGCTAACGTCGGTGCTCGCTTCACGCAGTGGTCTATTTCCATCCGATGTGATATCTCTTCTGAAGACACCTCTTCAAACGGCTCGAGTGGATGAACTGAAACAGAACCCTGCTCATACAGATTGTACATCACCTGATTTTGGTCATATACAGGCTCTCTGCCCGGACTGGCTTGCCCGACTCTGCGCAGTCGCGCGGGGATCATGTTTTTAAGCTTAACCATATTGACAATATTATACACACAAATGCCTAAATTGTCAATATGCTGCATCCTTCTTCTGTGCTATAATACAACTCATATGGCACAAATTGCATTACACTTAGACGACTTGATTGCCGAGAGACAAATCTTGGCAGATTTTTTGGCACAACCAACTGCATATAGCGACCCAGAGTTTACCACGAAGAATAAACGTTTTTCAGAACTGGAAACCTTGATAGCAAAAGCCAAGGAGCGTCAGCAACTGACAAAAAACCTGGAAGAAGCACGACAGCTGGCGACTGGCGGTGACGAAATTGCGGAACTAGCAAAATCCGAAATCGCTGAAACTGAAGCACGTCTGGCAGGGCTGGAAGAAGAATTATTCATCCTACTGACACCAAAAGATCCAAACGACGAGAAAAATATCATCATAGAAATCCGTGCTGGCGCTGGTGGCGACGAAGCCTCGCTATTTGCAGCGGAACTGTACCGTATGTATCTACGCTGGTGCGAAGCAAATAGCTACAAAACTGAGCTCATCAGCGAATCTGCCAACGACTCAGGCGGGTATAAAGAAGTTATTTTCATGGTCAAGGGCGACGCACCATACGCCAAATTGAAATTTGAAGGCGGCGTCCACCGCGTCCAGCGTGTCCCAGTCACTGAAAGCCAAGGCCGCGTCCACACCTCCACCGTCACCGTAGCGGTGTTACCAGAGGCCGAAGAGGCTGACGTCGAGCTAGATGCAAATGACCTCCGCGTTGACGTATTCCGCTCGGGCGGACATGGCGGCCAGAGCGTCAACACCACCGACTCGGCGGTGCGCATCACTCACCTACCAACTGGCATCGTCGTGACCAACCAAGACGAGAAGTCCCAAATCAAAAACCGCGAAAAAGCCATGAGCGTGCTGCGTTCACGCCTATTACAGATGAAAATTGACGAGGAAAATGCTAAGTTAAGCGCCGAACGACGCTCACTCGTTGGCACTGGTGACCGCTCCGAAAAGATTCGTACCTACAACTTCCCGCAAGACCGCATCACCGACCACCGCATTCACTACAGCCGCAGCAATATCCCCGCTGCGATGAACGGGGATATTGATGATTTGGTTGAGCAATTACAGCGGTTTGAGCGAGAATTAAAAGCGAAGAACGCCGAGGCTTGACGAGAAGCTCTAGTCCATGATATCGCACTTGATATCATCGTATCGTTTACTATATTCTCCCATGTTGACACGATGTGTAGAATCAGGCAGTACAGCAACCATTGCACCACCACCATTAATAGCTACCTCTGCACGATCCATGAAATCATCGGCTATTTCGCTAATCTTCAACTTTTTACGTCCTCTTTTACTAATCACCTCTCGTGCGGCTAATCGTTTATATTCAAGATACTCTCGCTCACCCCCTTTAACTGCAAGTAGTTCAGCCTCTTCTGGATCTGTCGTTGCATAATACGACAAACCAAGCTGACTGGCGGCTTGCTCCCTGGCACGTATTTCATCATCATTTTTTGCTATATATACTGAGGTCCAAGGATGCGATACAAACGATGACGCCAATTCGTCGACAGGCACAGTATCAATATGCCTCGTGAACACATGTGGTAACCACTTACCATGTTCCGCAGCCTCACGAGCGCGCTCTTCCTCTGGATTATGGTAATATCCTTTCAGATGCACTCCCAATAACGCCGCAGCCACAGTATTATTTGCAACCAACGCAGAGAGCACGCTATTTTTTATCTCTTCAGAGTTAAAATACACACCGGACGCATAAGCAAGAGCTCCCAAAGCATGAATTATAATGGCCTGCTTACGTAATCTTTCTTTAGATATTGAACTCCCCAGTGTGTATAACAAATTTTTCTTTTGGAAGTCAATTTTCCCATCTATCGCATCCTTGACGTGGCACAGCTCATGCCGTAGCGTAGCCTCAGAGTCAGAGTCGTAATCAATCCCGATAACAACATCAAGTCCTCCCTCGCCATCATCACTTACATACCCTAATTCATCACTCCCCAGATACGAAGAATTTTCTGCACCAGTGATGATTAGTGACAAATCACCCCAACACTGCTCCGGTATTTCAGCATACTCAAGATATTTTTTTATTCGTTCTTCAGAAAGGTCAACAACTTCACCGGGCACTAGCTCAGCACCTAACTTACGATCAAGCTGAATCTTTGGAAAATCATGATCAACGGTCACAATACCTTCACAAGAAGGAAAATCTACTTTCAATTTGTTCACGCGCTTATTCATACATACCAACTCTTCCTGTGCCGTCTAGTAGCTACGTTGATTATGAAATTTCTCCTCAATAGTGTATAATCTAGCATATAATGCAAGAAAAGTCAACCATAACATCCTGGCTAACAACCGCCACTAACACGTTAAAGCAAGCCGATATCGCATCAGCCCGATTAGACGCGGAGCTCATTTTAGCTAATACTTTGCGCAAAAACCGAACATACCTTCACGCGCATCTAGATGAAGAGATTGATCCGCGACGTGTTGATATCGCCGAAGCACGACTTAGCCTGCGTCTCGACCGCGTACCGCTGGCATATATTTTGGGTAAGAAAGAGTTTTATGGACGAGAATTTGAAGTGTCGCCCAGCGTACTAGTTCCGCGTCCCGAATCAGAAGAAATGATCAATCTACTCCTGAAGCTGGTGCCACGAGACGATCAGCCAAGGACGCTCATTGACATAGGGACTGGTTCTGGATGCTTGGGAATCACTGCGGCGCTTGAATTGCCAGGCAATTGGCATGTTGTTTTGTCAGATATTAGCCTTAAAGCACTCCTAGTGGCAGAAAAAAATGCCAAGAAATTAGATGCCAAAGTCTTTACGCAAAAACAATCCTTACTACTTGGTCAATTTGAGAAGCTCGACTGTATCTTAGCGAATTTGCCATATGTCGACAAGGATTGGAAGAACACCTCCCCAGAGCTCCGTCACGAGCCGTCAGAAGCCCTGTATGCCAGCGAGGGTGGGCTTAAGCTAATCCGAGAGCTCATTCAGCAAGCACCCAAGCATATGACCGACCAAGGGCTGCTATTCATCGAGGCAGACGAGGAACAACACCAGACGATCGTAGCCTTTGGTAATCAAAATGGCTTTTTACACTTGGAAACCAGCGGATTGATCGTGGTGCTACGACTTGTAGGCACCGAGCGTTAACCTCAGTTTCTGCTCTCTGTTATCTCTGATAACCGTCAGCTCGATAGTTTCGCCTGGCAGATATTCGCCAATCAAGCTTGTCAAACCACCATGTTCGCCAATGGTTTTATCATTAACCTTGGTGATGATGTCGCCAGATTTGATGCCCGCTTTGTCTGCTGGACCGCCCTGCTGCACCAATTGCCCAGAAACACCACCGACAAAAGCACCATTTTTGACTGATAGTTTATTTGCAGCCCGCGTTTCTGGCGTCACCTCCAGATAACGTATACCGATGTATGATTTATTGATCTCACCTTTTTCCAGAACACTCCGGATCAGTCCTTTGGCTGCGCCTATCGGGATAGCAAAGCCAATACTCTGGGCATCCTCGACGATAGCGGTATTAATGCCGATAACTTGACCAGCCATATTTAACAGCGGACCACCTGAATTACCTGGATTGATAGCGGCATCAGTCTGCAAAAGGTCTGTCAATGACTCAGGCTTCTGGTCTTGATCGTCGTCGCTGTCTGATGAAGCTTGGAGTGGACGCCCCTTGCCTGAGATGATACCGCTCGTGACAGTGTTTTGGAATTTACCGAGCGAATTGCCGATAGCAATGACTTTCTGACCAACGCGGACAGTACTCGAGTCGCCAATAGTCGCTGGCGACAGATTATCAACACCGTTAATCTTCAAAAACGCAATGTCATTTAGTGGATCAACTCCCACTAGTTTGACGTTGGTGTGGCGGTCGCCCGAGCCAGTGATGATTTGGAAGGACCGCCCACCATTTACTACGTGCTTATTCGTCAAAATATAGCCGTCTTTACTGATGATCACGCCAGTTCCAGCGTTCTCTTGTGACCTAAAACCATTACTTTTTACAGTGATAATTGATACAACACTCGGAGACACCTGATTCACAATTTTTGAGACATTCGATTCTTCGGCGGTAACAGTCAGATTACCGTCAACCGTTGGGCCATGCGTACTGGCGAGCTTTGGACGCAGCACCATCATGAGCAGTACGCTACCGATCATAATCATCAACAAAAATAGCGCTGCTATGGCAACCCAGATAGCCACCATCCGTCGCCGTGACAGCGTGATTACCCGCGCACTGTTATTTGGTTGATCTAGTCCCACCTCCGTCATCTATCAAATCCTCGTTACTGTGTTGAAAAATAGTAATATAACGCCTATCACTGCTACAGAAAACAAAACTGGCGGCATGATCTCACTCCGTACGACCGCGCCGTTTTTCTTCCATGACCGATAAACCCGCTCACCCAAGAAAGATATCAAAAGCAAAATAATAGTCACCTGCGGAAGTTTGATCATGGTGAGTCCTGGTATAGCATAGGCAAAGGTCCAGTAGTACGCTAGCCAACCAATCTCCGCAAACATAATTCCCCAGATAGAGCTCAGCAGAACTATTTGATCTTCTTTGTAGCTAACCAAAAAATGCCGAGCGGCACTGTAGCCAATGACCATTGAGCCAGCAACAACTGCAATGTCTGGCAACAAATAGCCAATGGAGAACAACGCTACTGTACCAAATAAAATGGCGATGGCCGACTGCAACATCATTTGCCAGCGCTTTGACATCGGCTTGATGATCACCAGCCAAATGATATAAAAGGCAGTGAAAGCAATTTGCACGGCGATATTCCCCACAGACAGGTATAGCAATGCCACCACACTCAATCCAACGATCAAGTCCACCAGGTTAGACTGGATATTCGTCCACCAAAAACGTGGCCTCACCGCCAATACACGCCACTTGCTCAAAATAACCAATACTACCGCAGCTACTGGCGATTGCACCATGAGTGTAATACCAAATAATGCCAAAGCTAAGCTGATATTCAAAAGATGGTAAACCACCTCACTAAAAAATGACTTGCGTTTAACGGTTCGCAGTAGCTCCATATCTCTTGATTATATCACACTATACAGGCTATACTAAATAGGATGGATGCAACTTTTCTTGATCGACACCCAAAGATTCGTGACAGCTTGGGGCTCATCGTTTTTGTTGTTGGCGTGGTGGTCGGCACACTATTGATTAATACCTTTATTTTTCGTAATTTTACTGTTCAAGGCGCCAGTATGGAACCGACCATGCACACAGGTGATCGTTTGATTGTTAATCGACTACCAGTAACAGCGGCACAAATCAAAAACAAGCGGTATATTCCTGAGCGGGGTCAAACCATCGTCTTTAAGAACCCAAATTTTAACTCTTCAACAAATAAAGATGAGTACATCGTCAAGCGAGTCATCGCCTTTGCCGGTGAGCGTGTTACGGTCAAGGATGGCGTCGTTACGGTGTATAATAGCGCTCACATCCACGGGTTTAATCCTGATACTACGGTTAATAAAAATGAGCCCGGTCAACCGACCTCTGGCGATGTTGACACTACCGTGCCAGAGGGGACTATTTTCGTCATGGGCGACCACCGACAAGAAAACTATTCGTGTGATTCCCGAAACTGCATGGGACCAATACCTTTGTATGACATCGTCGGACCAGTCTCCATGAGGATTTGGCCAATCACTAAAATCCGTGGATTTTAACTACTTTTTCAGCAGTTGATGAATACGCTCAAAATCAACAGCATTTTTGAATGGTATGATGATTTGCCCAGCGCCGCGCGTATTGGTACGAATTTTGATCTTTGAATTCAGTTTTTTGGTCAAGTTTTGAACGACTTCTTCATGAGGAATCTCGACCGGACGTCGCTTTTCAAATGGATTGTTTTTAGACTCTTTCCAGAGGACTATCGCCTGCTCAATGCGGCGAGCAGACCACCCTTCAGCAATGATTTTCTCCAGCAGCTCTTCTGCCACTTCTTTGGGCACATTGATCAATGGTCGAGCCTGACCTTCAGTGATTTTATAGCTAAAAACAGCTTCCTGGACCGCCTTTGGCAGTTTTAGAAGACGCATAGTGTTAGAGATGGCGCTAACCGATTTGCCGCCGACTCGCTGCCCTATCTCGTCCAATGTCAAGTTGAACTGATCGCGCAGTTTCGCGTATGCCGTAGCAGTTTCCAGAGGATTGAGATCGCGACGCTGTAGGTTTTCAATCAAAGACAACTCCAAACGATGCTGACCAGTCAGCGTTCGCACCAGTGCTGGCACCTCGGTCAGCCCAGCTCTCTGAGCGGCACGCCAACGACGTTCACCTGCAACGATCACATAAGCACCTGCTTTACCTGTCACTACCAGCGGCTGTAAGATACCATGAATCTTTATCGACTCAGACAATTCGTCAAGCGCCTCTTCATCAAACATCCGACGCGGCTGATCTGGATCGGCCATGACTTGCTCAATCGGTAATTGTTTGAGCTGACTAAGTCTGCCGTCTTGTTTGGCAGTCGGATCAAACGACTCATCGATCAGATTTGTCGGAATGAGTGAATCAAAACTACGGCCCAATCCCTTCTTCATTAACCAATCCTCCCTATGATTTCCTTGGTCAATGCCTTGTATGCGCGCGCACCCTTGGAGAAGCGGTCATACGCGCCAACTGGCAGTCCATGGCTTGGCGCTTCAGCTAAGCGAATATTCCGTGGAATAGTCGTCTGGAAAACTCGATCTGGAAAATGCTTCTTGATCTCCTCATGAACCTGCGTTGACAGCGTTGTACGGCTGTCCATCATGGTTGGCAGCACACCCAATAAATCTAGCTGAGGATTGAGCCCCTTGCGTATCAATTTCATAGTCTCTAGCAGCTGACCAAGCCCCTCCAGTGCGTAAAACTCTGCTTGAACTGGCAACAGAATATAGTTTGCCGCAATCAAACCATTAACCGTCAGCAGGCTCAAACTTGGCGGACTATCGATGATGATGTAATCATAATACCCCTGTAGATTGTTGATAGCCCGTCGCAGCCTGATGAACCGACCCTCAGCCTGCGCCAACTCGACCTCAGTATTTGCCAAATGCGGCGTAGACGGAGCCAACGCTAGATTTTTATATTCTGTTTGAATGATGGCGCTTTGCAGTGTTGCCTGACCGGTGATCACCTCGGTCATCGTGCGCGATAGATTGGACTTATCAATCCCCAGACCACTGGTCGCGTTGCCCTGAGGGTCAAAATCTATCAGCAATGTTTTCTTACCACTTTTTGCCAAATAATACGCAACATTAACGCTTGTCGTTGT
Organism: uncultured Candidatus Saccharibacteria bacterium; assembly: GCA_963517665.1. Classification (GTDB taxonomy): domain Bacteria; phylum Patescibacteriota; class Saccharimonadia; order Saccharimonadales; family Saccharimonadaceae; genus Nanosynbacter. The sequence continues at coordinate 52,096 of CAUQFZ010000004.1, forward strand.
CTTGCCAACGCCGCCTTTTTGATTTGTCACCGCAATGATTTTTGTCATTCGTTCCCCTTTTTACCTGCCCTAATTATAGCATGAGCAAAACAGAAATAACAGACATCAAAAAACCGCTTCTCTGATGGAAGCGGCTCTTTCGATTATTTGATTGACGTAATCTGAATCTTGGTGTACTTCTGGCGATGACCAGTTTCTTTGTGTACACGTTTCTTGCTCTTGTAGCGAATAACGCGGATTTTGTCGCCCTTAACTTCTGCTTCAACGACCTTTGCCTTCACCACCACACCTTTGACGGTTGGCGTACCGACTTTTGTTTTATCACCATCAATCACTAAAAGTGCGTCGAGAGTGAGTTCTTTTGTGCCTTCAGGGAGGAGATCCACCAAGAGGGACTCTTTTTCGCTGACAATGTATTGCTTGCCAGAGATTTTTACGACTGCTTTCATTTCGTTCCTTAATATATATTTACTATCAGTGACCAATTATAACAGAGACAGACGATACATGCAACTAGTTTTTCTGCAGCTCAGCCATGGCATTATTGGCACGTAGCCAACCACTCGGCGAGCCGCATTCCATGTAGTCACCCTTGGCCTCGCCCACCGCGATGATACCGCCGCCCGCAATGTACGCGTTGATGGCGTCAGTCAGCTCAAACTCGCCGCGCTGCGGATTGGCGGGTAATGTCCGCGCCAACTCAAAAATTTCTTTGTTGAGAACGTAGAAGCTTGAATTACTGAGGTTACTCGGTGCGTCTTCCAGCTTTGGCTTTTCAATGATGCGGACAAAATTACCTTGCCTATCAGTCTCAATGATGCCAGTGTGCGGAATAAAGGCCTCCTCGACAGGATTGCCCAGCAAACCAGCCGACAGACCACGCGCCTCCACCAATTCCGCCAGATCAGCCGCATTTGAGCCACCGTCGCTACGCCAGAAAAATTGATCGCCCATTACCACAAACGCTGATTCGCCCGGCTCAATGAATTCGCTAGCCAACCCCACTGGGATGCTCGTGCCATAACCCCCAGTACTTGGCTGAGTTAAAAAATGTATTCGCACATCGCGCAGTGGCGCTACCAGAGCTAATTTGTCCTGTTTACCAGCGCGCCGCAAATAATCGTTCAGCTGGATATTTGACCGGTAGTAGCTCTGCACCTGAGTGCTTTGCTCGCCAACCACGAAATAAATATCCTTCACGCCCGCCCGAACAATATCCTGCACAATATAGTCGACTACTGGACGCGTCCCCACTGGCAACATACACTTTTCGATTGATTTGGTAATTGGTAGCATCCGCGTACCCCAACCAGCAACCGGGATTATAGCTTTGGTAATCATGATTTCTCCTTACATTTTTAGTTCTTTGTGACTTCGTTTCAGGATTTCCAGCATCGATTCGTACCGCTGCTCATTGGCACTCAATTTTGCATAGAGATACACGACATTGTCAACCACTTCAATATTCACTTTAATATCTTGGTCATACAGCCATGCCATGAAGGATGGGTTAAGCAGTTCAAAACTTGTCACTTGATTTTTGTCAGTCGCATACACTTGATAACGTTTATTGAAATCGCCCCATTCCAAAGACACTTTGTTATATCCACGCGGGGCTTTCAAGCGCGATAGGAGTTTACCACGCCGCTCCACTAAAATTCCACCATATGATTTTGGCAGATTAATTTGCCCAACCACATATTGGTCGCCTGACTCGTCTTCTTTAGTACGATAGGTATACAGCTGAACCAGCAGATCACCTGTCCAAAAACCAATGATATGGTTGTTGATATCTGCATTCTTAAACCCAGCCTTAAACAATTGACCCCTGGTTGGCAGCAATAGATTGCCCCAATCTGGACTAAAGTACATCCTATTATCAACAGCAAATTGTCTCAAAGACCGCACTAGCATGCTTTCCTCTTCCGTCGCTTGATCGATACCGTCTAGTAGCCAAGTGTTTTCATGACGCACAAAGTTCCATTGTTCGCCAAATTCCTCTGTTGTCGCTGTCAGAACATCACCGCTTGTTGTATCAATCAATTGATCGTTCGCCTGCGCCAAGATACCAAAACTAACACGGTCTTGCTGGTCATTGGCATCGTCATGAGCAGATGTGATGATAATTTCCTTGATGCGAATATTGCTCATGTGATTCGCTCGGCCCATCTGTTGCAGGGCGTATAGCATCAAGCTGATGTGATTTGCGTATCGCTGTGTGGTATACGTTCGAATTGATGCTACATTCATTTGCTGCCAATCATGTTGGAACTTACCAAAGATTGACGCAGCATACTCTGTTAATCGCTCTGGGCTCCACGCCGCGTCAGAAGCAGCTGCCTGCTGTACGGACCGCTGTGCCGCTGCACTGCCCTTTCGGAATCGACCCAACTTATCAGCCCACGCACCACCAAACGCGCCAATGACGGTAGATATCATCGCCACGATGAAAGCGAATGTACCACCCCAAAGATACAACAAACTAACCACGGTTCCAGCCGCCATACCCACTGCCACGCCAGCAGCCTTGGAACCTGTTTTTGAGCGAACAAAACCAGCCACACCAGCAGCTACGACTGCCGGCAGGGCAAAAATTCCGCCGCCACCAGAGCCCCCAGAACTACTTCCGCCACCGCCTGCTCGCGCCAATAGCGGCATTATTTCAAGTACAAACATGTACCAATTATAGCACTAACGGTTGCCGCTGGTGTCCGCTATTCAGAAAATTCTACTGAGTTACCTCTGTGGAGGTCTTCTTCAACATCGGTCCAAAAACGTTGAATGTCAGTAATGTCCGACTGATCCAAGCGAATGGCCTGAGGCTCTTGCTGCTCACGCGCAATTTCCTCCCCCAAACCATCAGCCAATGGATCAATCGGTTCAAACTGAATGCGTGGATGAAAAAATGTAACTTTCATATGTTTGTTTTATCAATTTAACTAAAATATGATAGCACATTATCATCAATACGTCAATACTAGCTCCGTTATTCAGCAGACGAATTACTGGCGCTGAAGTGTAATCTGCAGCTCTGCACCTTCTATCGCAACTGTGGTCGAATACACGTCGCTTTGCCCAAAAGTCGCCAATGTCTCAGCAGCAATCACCTCCGCATGCTCGTTGATCGCCTGGCGAAGCTGCTCATTATCCGTCGTCAGCTGCAGCATAATCCGATCGTCCACCTGCAAGTCCGCTTTTTTGCGCGCGCTCTGGACATGGCGGATAACCTCGCGAACCAGACCTTCACGCTTGAGCTCAGGAGTAATGACGAAATCATAAACAACGCTTGGTTGTGCTGATGATTCGGCAGCTTCAAGCTCTGAACCAGTAGTAATCTCTACAGATTTAACATTCAACTCGTCCCGTGCAATATCAACCAAGAACCGCCTGACCTCATCCGACGTATTCTCAGAGATGGTGCTGACAAGTTTGGCGGATGCCAGTGGCTGACGAACCTTGATTCCCTCAGCGGCACGCTTCGACAAACCATCGTTCACAGCAGCACGCAGTGCGTTCATATCGCGCAGTATTGCCCTGTTAATTTCTCCCGCTGCCAGCCAGTCCTTCAAATGAATTGATTCATCATCACCTGTCAAATTATGATACAACTCCTCAGCCAAAAACGGCGTAAATGGAGCCAAGATGTAACTCAGACGCACCAGCACGTAGTGCAGCGTGCGGTAAGCATCGTTCTTGTCACCATCATCCTCAGATTTCCAGAAGCGGCGGCGACTGCGGCGAACGTACCAGTTGGACGCGTCGTCCAGGAACGGCAAGATCGGGCTCAGCGCATCAGGGATATTGTAGGTATCCATGTGACGCTCAACCTCAGCCACCAACTGATGCAACCGACTGACGATCCAGATATCCAGCGGGTTGGTCAGATCACTGAGTGGATCTCTCAATTCACCATCAAATTCCCAGCCATCAACCTCCGCATACATAGTAAAGAAATCATACATATTCCAAATCATACTGAGCTTGCGCGCCACGTCGCCCACATCCTTATCGTGCAGGGCAAAGTCCTCGCCGTTGAGCAGCGGGCTGCTCAGCAAGAGGAAGCGTAAGGAATCAGCGCTGAACTTATCCATCAGCTCGTTCGGGTCGGTGAAGTTACCCAGCGATTTACTCATCTTGCGGCCGTCATTGCCCGCCACCACACCAGTAGTGATGACATTACTGTAGGCGTTTTTGTGCTGCGCACCGGCCTCGCCAAAGGCACCGATTTCTGCCAAGGCAGCGTTGACAGCGTGCACGTAGTAGAACCACGCTCGCACCTGACCGATGTACTCAACGATGAAATCCGCCGGGTAATTCTGCTCAAACTTGGCCTGGTTTTCAAACGGATAATGCAGCTGGGCAAACGGCATACTACCGCTCTCAAACCAGCAGTCGAGCACCTTGTCGATGCGAGTAAAGGTCTCGCCGTCAATTTCAAAGGTAATGTCATCCACCCACGGACGGTGGTAATCATCCAGCTCCACACCGCTCAGTTCCTTCAGCTCCGCGTACGAGCCAACTACTTTGACGGTGCCACGGTCACCCTTCCACACCGGCATGGCCGTCGCCCAGAAGCGGTCGCGGCTCAGGTTCCAGTCGGGCGCTTGCTCGATGTTTTTGGCAAAGCGGCCGTGCTTGAGGTGGTGTGGAAACCAATTAATATGCTCATTTTGCTCTAGCATGAGCGGCTTTTGCCCCTGAATGTCAAAGAACCAGCTGGGGATGGCCCGGTACATAATGCGCTGTTTGCTGCGCGGGTTGAACGGATATTCGTGGCGAATGTATTCGATCTTCCACACCGCACCCTTTTCCTTCAGGTCTTTGGCGATGAACTTGTTGTTATCCCACACCTCCAGGCCTGTGTAATTGCCATCGGTGTAGTAGCCGTTGTCATCGATGACGTGGAAGGCGCTAATGCCGTGGCGCTTGGCCAGCTCAAAGTCGTCCTCACCATAGGCCGGCGCGATGTGCACGATGCCCGTACCCGACTCGTGCGACACGAAATCCGCCGCGTAGATGGTGTGAATCTTGTCATTCTCTGGCCAATTCGAGCCCGTATCGAGCGGCTGATACTTCTTACCAACCAATTCGCTACCGGGGAATCTCCGCAGCACTTCGTAATCCAGTGGCTGGTGCTTTTCATCCTGCAGCGTGCGCTCGAGGGCTTCCTCGGCGATGATCAGCTTTTCACCACCTACCAGCACCTCGCAGTATGTCATCTCCGGATTGATCGCCAGCATCAGGTTAGCCGGCAGTGTCCATGGCGTGGTCGTCCAGGCGAGGAGAAAAGCATCATCACCATCCTCATTTGCCAACAATTTTTCCAGAATAAATGGTTCTTGCTCTGCCACAAAATGCCTTTTGTTTGCAACTGTTTTGCACAGTGTTGCACCAATATTATCAGCAATATACTGCATAGACGGCTTACGTGATTTCGAATCGTTATTATCTTGCAAGATCGTCTTATGCACCGCCTGGCTACTTATTTTGTCGAAATCAAAGTCATAACTAAAGTGATCGATAAACCGCTTTCTCTCACCAGTTTTTGTGTCGATATCATCACTTCCTTGATAAAATTGTCTTAGGACTGCTGGTGCTACCAACATGAGGTGATGAATCTTGTGCGGCAATTTTTCCAGCACACGCATCGCCACCAATCCACCAAGACTATGACCAATCAACACAGTGTTTTCATCAAATTGCACATGGTCAAGCGCATATTGCACCTGCTCAACCTCTGTTGGGCTGTCCGTATTGGGGAGCTGCGGCGCCTGTACTTTGGCACCACGCTGCTCTAATTCGTGCTTAAGCCACGGGATAAAGTTCTTGTCGTTCCTGCCTGTGTATCCATGGAGAATCACGTAGTTGTACTGCGAAATATCGTCGCGCTGCGCCATGGGTCTGCCATTCATGTCCACCAGCCGAAACTTCACATACACGCTCGGGTCGGTCACTGTCTGGTAGGCGTCGTTGTCCATGGTCACTTCGGCCTTGCTCACTGGGGTGGCAAACTTGGTGTCATACATCAGCACCTTTTCGCCTTCGTAGATTTTGCCCGCCTCGTACAGCTGCTTAAAGGCCCACCAGACGCTCTCCATAAAGTCCTTGTCCATGGTGCGGTAGGCGCCTTTAAAGTCTACCCAGCGGCCGATACGGTCGATCACACCCTGCCACGTCTCGCTATTAGCCACCATGCTTTCGCGCGCCTTGGTGATGTATTTTTCCAGACTGATAGTCGGCAAAGGATTACCGTCCTTATCCAGTGGTGCTGGCTGGTCACTATTCGTCACAATCTGCCGCCGATCCACAATATTCATCTGCTTTTCGACAAAATTCTCTGCTGGCAGCCCATGGCAGTCCCACCCCCAGCGGCGCTCCACGCGCTTGCCTTTCATCGTCCAGTAGCGCGGCACCGCATCCTTAACGATGCTACTGAGCAACGTACCATGATGCGGCACACCAGTGATAAACGGTGGCCCGTCGTAAAAAACGTAGGCATTATCCGCCGGCCGCTGCGCCACCGACTTCTGGAACGTTTGGTCATCCTTCCAGCGCTGCACCCAGTCCTTCTCGTATTCTGCCGCTCGGCGGCGTGTGCCATGTGTGAATTTCATTGGTTTCCTCCTTGATTTGTATTCATTTCATGCGTTTTGCTATTTAACTCATTTCGTAATCTCATCCAAATTTTGCCCAGCTCATTGCGACCATCGCGGTTCTCACCCCAGCCCCAGAAAGCATCTTTTGGCGAATCTTCAACAATTTCCTCATCCAGCGTCTCAAGTAGTTTTTGCTTAACGTATGGGTTTTGCTCACATTTGGCGCGGACGATTTCTTCCATAATGCCAACTTTTATTTCGTCCCAGTTCTGAGGCGCTTTGTCGGCATTTACCTTAGCGATTTTATACGCTTCATGTGCAGAGCGCGCCTGAAAAATCTGCTCCGCCAACTCTGGCGCCGTATCAAAAAAGTGCGCCGCCTGATACGCATGCTCACTCGTCGGCCAACGACGCCCGCGCCAGTCAACTTGAAAGCTTGCAAAATTATCAAACACATAAAACTCTCGTGGATAAAATCCCACGATTGACCCATCGGTGACGAGCTGCGGATCTCTAAATTGTTGAATATTACTCATGGCGTTGACCTCCCATAGCTTACCTTACCCCTCCCTATCATCCAAATCCTTTAATTTCTTCCCGTTGAACATCCAATACGCTGCGCCCTGATATGCGCCACTAGCGTTACGCTTTCCTTTTTGCTGGAAGATATTGCGAGTTAGCGGCGATAGTTTATAGATTTCACCGTCGTACTCAACTTCTCGCTCACCAACAACAGTCGCGCTAATCGCTTTATCCTGTGCAAAAGTTATTACATCGCCGTTCTTTAGTCCTTTTCGATAAAAACTAAAAAGCGCTCCCTGTTTCCGTGACTGCGTCACTTCATCAAATTCACGCTCCCTATCAATATGCTTTGGGTACACTACTTTGCCATCAAATGCCAGCAAAAGTTGCTTAACAAGCTCACAGTCCAGCGCAAACAATTCACTATCGTCAACCTGATGCTTGCTAAAAATTTCGTGTAGTAGACTCTCCTTATCATCATAATCATCAAGTTCAATCGCAAAGAAACGCTTCAATCCAGGAACATTATGATAGCCATTGCCTTCAAGATACCGCATTCGCTCACCATAGTTCTGCGAGCCAGTCTTGCCAATTTTAATCAAACCAGAAACCGCAGTATTCATAATATAAACGATGCCCTTCATATTGTCCTTTCTCCAAACAAAAATCACCTCTTCTGTCTTCGAGAATCCGCTGGAGGTGTTTCAAACGGACGGTACCATCTCGATTCCAAAAGAAGTGATTCTTCGCGGGCTTTGCCGAGTTGAGCGGCATCCACGCACTCTTTTAGCGCTTAATCGTTCACTTTGTCGCAGCGAGTCGCGGCGGGGTCTAATCTCAGCTGATAAAAACCGATTTCTTCCCGCAGGCTTCGCGATTGATAGCCGCTCATTTTGCGCTGGCGCCATCAGAGAGAAACCCCATCAAGCACACGCAAAAACGCCCTACTCTCATTGTAGCGCGTTTTTACCAAAATCCCAAGAGATTATTTGATTTCCAAACCACCCAGGACGCATTCGCCCTTCAGGTAGATTGTCTTTTTAGCGGAAGGCTTCGACATAGTCTTATCATCGCTGCCGCCCAAAACACCACGCACCTCGTTTTTGACGATCACATCATCAGGTAAGTTGATATTAATGCCACCGCAAAACGTAAAGACATCAATGATTGCGCCATCCTTAATGTTCGCCTGACGCAAATCTAAATCGACGCCACCAAATATCGCTGTTGCTGAACCACCAGTATAATCACCTCTCACTCGTGACTGTTCACCATAAAAAATTGCCACTTTTTCATTATCATCAGTGCCCGATTCTTCGGCTCGCTTGCGATTTGCAGACCCAATACTAAACACCATCATCAACCCAACAGCGATCAATATCACTGGCCAAAACAGTTTCCAAATACTAACATCAATGACGCCATACGCATTCAAACCGACCGACACGCCAGCGGCCATCAACAGCAAGCCCCACGCCCGTGTCAGCAGTTTTCGGGAGCTAACTATTGTCACCAGCCCCGCCAGCACTAGGCCGGCTGCCCAAACCGTTCCCCAGAACACGTTCCAGCTATCAAACTTGATGATTTCGAGATTCCTCAGTAGCAGAACCCCGCCGAGCGCTACAATGGTGACACCAAAGAACGCTCTGACAAGAAAGTTTTTCTTCATATCTTTATTATGACATATGATCACGCGTTATCAAAGTAAAAAATTGCAATAATGCTTTCGTAAAATAGGGCGATACGTCTAGAACAACTGCTCACCAAACTTGGCGATTATCGCCATCATGGCAAGAACTACTAAAACTGCCGCAAATAACATATCATATCCGCGATCAACAAATTTGCCCAAGGTCTTACCAGGTATATTCTTAACCAAAACATTGTACCGCGTCATACCAAAGAAAATCAAAATCATACCAAGGTCAAGAGTCAAGCACCACGGGCACAGTGCGCCAATCACCAAATAGCTCATACCAAACATCCAGAAAGCAAAGAGTAGCCCCGCAATTACGCCACCCTGCGCGCATTGCATAAACCATTTCGGAAACTTTGTCCCCGCCAACAGGGCAACGGCGATGGTAATCATCACCGGCAAAGTTGCCAGGCCAATAAAGCTATTCGGAAAACCAAAGATTGCCGCCGACCAGTGGTTAGCAACCGCCGAACAGCTCAAAGCTGAGTTTAAGTCACAACTAAGAACCGCTTCTGAATTCTTGGCTAATACCAATGATTCAATTGATAAAGCTAGCGATGCTAACAGTCCCAATCCACTTCCGACCAACAATGCCAATGCCGGCATATGCCGTCGCTTCCGATCTTCATGAAATAACCAATTTTGCACCCTGTTAAACATAAAAACTTACCTCACTAATCGTTGGTAGCGGAGTTCCTCGCCACATATTTTGTAATTGGCCACCATCACTTAACGCAATGATCGTCGGATATTCCACAATATCATATGTCCTACAGAAATCACTGCCAGCCGCCGAGTCAGGATTGACTTCCTCCAAATCATGACCTGTCTGATTTTTGAAATCCCTGAGATAATCGAACACTGCGCGAGCGTGATCACTCTCTGTTTTATACACAACAACAACGCGCATGTTCTAATCCCTTTTCTCTCGTTGCTGAGCTAAAATTTTCTCAAATTCATCCAAGGTTTTGAAATCATAATACACACTGGCAAATCGAACATACGCTACCTCATTACGATCAGCCAAAGCGTCCAAAACCGCATCACCAATCTGTTTTGATGGCACCTCAGACTCTCCCAGCGCATACAAAGCGTCTTCAACAGCGCTGACAATTTGCTCAACCTCTTCTTCTGACTTGAAAAACTTACCAACTGATTGATGTACTGCTGAAGATAATTTAAATCGGTCAAATAATTCTCGACGTCCACTCTTTTTGAGCACTGCTAAGTTTGGTTTTTCAATTCGCTCGTACGTCGTAAACCTTCTGCCATCAGCCGTCTCCCTGCGGCGGCGAATTGCCATGCCGCCAGCAACTTCACGCGACTCAAGCACCCGACTGTCACCAATATTTACTACTACCATAGACTACTCCCTGTTCTTCTTGCGACGGCGTAAGAACGCTGGGGTGTCGTCTTCGTCGTCATCCTCATCTTCTGGTGGATTGTCCCAAATATTTGTGTCATCCTCAGCAGCAAAATGCTCAGCAGCTTCTTTGTGCTCTAGCTCCATGTCGATATTTTGCACCATTTCTTCGTCCAAGTTGTTGGAGCTAGTCTCAACTGGATTCACATCAAGCGTTACGTCCCTGTCGTGGAAGGTCTCGCTGTCAAATCCTGTAGCAATGACTGTAATCACCAAATCATCTTCCATTTCTGGCTTCAACGTCGCACCAAAGATGATATTTGCATTTGGCGACACCGCGCTGGTGATAATTTCCGCCGCTTCTTGGATTTCCGCCATGCTCATGTCGTAGCCACCGGTAACATTGAACAGTACACCCTTGGCGCCGTCAATTGACACTTCAATCAACGGCGACTCAATCGCCTGCTGGGCTGCCTGAGCTGCTCGATTCTCACCGCTCGCCCGACCAATACCCATCAAGGCCGAGCCAGCATTGCTCATGATAGCCTTCACGTCAGCAAAGTCCAAGTTAATTAATCCGTGCTCGGTGATCAATTCAGAAATGCCCTGCACACCCTGACGCAATACATCGTCAGCAATTTTGAAGGTTTCCAATAGCGGAGTGCGTCGATCAATTGTCTGCAGTAATCGATCATTCGGAATGGTAATCAAGGTATCAACCTGACGGCCCAGATGAGTAATTGCCCAGTCAGCATTCACTCGGCGCTTTTCACCCTCAAAGCTAAACGGTCGCGTGGCAACACCAACCACTAAAATACCCAACTCACGAGCAATCTCAGCAACCACATACCCAGCACCAGAGCCTGTTCCTCCACCAGCACCAATCGTCACAAACACCATGTCGGCGCCTTCAAGCGCAGCACGAATTTCTTCACGTGACTCATTAGCGGCCGCCTCACCAACCGCTGGGTCAGCACCAGCACCAAGACCGTTTGTCGTGGAATGTCCCAAATGAATTTTGACGTCAGCTTTTGAGTTATGCAACGCTTGTGCGTCGGTATTCATAGCGATGAACTGCACACCGTTGAGGCCAGCGTCTTTCATGCGGTTGACTGCTGAACCACCAGCGCCACCAACACCAACAACTTTGATGCTAGCAAATGTCTGAACTTCGCTTGGTTGTATCTGTGGCATTATTGTATCTCCCCTCTAATCTCTATCCAGTATATCATCTTTGACCCTGGAGTGGTCATATTTATTTGAATTTTGCGAACAACCCACCTAAAAATCCGCCAGCTTTTTGAGCAACTTTACTAGCTTTTTTACCATGACCCCCTTCGGGCTGGGATGGATTGGTGGACATCGCCAGCATCAACCCTATCGCCGCTGCATATTCTGGATCTTTGATGTCGTCAGTCATGCCAGCATAATCCTGTACTTTACCGATTTTCACCGCCAGCCCAATCTGTTCTTTGGCAAATTCAGCCAGGCCCTTTACTTTAGCGCCACCGCCGACTAACACGGCTCCACTTGGCATTTTACTGATACCACCTGCCTTTTTCAGCTCCTTGGCGACCAGCTCAAAAATCTCTTCATAGCGCGCCTCAACGATTTCTGCAACTTCTGCTCGGTGAAAAACCTGCGTCTCTTTCTCATGTTTAATGTCAACCACGCCCGTGGTTTCACCACCCAATTCACCATGCTGCAGCTTAACCTTTTCGGCAATTTCCAAATCAACCTTAAGACCAATTGCCAAATCATTGGTGACGTTCTGTGAGCCCATCGGAACAACTGAAAGATGCTGCAAATCACCCTCCTCGAACACCGCCACTCCTGTCGTGGAAGCCCCGACGTCGATCACAGCCACACCATTTTCCATCTGAGATTCATTCAACACCGCCTGAGCGCCCGCCAACACCGTTGGAACTATTCTGACAGCATCGATATTGGACATCTCTGCTAACTTGTGCAAATTCCCCAAGTGCGGCACCAATCCAGAAACAACATTTGCTCGTAGTTCCAGCCTCGTCCCCGTCATGCCAATTGGGTTTTTGATGTTATCTTGCCCATCCAATCGATATTCGTACGGAACCACTTCCAAAATCTCACGATTTGCAGGAACTTTTCCAACTGTCGCTACATTCTCCAGACGCGCTACGTCGTCTTCCGTCACTTCACTACTGCTTGCATTAACAGCAACCATACCGTCTACTTTAGTACTGATGATATGTACGCCATTGGTACCCAAAGCAGCTTGATTCACTCGATGTCCGCTCATTCGCTCAGCCGCATCAAGCGCCGTATCAATCGCCGCCGCTGGCCCATTCAAGTGCGTAATCACGCCCTTACGCATCCCGCTATTGGGAGCTTGCCCCACTCCAATAATTCTTGGCACGCCCGTTGTTTCGTCGATGTGCCCGATAACACATCGCACTTTTTTCGTGCCGATATCAATTCCTACCGCATAATGAGATTGTTCTTGCATATGCTTACAGTATATAGGAATATGGGGTCATTTTGCAAGCTGTCAAAAAAGCATAAGCATGATACACTAGACACATGAAACGTAGTACTTTTTCTCATAAGCCTGGGTTTACTTTAGTGGAGATGATCATCATCATTTCTGTTATTGCTATCCTCTCAACAATTAGCATCATCGCCTATCAATATATCAGGCAAGATGCTTATGACGCAAAAGCCAAAACTGCACTACAGCAAATCGAGACAGCGTTTAAGTCTTATATAACCGCAGGTAATAAGGTACCGATGCGTTATTACAGTCCGTATGGTTTTTATACTGATCCAGGAGGCGGATCAACCGAACAAGGCATTCCAATCAATAATGGGGGCGGTATAGGCAGAGCCCTAGTCAATGCTGGGTTCTTATCGAGTAATTTACTGGACAGTCTCAAAAATGGGCCCCAGAAAAATACCGCTTTAAAGAACAGTATCGCTTTTGAACAATGTGGCAAGAATAAGGCATTCTTCTATATCGAAGTATACCGAAAAGGCATGACACAAGCGGAGCTTTGGGATAAGGTTCACTCATTAGAGTGTGAGAGGAAAACTAAGGACGACTGGTATGCAGAGCATGGATTAAGTCCTTCGCTCAGTGTGGTTGCGACCGGCACAGTCAACGGTCCAGCACGTTATATACTAGCAGAGATTGATTTTACCTAATATTCTGTTACAGTTTCGTCAAAATTTCCGCACCCGTCTCAGTAATCAATACGGTATGTTCAAAATGTGCACCCAGACTGCCATCTTTCATGCTAATCGTCCAGCCGTCATCCTCAGTGACAATTTTCTCACCACCGAGGCTAGCCATCGGCTCGATAGCGATTGTATCACCAGCGTGCAACACCGGACCAGTACCACGCTGACCATGATTTGGAATCTCTGGACTCATGTGCATTTCCAGCCCCACGCCGTGACCAACCAGCTCGCGAATGATGCCCAATTTGGCTTTCTTTAACACCGCTTCTATCGCTGCTGAGATATCACCAACACGCGTCCCATCACCGGAAATTGCATCAATTCCCGCATACAAACTCTGTTCCGTCGCGTGTAATAAATGCTTTTTGGCGCCACGCGGCTCTTCATCGACCACCATCGTGAAGGCACTGTCAGTTTTCATGCCGCGGTAGCCAATCACCAGGTCAAAACTCACTACATCACCCTTCTCAAACACATAGTCTGTCGGAAACGAGTGCACCAATTGCTCATTAGTCGACACGCAAATCACCCCTGGAAATTTCACCTCATCTGTCAAATACGTCGCTTCCGCGCCAAAATCCTTGATGCGCCCAGCCACAAACTCATTGACGTCCAACTCACTCATGCCAGCCGTTACTCGCTGCCGCAATTCGTCGTAAATCGTCGCCAACATCCGCCCACATTCGCGCATATCCTTCATCTGCTGCGGCGTTTTTTCACCGGTGATCAATTGACTCATTTGGCGCCCTCAACGATTCCGCGGCTAACCAGCTCTTTTTCAATCTCATCATGAACTTGCCCTACTGTACCCACGCCGCTCATATGGATAATTGGGATATTATTGTCATTCAGATAGTCCAAAATTGGGTAAATTTCACCCCGGTAAATACTAAGCCGCTTATCAATTGCCTCTGGCGTGTCGTCAACGCGACCACGCACTCGCAAGCGCTCTAAAATCTCATCTCGTGGCACTTCCAGCACGATCACCAATTTAACGTCCTGACCATGATGCGGTCGCGACTCGATCAGCCACTTAGCTTGCTCCAACTGACGAGGATAACCGTCCAAAATCACACCGTTAATGTCCTTAGCTTTATTCAACGCCTCGCCCATCAACCCATTGATAATCTCCACCGACACCAGTTCGCCAGATTGCATACGATGAATCAATTCACCATCGTGCGTGTCGCGCAGCAGCTGCCCTGCACTCAGCCAACGCCAACCATGTCGTGCTGCCAAAATCTGCCCCTGCACACTCTTACCAGCACCAGCCGGCCCAAAAAAGATAATCATGTTCCCTCCTATTTTGTCAGTTTTTCTTTAACAATTCTTGCAATCAACGCACCGTCAGCAGCATTGCCAACCTTCTGTTTCACTGCGCCAATAACCTGTCCCATCTTTTGTATGGAAACGTCATCCATGCTCGCTACAACATCTTCAACGATCGCTACAATCTCTGCTTCGCTCAATTGTTCTGGCAAAAATTCTCGCAAAATTTCCGCCTCTTGTTCCTCGGGCTCCGCCAATTCCGCGCGACCATTACTGCGATAAAGCTCCGCACTCTCAACGCGTTTTTTCACTTCACGAGCCAGGACTTTCTCAACTTCAGCATCGTCTAGGCCCTCGTCACGCTTGCCCAGCGACACTTCCTCGTTCAAAATTGCTGCCTTGACATTACGTAGCACATCCCCACGAAAACGATTGCCGCCCAAAAGAGCGGCTTTCATTTCATCAGTGATGCGCGCTTTTAGCGCTGACATTAACGCACTCCCAGGCGCATTTTTGCTGTTTTCTCAGCTCGGCGTTCACGACGAACGATTGCCTTTTTACGGCGCTCGGCCTTTGAAATTGGTTTCTCAAAGCGCATAACGTTTTTAGCTCGAGCCAAAACACCGCTTTGCAAAACCTTACGGTTGAAACGACGAATGATGTTTTCGTTCGCTTCCTTCTGATCTTTACGTGTTACTTGTACCATACTTCCTGCATTATAACAGATGAGGAAATATTTGACAAATTACTGTTTCAGATCAACCGAGCATATCGCTGCCAAACTTGCCGGCTGGTTCATATTGGCGTGTGTATGACGGAGGATATTCCACTGATCGATTTCTGGAATACCAGGTATATTGCGTGCGCGCTCAACTATCATTTGAATATCTTCCCATTTATTCAGGTGGCTCAGTTCTGGCACCAAAACATGGATCGAATCTCGCACATTTGGAGCCGCTACCCTAAAGTCCTTCTCAAACGCATTCCGCGCTAACCCAGACGGATCAACCAAGAACTGCTGGATCCAACCATGTTCTGGTGCTTCAAACGGCGGACGGTTCAACTCTTCTGGACTAAAGTGAACGCTTTTTAGATATTTAATATCTCTAGGATTAGGAGCTTCCATAGGGAGATATATCAAACCAGCTTCCTTAGCTGTCGGAGAAGCTGATGCCTTACTGTATCGAGCATTTTCCAGCCCTTCCTTTACAAAAAAGTTAAGCGCAATACCACCCAGGCTCATATCCCGCGTACCTGTTGGGTCATGCAACCGTAGCTCCGATACTGCACCTGGGGCCATATTTGCGACTACTCCCGTAGCTACCCTTGCCCCCAGTGAGTGTCCAGCTACATTGACCTTATCATAATCCTGAGCCACATGCTCCAATATCTTTGCATAATATTCACCCGCTGACACATAACTACCAGTCTGCCTGATTTCTTTTTGGACCGACTTTGGCAGCATACCAGAATTACCGATCCCTGGACCATTCATTACCATATAGGCAACATTTGGTTTTGCATAAACCTTACTGCGCTCTTCACGCTGGGCGTTTGGATCACGAAAGTCACCGCCCCAGCCATAATACACAACCTGAAGCTCTTCCGCATCAATATCGCCGAACACCGCAGCCTCAAATCCAATACCACCTAAACCACGAATATAGCGTGGGTTTCTCAACTGCTCGATAACTTTTTCTATACCATCTTTATTGACATCATCCCAGGGGTTTATCTCCAGCTCTTTCATCCTTTCTGGCGATATCTGGATTATTTTACCATCATTAGACAACTTATTCTCAGTGCCCTCTGCTGTAGGCACTATATGGCCGACTCGTTTTAAACGAAGGCCGTCGTCAAAGCCATAATCTATTGTTCTATTACATTTTTCATTCATACGCGTAGTGCTCCAGTATGGATTATTCCTTGAACTGGTTTATATTATATCACATAAATTAGTATAATGCAACCTTGTAGCCCTTATAGCGACCCTAACGATGACTATTTCGCTTCACTCACGTGTAGCAACCGCCCTTCAACCGTGCGCACCCCCTGCCATTCATTGACAGTTGGTTGGAACCACGCCACCACCTCGTCGCCTGGCTCGCGGAAAAACTCCCCTGGCGCGTTGAATGCCAGCATCTGCAACACTTTACCATTTTTATCACGCAGTGCTAATTTAACGTGCTGCCCGTCCGCGCCCATCCGCCGCATGCTCAAAACTGATGCCCTGGCAATTGTTAGCACTGGCTCGGGATTACCATTACCAAATGGCTCCATTTTCACTAGATTTGCCACCAATTCCTCATTAATTTCCGAAAAATCATCAATTTCCACATCAGCCCGCGGCAGCAAATATCGCTCTTGGTTTGTGAGTTGCAGCGAATCGTAAAACTCATTCACCCGCCTCCGAAAATCACCAATTTTTTCAATCTCCAGCGTCACGCCAGCCGCCGCTCCGTGTCCGCCACCTTTGATGATAATGTCATCCGCCGCCCGCACGGCATCCGCTGCTGAAAAATCACCAAAACTGCGCGCTGAACCCGTGGCTTCCTCGCCGCGCTCGCCAATGATAAACACCGGCTTTTTATACTTTTCCACCAATTTCGACGCCACGATGCCGATGACGCCATGATTCCAGCCGCTACTACTAACCACCAGCACTCGATCATCAGCCAACTCCTCGGCTTGCACGCATGCTTCCTCAAAAATCATATCCTGAATACTGCGCCGCTTACCGTTCAGCTCCTCTAGCTTCTCACTCGCCTCCAGTGCCGCCAGCCCATCACGTGCCGTCAGCATATCCAGGGCGTGCTGCGCTGTCTCCAGCCGACCCGCTGCGTTCATTCGCGGCCCCAAACCAAACCCCAGATGCCTGGCATTGACCTGCCCCGGTTCAATACCTGCCACCGCCATCAACGCTTTCAATCCTGGGCGTTGTTGTTTTTTCAACACCTCCAAACCCCAATACACATTTGCCCGATTTTCATCCGCCAGCGTCACGATGTCGCACACTGTCCCCAGTGCTACCAAATCGAGTAGCCATTTTTCATAGCCATCAGGTAAGCCGTCCAGCTCAGTCTGCAGTGCCTGCACCAGCTTGAACGCCACGCCCGCACCGCACAAATCACGAAACGGATACGTATGACCTGAGAATTTCGGATTCACCGCTGCCACACTTGGCGGTGGCGTCTCGGCCACATTATGATGATCCGTCACCACCGTATCAATCCCCAAGCTGGCAGCATACGCAATCTCCGCATGACACAAACTGCCGGTATCCACTGTCACGATCAAATCAGCACCCATATCGCGCACCTTGTCCACCGCACCCATGGTCATACCATAACCTTCAACAAACCGGTTCGGAATGAAAGCATCAACACCCTCAAAACCAAACTTGCCAAACGCATCCAGCAGTAGTGCCGTGGCACTCAGCCCGTCAATATCATAATCACCATAAATGACGACTTTTTCGCCCTGCTGCCGCGCCTGTTTCAACCGCGCCACCGCCTTTTTCATGTCCGGCAGCAAAAACGGATCGTGCTTCACCGCCGTATAATCCGGCTGCAAAAAGGCCTCGCGCGCTGCTCGCGTCGTCAGGCCCCGCGCCGCCAAAATCCGCTCAAACAGCGTCATCAATCTCTGTCAACCGAACTACGCTTCGGTCGTGCCGCATGTTGCTGCGACTTAATCACCATTCCTTGCAACTCCTTGAAAATTGGAAATTGCTTATTTGTGAAATACGTTCGCGAATTACCTTGTTTCTCACTTTTGAGAAAGCCGACTTTTTCTAATCTCTTTAACTCGCGCTGAATATTTCCTGGATCCTCTTTGATCAACTTCGCCAACCCACGTACGTGAGTGTGAAAATCAGGATATTTAGCATAAACAACCACAATCTTACGCCTCACCCGTGATGTAATAAAAACGTCTAACATAGTCCTGTGCTCTTTACTGCATCCCCTTCTTTACTTAACTCCAGTGTAGCACAATTTTACAACACCCGGCAAGCCCTTTAGCGCCAATTCATAATTACTTGGTTGATTTTTGCAATGGTCTCTTCGCGTGAAGGTAGCTCATTGTCCTCATAATAATGATTAATCCCCATGAAGTTTTCCTTGACGTCCAATATGTGCAAATCATCAACTGTGATGTGCAATCGATCAACAGCAGCAATACTGCAAACAGGCAACGCCACCACCAGTTTTTCAATACGAATTGATTTTAAAAATCCCAAAGCCACATCCAGGCTTGAAAGATTATCACCAAAACCATCACTCACCAAAATAACTGTCCGATCTTTCAACAATACCGCGTCAACGATACCGCCGTCACCCAGCAGCCGATTGATTCGTTGGTATGCCTGCTGTTTTTGCTGCTCCAAATAACCATGAAATTCATTGGTATATTCTCGAATCTCACCAGACGAAAAGTCACTGTTGTAGGTAAATTTTCCGCTCTGAGAAACGGCGCCAAAACTCAACCCCTCTCCAGGAACATCAATACTTTCTGACAGAAGCATCATCAAAACACAGTGCAGCCTGACCGCAATTTGTTCACCGACCAGCACCCCACCTTCACCCAACGCCAGCACTGCGCAGTTTTCATAACGATATTTTTCGAACAACTGCTGCCCCAACTCCGCGCCTGCCTGCATGCGACTCTGAAAATACATATGCTTATTGTAGCATTGATGAAGCGTTATAATAATAGCTATGCAATACTACGAGGTGTCTCCAACTACGATTGTCCGCGCTGACGCTGACAGCTTTTCCTATGCCTCACATGAAGAACTAGCACCAGGAACTATTGTGACCATTCCCGTCGGCAAGAAGGTTGTTGTTGGTGTTGTTTTGCAAAAAATATCGCAACCACCATACGACACACGGGAAATAATTTCGGTTGTAGATCAGCCGCCACTACCCAGCCAGTTGCTGTCACTGCACACTTGGATGAGCCAATTTTACGCAACACATCCTGCCACCGTCTGGCAAACCATCCTGCCACGCGGCATCACCAAAAAGCGACGAAAATCCGTAGATTTCACCTCTGTCAATGTGCAAAATCGAACAAAAAATGTATTCACCAAAGATCAGCTCCAAGCCCTGAAAATCATTGATTCCATGGCCAGTGGAACGGCTTTGCTACACGGCGTCACCGGCTCCGGCAAAACCCTGGTCTATATTGAAGCCTCCCGACGCGCTGCAGCTGAGGGAAAGTCTTCCATTATACTAATTCCAGAAATAGCCCTGACGACCCAATTGGTATCAGCCTTCACAGAACATCTCGACAATGTGATCGTCACCCATTCTCGCCAGACTGAAGCTGAACGCCATACAGCATGGCTACACGTTTTGAACGCTAACAAGCCCGTTGTGGTCATCGGCCCAAGGTCAGCCTTATTCATGCCCATACATAACCTCGGATTTATCGCCATCGACGAATGCCACGAACCTAGCTTCAAACAAGAACAATCCCCCCGCTATTCCGCGCTTCGCACTGCTGCCGTGCTGGCACAGCACCACAATGCAAAACTAGTTTTGGGCAGTGCCACTCCTGGTATTGCTGACTATTATTTATCTGAACAGCGACACCGACCCATTATCTCCATGTCTAAACCCGCTCGCAAAGATGCCGTCAAGCCCACTATTAAAGTCGTTGACATGACCAAGCGCAATAATTTTACTCAGCATTTCTTCCTATCAGACACCCTACTTTCTCAACTTCAACAAACCTTCAACGATGGTCAGCAAGCACTCATTTTTCACAATCGTCGTGGCACCACCGCGATCACCCTGTGTCAAAATTGCGGCTGGCAAGCTGGCTGCCCTAACTGCTTTGTGCCGCTGACACTACACCAAGACAAACATCAACTTGTTTGCCACATATGCGGATATAACGCAACCGTCCCAACGGTCTGCCCCGAATGCCAACATGCCGACATCATCCATAAAGGCATTGGTACCAAGCGCATCGAGACAGAATTAAGCAAATTATTTCCTCAGCAAACCATAGCCCGCTTTGACGCAGACACTCCTAGCGATCAAACCGTAGAAAAATTATACCAAGACGTTAAAGAGGGTACTATTGATCTCATCATTGGCACACAAATGATCGCCAAGGGATTAGACTTGCCACACCTACGAACTGTTGGCGTAGTGCAGGCAGACACTGGACTAACGCTACCTGATTTTGCAGCCGCCGAGCGCACATTTCAGCTGCTTGCTCAGGTAGTCGGGCGCGTCGGTAGATCACATCACCCAACAACCGTCGTTGTTCAAACGTACCAACCACAGCACCCAGCCATCCAAGACGGCCTCACGCAAAATTACTCTGATTTTTACCACCGTACCATAGCCCAACGACAAGCAACCATGTTTCCGCCATTTACCCATCTTTTGAAACTCACTTGTATCTACAAAACTGAAGCTGCTGCTATTCGCAACGCGCAAAAACTTGCCTCCACCCTCAAATCAGTTGCA
This sequence comes from uncultured Candidatus Saccharibacteria bacterium, assembly GCA_963517665.1. Taxonomy (GTDB): domain Bacteria; phylum Patescibacteriota; class Saccharimonadia; order Saccharimonadales; family Saccharimonadaceae; genus Nanosynbacter. Next base: position 73,243 of record CAUQFZ010000004.1, read on the forward strand.
CCAAAAACAGTGCAAATTTTAGGACCGACACCTGCGTTTTATGAACGAGTGCGCGACACCTACCGTTGGCAACTGTTACTCAAAAGCCCCCAACGTGATGATTTAGTCGCCATATTAGCTCACTTGCCACCACAACATTGGCAATTCGAACTCGACCCGATTTCCCTCCTCTGATATACTTGATGTATGACTAGAGACGACATTATTGCCCTACCAAACTCTCACCTGCGTCAAAAATCTCATCGCATCCATGTCATTACCGACGATATACAAAAACTGTCTGACGACATGACCAGTGCTGCGTTAGATTGGGAGGATTCACGACCGCATGAAATCAGTGCCGCTCTCGCAGCAGTGCAAGTAGATCGCTTGGAGCGAGTCGTCATTGTCCGAGCTGACTTTGATAACAAAAAAACTCGCGACTTCATGACCTTGATCAACCCAGAAATTGTCAAATACGAAGGCGACTTAGTGGCTGATTTTGAAGGTTGCTTAAGTGTAAAACACATCTACGGCAAAGTACCACGCTACACCAAGGTTCGCGTTAAAGCTTTAGATCTGGAGGGTAATGAGATCCGCTTCAAAGCCGAGGGCTTTTTAGCACGTGTCCTACAGCATGAAATTGATCACACCAACGGCATCGTCTTCATTGACCACATCCGTGATACGCACGATGCATTTTATACCCTTGATGACTCTGGTGAGTTACAGCCCCTCAATTACGATACAAGCATCAAAGATAATGCCGACCTTTGGGGATGATCATGTCCGAGATAGTATTTTTTGGAACCGAAGAGCACAGTCTTATCACCCTCAAAGCACTTCATGAGGCAAAATTTCACATTGCTGCCGTCATCACCAAGCCTGACGCGCCCAAAGGTCGGGGTGGCAAACTATCAGAGCCTGCTGTCAAAACGTACGCTCACCAACACAATATTCCTGTCTGGCAGCCAAACAATCTGAAAGACATCTCACCAGCCATTCAAACACTCAAATCGCCCGTAGGCGTTTTGGTCAGCTATGGCAAAATAATACCCCAGTCAATCATCGATTTATTCAACCCCGGCATCATCAATCTTCACCCGTCACTCCTGCCACAATACCGTGGGCCATCGCCCATTGAAGCTGCCATGACCAACCTAGACTCCCACACTGGGATATCCTTGATAAAATTAGATGCCCAAATGGACGCAGGGCCAATTTACCACCAAGAATCTATTTTACTCTCTGGTGATGAATCTCGTGATGAACTATACTGCAAATTATTCAATCTGGGTTCACAACGCCTGGTAGAGTTATTACCTCGCATCGTATCCGGTGACATACACCTCAAACCGCAACAGGAATCCATCGCTACCTACTGTAAGTTACTGTCAAAGCAAGACTCGCCCCTCGATCCACAATCCCTCAGCGCCAAACAAGCGGCCGCGCGAGTCAGAGCCTATCTCGGTTTTCCTCGCTCTACCATGATGTTTGACGACCTCCGTCTCATCATCACTAAAGCTCATCCTGATGTCACACCAAAAACCGCTCTAGACCAGTGCTACCACGATGGACAATTCCTCATCATCGACGAACTCATCGCACCAAGCGGCAAAAAAATGACCGCAGAAGCGTTTCTCCGCGGTCATAAACACCAATAACCCGTATAGGCTAGGCTGCTGCTTGCGAAGTAGCAGAATCAGCTCCTAAAATCATGTCACGATTTGCCACGATTTCTCGCTTTAGCTCATCCAACACAGCGGCAACTACGTCTCGATAATCTGGTCGGTTCACTTCCAGCCACTTTGTTGCCGCAAATTCGTCCCGCAAGCGTGGGTCATCCATCGGCACTCCAGAAACCTGCACCAAACGCTGAAACATTGGATCTTGCATCAAATCAGGGACATGACGCGCCAAAAAATCATCTACCGCTCCCGGACGCTTATCAATGATGCCAGAAAATTCTTCCAGTTGCGCATCGCTCATACCCTGGCTCAACCGCTCACCAACGCGAAGCTCCAGCTCACTGTAGATGTGCTGCAAAAACGGCTTGCGCTGCTCCTCCGGCAATTGATCCAGCCCAAGCTCTTTGAGAAATTCGTCATTCAGTTGGAACATAGTCCTCCTTTTCTTTCGTCTATACTCTCTATTAAATTATAACAGCAATCCCGAAAGATTGCCATTATAACCTACTCATTACTGTTATTCACGTACCATACTCAGTGCATCATTGTGCAGTGTCTGTAGCTCAGTCATCGTCTGATCCATTGCATTCTGTACAATTTCCGTCAGATTGATGCCGTTGCCTTGACACCAGTTGAGCAACATTGGAACGTCTTCACTGTCCAGCAAAGCCTCAAACTCTTCCAATTTCTGCTCACCAACAGCCGCCAACAATTGATCAGTAATCTTTGCTTGCACACTGTTGGTCACATTCTGCCGCATCTGTTCTTTTGCCTCTGGCAGCAACATCCCAAAACCAGCTTGTGCCAAAAATTCATCAGTAATTTCAAACATTTATATCTCCTTTTTGTGTTATTATACCTTACTATTTACGCAGCTAGTACATGCCTGTATTGATCTAGTACTCCGATAATATTTCCAGTGTCAAAGCTTCCATCGACCTTGAGTATTTCTTTACTGCCATCGACGATCCATTCAACCTCGTGTCCATTTGCTTGTGCTAAGTCTGCCAACCGATGCAGCTCACTTGTCGCATTTTCAGCACCAAACTGTCCTACTGCCCAATCCCATGGATATTCATAGCTACCAACTGGCGAGATAACCTCTGGTTGCGCGGTAGAACCACCGTCGGGAGTTTCTACACTAGGAGTACTGCCTGTATGCTCTGCGCCAGTAGTACTTTCACTACCTGAAGCATGATTTACATTATCATGTCCTGCTCCAGAAGCATGACTTTCCGCACCAAATACGGTTGACTTCAGGATTCCTGTAGTAATGCTACCTGCAGCGTAACCGATAGCCACTTTGCTCATCGCAGAACGGACCTTCCTGTGAAGTCGCTCCTGACGCTCTTCACTTGATTTCTGACTACTATCGACATAGGTATCGACCATAGATTCCATCATTTCACCAGCATCTTTGGCATCTTTAGCACCCTGCTTAAACACGTCCTGCCAGGCATCCTGTGAGTTATCAGTTACGCGCTCTTCACCGCGATGTGACTCTAGTACAGATTGTTTGACTACTCCAGCCGTTACTAAGCCTGCGCCCAAACCAACCGCCGTAGTGATTGGCCAGGTTGCAACGGCAGCGGTTACTGCACCGGCTGCTGCACCACCAGCTCCAAGCTTCAGCCATTGAGATAGCGTGCTACCACCAGTAGCTTTGTCCCCAGCCTTTGTAACACCCTTTCTGAACCACGCTACAAGCTTGTTAACCTTGCCAGCAACTCTCTTGAATTTAGATTGCTCACCTTCATCAAACATAAAGCGTTGGTCAAGCATCTCATCATACGCTTCCGTTGTCTTCTGAGCCGTTTCCTGCATACCCTGGAAGGCACGAGCCGCCATCATCTGCGCAAACACTTCCTGCTGCTTTGCCAACTCCTCACCTGAGAGTTGGTTCAGCTGCTCAATCTGCGACGCCATTTCTTCCTTAGCGACAGCCAGCTCACAAGCCTTTAGCTTATCTGCTGCTTCCTCCAGCGCTTCCTTACGCTTCTTTCCGCCAAACCATTCTTTAAAGAAATGTGATTCAACATCAACACGTGCTTTAGCAAACGCCAGCCTTGCCACGTCCAGCTCCTGCTGTGCCTTACTCTTTTCAGCTGATTGAGAAGCTTCGCCCTCGCCAAGGTATTTATCACGCTGTGCTTGCTCGTACAGGCTCAAACCTTCAGGGTTCTCGTCTGGAGTCTTAACTTTCGCCGGAGCTTCAGGAGACAATTGAGAAGTCTCACCCTCGTCAAGGTATTTATCACGCTGTGCTTGCTCGTACAGGCTCAAACCTTCAGGGTTCTC
>CAUQFZ010000005.1:0-66115 GCA_963517665.1 uncultured Candidatus Saccharibacteria bacterium
AGGCCGGTTCTTTCTCGGCGTTGGCGATGGCGGTGCGGAGGGCAGATAGGTCAGGACGAAGGGCGTCAAGTTTTGCTTGCAGTGCTGCCTTGGCAGCGTTGAGCTCGGCAACAGAGGCACCGGCGTTGGCAGCTACCTGCTCTGCTTGGGTGACTTGTGCTGCTACGGCGTCCTTGCTTTCCTGGGACATGCCGGCAGTAGTTGCTGGGTCTTTTGCTTTGGTTATCAGGGCGGAGAGAGCGTTACGAGCAGCGGTGACGTTAGCGGTTACCTGGTTGAGGCGATCCTGGAAGGCTTGCTTCTTAGCTGGGTCTTGGACGGCAGCTACCTTAGCGTTGGCGCTGGTAACATCGTCTGGATCCTGGTTGTGTTCAGCCTGAGCAACTGCTTGTTCAGCGGCTGTCTGGGCGTCTGCTTCTTTCTTCTTGGCGTTGGCAACTGCAGTGTTGAGGTCGCTGGCTGCTTTCTGGATGGCAGTAGCAGTTGGGTTTGGTTGCTTCTCTACTTCTTTGGCTTTGGCGAGAGCTTGCTTGACGGTCGCGTCATTGGTAATGTAGGCCGGTTCTTTCTCGGCGTTGGCGATGGCGGTGCGGAGGGCAGATAGGTCAGGCTTTGGTAACGTTGCAGTTACATGCAATGTTCCAGAGAAAGCAAACGGCTTACCATTAACAGTTATCTGCTTGTTCCAGTTGGCCTGCAACGCATGCGGTTGACCATCATATACTGGTGCCGCCACTTTTAATTTACCAGCTGCTTCATTGACCAAAGTGGCCGTATTCTCAATGGTAATTGGCGCGCCAGCTGCATCCTTCAAAGGCGAGCTGAACACTTCAGACTCAGTCGTCATACTGCCCTGCTGGTTTTCTAGCTTCAAAGAGGTGAGGCGATTTAAGCCTGCTAAAGGCTGTGCATTCATGACCGTACTGTAGTCTAACCGTAGTTCAGTAAGTTGAGTCATTCGTCCAATTGCAGTAATCTCATCCTCGCTCAATTGCCCCCCGGTCAAGCGCAAAGAGGTCAGAGCTGATGCACCAACAAGAGATTGAGCATTGACAACTTTAGTCTTTCGACCATAGTCATAGAAAGAAATTTTCTTGAGTGAGTTTTTACTACCTGCAAACGTTGATAGGTCTAATGTCTGATTGGTACCACTCATTGAGACCTGCTCGAGCTTGTTCAGAGACGACAAAGGACCATAGTTCGCAACAACATTTTCCGACAAGTTCACACTACGCAGCTCAGACAAACCAGCCAATGGCTGAATATCAGCAACTTTATTACCTGACAGCTGCAATGCGCGCAGCTTAGTGAGGCCAGCGAGCGGCTGCAAATTAGTAATTGCGTGATTACCCAGTGATAGCTCAGTTACATTTTTAGCGTACTCCAGACCAGTCAAATCCTTAATCCTCTGGTCTTCCGTGATATTGCCAGTATTATCGACATACATGCGATCAATGGTTAGCATTTCTTGAGCGGTAATTGCTTGTGTATCACTGCGAGCTTTTCCTGAAATCTCTGCCAATCTCTTATTTAACAATTGGCGCAACCGAGCATCCGGGATATTCACACCTTGAGCCGCCGGAGGTTGTGGAGGTGTCGGAGAATTGGTTGAATCCATATAAGCATTTACTAAAGCACCTCGGTTTACTGCCACGCCAGGTTTCACGTACTGACCGCTCGGGTCAATTGCCGATGCAACCTCAGCTGACAACGGCTTACCTGAGCTAATCGCCGGACTGCCCGGCTTCAAGTTGTAGTTACTCTTGCGATAGTCAGTGTTCTGTTCAGCTTCTTTGATGAAGTATGGGTTATTGGCACGTGTACCAAACAGATCAAGAGAATGTGCGTCACGACCATCAATTGACGACCGAACGCGACTGTCCTTGGCGATGTCTTTCACGTTGGCAAACAGAATATCAAGACGATTCGGCACATCCGCTAAGTCCCAGGTCATAATCGTGCCTTCATTTTGCAAGCTGCTGCGATAGTAGGCGTTGTAGTCAAAGCCCTTGAACATGTCATTTGTATAGGTGCCTGGACCAGTGTGGTTTGGGCCACCAGTGCTCCTAACAGGGTAGGACCACAGTGGCGCGCCAGTGTCACCAGAGATGACCGCACGAGAGGAAATGATATTGTTGTACATTTCTAGACCAGTCAGATTCCAACTCAAACCTTTACTGGCAGACCATGATTCAAGCGATTTACAAACTTGCGGGTTGTGAACATCTCGCTCATTACAGCCATTGGTACGAGCATCCTCATTTAGCATGATAGGTCGGTTGGTTCGAGAGATGGTGTTGTTGTATACTTTAGAATTCGAACTACTTGAGACGCCAATACCCGCACCCGAGCCTTCAATAATGTTTGATGCGATGATTGTGCCATCTGAAACCTCATCAAAGATCGCTGTTGTCGTGTTGATAAAGAAGTTGTTGACAATTTTTGCTTTGATGCAGCCTTCATCACACCAGACACCCGCTGTACCATTGCGCACATAATAGTCATTGCCAGTTGAAGCAGGATTCTTTGAGTTATCAACCACATTACCTCGGAACGTAAAGTTCTCGATATGCGTGACTTTTATCTCAGAAACAGTACACCACGCTAAACAGACTGAACCATTGGTCAGATAATTTGCTGCATTGTTCTCTGTAAAGATGTTATTTTCAAATGTTGTATTGTGTGCGCGGTTGGCTCCTGCGCCATTACCACCGTTGCCGATGAATTTATTATTAACAATACGTGCACCTTCAGCATCAGTGTTGAAACCAACTGAGGAACTTTGAGTGAAGATAGAGTCCTGGACAACCGAGCCGCGACCGTTCACTACGATCATACTGGTTCCAACCTGATCATCAGGCAATTGACGATCCCAAGACCAGCTCTGTAGTGGTGAATATTGCGCAATGTTGATAGCTTTCATCGTGAAATTAGAGCCATCATCAGCCTGACGACCACCAACTGAAAAGGCGCGAGCTCGGTTAGTGATCTCTGCAGTGCCACGAGATGGGTCAGAACCAACATAGTATGTCAGATCATCTTCTGTACCAACATTAAAGCCTGCTCGGTTATTTGTCGGATCTTTCAAAGTAGTTGGGTTTTTGTCTTCAACGTAAAACTTTCCAGGGCCAACCTTGTTTTTTGCATCGACTTGTTCCAGTGGTTGATCGTCGATAAACATCTGCTCTGGGTAAGCAGCCATACCTTCTTTGGATGGGTTGGGGTTGACCGTACAAACACGACAGAAATTACGGAATTTACCCGTAGTCTTCCACATGTTGCCTTCTTTAGTCCATCGATCTGCCGATACAATATCGCTACCCTTCATCCAGACTTCAGCATGAGGGGCAGCCTGGAAGGTAATATTTTTCTTCGTGACAAAGAAATGAGGCTCTCGGTAAGCACCGCTCTTGGCTACAACCGTTCCTCCATCAGAAACGGCCTGTAAGCCTCGCCTAAAGGTCGCGAACGGTCGCGCTTCGGTACCATTCCCAGAATTGTCATTACCATCTGGCGAAATCCATGCCACATTGGTTGTCGGCACTGGATAATTGGTATCCATCGCTTTATATTTTTTGTGGACACTAGCCGCTTGTGCCATAAATGGATGTGTCAAAACTAACGCAAAAACTATTACAGCTGCGGCTGCCGGTATTGCTAGTTTGGCGACACGTTGATTCCTTCTTGATATACGAAGACGTACCATCCCTATTTTTCCCCTCTCCTCAGTTGTGTGTATTAAAACTACCTGCCACCAGTGTAGCATGAGCGATTTCGTCCTGTCAAATTGTCAACTACTGTTTTTTGTCCTATAATGATTATCCATGATGCACGCTTTTGTAGACTTTATTATTCACTTTGGCATTATCGCCGTTTTATTTGTTGTATTTGCCGAGTCAGGTCTGTTGTTTGGGTTTATTTTCCCTGGCGATAGTCTACTATTCACTGCTGGTTATATGATACAACAACACATTTTGCCAATTGACATTTCGATATTCGTGCTTTTACTTATCATCGCGGCCATTGCCGGAGACTCAGTCGGTTATACCTTCGGTCACAAGGTAGGCCGGAAATTATTTGAGCGAAAGAACTCGCGCTTATTCAAACGTAAGTATCTCATCCAGGCTGAGAAGTTTTATGAAAAACATGGCGCTATCACGGTGATCCTAGCGCGATTTGTACCAATTGTGCGCACATTCGCCCCGATCGTAGCCGGCGCAGGCAAAATGCATTATCGAACCTTCTTGCTCTTCAACGTCATTGGTGGCATTTTATGGGCTTCGCTGTTCACTTACCTGGGATTCTTTGCTGGCAAGGCGCTAACTGAAGCTGGCATTAACGTTGAGGTTGCTGCTCTGATCATCATTTTCCTGTCAGTCCTGCCAATGATCATTCACGCGCTCAAGCAAGAATCAACCAAAGCAGCCCTCAAAAAACAATTATCTGTCCTGTTTTCAAAAGATAAACAATCAAAGGCAACCACTAAAAAGCGCAAGTAATTCATCTAAACCCGAGAGTCCATCTTACGTAAGCAATGGCTTGAGATATTTGCCCGTGAACGAATCTGCGTTCTTGGTAATGTCTTCTGGCGTTCCGCTAGTGACAACCGTCCCGCCGCCCATACCACCTTCTGGGCCCATATCAATGATCCAGTCTGCTGATTTGATGACGTCCAAATTATGCTCAATCACAATCATGCTATTTCCGCCTTCGACAAGCTTGTGCAAAATTCCCAACAATCGCTTAACGTCAGCCGAATGCAACCCAGTGGTTGGCTCATCCAAAATATACATGGTTTTACCCATCGAGCGTTTTGACAGTTCAGTCGCCAATTTGATGCGCTGCGCTTCCCCGCCAGAGAAGGTGGTTGCTGGCTGACCCAAACGAATATAACCTAAGCCAACTTCCACCAACGTCTCAAGTTTTCGGTGAATAGATGGAATACTGTCAAAGAATTCGGCCGCTTGCTCTACTGTCATTTCCAATACATCAGAAATAGTGTGTCCTTTGTAGGTAATTTCCAACGCTTCACGGTTGTACCGCTTACCTTTACACTCATCACAAATCACATACACATCTGGCAAAAAGTGCATTTCAATTTTTATCACACCATCACCCTGACAATTCTCACATCGGCCACCCTTAACATTAAAACTAAATCGGCCTGCCTTGTAGCCACGAACGTTAGCTTCTGGCGTGGCAGCAAATAATTCACGAATTGGCGTAAAAATACCCGTGTAGGTGGCTGGGTTAGAACGCGGTGTGCGACCAATTGGTGACTGGTCAATCACAATCGCTTTGTCTAACAGTTTAATGCCTTCGATGCGGTCGTGCTTGCCTGGCACCACTTGTGATCGGTTAAGGCGAGCTGCTAACTCCCTCGCCACAATATCATTGACCAAGGTTGATTTGCCACTACCAGACACACCAGACACCACTGTCATCAATCCCAATGGGAACGCCACATCGATATTCTTCAAATTATTTTCCCGAGCACCACGCACTATGAGCTGCTGATCTTGATTTGGCTTCCTGCGCTTTTTTGGTACTGCAATTTTCTCTGCACCACTCAAGTACCGACCAGTGATACTGTCTGGATTTTTCGCTACTTCCTCAGGCGCTCCCATGGCAACGATTTGTCCACCCTTTGAACCAGCCCCCGGCCCCATGTCGACCAAAAAGTCACTTTGGCGAATGGTATCTTCATCATGCTCCACGACCAGCACCGTATTGCCAAGATCACGCAAGCGCTTCAGAGTATCAATCAGCCTATCATTATCTCGTTGATGCAGTCCAATGGATGGTTCGTCCAGGACATACAGTACCCCCTGCAAACCGGAACCAATTTGGGTAGCCAGCCGAATGCGCTGAGCTTCTCCACCGCTCAAGGTGTTAGCTGCTCGGCCCAGCTCCAAATAGTTCAAACCGACATTACTCATAAATCCAAGCCGTGCATTGATTTCCTTTAATATCAGCCGCGCAATCGTCGTTTCCTGTTCCGTCAATTTGAGCTTGTGAGTAAACAAATCCAACGCATCGTCAACGCCCAGATCACAAATATCAACAATATTCAGCCCATGAACCGTCACCGCCAAGACCACTGGCTTAAGACGAGCGCCTTTACAAACATAACAGTCTCGTTCGCGCATAAATCGTTCAATGTCTTTGCGCATAAACTCGCTATCAGTCTCGCGATGTCGACGCTCCAGGTTCGGGATGACACCTTCATAAGTCGTGTCATAATGCCGGCCATTACCAAGCTCAATGCGATATTTCTGCGCCCCTGTTCCATACAAAATCGTCTGTTTAGCTTCATTAGACAGTTTTTTAACAGGAGTTCGCACGCTAAAGCCATGGGTCTCTGCTACAGCCATGATTTTTTTCATATAGAAATTGTCGACATTGACGCGGTTGTACGGTCTGATGGCGCCTTCGGCGATGGTCAAATTGTCATTAAACACCAACTCTGGGTCAATTTCCATGCGACTACCCAAACCAGTGCAGCTTGGACAGGCTCCTTGTGGTGCATTAAAACTAAACAATCGCGGCTCCAGCTCTGGAATATCCTCCTCAGGGTGATCAACACACGCATATCTCTGAGAAAACGTCCGCACCTGATCATCATCAGCGTCCAATACTTCGACAATTCCCTGGCCCAATTCTAACGCTTGCTCAACACTCTGAGACAAGCGACCAGTCAATTCACTGGTTAATGCCAAGCGGTCAACTACCAGCTCAATTGAGTGCTTATAGCTCTTTTGCAATTCCGGAAACTCATCCAGGGCATACACCACACCATCAACCCTGACGCGAGCATAACCCAACCGACGGTACTGCTCAGGAATGTGCGCAAATTCACCTTTTTTGTTTTTGACGATTGGCGCCAATAGTAAAATCCGGCGTCCGTCGTACTGCTTGATAATTTCTTGGATGATGGCTTCAGTGGTACGTCGCGAGACTTCTTTGCCACAAATTGGGCAGTGTGGCACACCAATGCGCGCAAACAAGAGACGTAAATAGTCATAAATCTCAGTCACTGTTGCCACCGTCGAGCGTGGGTTGCGGCTGGTTGATTTTTGATCAATTGAAATGGCTGGACTCAAACCATCAATACTGTCAACATCTGGCTTATCCATCGTCCCCAAAAACTGCCGAGCATACGAGTTCAAACTCTCCATGTAACGACGCTGCCCCTCAGCGTAAATTGTATCAAACGCCAGGCTTGATTTACCTGAGCCACTCAGACCGGTGATGACCACAAACTTATCACGCGGCAATTCCACGTTGATGTTTTTCAGATTGTGCTCGCGGGCACCTTTAACTCGAATAACCTCCGGCATAGCCGCTCTATTATACCGGTTTTTTATGATTTTTTCCAGACATTACCTAAAAATTAGATTATATATCACCACGTATTGCTTATGATTGCAAGTCAAGTTTTTATCTGTTACAGTTACATTATATGCGACAGTTGAGTGTTTACGTATTACTGATTATTGGTGCGATTGTTATCACACCAGTGCTATTTGACCAGCTTTGCATGTTCGTGTTTCTTGGCAAAATCCCGTTTTTGAACGTCAATTTGTCAGCTATGTCCATGATCATTTTTTGGATCGTCATCATACCAATTTGTCGCATCTTACGAGCAGCCATCCCCGTATCATTTGATGATATCAAAGAACTCATTCAGTATCTTTCTCGAAAACGTCGCGTCAACAACATAGTATATCAGAAAGATGATATCACCTTGCTATTTATCTATCTGACACATGAAGCCAAGAAAGCCGAAACCAGCGAGCCAGACACTCGCATGGGTGCTCAAAAACTCGCTCCGTCTTTAACCTAGCACACGTCCTATCACAGGTCGTCAGCAGGCAACACCGCCTCCGCCCACAATTGCAATTCTTGCAATATAAACTGCTGCTCGTCAGTCGCTGTCGGCGCTAACCGCTGCAGAGACGCCATAAATTGTGGTAGTTGTGCCTGCAAATGCTGAGCCCGCCAGGCTTCCCACTGCGCCAAATCATCTTCACTGAGTGAGCGCGGAAAATTACGCGCTTTGTAGTGCAGCAACAGCGGTGCTAACCGTTCGTCCTGAAACTCGGGATGAAAATCCGCCAGCTCACGTTCATCAGCGTTGCGTACGGCCTCCACTCGCAAGCGGTCACGGTCGTTCAAAAAACCGTCATACAATTGTGCTTCTGGATCGGGCAGTTTTTTGAAGGCTGGCTTGTTTTCAAAAATAGTCCGTAATTTTTCGGCAAAGTCTGGGTGATTCAGTAAGATGTGTTGATGCTGCTGAATAGTCTCTGCGCTAAGCGAAATTTTCCGCCAGCCATCTCCCTGCTCCAGTACACCCAGCGGCGCCACCGCCGGACAACGATTGTACTGTAATTCTTTGACCGGTAATTTGACAAAATCCTCAGCTTGCCGCTCCTCCCACGAAGCAAATATTTTCTTCGCCAATTCCTCCGCACTCAACCCAACAAACGGCGTCGGATCATACCGCAGATCATAGACAACCACGCCGCCGTTTCGACTGGTCGTCAGTGGAAAAGCCACCGTGGTTTTAGCAAATTCTTTATCGTAACGCCCGCTGGCGTAAACAAACGGTTTTTTGTCGTCGACATTGACCAGCTGCTGGACTACTTTTTTGTCGCGCATTTTTAGTAAATAGTCATACAGCTGCGGCTGTTTTTGCTTGATCAATTTCGTCACGGCGATCAATGCCGTCACGTCCGCCAAGGCATCATGGGCATTCTCGTGCGCTATGCTATTAGCACTAGTGATTAATTCCAAACGATTGCTCGGCTCACCCTTAGCATCAAGCGGCCAATTAATTCCCTCTGGCCTGAGAGCCCTGGTTAACCGCACTACATCCAGCAAATCCCAACGCGAGCGGCCATCCTTCCAGCTCCATTCGTACGGATCATGAAAATTGCGCCACAACAAATGGCGGATAAATTCGTCGTCAAACCGAATATTATTAAAACCAACCGCAATAGTCTCCGGCGTAAAAATCTCCTCACTCAACATCCGGGCAAACTGCGCCTCGCTGTAGCCCTCTTCGACCGTTTTTTGCGGCGTGATGCCCGTTACCATCAGCGCATCAGGACTCGGCAGTGTATCATCATTCAGCGTCACCAGCAAATTGTACGGCTCGCCAATCGGCTCAAGGTTCATATCCGTCCGCTGCCCAGCAAACTGCATGATGCGGTCTTGCCGCGGATTCAGCCCGCTGGTTTCCAGGTCGTAGAAGAAAAATGTTTGCGCCATGATTATTAATCGTTGTTAATTGCCGCTATCGCTTCTCGAGCAAGGAACCGTTTAGGACCAGGCATGCGGTCTTTTTCTCCGTGCAACAAATCGTACACATCCAGTTTCAATGCCTTCGCAGCATCCGAGCGCGTGTCCTCTCTCCATCTCCTAATGATAGGTGAACGAAGAGCCTTGTCCACTGGTGTCTGAGGGTCAACCCACGCTTCTTTAAGTACCTCTTCTGGCACATGGACCCTACCACCTTTCCAGCGCGATTCCAGATGGTTTAGTGCAATCAACTGTTCAACGTTCTCCCCAAAATCATCAGATACATCAGGAGTACGCAGCTCAGCACCAGCCAGGGCCAAATGCACATTATACGCCCCGCCTAGTTTACGATAAATTTTCTTCAATTCTTCCGCGCTCAACGCAGGTTGTTCCTCTGGCCTCACATAGTCGGCCTTCGTCGCCTCAAGCCAGTCAGCATAATATCCAGCCGCCTTTTCAGAACCAAACTGTTTCTTTTTAAGGCCAGCCAATACATACTGTGTCAATTTGCCAACTGGCCCATCGAGCAGCGATTCAACATTTCCCTTACGAATTTCTACTGCCAAGCGTTCAACATATTCTTTAGGCTGATTTTTCAAATAATGATCACCACTGAGCGGCTCCTCACCCCGCAATGCTCTGAGAATATCGTTCTGTGCGTCCTTAAAAGCCACATGCCTCCGGACGTTGGGACCAAAATGATGACGACGTACCGCAGGAGCAAGCGCAAGTTCCAACGAGGTCAACCCGACAGCCCCAACTGTCCCTACGGTGGCCTCTCGATTTGATTTATATGCAATTTTGTTTCCCAGTCGCCCGATCTCCCAATAGCTTGGTACGGTCATCTGCCGCTCTGTGTTACTACTACCCATGATACCTCCCCGTCTGATTAGCGATTTATACCTAATTATACCACTATTGACGATGACAAGCTATTGCTCAACCAGCGTAAACGGCGTCGATTCGCCAATCTGCACTACAGTCTCGCCGACTGCACCCTGACGAATTAACTCGTGAGTGATACCCATCTTTCGCATGATGTCCCGCAGGCGATTGACCGATTCAAATTGATCAAAGTTAGTGCGGCGAGCAAACTTTTCAATCTTAGCCCCGTGGATGATGAAGCTAATCGTCTCTTCATCGTTGACATTGTCAGGCTCCGCACCAACCACCCGCTCTACCGTCCAGGCATCAGATGCTGCTTGTGCATCCAAAGCAATAACCGGCAGATCATCGCCTTCTTCTTCGACCAACTCAGCTTCCCGTGCTCGATAGTCCGTAACCTCACGACGCAGTAGGCGTAGCAGTTCGGTCACGCCAGCATGTGTCTGCGAGGAAATCGCCACCACTGGCGAACCGTTGGCTACATTCTGAAGCGCTGTCGACTGCATGGCAATAATTTCATCATCCAATCCTTCGCATTTCGTCAAAGCGATGATCTCTGGACGCGCCGCTAATTCTTCAGAATATTTTTCCAGCTCGCGGCGAATGGTCTGGTATTTTTCCGCTGGATCATCACTATACGCATCAATCATGTGTAGCAACACAGCTGTCCGCTCAACGTGACGCAGAAACTGGTCACCCAAACCCTTGCCTTCCGACGCGCCTTCAATCAGCCCTGGAATATCGGCGATCAAAATTGAGCCATCATCAACATCCGCCACGCCCAAATTTGGCGTCAACGTCGTAAATTCATAATTAGCGATTTCCGGTCGAGCATTGGAAACCACGCTCAAAAATGTTGATTTACCAGCATTCGGAAACCCAACCAAGCCAACGTCGGCCAGTAATTTCAATTCCAGCTCTGCCTCAAACTCTTCACCCGCCTCACCAAGTTCAGCAATCTTTGGCGCTTGGCGGGTGCTGGACGTAAAATGTGCGTTACCAAAGCCACCGTCACCGCCGCGAGCAACCACTGCCTGCTGCTGGTCTGCTGTCAAATCCGCCACCACCTTGCCGTCACGCTTGACCAATGTACCCATCGGCACTTTGACGACCAGCGGCGAACCGCTTTTACCGCGCTTGTTGCGCTTGCTGCCGTCACCGCCATTCTCTGCTTTTAGCTCTGGCTTGTACCGAAAATTCAGTAGTGTATTGAGGTCTTTGGTCGCCAAAAACACGACATCACCGCCGCGTCCGCCGTCACCACCATCAGGACCGCCCTTGTCAACATATTTCTCATGCCGAAAACTGACCGCGCCGTTACCGCCCTTGCCAGCTCGTACTAACACTTTCGCTGTATCTACAAACATATCTATATTATAGCAAAACGCCCCTGAATATACAGGAGCGTTCATGATTATCTCAATACTTATATTAATGGATGTAGTTGTAAGCACCTGGGTTGGTCAATTCACGATGGGTAATGACGTTATACCCAGCAAAGTTCATGTCACTGACGAACACCCGACCGTTCTCAACCCGATCAACAATTCCAACGTGTCCATAGTAGCCACCTGAGCTTTGGAAGATAGCACCCGGAGCTGGTGTCTTGTTGACCGTAAAGCCAGCAGCGCGCGCACTTGCTGCCCAGGTATTGGCGTTACCCCAGAAGCTACCGATTGGACGACCAAGTGCCAAACGTCGCTCATATGAGTACCACGTACAGTTACCTGGTGCGTATCGGTTACCAACAGATGCAGCAACGTTACCGTAGCTTACGCCACTATAACCAGAATGACTATTACCGCTTCGACCGCCACGTGGCGCAACATATCCTGGGCGCTCATTCTCTGGTAGCTCACCACCAGGCAAGACGATGCGCGTATTTACCGTTGGCTGTGCCACACGATCTAGTGAGTTATACAATAAGACTCGCTCGGCATCAACCTTATACTTTGAAGCGATGGCCGCGATGGTGTCACCTTCCTTTACCGTATAGACCACACCATCAACTTGCGGCACCAACAGTGTTCTACCTGGTTCAACAGCGTCAGAGGTCATATTGTTTGCCCAACGCAATGTTTGAGTTGAAATTTTGAATTTAGCAGCAATTTTAGCCAGATCATCACCCGGCTTAGTGACATATTCAGTAATACCACGCTGAGATGATGTTTCCGGCTGGATAAGCTGTGGCTTAGAGATAACTTCTGTGTCAGTTTGAGCTAACTGTTTCTGGATCTGTAAAGAAGTAGTTGCTTCACGCAAGTCTCCGGCAGATGGCAAATCAGTAGCTTCCGCGAGGCTAGCCACCGCATCAGCCACTTCCAATTGATCGACTGATATTTTTTCCTTAGTTGCGGCTGTAGGCTTTGAATTTGGATTGGCAACCTGAGATTCTTGAGCGGAGACTTCTACTCCGACGACTCCAGTTCCCTGATGATAATTGTTAATAGTCAAAAATGAAACAATAAGTGCAAATAGGGCTACATAGATAGAAGCTGACCGTACTCGCGCTAAACGACTCTGACGAGTCTTTGATGTGTTACGAATAATCGTTCTCCTGCATTGGTGTTACCACCAGTGCTGCTACCATAATGAGTCTTTCTTCTCGCAATAGAACGGGATACTTTGTCGACCTAATATATTAGTGATATTTTCATAAACGATTAGTTTTGTACTGTATCCGTACGACCGTTCTGGCAGGCTCAACCCCAGACAGCTAAAACAAGGCTAACTGTTCATGGTTAAGCTGATATCTATTATAGCCTATATTGACATTTAAGTCAAAACATTTTTTGTAAATACATTTTGTCAAGATTGCTGACATTTTTGACGACAATGCGCCTTGGCGTTAGCAGTGTGTTCAGCATCGGTTTTAGCAAAATAGGTCACATTATCATCGCCACTGAGGAAAAAGAGATAATCTGTCTGCGCTGGATCGGCGACGGCATTCAATGCACTCAGACCAGGGGTGGCTATTGGCCCTGGTGGCAACCCTTTGCGCACTCGAGTATTATACGGAGAATCCAGCTGCGTATCACGGGCGACACCCAGCTTGTCAGCCGCGTACTGGTAGGTTACATCCGAGCCCAAATTCATACCTGCCTTCATCCTGTTGTAAAACACGCTAGCAATCTTCCGCTGGTCTTCACAAACCTCGGTGCCCACACCGCAGCCAATTGATTCTTTCTGGACAATGGAAGCGAGCGTTATACCCTGATAGAGCGTTAATCCGCGTTTTTTGAACTTTTCTTCCAAATTATTCTTCCTGGCCACTTGATCAAACTCCGCTAATGCTCGCTGAATTGCTGACCTGGCAGTCGCATCACCGCTCATGAAATACGTATCACCATAGACAAAACCTTCAAGGTCAGCTCCTGCCGGGCGTGATTTGAATACATAACTGTCATAGTCGGCCTTAAGGGCGCCTTCAATATCGGCGTCACTATATCCAGCCTTCTTGAGGGCACTTTCGACTGAGCGATAGTCCTTTCCTCGCAGGGTGCCATCAGGATAAAAGCGAACAGCCACCTCGTCAGATTGACCATTGATGAGATGTTTGATGATCTCGGGCGTTGATTGCGATGGTTTAACGACGTATACACCCACCTTAAACCGAGCATCAATTCGTTTCAATTTGATATATCCCAAAAACGCATATCGGCTGCGGATGAGTTTCTTCTCCTCCAAAGCAGATGCCACTTGAGGAGCCGTCATGCCACTGGTGATATTGACTCGCGTTACCGCTTGATCACCTGAGTTCACCGCCGAGAGATTATATAGGTACCAACCAGCTCCAGCCGCAGCAGACAGGCCAAGCACCGCCACCAAACCAGCTACTATAATCATCCATTTTCTCGACTTACGAATCTGCATAATGTACCTCCAAATAATCCTGCAAAATAATACTGGCAGCCTCAGCGTCAATCTCACCTTTATCTTTAACACGGCCTAACCGACGCTCAGCTTCAACGCTACTGAGTGACTCATCTTGATAGACCAACTCAGCGTCAAGCTCAATTTCAGAAAAATCATTAACGAACTGCTCTACAAACTCTGTCTGTTTGGTTGGCTCTCCTGACTGATTGCGAGGATAGCCAACGACAATGATGTCAATATCATGGCGCAGTACTGTTTCAGCCAATTTGGTAAAAATCTCATCATTATTTTCCAGCCAACCAAACGGCACAGCAATTCTGACCGACGTGTCAGCCATGGCCAAACCAATTCGTCGTTCACCGACGTCTAGTGCCAGCAAATTCTTACCGGCCATTATCCAATTTAAATTCTATACTAATATGTTTGTCATTATTCGGCACAGTGCGTACCCAAAACGGCGAGAATTTCGTATCAACATCTTGCACACCTTCAATTGATTCAAGGCTCGACTGGACATCACCATAATTCCGACCCTTCACCTGCTCCTTAACTTTGTGCTCATCAATCTCTGGGCCAATCTTTGCGTTGGCCGTTAAGCGAACCTGCACGGCATTGTTGCGCTCACTGTATTGCGCAAATTTTACCTCATTTGACCCATCATTATAGATCTTTTGGTTTTTCTTGTTACCAATTTCTTTCTTGAGCGTATCCTCCAAGAACTGCTTCATGTCAGAGCGGTCAATACCCTGCATACTGGCTGTCACTGTTGTTTTCAACTGAACTGTACCGCTGGCTTCATGGTCAACCGCCACTGAAGGAGTAGGGTTTGAGCGAGCCTCTTGGTAGCTTTCATTGATGACGATGCTTGAAGACGGGAAGAGTGCTTTGACTGCTGATTGCAGTGAAGCGTCTTTTTGGGCGTCAAGCTTAACTTTAGCTTTGGCAACATCATCAGCCGACACCACAGTCACTTCCCGACTCGAGCCGCCACTCATTGCGGTGCCCGCCGCCGAAAAGCCGCTCACATTTGAAGAGTAGCTTCGTGACGATAGATTGTATTCACTACCAACCTGAGTTGCTTGCACCTTGACGGTTGCCACCGATTGGATGACACCGCCAGGACCAATTGAGGTGCCTGACAAGCTGGCTGGCTCTGTGCTGACAAACGTATAATCGCCCGACGAGAAGGACGTTCCAGCCGGAATTGTTAGCGTCAAGCTTGATACCGATGTTCGAACAAGGTGCATCGTACCACTTGCTTTTTCACCAACTTTCTTCTTACCCGTAGGGGTGAAATCGACGGAAATATCTTTCTTTTGTTCTTGACGCAACGACTTGATGATATTGTTGGCAGCATCAACCTTTCCGTCCTGCTTTAACGTAACGGATTTATCAACCGTAGAAGTGGTTGTTTTAGCTGTAATCACGACTGTGGCATGCGGCGCAAACCAAATCGCCCAAACCATGAACAGAACAAATAGAACGATGCCGCCGCCAATCAAGACTAACTTTTTACGGAAAACATTAAAATCTGGGACTTTTGGCTTGCCTTTACCTGCTGGCTTAGCAGGTTTTGCTGGCTTTGTTGGCTTTTCATCCTCGGCTATGGCTGCATCGATAGCGTCATCGGCCTTATTTCGTGCTTTCGGCGTCGCCTTATCAGCCAATTCACCGACCGGTATTTCACTACCGTCAATCACATCATCGCCATCATCAACATCGATGGCTGGAATTTCCGCAATCTCTGGGCGAGACTGCAATGTCTTAGCAACCGGAATGCGAGCTGCGGCCGCCAAGCCACTCAGGGCCTGGTCACCGGTGATCAATACGATGCGCTTCTCGGCATTTTCCGCCGCACGATTTAACAATCTCATATTGACCGCGCTCTGCAATATACCAACCCGTTTAGGAGGCACCAATGCAACGATACGCGCCTTTGAATCTTTTATCTTGCTGACGATGTTGGTGATATCGTCTTCAACATCGATATAGATAACGTCTTTGTTCATTTATATTTTAAGTAATCGATTAATTTTATCCATTAAGCCATTAGCATCTTGGCCACTTACCATTGTATCATATCCTACGCGCAGCAAGCCCATCGCTGTCACAAATGTGTGGTCAGTGATATCACCTGTTGTATCAGTAATACCAACCACCTCAGACGGTTTGATACGCTGCACCACTGGTTTTTTCGTGAATGGTAGCTCTTTGTACCACGGTTCATTGCCCAGGGCGTCAACCAATTTTTCTAAGCTAGCGCCTCCACCACACAGTAAAATCCTATTTGGCAAATGATCAACACTATCAAATTCGCTCAACGCCAATTCTACTCCAGATAGCCACACATCAAGCGTCTTATCAATCGCACTATCAAGTCGTTTCTTAACCGACGGCTTAACGTACTCATGACCAAGATTGAGTTTTAATTTTTCAGCATCTTTATAACTGAGATCAAGCTCCGTGGCAATTGTTCTAGTGAAACTGCGACCACCGATGCCAAACATCCTCGTGCCTTCCACGCCGCCGTCATTGACCACGGCGATGTCAGTCGTTCCACCACCAACGTCTGCTAAAATTGCAGTGAATGAACTATTGGCATCTGTTCCCAGCACGCTTCTACTGACCGCAAATGGCTCAGCTGCCACAGCGATTAGCTCCAATGCCAGCTCATCAGCAACCTTTTCCAGCGCACCGATATGCACCATTGGCGCAAACGCCGTATAGATCTGCACTGCTACATCCTTGCCCTGAAAACCAATTGGATTTGATACTTTATAGCCATCAATATGCAAGCTCACTAAAGCTGAGTTGACCAGTTTCACTTCAACATCTTCATTGCCAGTTTCCAGCGCAATCTGTGCCTGGGCTTTACCCTGTGCTCGTTCCTGAACTTTTTCGATGATAAATTCCATCTCAGCAACATCCAACGCTCGTTCTGGCTGCGGACGACGATAGCGGATGGTGTTTGTTACACCTTTGACCAATTCTCCTGCAATACCAATCACCACGCGGCGTGCCTGAACACCAGCCTTTTCCTCGGCTTCTGCCAGGGCTGCCTCACAATTGGCGACCACACCAGATATGTCAGCGATAGCCCCGGAGTGCATATCGCCCAGCTCTTGCTGTTTACGGCCAACGCCAATCACTTCAATGACATCATTTCGCACTTCAGCAATCAAAGCCTTAACAGCTTCCGTACCAATGTCCAGACTAACTAATAACTCTCGTTCTTCTTTTTCGGTTTTCTTGAGCAAGTCTTTTAGTACCATACCCTAAATTATATACTGCTGATGCTTTTTGAGCAAACATTATGAACTATTTCAATACAGCTTTCACCCGTCGAACACCGGCGGAACTGGATTCTTCTTTGATTATCCTAAATCGTTTACCGTTTGGCGTACCGTCATCGTCCTGGGCCAATTGACCAGTATGATCCACATGCGGACCGCCGCAAATCTCGAAACTAGCTCGCTGGTCACCTTCGCCCATCTGATAGACCTTGACGGTGTCACCGTAGCGGTCGCCAAACGCACCAACCGCTCCCATTTTGAAAGCTTCATCAGTTGGATATTCGGTGTAGCTGACAGGTAGGTCCGCATCGATCCAGCCATTAACCAATCTCTCAACTTCGTCCAACTGCTCACGCGTAACTTTGGCATCATTATTAAAGTCAAATCGCAGCCGCTCAGTAGTAATATTACTGCCACGCTGCATAACATGGTCACCCAGCACTCGCCTGAGCGCTGCATACATCAGATGGTTGGCGGTGTGCAAACGGCGATGCGCCATGGTCTGACCTTCCAATCCACCCTTAAATGTACCTTTGGCAGCAGTCTGAGAACGACGTCGCTGTTCCGCCATCAATGTGTCAAATTCAGCCTTCCAATCCGCTGCAAGCTGGATGTGATTACGCTTGGCAATCTCAACACTCAGTTCATACGGAAAGCCATAGGTGTCGTGCATGGTAAAGATTTCTTTACCAGTCAGACCATCACTCAAAAAGCTCAACAGATGCTTCGTTCCCTTCATCAATGTGCGAGCAAAGGCTTTTTCTTCCTTCATCAGTGTAATGATAATTTTGTCACGCTGCTCGGCCACCTCTGGGAAATCTTGAACGTACAGATCAGCGATGGCTGGCACAATTTCCTCAAAGAATTCTTCCTCAATACCAAGGTCATGAGAAAAACGAATTGCTCGGCGCAGCAAACGACGCATCACATAGCCCTGCTCCTTGTTACTTGGCACGCAGCCATCAACCGCCAAAAAGGTCGCCGCTCGCAAATGGTCGGCGATCACCCGCATAGCCTCAGTATGCTCTTCGTATTGTTTGCCGCTCAGGTCTTGTAATTTTTCAATGATCGGCCACATCAAGCTAATCTTGAAAACGTCTGGATCATCGATAGCCGCCGCCGCGATACGCTCCAAACCCGAGCCATGGTCGATATTTGGTTTTTCTAATGGCTCAAACACGCCATCGGCCACCTTTTTGTAGGCCATAAAGACATTGTTGCCAATTTCCATAAAGCGACCACAGTCACAGTTTGGATGGCAATGCTCGCCAAAACGCGCGTCATGCTCAACCGAGGTGAACTCATAAAACATTTCGCTATCCGGCCCGCATGGATCCCCAATTGGCGTAGTTTCCGGCCCGCCATTGCGACTCCACCAGTTTTTGCTGCCATCATAGTAAAAAATCCGCTCACCTGGTTTAATACCGCGCGCATAACCAGTTTCTTCTGAGCCGATATCAGCTTGACCGCTACTTAAACCTGCTTTTTCGTATAGTTCCGCCCAAATTTCCGCCGCCTCAGTGTCTTTCGGGATATTATAACGTTCATCACCGATGTAACAGGTGACATAAACACGATTCATATCCAGCCCAACCTCTTCGGACAAGAATTGCCACATCCAATTGATCTGCTCTTGTTTGAAATAATCGCCCAAACTCCAGTTACCGAGCATCTCAAAAAAGGTCGTATGGCGATTGTCGCCGATGTCATCGATATCTTGGGCGCGCAAACAAGTCTGGCTGTCAACGATACGATTACCCTCAGGGTGCTTGGCCTCGCCCAACAAATAACTAATCATCGGCTGCATACCAGAGCCGGTAAATAGCGTGGTTGGGTCATTGTGCAGCACCAGCGGCGCTCGACTGACAACAGCATGGCCATTACTCTTATAAAAATCGAGGTATTTTTTACGGATATCTTGAGCTTTCATATCTGTTAATTATAGCACAACATAAAATCGCCCCAAAACGAGGCGATTTCAAATAGCTCAAATGATTATTCAGCGGATTCTTCTACTGGCTCTTCAGCTGGAGCTTCTTCTTTTGGCTGGTTTTTGCGCAATTTTTCCGGGTTACGAATGGCTTTGTGCTTGTCAGCAGCTGGTTCTTTAACCCACTTTGGCAATGTAACGCCAGCTTCTTTCAACAACTTAACAACACGTGGTGTTGGCTGAGCACCATTGTCAAGGTATTTTTGTGCCAATTCAACCTGAATATTTGCTACTTTTGTGTGTGGATTGTAGCTACCAACATAGGCGACAACGCGACCGCTTGATGGGTGGCGCTGCGCTTCCTGTACAGCTAGACGGTAGACTGGGTAGCCCTTGCGACCCAAACGTTGCAAACGAATTGCTAACATATAATTATCTTATTCCTTCTCTTACACTCTTAGGTTAATTCTTATTCTGTACCAGTGTACACTATTTTACTGCATGCGTCAATCTGTTTGGATAATCCCGCCACCCAAACATTCCTCGCCGTCATATAGCACGGCTGATTGGCCTGGTGCGACGGCACGCTGCGGCTCAGCCAGCTTCACCGTCACCTTCTCGCCAGCATCGTTCATGCGCGCAACTTCCGCATCAATCAATGGCGCTCGGTGTCGCACCCGAACCTGATAGGCGCCGTCTTTTGGTGGTTCACCAATCCAGTGAACATCAGCTAAAGTTAACTCTTTCCGCCAGAGATTTTCATTATCAATTGAGCGTGACACGTAAACCTCATTCTTTGCCATGTCCTTACCGACGACATAATACGGCAAGCCGCCACCAATATACAACCCATGTCGCTGTCCTAAAGTGTAAAATATTACCCCGTCGTGCCTGCCAACAACTACACCTGTTTGTTGATCGATGATATCGCCCGGACTCGTCTCGACATATTCTGACAAAAACTCACGAATTCCCACTTGCCCAACAAAGCAAATACCCATCGATTCCTTTTTGCTAGCAGTCCACAACCCCCGCTCTTTGGCCATCTCGCGCACCTCAGCCTTAGTAAAATCACCGAGCGGGAACATGGTCTTTGCGAGTGCCTCCGACGTCACCCGGTAGAGGAAATAGGTTTGGTCTTTATTGTCATCGTGCGCCTGGAGCAAACACCCCTCGCTCGTCCTGGCATAATGCCCTGTCGCGATATACTCCGCACCCGCTGCCATCGCCGCCTCTAAAAACAACTTAAACTTCACCTCTTGATTACACATCACATCAGGATTTGGTGTGCGACCCGCTTGGTATTCGCGGATCATATAGTCAACGACATTTTGCTTGTACTCTTTTTGAAAATCGAACACCTGAAAATCGATCCCCAGCCCCACCGCCACGCGCTTGGCATCAGCCACATCCTCAGCCCACGGACAGTGCATACCCGGCAAATCTTCCGACCAATTTTTCATATAGACACCGGTCACCTCGTGGCCCTGCTCAACCAACAGCGCAGCCGCTACCGACGAATCAACGCCGCCCGACATACCAACAAACACCCGAACCATCAGCGTGTTCCTCCGATGGCAAACAAGCCAATTTTGATCAATTCACCAACTGCCAACCACCAACCCCACGGTGTCAACCACCAGAGATCGCCCCAATGCTTATCACGACTGACGGGGTGTGATAGCACCTCTACACCAGGCACCTGCGCCGCAAACTCAGACCGGGCTCGTTGCATATGATAACCGCTCGTGACTAAGATGATACGCTTCATTTTGCGAGCAGTGATAACTGACTTTACTTCAACTGCATTCTGTTTTGTCGTCTCAGAATGGTCTTCAATGATAATATGCTTATCTGGCACACCCTGCGACGATGCTCGACGCTTCATAGCCTCAGCATTGGACAAGCCCGTCTTATCAGCCGCCGCACCCGACATGATGAGTAATGACGACCATTTCTGCTTATATAAGCGAATCGCTTCATCAGTTCGTGCATCAGTGTCTCCGCCAGAAACCGCTACGATGGCATCAGCCGTCGCACACTCACCAGAGCCAGGGCTAGGACACTTCGCCAAATCGTCTGGCGCTAGATACATTGTCAAGCCAATGATAATCACCACCACAACAACAGCCAGTCCAATCAATCGATGAATCATCGCATTCTCTCCTGCTCTTTTCGCACTGATTGGATGATCAGTTCGGCCGCTCGGACAACCATTGCTTCATCATTCAGCCTTCCAAGGGTGATGCGTAAACTGCCGTCAATGTCTGAGGCACTCAAGCCAATAGCCGACAGCACATGCGAACGCGTGCCAGAGTTAGCAGCACATGCACTACCTGTTGCTACCATCACGCCATGCATTTCCAGCAAAAAGACCAACCGTTCAGCGTCCAAGCCCGGAAAAGAAATATTCAAAAAATTTGCCAACGACTTTTTACGATCAGACGAAATGATCATTTCAGGCAGCTCGGCCTTCAATTTCTGAATCATACCATCGCGCAATCCCTGTAGCCGCTTCACTTCAGTCTTGCGCCGTTTGGCAGCCAATTCCAAAGCCTCAGCAAAACCAACCACCCCAGCAACATTTTCCGTGCCACTGCGAAGACCCAGCTCCTGTCCACCCCCGACAATGGTTGGTGCAATATGTACACCCGGACGCACCCACAGCAGGCCGACTTGTTTTGGTCCGTAGACTTTTGCCGCACTGAGCGTCAGCAAGTCAACGCCCAATCGTTTCACTTTTACATCCAACAATGCTGCCGCTTGAGACGCATCAGTATGGAAGTATAGCGGCGTACCCTCACCAGCAGACTGGCGCCGCTCGCGCTCTGCTTGAATAACGCGAGCAATCTCTTCAATTGGTTGTACATACCCCAGCTCATGATTTGCCAGGGCGATTGACACAAAACCAACCTCTGGCGTAAGAGCTTGCTTCACTGCTTCTGGAAAAATTCTTCCCTTATGATCTGGCTGGATCAACACTGGCTTCGCGTAACGTCCAGCAGCCGACAGAACCGATGCGTGTTCAATGGTCGCAACCGCACAGACTGTTTGCTGCGCCGCTTGAAACGCCAAATTGACTGACTCCGTGGCGCCGGCCGTCATCACCAATTCATCCGCAACAACACCCAAAACCTGCGCAATGCGCGCCTTGGCTGCTTGATAGTCACGCTTCACTGAAACACCAGCAGCATATGGGCTGGATGGATTGAAAAACTTCTCAGAAAAATAGGGCTGCATCGCCTCAACCACCAACGGGTCCATCGGCGTTGCCGCCGCATGATCAAGATATATCAAATTATCATTCACTGTTATCTATTATACCATCTGCAAAGGCTTGCCGGTGTCTGGATCTTGTTTGTACAACTTGCGCGAAACACGCTCATAATATTCCTTCACTGCCAAGACAAAGTTGTGTAGTTCCTCGCCTTCCAGGTAGCTGTATTGGTAGTTTGGCTGGACCTTTAATACGCCTTTTTCTTGGATTTCATATTTGGTCGTCAATTCTTGCACTTTGCCATCAGCGCCAACCACTTCTTCATACCAAATCCAGGTTTTCTTATCCAAGTTGAAAAATTCTCGGCGCTGCACATGTTCAGGCTTATCACCAAAAATTGTCGCACCAATTTGGCTCTCCATCTGAATCAATTGTCGCTCGGTCAGCGGCTTAGCTGGTCGGTCTTTGCGCCGGATTCGCATCAACGGTTTTACCGACTCGTCTGCAAAAACCAGGCTTGCAGCTTTTTTAAGAATCTTACTCATATACCGAACCTCCTTATGCTGCCAATTCAAAATCAGCTTTAGTTACAGAGTCAGTCTGTCGCATTTTGGCCAGATACTCACCAATTTCCTTAGAATATCGCACTGCTTCAACGGGATCTTTGGGGTGTTTAGGGAATTCAATCAATAATGTCTGTGGAGCTTCCATTGACTTGGCTAAGCTTGATGCTTCACTCTCGCCTGTACTGCCACGCATAGCAGCACTTGATAGTGAACGAGCATCAGCAGTTTGATGCGCAGCAAGCTCGTCAGCACGACCGACAGGAGTAGTCTCAAAATTCAGCGTGTTTGCCTTTTCCAAGGCAGCTTCCAACGCCGCATTAACTTCTTTGTCGTACGTACCCGTGTTGTTCTCTCGCATATTTCTCCGCTGTTACAAGCCAAAAAGTGTTACCGTGTTATCGGTCGCTGCTTTTTCGAGGTCGTGAAGCGCTAGCTTGCGCTCCGCCGCCCAATACTTTGCCACCAACTCCACATATTCTGGCTTATTCATCTTACCACGAAATGGCTTTGGTGTCAAGAATGGCGCATCAGTTTCTAGTAATAATCGCTCCAGTGGGACAGAAGCGAATAATTCTCGCTGCGTTTGGTCTTTGGTGAACGTGCTAATGCCATTCAAACCAACATACAACCCACGAGCAAATCCCTTCTCCAAATTAAGGCGCGTATCAGTAAAACTATGCAGCACACCGCGCACGCCATGGAAATTATCAAAAATCGGCCAAAAGTCATCCCACACCGACGGCTGGTCGGGCGCGCCATCGCGAATATGAAAGCTCACCGGCAAATCATAATCCACCGCCAGCTGCAGCTGCGCCTCCAGCGCCTGAATTTGCACCTCGCGCGGGCTGTGATTGTAATAATAATCAAGTCCAATCTCGCCAATCGCCACAATTGGTGAATTATCCCCTCTACTTTTAAGCAGTTGTTCCACCTCACCCCAGCCATCTTTGCTGTCGTGCGGATGAACGCCAATTGCTGCCCAGGCATAATCGCGGTTTGCGGCAAATTCCACGGCTTGCCGGCTACTGCGCTGGTCAGTGCCAACACAAATCATGCCGATGCCCGCTGCAATTGACTGCTGGTATAGCTCCTCACGATTATCCGTAAAGAACTCAGTGTCGTGAACATGACAATGCGAATCAATCAAACGCAAATCCGTCGCTTGAGTCGCTTCTGCTTGGTTCATCACTTGCTGCCTTGTGCGTCTGTTTTTAGTGCGCGTGGGTCAGGCGTGTGGAGGTATTTACGCGGGAATAGTGGCGTCAGCTCTGGTGGCACAACGCCACTAGCAAACATGTCGTGAATCTTCTCAGCAGTTTGTGGCATGAATGGGCGAAGCATGTCAGACACTTGCAGTAATGTACCGCAAGCATACGCCAAAATCTCGCCTAAGTGTGCTTCAGCCTCTGGGTCTTTGGCCCGTTTTTTGGCAACTTGCCACGGCTGGACGCGCTCGATGTACTGGTTCAATGAGCGGATGATTTGCCAAATCTCATCCATGGCTTGGTTGAAAGCAAAGCTTTCCATGGAGTGGCGATACGGTCCCATGTCGTGTTCAGCTTGTGGCGCATCACCAATGACACCCGCCTGATACGACTGCACCATCTTGGCCACGCGCTGCACCAAATTACCGAGATCATTGCCCAGCTCACCGTTGTACGCGGCTTCAAATTTCTCCCAGGTAAAGTCACCATCATCTTGCGTCGGCACGTGGCGCAGGAAATAATAGCGAAAGGCCTCGACACCGTAGTGCGGGATGATGTCAGCTGGACCGACGCCGTTACCGAGACTCTTACTCATTTTGGCGCCACCAACATTGATAAAGCCGTGCACTAACAGTACCTTTGGTAGTGGTAAATCTAGCGCCATCAACATTGCCGGCCAAATCCCAGCGTGGAAACGAAGGATATCCTTGCCAATCACCTGCACATTTGCTGGCCAAAACGCCTGCCATTCCTCTGGACGATCAGGATAGCCAATGACCGTGATGTAATTGCTCAGCGCATCCAACCAGACATACATCACCTGCGTATCATCGCCTGGCACCGGCACGCCCCAGCTGAGGTTCTTGCGCGGACGCGAAATTGACACGTCTTTCAAGCCATCTTTCATCAATTCCAAAAACTCTTTTTTACGAAATTCAGGCACAATTTTCATCTTGTTTGACTCAATCGCCTGGCGAATATTCTCCGAAAATGCACTGGTTTTGAAATAATAATTCTCTTCGCTCAGTCGTTGGTATGGCGACTGGTGGTCAGGGCAAATGCCATTATTTTCAGCCGCTTCTTTGTCAGTGACGAATGCCTCGCAACCTTGGCAATACCAGCCCTCGTATGTGCTTTTGTAGATATAGCCAGCCGCAGCCAGCTTTCGCCAAATGTACTGCACCGCGCCAACATGGTGCGGGTCAGTCGTACGGATGAAATCGGTCGCCGAAATATTCAACTCGGCAATCATGTTTTGAAAATTGCCATGCATTTGGTCGACATAGGCTTGCGGTGTCTGATTTTGGCTGGCAGCCTTGGCGGCAATTTTATTGCCATGCTCATCCACGCCCGTCTGGAAACGCACCTCGCGGCCGTTTTGCCGTTGATAGCGCGTCCACACGTCCGCCAACATGTAGTCCATGGCGTGCCCAATGTGCGGCAAACCGTTGACATAAGGAATAGCAGTAGTGATATAGGCGTGTTGTTTAGTCATGCTACTCATTGTATCATTATCTGGAATAATTTTCACCGATATGCGTTCGCCGAGAGTTCATCCGCGCATCATTGCTACCACTGCAATTCGCCCCGCCGTATCGCCCGATGAGTGCGAAAAATAATTTGGATTGTCCGCCGTATCAATTGGCGAAATGAAAATGTTATCACCAGGCACGCCAGCCTGGATGGCTAGCGAACGATTGAACCCTTGCATGTCCAGATAAATTCCGTCAGCCGTTTGACGGCAGAAATTTTGCCAATTCGTATCACTTGTATGATCAAAATAATCCATACGATAATTTTTCTGCGTGATGCTTGGCGACATCCAAATTTTTAAATCTTTTACCTGACTACCCCGCCTGACAAAATACTGCACCGCCTGAGACATCAACTGCGCAACTGTCGAATGTCGACCCAAATGCGCCAACATCAGCGCCCGACGCTTTGAGTCATAAATGACTGTAGCGATACAATCTGCCACTGGCAAAAATAAGCCGACGCCAGCCATTTCGGTATAGAGCGCGTCAGCAAAAATCCCCTCGTTGTTGTATTTCACTGTGTCAGTTTCAGTAACTTCGATGGTAGCATCAAACGTTTGTGCTTGGTCATATGAAATCACGTGATAGACAACGTCGTCGTAATTAATACCAATTTGATCGCAAAACCGCCGCCGATTCTCCAGTACATCGGCTACGTGACGACCACGAATACGGTCAAGCATGGTGCCGTCGTCTTTCGACGAAACCGCAACTAACACATCAGACGGAAAGCATGTCGGCTGATCTGCCGCAATCATCGCGCCCGCCATTCTTTGAGCAGTCGCTGCCAATCGTTAATCGCCAGGTCTTCGGCGCGGATATCAGGTGAAATGTCAGCCCTTTTTAGCAACTGTTCGGCAGCATCTTTACTGATAGCTAGCCCGCCACTCAAGCTGGAGCGCAGTTTTTTACGCTTAGCCGAAAAACCAGCTTTGACAACACGGAAAAAATCTTTTTGGTCTTCAGGGGCGACCAGTGGCTCAGTGCGAGTCCTCAATACCACCACCTGCGAATCAACTTTTGGCGGTGGCGTGAAAAATTGCCGTGGCACTTCAATATCTAGCTCTGCCTCAGCAAACAGCTGCGCGCTAACCGCTAAAATACTCATCTCACCAGGTTCCGCTGCGATACGCTGGGCGACCTCTTTCTGTACCAACAGCACCGCCAAGCTCGGCTTATTTTCCGCTGTCATCAACTTTTCAACAATTTTGCTGGTAATGTAGTACGGCACGTTGGCGACTACTTTATAGCCAGTTGGTAATTGATTTAAGTCAAGTTGCAAAATATCTTCATTAATCACTTCCAGGTTTTTGCCAGGAAATTGCCCCGGTAACTTGCGCGCCAAATCCGCATCAAATTCTACTGCCACCACGCGCCCGGCTCGCGCCAACAACCGGCTGGTCAACGTGCCAAGTCCTGGCCCAATCTCCAAAACCACATCATCTTTGCTCAGCTCCGCCGCCTCAGCAATCTCTGCCAAAATCTCTGGGTCGCGCAGCCAATGCTGGCCTAACTCTTTTTTCGGCCCACGCGCTGACGCCATCTAACGTCCGTCCCCGTTCGTCCAGTCAGTCGCCAGGTCAAACCCATGTGGATGTCGCACGGCAAAACCGCCGGTATCATACACCTTGCCAGGACCCATGCTGGTTTCCACCACTGAGCAGCGCGGATAATTACCATAATTTGCCGCCACCAAAATATAGCCGTCCTTGTCTACCTTAGCGCCGTCTGCCCGCACGGTATAACCACCGCCGCCACAGGCATTGATGACGACATTCATCGGCAGGTCATAGTAGGTTTCGCGGTGTGATATACCTCGTGAGTCGGTAAACTGCTGGGCACTTTTGGCTTTGGTCAAGGCATTTGGCAACCTAGCACCAACGATCTCTATCTGTGCCACAGGTTGATTGGTGATTTGTTCAGCAACTTTATTTTTTGCAATTTCTGTGCCGTCACCCTTCACTTTCACACTGTGTGTTACTTGTTTAGAGCCAACAGCACCCGCCTGTTGCACCTGCTTAAAACCAACGGCGTGTGCGTAACTTTTTGCTGATTGTACCTCAAACTGGACCGGCTCTTCGGTGATGACGGTATATTCGTGAACTGATTCTCTTTCAGTATTTTGAGCGAGTTTTCTTTGGACTGACGATACCGCCAAGAAAACAGTTAGCGCCGCTACAGCCATCAGCCCTGTTACCATCACTACTATTTTTGGAGTTCTCAGTAAAAACCAATACCGCTTCATGTGCTTCCTAGAGATTACCTGACGTTACCGATAGATATCCTGTAGACCCATCCTTACCTTACAGCTTGGCCATGGCTGCCAGCCACGGGCTTTGTATGTCTGCCATGCTTTTTCGTCCTGCACTGATGGCGGAGCCTCAGAAGCTACCGAATAGCCACCAAAGCCTCCCCAGGTGCGCTTGTCAAACTGATAAGCGCCGTAGTAACCATTGCCGGTGTTTGATGTATAACCTCCTTCACAGCTTCTCAACCGTGCCAAAGCCTCAGAAAAACTACCAGAGAAGGTGTTGGCACTCTTGGCACCCACCACCTCAACTCGCTTCTTTGGCTCAACAGTTGTGACACTAGCAATGATCCGGCGCGAGATTTCCTGACCATTTCTCATCTCAATTTCATAGGTAACGTTCTTTTTACCTGGCGCACCAGCTTCCTTGACTTGCTTGAAACCAGTTTCTCGGTTAGCATCTTTGACCTGTTCAACAGGGGCGGCAATTTCTTCTTCAACAGTAACCGTCTGCTTACCATTACGCCAAACACTCAAATGCATGCCAGCGGTGATGGGTGTTGACTCAGGAACGGACAGGCCATCATCTTTGCCCAAAGTCACATTTTTCTCGCGCAATAGGTCCCCAACCGTGCGAGCCATCGTTCTCACCTCTGTAGTTTTACCATAAAGCGTCAATTGTAGTGGCGTAGCTCGGTGAATTTTCAAAATAACATCAGCGCCGTCTAGCAAAAAATCGCTTGGCGGTTCAATAGTTGTCTTATCTTCAGGGTAAATGGTCACACCCGCGGCTTGCGCTATCAGTGGTGTAGTCTGCTGAGCGGTCACTACACGAACTCGATGCGTGCCATCTGCCACTGTTACTGGTCGCGCACGATAGACGTTGACATTATATTTCGTAGACACCAGCTGCGTATCAAGGCTCGGCTCAACGACATCATGCTTTTCATCAACCGAAATATCGGCCGCCTTCAGGGCTTCTTTGACTGTTCCGACAGTAGTGACAATTGATCGTTCTTGACCCCGATCATGAATTGTTACTACCTTTTCACCATTCGGAGCAGCCGTATTTGATTCCTGAACCTGATCCCGAGCCAAAGCATTGTCGACAAGCTTTACGCTCGCAATTCCAAAGACAGCAATCGCTACGACTATCATTATTCGAGTTGTATTGTGGTGAATTTTCAGTCCAAATTTCATACTCATAGCGAAAAACGCTCTATTCATTATAGCAGAACTCGCTCATATTAGCAACCGACTAGCACTTTTCTAATCGAGCGAACTCAACATTGAGCTTTTTGGTTTTACCATTTTCAAAAGCCACCACCACTGCTAAGCCATCGACTTCCATGATCTCACCAACACCAAATTGTGGACTGCGCACCCTGTCGCCAACATCCAAACCAATTTCATCACTGTAAAATTCAGGTTCGGGAGTAAAACTCGGCGAAACAGGCTTGTCCAAACCGCCGCTCAAAATACCCATCTCATCCAAAAAGCGTGACGGCAGGTTGTAGGCTATTTGTCCAAATTGCGTCCTGGAACTAGCACAGGTGATGAATAATTCTTGGCGAGCACGCGTGATACCGACATAGCAAAGCCGCCGTTCTTCTTCGACGTCCTCAGACTTGCCGCCATCAAACACCCGGGAGTGCGGTAATATCCCTTCCTCCAGACCAGTCAGAAATACCACTGGAAATTCCAAACCTTTCGCGGCGTGCAGTGTCATGAGGGTGATTTGCTCGTTCGCTTGATCATCACTAGCGGACATCAACGCCATCTCTTCCAAAAACGTCGGTACATCAACATACGCTTTGGCTTCAGCCACCAGGACGCCCAGGTTTTCCATTTTTTCTTCTGATTGCACGCTACCGTCATTGATAAATGTGCCATACCCTGTTTGATCAATAATTTTTTCAATCACATCGGCTGGCGCCTCGTCAATCGACTCTTGTAAACTACTGAGTAGCGTCCCGAGCTCATGCAGCGAATGCTTGGCGCGTGGTGTCAGTCCCTGTGCCTCATTGACCGCCAACAGCCCGTCAATGACAGTCGTCCCCTGCTCATCATTCCAAGCCAAAAATTTAGCCACGCTCACCGCGCCAATACCTCGTTTCGGCACGTTAACGATTCGTGAAAAACTCATCCTGTCGCTCGGCTGATATAGTAGCCGCAGATACGCCAAAACATCCTTGACAACCGCCCGGTCCAAAAATCGCAATCCGCCCACAATTTTGTACGGCAAATAGTTTTGGCGCAGCGCCCGTTCAATTGCGTAACTTTGGGCATTAGTCCGATACAACACAGCGACGTCATCTGGTGAGCGTCCGACACTCAGCTGGCGCCGTATCTCATTGGCAATCACCTGAGCTTCCTCGGCCTCAGAATAGAGCTGCCACAGCTGCGGTTCAGCGCCGTCACCGCTATTTGTCCAAAGATTTTTATCAGTCCGATTGACGTTGTGCTGGATGAGACTATTCGCCAGATGTAAAATTGAGCCAGTCGAGCGGTAATTTTGCTCCAGCTTGATGACCACCGCTCCAGGAAAATCTCGTTCAAAATTGAGAATATTAGTATAGTCAGCGCCACGAAAACTATAGATTGACTGAGCATCATCGCCAACTACTGAAAGATTGCGCTCTGGCCCGACCAATAATTTAATCAGCGTGTATTGTACCGTGTTCGTGTCTTGGTATTCGTCAATCAGAATATACTGAAATTGCTGCTGCCATTTTTGACGAATGTCAGGATGCGTCTTAAACAGTTCGACAACTTTCAGCAACAAATCATCAAAATCAAGCGCCGCCGCCTGACGAAGTGCCTTCTCGTATGCTTGAAACAGTGCGCCAATTCGCTGCTGGACGGGGCTCGACGCTGACGCCACATAGGCCTCCGGATCTATCATGTCATTTTTTGCATGAGAGATGGCAGACAACACCGAACGGGGCTTAATGTCACGGTCAGTTAGACCTTGCGCCTTCATGATTTGCTTGATCAAGCTCAATTGGTCGTCCGTATCATAAATCACAAACCGTTTATCCAGACCCAAAGCCGTCCCATCCATGCGCAATATGCGTACACAGATGCTGTGAAATGTCCCCATCCACGGCATAAACCGACGATCATCTGGATTTTCGTGCAGCAACACCGCCAGTCGCTGCCTCATCTCTTTGGCAGCTTTGTTTGTAAACGTCACTGCCAAAATATGACTTGGCCAAATATTCTTCTGCGACACCAAGTAGGCTATTCGGTGCGTCAGCGTCTTCGTTTTGCCACTACCAGCACCAGCCAAGATCAACAATGGCCCAGATTCATGCTTAACCGCCCGGAGTTGCTCTGGATTCAGTTCTGTCAATATGTCCATGCTACTATTGTACCAGCAAGAAGTAATATGCGGCAGCTCCGCCACCAGCACCCAACAGTAGCAAAATCAAAATGATGATAAAGCTCATCACTCCAGATGGCTTCTTCTCTTCGACAGGTTGCGGTTGAGCTGCAGCCGCTTCAAACATTGGAGCAGGCTCTGGTGTCGATGTCTCTACTGGCTCATTTGCGTTCATTGCCACTGCTGCCTGTTGATCAAACGTTGGCGTTGGTTGAGAAGCGCTGTCGCTCGCTAACTCCGCCGCAGGCTGGTCATTTTCCACAGCGCCCTCTTCAGGCATTTCCGCCTCAGCAGCGCTAGATTCATTGGTTAATGAGTCTAGCTCAGCAACCGTAGCGGCCACCTCTGGCGTTTGCTCTTCTTCAGAGGCGTCAGCATCGCCGTCGGCCAATTCGCTCTTGATCCCCATCTCCAGAGCCATGAGCTCTCGGTCGAGGTCAGAGTTAGTGCTGGCTGATTCTTCAGCTGCGACTTCTGGGCTCGGCTCAAGGCTCAGTCGTGGTTTACCGCCCAGATCATTCATTGCTGAGGTTGGTTGTACATCATCTTTTGTCTCAGCACCCATCAAATCTGGGCTGACCATGGAAACCTCACTGTTCTCGTCAGAACCGTTGCTTGTGCCATATGAGCCCAATGGACGCTTTTCTATGGTTGCGCTAGCATTGCTCAAAAACGGTGAAGCCAACGATGACGAGGCTGGCTGCTCTGCCGCTGTTTCGCCAAAGCTTGATGTATCTGCCGACTGATCGGTTGATGACAATGACTGAGAAATAGTATTTGCCAACTCTGTGGTATCTAAGGTCGGCGCTGCCGTCTCAGCTGGCGTGTTGCTCGATGCTGACTCGTGGCCGCCAGACGCATCCATGCGCGGTGCCCGTACTGGGTTTACCATTGGATCAGCCACTACCGTATTGGTACGCGTTGCCGCTGACGCTGGACGCGCAGTCATGGCGGCCGCACTCATTGACGATGGCGCTACCACGTCCATGACGCGACCAGTGTGCCGTGGAGTAACCGGTGGGGCGAACACTGACTTTTCTGCCTTATCTTCAACCTCGGGCGCTGGAGCTTCATCAGCAACCTGATCCGCAACGACTGGCTCTGATTGAACTGGTTCTTCTACCGTAGGCTCAGGCTGAGCATCGGTAGCTTCAGGACTGTCAGTAGCCTCTGGCTCAGAGCTGGCCTCAGGTTTTGCTTCAGGCGCAATGAAAACGTGACCAAATGTTGACGATGGCGCTACTGGTTCTTCAGCTGGCGTTGACTCCTTAGGCTCATTGCTCTCTGATATAGGCTTAATCTCAGTTTTCTCAACCTCAGCCACGGGAGCAGGAGTAGTTGTCTGAGTCTCAGACACAGAAGTCGTCTCAATTTTTTTATCATCAGCCACGGAAGCTGTTTCGGCCTTCTTGTCATCAGTCACTGGACTATCTGAAGCACGGTCGCTGTCCTGCTGGCGCTGATTCATCAGTGAATTCACCGCCCTGTCCAGTTCCTCAAAGTCAATATCTGTCATTTCCCCTCCCGATTGCTGTTATGTGCTTTTTCTATAATATCGATAAATTGATAGGCGTCCAAACTAGCACCACCAATCAACAAACCATCGATTCCATCAATACGCAAATAATCACTTGCCTTTTCAACTGTTATACTGCCGCCATACAAGATTCTCACCTCAGTTGCAGCTTTTTTGCCAAACAATTGTTGTATCTGGCGACGAATGGTTTTAATGGCTCGCCGCACATCAGCTGGGTTGGCGCTTTCTCCAGTGCCAATTGCCCAAACTGGCTCATAGGCGATCACAATGCGGTCAAACTCATCAGCTGTCACATTCGCCAAACCACTCAGCAGCTGGTCATGCAGTGCGTCAGCCGTTTCGCCAAGGGTTTTTTCTTGTAGCGTTTCGCCAATACACAAAATTGGTTGCAAATGATTACGCAGCGCGGCTTGAACCTTTAGTCTGATGTCACGGTCACGCTCCTGAAAAACATAGCGCCGTTCCGAATGTCCAACAATGACATAATCAACCAGGCCACGAAGATGAGCCGCTGGCACTTCGCCAGTATAATTACCATAATCACGCCAGTAACAATTCTGAGCCGCCAGTTTGATGAGTCGGCGATTCACTTGCAGACTCAGGCTCTGAAGCGTCAAAATCGTTGGCGCGACTACCGTTTCTACATCACGATGCGACGAAATCATCTTCATCAATTTATGTAGATAAAGACTTGCTTCTTGCATGGTTAGGTGCATTTTCCAGTTGCCAACGATTAACTTTTTGCCCATATATTCCCCTTATGCTTTTTAGTGTACCACTCCAAGCCCATATGCGTCTAGTAAACTCTCAATTCCTGGCAGTTTTTTTCCAGCCATCAGCGCCAAACTAGCCCCACCACCTGTGGAAACATGACTAAACGCTGCGCCGTCATGACCATCCCATTTCAATACAAAATCAGCCGTGTCACCGCCACCGGCTACTGAAATTGCCTGCTTATTTTGGGCGATCGCTAAACTGAGACGAGCAGAGCCAATGGCAAAAGTCGATTTCTCAGCCAAACCAACTGGGCCATTCCAGATGATCGTTCCCGCGTGGGCTAGCACTGTAGTGTAGCGTTCAATGGTTTGCATACCTATGTCGAGTGCCATGTCGGTGGCGCCAATGTGTGCCACACTAACTTCACGCCGCTCTTGACTGTCAGGGCTTTCAGCTACTGCAACGTCTGTTGGCAGCAACAGAAATTCATCCACATGTTCACGACCAACTTTTTGCTCCACCGCTTGATAAATCTGGCGAATAACATCGTGCTGACCTGGCTCAACGCGGCTCTTGCCTAGGTTCAATCCTTTGTACTCCAAAAAGGTGTTTGCCATGGCACCGCCGATCAAGATCTGATCAGCCTTGTTGATAAACTCATGAATCATGCCGATTTTGTCAGAAACTTTGGCACCGCCGACGATGGCGACTAGCGGCCGCTTGGGACTAAGCATAGCGCGAGTGATGGCATCATATTCAGCACAAACTAAATCACCCGCTAGCCCAGGCATATACATGGTAATTTCATGCGTACTGGCGTGTTTTCGGTGAACCACAGCAAAGCCGTCTTGCACAAAATAATCAGCCTGGCTAGCCCGAGCAATTGAGCGCGCGAACTGGGTGTCGTCCGCCTCTTCTTCAGGATAAAACCGCAAATTTTCTAACAAAATGATTGCACCAGACGATCGTCGCACTGTCTGACGAACTTTGTCGCCGACACAATCATCAACAAATTTCACTGGATAATGCAACAGTTCTGACAAGCGCACAGCGACTGGCGCTAGGCTGTATTTTTCGTCTCGACCTTGTGGACGACCCAAATGACTGATCAACACAATCTTGCAATGCTGCGACAACAGATATTTCAAAGTGGGCAAACTGGCACGAATTCGTAAATCATTAGAAATCTCGCCATTTTCAAGCAATGGCACATTATAGTCAACGCGCACCAACACTGTTTTATGGCGCAAGTCAACGTCATGAATCGTCTGTTTGAAAAATCGTTTGCCCACCCTTTGATATCCTATGTACTAATTGGTTACTCCAATGTCAAAACGCGTATTGTATCAGTTTTGCCAGCACCAGGACGATGGCCATTGACCAACACTAACGTTGCCACACCATCACCAAAGTAACCTTCATTTTTCAAATCACGTGCTAGGTCAAGACCATGACAGTTCTCTGGTGGGCGCATATATACACGAGTTGCGTAATTCAGCGCCAACTTCTGAGCTGTTTTGAGGTTGTCTGTCAGGCTGATGATCGGCATGTTTGGACGGAAAGCACCGATATTAACAGCCGTAGCACCCGTGTCTGTCTCTGCTACAATAGCATCTGCGTTGAGGTCACGCGCCAAACGAGCAGCTGTGTAGCTGATGACGGCGTCATTTTTCTGGCGAGATTCACTCTTCGCCACTGGCATGACGTCACTGTGTTCCTGAGTGTAGAGGATAGTTTTTCGCATTGATTCAACAGCTTCAATTGGGTATTTACCATTGGCAGTCTCATCAGACAACATCACGACGTCAGCACCCTGGATGACCGCGTTCGCCACGTCGCTCACTTCAGCACGGCTTGGCTCAGGATTGTCAACCATACTACCCATCATCTGAGTTGCCACTATCACCATCTTACCGTGCTTGCGACATAGCGTGATAATCCGGCGCTGCACAACTGGCACAATTTCAGCGCCAGCTTCCACCGCCAAGTCTCCTCGGGCTACCATGACACCATCACTCAACTGCACAATTTTTTCCAGGTTTTCTGGAGAGATAGCAGATTTTGTCTCAATCTTGGCGATGATCTGCGCTTCAGAACCAAACGTCAACAAACGCTGCCGCAAATCAACGATATCAGATGCTGACTGCACGAAGCTCAAAGAAACATAATCAAAGTCTCGGCTAGCCCCCCACTCAATATCTTCTAGGTCTTTCTGGGTCAAAATATCACCGCCAAAATCAGTGTCAGGTAAATTCAAGCCTTTTCGGCTCATCAAAAAGCCATCATTCTGAATCTCAACCTTGATGGCAGTTTCGCTGACGATTTCGCGCACAATTGAACGAATTTTACCGTCAAACATGTACAGCGGTTCGCCAACTTTCATCTTGCTGGCCAAGTTGTATTGCACTGGAAGATTGAAGCTTCCGTCATGTTCAGCAATTTCTGAATCCAGAACCAACATATCACCAGTCTTCACTTCCAACATGTTGTCTTTCAGAATACCCAAACGAATCTTTGGACCTTGCAAATCTTGCAAAATCGCGACTGGCTTGTCTTGCTCGCGACTGGCAGTACGAATCCACTCGATTTGTTGTGTGCGCTCTTCGTAGCTACCGTGGCTAAAATTAAGACGGAAACCATTGGCGCCAGCGGCCATCAGCTCCGATACTTTTTCCTGGCTCATGGTTGCAGGACCAATTGTTGCCAAAATCTTGGTACGTTTAAAAATAGGTTTACTCATTTTTAAAATTATATCACGAAATAACAGTGATGGAAAATAATTATCGCACTTTCAAACTTTCATCAACATGCGTCATCAGCGGATCGAGGAAAAATTCGATAATGCGGCGCTGGCCGGTAGTAATTTCGGCAGAGACACTCATACCTGGCAGCAATTTAAGTTGATTTTGCTTGGAGCTTTTATCGTCATTCAATTTAATTTTAGCTTTATAAATGAGACCTTTCTTATCATCCTGAATAGCATCGGGGCTAATATTTTCAACTGCCCCTTCCAAGTATCCGTAACGTTGGAATGGATACGTGGCGACTTTAACAACCACGCGTTGGCCAGGCTTAACAAAACCGATATCTTGATTGTCCAGCGCCGCATCAACATAGAGCGGTACTTTTTCTGGTACGATTTGCGCCAGCTGCTGCCCAGCATTGACCACACCGCCAATCGTTTTCACTGTCAGCGACAGAACCGTACCATCGACGGGTGCAGTGATGGTAGTCTGCGCTAAAATTTGTTTGGCTTTCACCAGATTATTTTCCAGTTCAATAATTCTCTTTTCTGCCATGATGATTTGATTATTAAAAGCGCTGTTGGTTTCAGCAATTTGGGTTTGCGACTGATTTTGTACCTGAGTGAGCGCCGATTGCGATTGTAATAGTTGCTGATTTTGACCAAGCACGGCGCTGTCAGCACTGGTTATTCGCTGGTCAATATTACTCAACTCGTTCTGCAGGCGCAGCTTATCGACAGGGTTGGCATTTGGTAATTGCTTTTCAATCTCAGCTTTGCGATTTTTAAGATTTTGCGCGTTGGTTTCCAGCTGGTTTTTCGCTTGCTGATTAAATTGTAATTGTTGCTGGTGGTTAGAAATCGTACCATTTACAGCTTGCTGCCTGGCCGCAGAAAGTGCGGTTTGCGAGACGGCAAATTGTCGCAACATGGCTTTAGTTTCATCTGGTAAATCTGCATTGTTGATGACCTCATCAGTGTTGCCGCCGACAGCTAGCCGCCGCAAAATATCGCGCTCGACTCGCGCCGCGTTAAGGCTTTGGTTGGCGGTAGTAACATCTTTTTCGGCGGTTGTTTTATCAAGTACCAGTAAAGTTTCGCCTTTTTTAACGCGCTGGCCTTCATGCACATTAATATTTGTCACCACGCCAGAAATCGCCGGCTGGATAATCTTGGTACTGCCTTCGGTGGAGATTTTACCATTAGCTACCGCTACAATATCAATCCTGCCAAAGTATGACCATGCTAACGCCACAATCAGCAACAATGTAACTAGCCAAACCACCAACGCGCCCAGCGGAGCGGCTGGCGTTTCAACAATCTCCTCAGCTGCTGGCAAAAATTCATACTGCAGCCGGTCGCGTTTTAGCCAACTCATGCTTCGCCTCCTGACTGTTGCCTATGCAGGTACGCGTACAAACCATTCTTTTTCAGCAGCACCGCCGGCGTACCATATTCAACCAATTGGCCGCGATCAATGGTCATAATTTTATCGACCGACTTGAGCGTTGATAGACGATGCGCGATGATGATGACCGTTCGACCAGCCGTAATCTGTTTGAGGTTTTTCTGAATAATATTTTCCGACTCATAATCCAGCGCCGATGTCGCTTCGTCAAAAATCAGGATTTTAGGATTATGTAGCAGCGCTCGGGCGATAGCGATGCGCTGCTTTTGCCCGCCGCTCAAACCTTCGCCTTTTTCGCCAACCATCGTGTCGTAACCATTAGGTAATTCGGCGATAAACTCATGAGCACCAGCAATTTTTGCCACCCTCACGATGTCGTCCATGCTGCTACTCGGCACATGTACGGCGATGTTATCGCGTATGCTGGCATTAAACAAAAAGTTTTCCTGCAAGACCACGCCAATCTGCCGGCGCAACCAGCTCGGGTCAGTCGTGGCAATGTCGACGCCGTCAATCAAAATCTTGCCTGATTCTGGCACATACAATCGTTGCAATAATTTAGAAATCGTACTTTTGCCCGAACCACTGCGCCCAACCACGCCGACCACCGTACCAGGACGAATACCAAATGACACGTCACGGATAACCTCGGGACTATCTGGCGCGTAACGAAAACGCACGTGTTCAAACCGCACATCGCCAGTGATACTCGGCAGACGCGACTTGCTCGGATCAAGCGTTGGTTCAGGCTTGGTGTTAAAAATATCGCCCAACCGCTTCATGGAAATGCCCGTTTGTTGAAAATCTTGCCACGATTGCACCAGTCGCAACACCGGCCCGCTCACCCGACCGCTCAGCATCCGAAAAGCAATCAGCCCGCCGATAGTCAAGCTGCCCGCCATCACCATATGCGCACCAACCCATAAAATAGCGATATCGAAAATCTTCTGAATGAGTTGACCGAGCGCACCAGCATTGCCTGACAGTAAATTAGTTTTATAACTAGCGCGCACATAATTACTCAGCCGGCCTTCCCAATTTTTCTGCAGTTGCGGCTCCAGTGCAAACGATTTGATAGTCTGCGCGCCAGTGATTGACTCAACCAAATATGACTGAGACTCAGCGCCAGTGTTAAATTTTTCATCTAAACGCTGGCG
This sequence comes from uncultured Candidatus Saccharibacteria bacterium, assembly GCA_963517665.1. GTDB lineage: Bacteria > Patescibacteriota > Saccharimonadia > Saccharimonadales > Saccharimonadaceae > Nanosynbacter. Next base: position 39,009 of record CAUQFZ010000005.1, read on the forward strand.
AAGCAGCGGCGTAATTATCCAAGACAAAATCGCAAACACCGGCAGACTGCCCAGCACTACCCACGTCAATGTCACACTATAAAACAGCATGACAATGATATAAACAAACATAAAACTGATGTCGATCAACGCGGTCATCGGCGTACCAGTCAAAAAAGCCCGAATTCGTTCCAGCTCCAATACCCGCGCCGTGGTGTCACCAACTCGACGAGTTTCAAAATACCGCAGCGGCAAGGCAAATAAGTGCCGAAACAGCCGCGAACTCAAAATTACGTCAATCCGGCTAGTGGTATGAGTGAAAATATAATTACGAGCAATGCCGAGCATCCCCTCAAACAGCGCGATAATCACCAACCCACCAACGATGACGTCAAGCGTCGAGACGCTATGATGCGCGAGAGCTTTATCAATGACAACTTGCGTCAAAATTGGCGTGAAAATACCAATAATCTGCACTACCAGCGCCGCCAGCAATACCTGAAGTAGTGGCTTTTTGTATTTGATAATCGTCGGAATAAACCACCTGAGGTTGAATTTTCTGTCCGCCTCTTTCCAAAAACGCTGCGTAAATAGTACTACCTGGCCAGTCCATTTGCGCTCAAATTGTGCTTTGGTCAGCACGGTTGGCGGCGTACCATCGGGCATTAGCATCAATAATTTATCGTTGTCTATCCTGGCGATCAGTGCAAACTTTTCTTTCTTCAAACCGACCACGGCGGGCAACGGTAATTTTGCCAGCGTCTTATACGAAACACTAGCTGCTCTGGCTTTTAATTTTAGTGACCGCGCCGCGCGCAACATGTCCGCCTCGCTCATACCAACCTTCGGGTCGATAGCCAAGGCATGCGAAATCTGCTCCGGATCAGCCGGTAAACCATGAAACTGCGCGATATTCACGAAACAATATAGACCGGGGTCAAGTTTTTTCTGCTCTTTAGTCACGACAAAACACTACTTACTCCCACCTCAGTTTCCACTAGTGTAGCAAAATAGCGGCGCGCGCCAAAGCTTAAGCGGTTGGCGCCGTCCAATATTGCGAAATAATAGACTGCGCTTCAGCTGAGTGCGCCTCAAGAGCTTGTTGCCAAGTCATACCATGTGAATTACCGAACGATGCCATAGCTTGAATTAGTTGCTGGACCTTTTCGGGCTGAATAGTATAGCCGTCTTCGGCCTGAATTGTTTCAATTCTTCGGTCGCTATTGTAGTTATACCATTCTTGTATCTGAACAGAGTCACTTGAGCCACGCATTTCTAACAATAAGTCGGCACTATATATCTTCTTAAACATAACTTCCGTATGATTATGTCCAAGCCGTATCGTGTCGTTGCCGCCAGTGTCGAACACTCTATCTTTACCGTCGCCTCGACTAAAGACATAGGTATCATCGCCTGCATCGCCAATCAAATAGTCATCATCTGTGCCGCCGACTAAGACATCATTACCCTGACGGCCCCGAAGTGTATCATCGCCACCCATGCCATAATACGTCACTGACTTATCATCATAGGCAGTGAGATTATCTTTCGCATCGGTACCAACTAGATTATGCATCTTATCATCAACTGTTTCAGTAGTCCATACGGTACCGTCTGCAAATTCAAACCTTTCAATTCTTCGCTGCGGCGTTTCATAATAACCACTGTAGTTTGATGAACCGAAATGACTGACGACGGTAATCTTATCATCAGTGTCTTTAAGTGACAGGACGAGATTATAATTACTATACCAAGGGACACGAGATATTATAATATCTTCTGGCCTTATACCTTCACCAAAGCGAATAGTGTCAGTACCGTCGTAATCATTAATCGTATCTTGTCCATCACCACGGTTAAAGACATAGATGTCGTCTCCGCGGAAGCTATCAATTATATCGTTGCCTCTACCACCAACGATCAAATCGTTACCTTCTCCGCCAGAAATTCTGTCATCGCCATCCTCGCCATAAAGTTCGTCATTGCCCTCACTACCAACAAGTGTGTCATTACCTCCACGTCCATGATATACCACCTTTGCTTTATCGTAAGCTGCCAGCCGATCGTCATCTTCCGTGCCAGTCAAATGATGCATCTTATCATCAATATCTTCTTTTGTCCACACTGTACCGTCGGCAAACTTGATCTGCTCCAGCGTATGGTTTGAGCTCATAGACGGCTTTGTCGGATCAAAATGACTAATAAAGGTGATTACATCATCAGTGTCTTTTAGAGATATTTCAAGACTCCAGTCTCTGTTTACATACACCCGTTTTAATATGACATCTTCTGGTTTAATTCCCTCGCCAAGCTGAATCGTATCAAAGCCGTTATAGTCCGTGATGATGTCCTTGCCATCACCACGATTAAAGACATAGACGTCGTCTCCACGGAAGCTACTAATCGTATCATTACCCTTCCCGCCGACGATCAAATCATTGCCTTCATCGCCGTAGAGCTGGTCATCGCCGTCTTCACCATAGAGCTGGTCATTACCTGCACCGCCCCTGAGATTATCATCGCCACCGCGCCCATAATACACTACGTCCGCCTTATCGTACGCCGCTAGCTGATCATTTTCTTCCGTACCAGTCAAATGATGCATTTTGTAGTCGATGTCATCCTTCGTCCACACGGTACCATCGGCAAATATAATCTGTTCTAATGTATAATTTGCATTCAGGTATGGCTTTACTGGGTCAAAATGGCTTATGAAAGTGACCGCATCTTCAGTCCCCCTAATGGACATTTCAAGACTCCATTCTCTATTCACGTAAACTCGCTTCAGTACGATATCCTCCGGCTTAATTCCTTCACCAAACTGAACCGTATCAAACCCGTTATAGTCTGTAATAACATCCTTACCATCACCGCGATTGAAGACGTAAGTGTCGTCTCCACGGAAACTATCAATTATATCGTTGCCTCTACCACCAACGATCAAATCGTTACCTTCTCCGCCAGAAATTCTGTCATCACCGTCCTCGCCGTAGAGCTGGTCATCACCCATAGCACCCCTGAGATTATCGTCGCCGCCCAGTCCATGATACACCACGCCGCGCTTACCGTACGCTTCTATCCTATCTGCTCCGTCGGTACCAGTCCTATTGTGCATCTTGTCGTCAATATCTTCTTTCGTCCACACCGTACCATTAGCAAACTCAACCCGCTCAATTTTCACTGCCGGGTTGTCTACCGATCCCCAGGGTGAATTCGTACCAAAATGTTCGTATACTGCCACTTTGTCGTTGGTGTCTTTGATACATAGTTCGAGATTATGTCCGTAGCCATTGCCAACACGCTTGATGACGATATCATCAGGACGAATACCATCACCAAAACGAATTGTATCCATGCCACCAGTATCAGTAATTAGATCCTGCCCATCACCGCGGTTGAATATATAAATGTCATCGCCCTTGCTTCCACGAATGTTGTCGTTACCTGTTCCACCAATGAGCGTACCACCACCAGAAATATAGTCATCACCAGCATCACCATAAAGTATATCTTTACCGCTCCTACCACTAATATTATCATTACCAGCTAGCCCGTGGTAAATCACTGGCGCATTGCCGACCATGCTAAAATTATCGTTACCATCAGTGCCCACCATATCATGTGCACGACGATAAATTTCATCAATATCCCATGCCGTTCCGTCGGCAAACATAACCCGCTCAATTTGATTACCAGGGCTAGCAATATCCTCCTGCTGATAGTAACTGTATCGGCCAAAATGATAATTAACAGCTATCTTATCCTTAGTACCCACAATGGACAGTTCCAACGAAATGCTTTTTTCCTCAGTCGATACGACACGGGCAACGACATCATTCGGTGATATTCCCTCGCCAAATTGAATCGTATCAAAACCGTCAGTTTCTTCAATATAGTCGACACCATCGCCGCGAGAGAATAAATAGACATCATCACCAGCTCCGCCGCGGAGTTGGTCATTACCAGTGCCACCAGACAAAACGTCATTTCCACCATGACCATATATAGTGTCATTTCCGTCATCACCATACAGAAAATCATTAGCAGAACCACCGACTATACTATCATTACCGCCTAATCCATGATAGGTATAGGCTCCATCCTCAAACGATACCAGATAATCTGCATTCTCTGTACCAACCATATCATGTGCACGACGATAGATTTCATCAAGATCCCAAGATGCACCATTACTGAAAGTGATTCGTTCAATTTGACTTCCTGGATTATCAGCGTGCAAACGGTCACTATTGTAAATACGTGTACCAAAATGACCGTCTACTACAATCTTGTCGGTTGTATTTTTGATGGTAATCGCCAAAGATATTTTATTACCGTAGCCTGAGACAGTCTGCAAAATAACATCCTCTGGCAAAATTCCCTCACCAAGCTGGATTGTATCAAAGCCGTCGGTCTCCTCAATATAATCAGTGCCGTCTCCTCTCGAAAAACGGTAAATATCATCACCAGCTCCACCACGGAGTTGGTCATTACCTACACCACCAACAAGCACATCATCGCCACCCATGCCATAAATCGTATCATTGCCAGCATCACCGTAGAGAACATTGTCGTTATTATCAGCATATAGACCATCATCACCATCTCCAGCGGCAATTAGCGTGTAGTCATCTTTAGTATTGAGAGAGTCTCCCTTATCTGTACCATTGAGTACTTTCTCACCCGCAAAGTCAATAATACGACCATACTCTGCTGATTGCTTAACATAGTAATTGCGCAAATTCTCAAACTCTACGCTCTTTTTCAGCCCATGATATTTCATGACTCGTGCAAATTCACTCAGTAAATCAATACCAGCTTTAGCATCTTGAAAAATTGCAGCATCTAGCACCTTGAAAGTATCTTTAAATGAGACAACATCGGATTCGACTTTTATACTTGCCATTATATCTTTTAATTGTACCTGCGAGACCAATGACACATATACAACTTCAAATAATTTATCATACGATTTTTGTAGCAAAAGTGCTGCATTCGTATTCGGTGAACCTCGAAACTCTGTGCCAAAGAACTTCTCCAATACAGCTAGTTTCTGCGCGTCAAACGCACTACCACGGCTCTTTGGATCAACAGAACCTACGCCCGCCCAGTGCACTAAAATCTCCCTAGTTAAAGCCTCGCGCTTTATGCTATTCTTTTCCTGGACAAATTCTTTTACCAAATCATGCAAGGAGCCGGATTCGTCTTTCATGATTGCCTTATGCAACGAACCAACATTACCCGCCCCCTGCACGTTTGGCAATAGTGCAACGTCGTCAGAAACGCTAACTAGTGATGGGTCGATAGATTGCAGCGGATCACGATTTAACAGATATTCACCAGTTAACCGAGAGCTACCGTCTGCTAGAGTAAATGTCCCCGTTCGCACTTGAACATTGTTAGCACTATCAGTCACGCCAGTATTGCTATAAGAAAGACCTATCGATATAATTCCTAACTCAACTAGTTGCTTTAGCTCACCAGCAGAGGTAATACCGTCACCGTCAGAATCTTGCCAGATTCGTAGCAACGTGTATATTGCGTCATTATTGTCAATCTTGCCATCTTTATTGTCATCATACTCTGCCAGCGCCGCAAAGCCACTTGGTGCCAGCGTCTTACCATCCTTCATCAAAGTACGGTCGCCAAATAACTCATTACCGCCGTTGATAATTCCGTCGCCGTTTCTGTCATAGGCTAACAACCCTTCTCCCTGCCCAATCCACGACGTTCTTTCAGCGAAGCCACTATTATCTAGGTCAAAGAATGTATTCGACTCGTCAATTGATATTGTCGTTATTCCATCGCCATCCAAGTCAAACACCAGTGGATCGATGCGACGGTCTTGGTCAGCTTGAGCTTTCTGTGTATAGACATACGATTCCATAAATTTACCTGAAGCTAAGCGACGTTCAAATTGTTGCACAACATAATTTGCATATGCTATTTGATCGTGGCTATACGGACGATTAGATACAGAACCATCAGGTAGGATTATAAAATTATTGTAATATATGACGCCATCCTGTGACATAGTCGTTGGTAATGGAGGTTTGCTAATGACATCCGTGGTATAGTTCTTGTCAATCTTTGCACGCTCAATAACTTGAAAAGCATTAATTAAATTAAATAAATCACGCAGATTACGAACCGAAAGTTCTTGACCCGCTACAGTCTCTGTCATTTTGTATTGCAGACCAGGCTTACTTGGATCATCACATAGAAGCCTGTCCAAATTGTGGCGAGAAGTATTGAAGAGGCCCGAGCCATCATTACCACCAACTCCCTCATACCCACTATAGACAGCCATCGTATCAGCAACCGAATATCTACCGGGTCCGCCTGCAATAGTATTTTTTATGTTATTTATTTGACGCTTATATTCTAGCATGCTGATACTACCCTTACTAAGCTGTAGCCTAACAGCCAGCATTTTACCAAGAGCATCAAAATTAACTCTTGCATAGTCCGGGTCTGAGACATCTATATGCCGTATCGTACGACCAAGTGGTTCACCATACATCCCAACCCAGTCCAGGGAATTTACATGGTCGGTTACATTGTACTCTTTAAGCCTAGCCAGGGCAGACGCGTCAAGAAGATTAGTTCCTATTCCAACAGCATTAAAGGTAATCGCCTGAATACCTCCATAATGACCTCCTGACGAAAAGTCTGAGGTTCTATATGTCAGATAAGAGGCCAGGGCACCACCCAGTGAATGACCGGTAGCAGTGGCGTTGTTATATCGAAGATATTTGAGAGCATCCGCTATACTAATGTTATTATCACCAGTAACTCGAGCAACAACAGATTGAGCAAACTTTAATACGCCCCAAAATTGTGCTATAGGAGGTATTAATTTAGTTCCAATTTGCGCGTCCGTGACAAGATCGCTCAAAGTGGCTAAAATACCTCTATCAAGCTCCGTGCCACGAAAGGCGAAAATAATTTCCCCCGAAGGCGACTTAAAAGCTGTGGCAGCAAAACCAGAGACGTCATCTTGCTTAAAGCAAACAATACTATAGGAGGCTAAACTTTCAAGGGGCGTAAACTGAGGATTGACATTACCTTGCTTATTTCTATAATCTTTTATTATACCTCTATCTTTATTAGCGAACCCTAAAAGTTCGCCTAAAGATGAGCCTTCAAATTTTGTCAAGTCCGAGTAAGCTAAAGCACTCAGCGCTAAATATTGCTCAGTAGTTACCATTATTTGTCCCCTTCATATTGCCATCTAGATACTTTTTTATATCCACCTCGCTATGAATCTTATTAACAGAACCTTCGCTAAACCTTCGACAGTTTCTGTAACTAGTGTCACATGTGCGTAAATATAGACTATCTAATGATGTTTTCTTCAGGAGAGATATCAGTTTCCATAGCCTATCGCTGTCGCGTATACTCATATCAAACACGATGAGCTCTATAGATATATGCTCCTTGTTACCAGTAGCTCTATATTCTTTGAAGCTTGGTATATACTTCTTATAATCCATTTTTCCAGCCTTGCTGCTATTAAAATAAACAGCCACCTCATATGCCACGTCATCATACAATATAGCCTTTATCTCAGGTTTTATTTCATCAAGATATTCCCTACTCCAAAGCTGATTAATGTAATTATCCCGATACTGATGAGAGCTTCCGTTAGGATCACCATAATCCCATACTTCAAATCTTACGCTATCTTTATCAGATTTAAGATATGCATCAGCCGTTGGATCACCCTCAACACCAATACCGCGTCCCTCAATTCTATAATTCTCTACTACAAATTCTTTGCCATATTTATTCCTTAGGTACCGAGCCATATCATTCTGTCGTGCTAGATTATTGCTAGTACTGACAATAAACTGCACGACAACAGCAAGCAAAATGATAATAACAATAACAATCCAAGGTCTTACATTTATGCTTTGCTTGGACTTAGGCTTTTTCAGTGTGGTTTTCTTGGGCAGTTTTTTGCTGACGCGAGTATCCTTATTGTTTGTCTGTCTTGTCTTTGTTATACCGTTTTTTGCCATTGAAGACCCACACTACTATTAGTTATTAATTACTTTTGATTTTATAGTAAGCATAAGCTTATTGCAAGACTAGAAATAAAACAAAAAGACTCCAAAGAGCCTCTTGATTCCATAATGGTGACCTTACCGGGAATCGAACCCGGATTGCCAGGATGAAAACCTGGTGTCCTAACCGTTAGACGATAAGGCCAACGTCACGAATTATAGCAAATTATCAGTCAGTTGTCTACAGGCGGCTGGTGTAATTTTTCGCTTCATTTCTCATTTGGCGTCGTTTCTTATATAATAATATCCATGGCAAAGCAAAAGAAGAAACGCAACAAAAAGTACACTGGTGTTGACGCTGCCACCAAGCGACCGTCAATCACCCGCGTTAGCGCGGTCAACCGTTCACGGTTTGGTCAGTGGCGTCATGATCACCAACGACAGCTCAGCATTGCACGCACTGTCGCCATCATCATCGTTGCGCTCATCATCATTGTTTCGGGTGTCATGAGCTTATTCTGACACCACCTACTTCACCGGCAGACGGAACCCAAAGGTGCTGCCTTTACTCTCTTTTGATTCAAATACCATCTGGCCGCCGTGTGCCAGGACAACTTTGCGTGCCAAAAACAGCCCAATTCCTGTGCCGTCCGGGCGTTTTTTGCGAGCATTTGAGCCACGGAAAAACTTGCTGAACAAATTTGCTTGCTCAGTCTCAGGGACGCCAATGCCAGTGTCTTTGACGGTAAATACCACGTCGCCACCATCTCTGGTCAGCTTTACTTTGATGGTCGTGTCAGGCTTTGAGTAATACAGTGCATTTTCAATCATGTTCATCATCACCTGTCGCAATTTTTCACCATCCACCATGGGTTGCGGGATGTCTTTATCAATGTCCACTGCTATTTTGACATGTCGCTGTTTGGACATGGTCTTAAGGAATGCGACCTCGTCTTTGACTAGTTGCACCAAGTCAGTTGCTTGACGGTTGATGACGAATTTGCCCGTTTGCAGCCTGGACACACTCAAAAAGTCACCGATGAGTTGCACCATTCTTTCACTTGAACCAAAGGCTTCGGTCAATACAGTGCGCTGCGTCGCGTTGATCGGCCCCAAGTCGCCCTCCAGCATCATATCCAAATAGCCCTTGATGCTGGTCAGCGGGGTCCGCAGCTGGTGTGATGCCATGGAGATGAATTCATCTTTGGCGGCGTCCAGTCGCTGCAATTGGCGGTTACTAATCCTAAGCTCCCTCGTTGCATCGATGATTTTCTGTTGCAACGTCTCGTTAAGCTGCCGTACTTCGGCCATGGCGAGTGAGTTTTTGACTGCCACCACCAATTCACCACTCATGGTTTCCAGGAGGGAAATATCTCGCCGCGTGTAGCGCTTGGCTCGTCTGCCAAACAACACACAACCAACGCATTCATGGTCCATGGCCAGTGGCAAAATGACTTCAATGTGGTACATCGCCAAACTTTGCTGTAACGATTCATCCGCCAAATCTTTGACCAATATCACTTCATTGTAGCGATAGTGCCGATGGATATGCTTTGTCAATCGCGCGACGTCAATTGCCGGAAGGACTCGTTTGCTGGTGCTTTCTAGTCTAAAATTGTCACCAATCTTCACCGCTAGCGTCACAGATTCCGCCTGAAATGACCGCCGCAAAAAGCATTTCATGCGCTTCAAAAATACGTCCAAATCAGTGCTGCGCAGTAACAACATGCCCATCTCAGCAAAAAATTCTTGCTTGCGCATGCGACTGGTTTTCAACACATGAGTTGCTTTTTTCAGAGATTGCCCATAGTCCCTATCCATGCATATAAATATAAGCGATTTAGGCCTTCTCGTCCAGATATCTATGCTATAATGAGCCTATGAAGAAAATTGCCATTATCGAAGATGATCCAGCTATTAGCCAGATGTACCGCATGAAATTTGAGGCTGATGATTTTGACGTACGACTCGCAGCCGATGGCAAAGTGGGCGTCGAATTAGTTGAGAAATTTACCCCAGATATCATTTTGCTTGATTTACAAATGCCGGAGATGGACGGATTGACTGCCTTGAGAAAAATTCGTTCGCACACGTGGGGTGAAACCGTGCCAGTCATCGTCCTAACTAACCTGAGCGAAGAAGAAGCGCCCGACGAACTGCGAGATCTCAACATTCACAGCTACATCGTCAAAGCAAACTTGACACCACGCCAAGTGGTCAGCAAAGTCAAAGACGTCATCGGCTAGGCTGGCTAGTTCTGTTTTTGCTGATTGGCAATCGCCAGGCAAGCATTGATCAAATTATCAAACAGCGCCGCCACCGTTAGCGGTCCAACGCCGCCTTTTTCGGGCGTGATTGATACGTCCTGCCGGTCACGCACCTCGCTGGCAACATCGCCAACTATTTTACCCTTGTCAGACGCAGTGCCGGCATCTACCACGATAGCACCAGGCCGCACCATGTCAGACGAAATAATACCAGGACTACCCGTAGCCGTGACGATTACCTCAAAATCCACTAACTCTGCCAGATCATCTCCCATGTCAAATACCACCAGTTCCAAACCAGACCGACGCCACATGTCCGCCAATGGCGCGCCCACCAGTCGACCGTGTCCAACCACAGCGATGCGCTTTTTCGACAAATCAATGCCATACCCTGACAACAACCAATTGATAGCCGTTGGCGTCGCTGCTTCAAACGACGAACGAGGATTCAGTCCATCAACGTCTTTTTCTAGCGCGACCGCAGCCAATATTTCGTCCGTCTGAGCTGGATCTCTCAACGGCAGTTGGACGATGATTCCCTGCACATCTTCTCGCGCATTCAGCTGCCGCACCGTTGCCAACACATCCTCTACGTGATGGATTTCTGTATCGATCAGAATATCCGCGCCATAGTTACGCTTCAAACGCATGTAGGTTTCAATCACTGGATTGTCAGTATTGGTGACAATTGCCAGACGCGGCTGAATATGCCAGGCTTGACGTAGTGCCCGGACTTGCTTGGCTTGACGCTCTTTGATAAAACTTGCCAAATCTGTACCAGTCAGTATTTTCATCTCTATCATTCTACCAAATGAACCTGCTTGAGTACAGGTATCAGCTATGGTATAATGCTAGAAGCTTGCGCATGGCGGATGTAGCTCAGTTGGTTAGAGCGCTGGATTGTGGCTCCGGAGGCCGTGGGTTCGACCCCCATCATTCGCCCCAAGCATTGATTTGTGGCATAATATGTGCTAAAATCACACACATGGGCCAGTAGCTCAGCTGGTTAGAGCACCTGCCTCTTAAGCAGGGTGTCGAGGGTTCGAGCCCCTCCTGGCCCTCCAAAATAACCTCACACGCGTGTGAGGATTTTATTTTGCCTTATCCATATGGGTTATACCGACGGGAAGGTGGTTCGTGAAATGATAACCTTGGTCTATTGAGTCCTATCGGACGAGCATTGGCGTTTGAAGACTGCCGATTTGGCCTATCTGTTTCAGTCTTGGCAGTATGCGGTTTTCTGTTTGAAAGATTCTGCTCTGCCGACTGCTTGGATTTATGATCATACCCCGAAGCTACAACCCCCAATTCCATGCCAAAGCGACGTACATGCCCATGGCAGCTAGCCATGGCAGAGCTTTGATAATTATTGATGTATTGGCGATCTGAATTTGCCCGATGTTTTCTGTTGATGCTTCGTCCCGTATGTCCGTACGCCGTAAAACCGTCAATCGACCCTCGTCGAGGATCAGATAGTCTCATCATCAGTTCTCGAGACATGCGTGGTTTTCGACTCGCATCCATATTTGATACTCGTAATCCTATGGCGCCCCGAGTAGGATTCGAACCTACGACCTTAGGCTTAGAAGTCCTCTGCTCTATCCAGCTGAGCTATCAGGGCGTATTCACATTATAGCATCTTTCTGCTATAATCGTACAAGCTTGCGGGTGTAGTACAGCGGTTAGTATGCAAGTTTTCCAAACTTGAGATCGGAGTTCGATTCTCCGCACCCGCACCAATTTTAAGATAATTCCCATCCATAAAGGGCATCATGGATCCATATTTTTACACAGAAAAACCAAAATACCGACCACACGACATCGAAGATGCCTCTGAATTTTATGACATCATTGAACGCAGTAGCCTGACTCATCAACTGTCTGACTCCAGGCCGTACATCTACTGGACGATGGAGATTTACGACAAAGCCAATGGTATCAAAGGTGGCGGTGGTTTGGGCGTGCTGGCAGCGGACACGCGGCGAGTGGCAGAAAAATTAGACGTGCCGTTTGTGGTAGTGACGCCATTTTATCGCAGTGAGTCACACCAAAAAATTACCAACCTCGAGCAGGAAGAATTTTCAGAAACTGTCTCACCACAAGACTATGGTTTTGAGTACATTGACGACGTGTCCGTCAGTTCACGCGGTTTTCCCGACGCTAGTTTGAGCATCTTCAAAAAGGCACTTGGCTCGACTCAGTTTGTCACCATCTCAGAGCCAAACTTTGGACAATTGTACGAAGGTGAAGGCTCGGGCGATCACCGGCTATACCAAGAAGTCGCGCTCGGGTTTGGCGGCTATAAAGCCCTGAAACTACTCGGCATCAAGCCAGCTGTCATTCAACTCAACGAAACCGCGACCATTTTTGCGGCATTAGCTCGACTGGACGAACTATGCGCCAATGGCATGAATCTGTATGAAGCAATCGTTTACGTACGCAAACACACACTCTATACCAACCACACCCTACTCCAGGCGGCTGAACCAGAATTCCACCGCTCACAGTTTGAGAAGTTGGTGCTGCCAAATCTCAAAAGCAACGCCGTGCGCTGCTGGCTAATGGAGCAATTTCGTAACGACCGCCTGCGACCAAATTTGCTAGCGATTGAGCTGACCGAAGCCAAAAATGGCGTCAGCAAACTGCACGCCCGCGTGGCGAATTTCCGCGACCGTAACAACGACAAGGTCAAATTTCACGCCATCACCAATGGCATCGACCTCGAGACATGGGTGCTACCAGAAATCATGCAACTCTACAGCGAGAGCGGGATTATCGATAAATTTGGGCTGCCAACAGATAATTTTCATGCCAAAATCGACACATTGACCGCGTCAGACCTCCGCGCCATGCACCGCGCTGGCCGCACTGCCTTGAACCGTGTGCTGCAGCACCGTAAAGATCAGTACAATCACCCTGTGCAAATACCAGAAAATGCATTGTTGTTTGATTTTAAACGGCGTTTCGCCAACTATAAGCGACCATACATGCCGTTCACTAACCCAAAGGCTCTGCGACAGATTTTGGTGGATTATAATGCGCATTATATCTTGGCGGGAAAAGTCCACCAAGGCGACACTGTGATGTATCAACGGCTGCTTGAGATTTTACAATTGGTAGACGCTGACCCAATCTTGAAAGAGCGCGTTCATTATATTCAAGATTATGACGAAGAATTGGGGCGCGCATTGGCAGTTGGCTCAAATATCGCCATCAACGTGCCGGAAGTTGGCTGGGAGGCTTGCGGTACCTCATGGGAAAAAGATATCGCCAATCTCAAATTGCTCATTTCCACCAGCGACGGTGGCGTGGCAGACATCAAGCCAATTGCCTGCCTGGAAGTTAGTGGCAAAAACTACGACGAAGAAGTTCGTTCACTGTATCTCAACATGCACAAAGCCGCACGCATCATGCAAAATGATTCACTGCTGGAAAAATTAACTCATCGCCAGCTCAAAGCGTACCTACCGATCATCTCTGGCGCGCGCATGATGAAAGATTATCTCCACTTTTTGTTCCCAAAGCGGTGATGTTATTCGTTGATGACTTCAACTTGCGCACCCAAGCGGTTCAGGCGCTGAGCCAGATCTTCATAGCCACGGTTGATGGAGTATACGTCGCGCAAGGTTGATTGACCTGGCGCTGCCAACATTGCCAAAAAGACGACAACGCTTGGTCGAAGTGCTGGCGGCGCGATGACGTCGGCTGGTTTCCAATTGGTCGGACCGCTGATGTACACTCGGTGTGGATCGACCAGCTCAATTTGTGCATTCAGTTTGCTTAGTTCGGTAAAATAAATCGCCCGGTTTTCATAGCTCCAGTCATGCACCAAAGTCCTACCTTCAGCCATGGTAGCGATGAGTCCCAAGAACGGCAAATTGTCCATGTTGATACCAGGAAATGGCAATGCATGAATCTTATCTTTTGGCGCAACCAGCTTGGAGTGTTTCAGCGCGATGTCCACCAAACGAGTACGGCCATTGTCGGCTGGGTATTCCTCGCTCAACTCGTACCGCAAGCCCATTTCAGCCAAGGTTGCCAGCTCAATTTCCAAAAACTCAATTGGCGCCCGACGCACCGTAATCTCCGAGTCTGTTACCACGGCCGCCGCGATGAAGCTCATAGCCTCAATCGGGTCCTCAGACGGTGCGTATTCAACAGCTTGGTTGATCGATTTTTTACCAGTGATAGTCAACGTAGTAGTACCGATGCCTTCTATCTTCACGCCTAATTTTTCCAAGTAGAAACAGACGTCTTGCACCATGTAGTTTGGGCTGGCATTACGGATGATGGTCTTGGTTGGTGACAATGCCGCTGCCATAATGAGGTTTTCAGTCACCGTGTCACCACGTTCAGTCAGGACAATAGTGTGATCACCCGTCGTGACGTTAACTGTTGCATGATAGCTGTCTGGCTCTGCCTCTACCTGCATCCCAAAATGCTTCAGACCTGACAAATGTGGCTCTACGGTGCGCTTACCGAGATTACAGCCACCGGCAAACGGCAACCGAAAGTCATGGTACTGATGCAGTAGCGGACCGAGAAACATTAGCACAGTGCGAGTACGCTTGGCAGCAGCGATGTCCATGTCTTCCAACCTCAGCCGAGCTGGTGGCGTGATCTCCAAGTCGTTGCCTTCGAGCCACCGTGTTTTGACACCGATGGAATTAAGCACTTCGATGATGCGGTTAACTTCTTCGATGCGCGACACCCGCCTCAGTGTCGTTTTACCTTTGTTGAGTAAACTAGCACACAACAAAGCCACTGCAGCATTTTTACTCGTTTTGACGTCGATACTACCAGATAGTTTGTGTCCACCCGAGACACGGAAATTAATCTTGCCGGTTTTGTTAAGCAACATAATGTTATGGCTCAATACCTCCGAGATGCGCGACAACATTTCAAGACTGAGATTTTGTTTACCGCTTTCAATACGATTGATTGCACTCTGAGACGTTCCCAAAGCATCAGCTAATTGGGCCTGCGTCAGATTTTTTCGTTGACGATTTTCCGCAATGAGCGTACCGATCTTTTGGATGTATCGATCTGTATTCATGCCGGCAGTATATCACAAATGATATAATAGTACAAATGGTATAATGGGGTCATATAGGAGAAATTGACATGAAAGATCAAGCAATTGAACGACTCATCGCTGCGGAAATTGAGCGGCAACAAGCAGGGCTAGAGCTCATCCCCAGCGAAAACTACGTTTCACCAGACGTGCTCAAGGCGCTCGGCAGCGTATTTACCAACAAATATTCTGAGGGTTACCCTGGTCGACGCTACTATGGTGGACAACATAATACCGATCAAATTGAACAGCTAGCGATTGACCGCGCCAAGCAGCTGTTTGGTGCTGATCACGCCAATGTCCAGCCGCACTCCGGCGCCCAAGCCAACGAGGCGGTGTATTATGCATGGTGTGATCCGGGCGATACTATTCTGGCGATGGATTTGGCGCACGGCGGACACCTGACCCACGGTGCACTAGTCACCCGCTCAGCCCGCGAGTATAACTTCATCCGCTACGGCATCAAAGATGTCGAGACTGGCGAAATTGACTATGAAGAAATTCACGAGTTGGCACTGAAACATCGACCAAAGATCATCTTGGCGGGCTTTTCGGCCTATCCACGGGAGCTGGATTACGCCAAGTTTGCCGAGATTGGCAACGAAGTCGGCGCTATGTTGATGGCGGATATGAGCCACATCGCTGGATTAATTGTCGGCGGCGTAGCTAAAAATCCGTTTGACTATGGCTTTCACGTTATCACCACTACCACGCACAAAACCTTGCGTGGCCCACGCGGCGGCTTGATTTTGTCAAAAGGTGTCGTCGGCAATCCGTTGAAACGACCAGAAAAGACCCTGGAAAATCTGCCAACACTCATCGACCGGGCAGTCTTCCCTGGCACTCAAGGTGGTCCGCACATGCATACCATCGCTGCCAAAGCGGTGGCTTTTGGTGAGGCACTGCGTCCAGAGTTTGCAGCGTACGCCCAGCAGATCGTTACCAATGCGGCTGTACTGGCAAATGAATTGAAACGCGGCGGCTTGAAATTGGTAACAGGTGGCACCAGTAACCACTTGGTGCTGGCAGATGTCTATGGCAGCTTCGACATTGACGGCAAAACCGCTCAGGAGCGGCTGGAGGCCAGCGGCATCACCGCTAACGCCAATGCCATCCCGAACGATACCCTGCCGCCGTTTCGTCCAAGCGGTCTACGGCTTGGCACACCAGCAGTAACGACGCGCGGCATGAAAGAAAATGAAACCAAGCAAATTGCTGAGCTGATCATTACAGCAATTCAAACCGATGACCCAAGTGTTCACGCTGAAATCAAGCAAAAGACTGAATCTTTAGCGAAAAGCTTTCCACTTCCTTACACCAAAAGCTAGGCAACAAAACTAAGACTTAATAAAATACCTCAGGCTATACCTGAGGTATTTATATTATTAGCGTGTTGCCAAGCTAAGATTAGCTACACTTACCAGTTGTAATCTCTTTCACGTTATTAGCGCCAGCGTCAACATCTTTCCAGTACTTGACTTTCACACCAGTTGCTTCAGCTTTATTGGTGGTTGTACCACCGTCCTTACAGAACTCGTAGCCATAGTGGTTTTTGTTAGTTGCTGTTGGTGCAGTACCGTCAGTTGCACTGATAACCGTAGATGGAATCTTGATAGTAGGGTAAGTGGACAAGTTACTCACCTCAGGCCATTCATCCTTGTCTGAACCAGAGTTAAAAGATGCTGCTGCGTTGACGAGGTTGCGTGCGTTTGATTGACGTTCGTCGTCACGTGCTTTTTGTGTTACACCGTTGTAGGCAACGATTGAGATTGCTGCCAAAATCGCGATAACAACGATCACGATCAAAAGCTCAACAAGTGTGAAACCTTTAGTTTTGTTTGAAGAAATCATTTCTGATTTGCCCCCTATTTTTTGGTTAAGTTATTAACAATTTTGATTGTATCAGAGCAGTTTTAAAAACACAAGCATTTTATCATTGTGCGTTGAGCGACCTGGCATACATGATGCCAGTGTAGCTGATTTCACTACCTGCAACTTGACGTTTGGCGGTCAATTTGATCCTGACAGCACTCGGTTCAGAGCTGGAAATATTGATATAGTCAATCTGTAAATCAGTCGCAGAATTTGACGACATCACCGTTTCTGTCTTTGGACGCTGCCAGGTATTTGGCGAGGTTTGGCACGCATTCATGGAAACTTTTCTCATGAGCTTGGAGCCAGCAACTGAATACTCCAGGTTGTATGACAAGGCTTCTTCGAGCAGTAGCCCAGCGCTCGCCACTGAACAATCCTTTTTGACCAGCCGCCGGTCGGTTGCTAGCGGGTTTTTATTGGTGACAAAATTATTGGTACTTAGCGCAAATGATGAATCAGGATTGATAACCAGACTAGTACGCACATCTTCTTCCATACGATCCAGCACCGCCTGCACTTCGTTTTGCAGCTGAGAACGAGCAGTCGTGCGCATGGACTCCGTCGTCAAACTGATAACGATACCAACGATACCCGCCAAAATGATGATCACCAACGGCGATATCACTAACATCTCCACCAGCGTGAAACCGCGCTGAGACTTACTGTGAGACATAGACCGCATGAGAAACTTCCTTTGCTGGATTGTCATACTTGGCAGTAGCCGTCACGCGCATTACTCCAACGTTTGGCTGAACACGGCAACGCTTAAGCGTGATATTTACCGTTCCGAGCAGCGCATTGTTACGAGTGATGGTCTGTTCAGGGTGAGATGAACCAAAGCAGAGTTGCGATATCTCTTGATAAGTACCTTCAGACCGCAGTACTTCGTACGCCAAAGTGCTGGCCTCCGACAATTTGCGGGCATCGCTACCACGAAACACTACTACCTGGTACAGCTGGTAACCACTGATGATGAAAAGTGACGCAACAAACAGTGTAATCATCAGCTCGACGACGGTAAAACCTTTTTTCATCACCTGCTCTTCTCCACTACTTTCCATTCATTAGGTTGACCCTCGAGATGATACATAATGATGTAGCCCTGGCATTCGTCAGTCAAGGTGATACAGCGGTTGCCTGAACGGTTGATAGCAAAATACGCGTACGCACCGTTGGTGTGACCTGATGGTTTATGCGTATTATAGTCGCTGGTGTAAGACATCAGCATTGAGCGATTTAGTGGAGTCGAGTGTGATCCATACTGCAAAACACCAGCGGAGACAAACTTCTCACCTGGTAACGGACCCTTTTTTGCAGCATCTGATAGCTCGGAGAATATCTGATCAAAGAGTGCATCGGTCATGGCGCTACCACCTGCACCGCTAATCACATGCGCTGGATAACTACCAGCAGATTTGATGATATTGTTTGATGAATCACGCAGTTCGCGAGGATATAATGATTCTAGATAGTTTTGAATAGTCGTGATATCACCCTCACGTGTTTTGTCACGAGTTGAAACTTGATATGACCGAAAACTAACGGTACCGATGGCCAGCAAAATAGCCATGATAGCCATCACGATAATCACTTCCACAACCGTGAAACCAGTTCGTCGACTCATAGTATAAGCATAACCAGAAATGAGCGTCAGTGCAAGCCTATAATTCTAATGGTTCTTGCTCAATGCGGACGTGAAATTGGTCATACACTGCCTGGATGATGGCTTGGCGAGCAGATTCGAGGTCATGATAGGTTGCAGCATGAGGATTAGTCAGTACCAACGCGTTTTTGTCGTGAACCTTCATGTTATGCAGCTCTTTGCCACGGAAGCCCGCTTGATCGATCAGCCAACCAGTCGGAATTTTATAGGTTCCATCCGGCATGGCATAGTTTGGCACTTCGGGGTGGGTTTGACGAATGGCATCCAATGTCTCCTGATCAACCATAGCATTCTTAAAGAATGATCCGCTGTTAGGTGTCACGGTCGGATCGGGCAGTTTGTCGTGTCGAATGGCAATTACCGCTTGGCGAATGGCTGCCGGGGTGTAATCGGTAATGTGATGCTCATCGAGATATCGCTGCAAACCAGCGTAAAATGGCGGCTGTGGAGCGCGGCGCGACAAACGAATGGTGATGGCCGTGATGCAATAGCGACCCATCTGTGAGCCACGGAAAATACTGTGGCGATAAGAAAAGTGACACTGCTCAGCAGGCAAAATAACCATGGCATCTTCGGTCGAATCATACGCCTCAACTTCTACCAGGGTATTTGCTATCTCCTGCCCATAGGCACCAACGTTCTGTACTGGCGCAGCTCCAGCCGTGCCGGGGATGGCAGACATCGCTTCAATGCCGCTCAGACCCATGTCTACCGTTCGCGCTACCACTTCGTCCCAAACTTCACCAGCGCCAATTTTGAGCGTTACTGATTCCTCATCTTCTGACATAACCTCAAAGCCCTTGATACGATTGAGCAGCACAATGCCTTCAAAACCCTCGTCTTTGGCGATCACATTACTGCCGCCACCCAACACAAAAACCGGTAACTGGCGCAACTGGGCATCGTGATATATCTGTGGAATCTCCTCCACTGCCGTGGCTTCTGTCAAAAAGCGTGCGTTACCACCCACCTGCATGGTGGTGTATTGTTTGAGAGAAATGTCTGTGGAAATATTCATATGGTGATATTATACCACCCTTGATATACTGTGTCATTTTCATCGAATGATAAGTATGGTATAATTTAACTCGGTATGCACCCGTAGCTCAGCGGATTAGAGTACTTGGCTTCGAACCAAGGGGTCGCAGGTTCGAATCCTGCCGGGTGTACCATTTTCGTCATTATCACCTTGAAATCTTTACTGACGAGTTAACACGCCCCGTTAGCTCAACTGGATAGAGCATCGGTTTCCGGTACCGAAGGTTGCAGGTTCGACTCCTGTGCGGGGTACCAGAAATGATAATTACGCCTCTGTAGTATATAGACTACAGAGGTTTTTTGATACCTTAAATTCTAACCAATTTGACGGTCGCTCGGGGCCTCACCTACTGCCGCGCGAATCTGCTCAGCAGTGATGATGGTTGTACTGCCTGGCGCAACTGTGCCTGCCAACAGCTGCTTGGCAACAGTATTTTCGACAGCGCGCTGCACAACGCGTCGCATAGGTCGCGCACCAAGGCGTGGATCGTATCCAGCATCAACGAGTAGCTGCTTGCCCTCGGGCTCGACGGCAACTTGAATCTTCTGAGGCTCCAGCGTACGGTTAACTCCCGCCAAAATCAAGTCGATGACTTGCAATAGTTCAGCTTTGCCTAGAGGACGGAACAACACAATTTCATCAAATCGGTTCAAGAACTCGGGACGGAACAAATTGGCATTGATCAGTTCATTGATGAAGGTTTGTTCAAATTGCTCCAGCTGATAGCCACGCTCGATGTATTCACGGATGCGGTCAGCACCAGCATTTGACGTAGCAATGACGAGGCAGTCGCGAAAACTAACTTCTCGGTTTTTCTCATCACGCAGAATACCTTCATCCAGCAGCTGCAGCAACGTCGTCAGTACTTGTGGATGCGCCTTTTCTATCTCATCAAGCAGCACCACTGAAAACGGCGCTTTTTGTACCTGAGCTGTCAAACTCAGCGGATCATTTGCGCCGTCAGCGATCAAACGAGCAACGTCCTCGGCGCGAACAAATTCGTTTAGGTCCAACCGCACCAAATTGCCCTCGCCCCCAAAGTATACTTCTGCCAAGGCCTTTGACAATTCAGTTTTACCAACACCAGTTGGCCCCAAAAATAGGAAAGTGCCGATGGGGCGATCAAGATTTCTCACGCCAGCGCGCGCTCGACGGATGGCGTCGGACACCACCGACACGGCACGTGATTGGTTGATCATGCGCTGATGAATCAATGATTCAAGGTTTAACAATTTTTCACGTTCATCGCCACCAGAGGCCGCAGCGATCTTGATGCCCATGGTTTTTTCCGCCGCATCGTCAACTGACTGCGCAGTGATGAGACCGCCTTTGGAGATGCTGGCGGTTGATTCCAATACCTTCAGCGCTCGCCCTGGCATAGCCAAATCTTGGACGTAGCGATCACCAACTCGATACGCTTCATTGAGTGCCTGCAACATGTACGTCACGCTAAATTGATGTTCAAAGGAAATCAATTGGTCGCGCATAATTTTCATGGTTTCAGCACGATCCGTCGGCTGGACTGCTAGCGTATTTAACGCATGAGCCAGCTGGGTGTTACGTTGAGAAATTTGCAAAAATCGCTGCTGATCCAGAGACAAAATGATACGCAGGCGACCAGCTTCCAAAACGGGCAATAGCAAATTGCTCATATCCACCGAACCAACGCCCTCTTCAAAAAACAGCTGAGCATTCTCCAAGCACAAAATAACATTTTTTGAGGCAAACGCTTCATTGAGCAGCCTCGTTACTAACTGCTCCAATTCACCACGACCGCCTGCCACAGAAATCAACGCCGACGCGTCAAGCAAGAACACTTGCTGATATAGCAAATTGGACGGCACTTCCTTGTGCCCATCGATCAGCATTTCTGCAAACGCCGCAATGAGCGTACTTTTGCCGACGCCATCTGGACCAACCAAGGCAACATTTTGGCGACCGCCCGTATTGAAAATTTGTAGCATCTGATCTAGCACATCAGTATGTGCGTCCAAACGCGTCATGATCGTACCGCCCGACACTTGCTGACTCAGGTTTTGGGCAAATCGACTGAGTAGCGGCGTATAGCCAAACGACCAATCCCGCGCTATACCGCCAGTGCGCAGCGGTTTTTCTTTGAAGTCTTCAACCAGCGCTTTCAGCCGTTCGTACCAGCGAATTCCCTCCAGTACGTCCTGAAAATCCAGCTTCAAGCTTGCCAAAATCGCGTCATGGCTCGGGAACACTTTAACGATGGCTGCCGCTACAACTGCACCCGTCACTTTAGGACTATCAGTCTCCTGCCAGATGTCAATCGCCGCTTGCCAGATGGCGTCGGTCATTCGTGGATCATCGGACGCAATATTACTCAGGAAGTTCGGCGTCAGCCCAAGGCGCACCGCCAAAAATTGACCAGCCCGAGTTTTTGAAATAGCCATCACTAGTTCTTGTGGCGTTGGATTTTTGCTCAATTGACCCAGCAGATCAGCAGCCATAACATCATCAAGTGTCGTTGGATGCTTACTCATCTCAGCAGTTTTGAGGTCACCTTGCCACCAAATCGTCAGCATCACAAATGGACCGCTCATACCCACCAACAACCAACCGATTGGCCCGTGATGAATCACTGACCAGCAGCCCAACAAGATCATCACTAGACTACACAGACCCAGTAGTAAATGCCAAACATCACCAAAACGAACCGAAAATCGCGCCTTTTGCGACCGCTGGCTATCATAGCGAATTATCGGCTCGATATTCATGACGCTACTCCCATCTGCCAAAAGATGATGCCTATCAGTGGCGCCAATGGCAGCAGCAGCCAAGCCGCAATGATCAGCACGCTCCACAACATTCTAACCAGAAGGCAAATAAGCCCAACTGCTATCAAGATTGTCCGCAAAAATGCGCCAAATACCCTGGAAAATGACCTGTCGAGGAACGCTCGAAATTGCTCCGGCAATCCGCCCTGCACCACGCCGGCAGATATTTGCCGAAATGGATTAAACAAGGTTTTGAACAATAAGCCAATTGAGAAAAAATCAGCTGTTTTTAATAGACCAACGCATACTTGTCGTACGTGTTTGTAAAACCCAGTACCATACCACCACTGAAAGATTCCCACCAAAAACATACTATCAGTATATCACGACTCGAGCGGTTGGTGCTATAATATCTCTATATGATTCGACACATAGTGACAACCGCCATCGGTAAAGCTGTCCGTGGCGGCATGAGATTACGCGGCGGTGGCTCGGCCCTGCCAGGCCTGGTGGTAGAAAAAATTGACTCAGGCTTCATCCCTCGCGCCCTGCAAGATTTACCTTACGGTGTCGTTGTAGTGTCAGGAACCAACGGCAAAACCACGACAACAAAAATTGTCGTAGAGCTGTTGGAAGCGGCAGGCCTCAAAGTCTTCACTAACCGCACCGGTAGTAATTTCTCTCGTGGTGTGGCGGCAGCACTGTTGGGCGAGGTCAACCGGCGAGGCAAATTGGACGCTGATATCGCAGTCCTAGAACTGGATGAGGCCTGGGCTGTTAAATTTGTGCAACAGGTGCAGCCAAGATACTCGCTACTGCTCAACGTCATGCGTGACCAGCTGGACCGATTTGGCGAGATAGACACGGCAGCCGGTTTCTTGGAAAAAATTGCGGCAGCTACCACCGAACATGTAGTTTTGAATCGTGACGATCCACGGGTCTTTCGCATCCATGAAAAAACCTCAGCGGCAGCAACGTATTTTGGTTTGACAACTGACCTGTTGCGACTGATGCCGACCGATGATTCCCTGAAGACTGGTGATGCTGTAGCTAATGAATCGGTACCTGCAGAAGTGGTACTCACAGCTGTAGCGGAACAAGGCGCTGAGTTCTTGATAGATGGCACACGTCACAGAACTGAAGTCGCGCTTAGTGGTGTATATAACCTGTTGAATGCGGCGGCGGCCATGGCGCTCGTTCGAACCATCGTGCCAGAGGCGTCAATTCCTGTCTTGTTAGATGCGCTGTCAAAAGTCAAACCAGCGTTTGGTCGTGGTGAGACTATCACTTACAATGGTACGTCAATTGATTTACTACTAGTGAAAAATCCCAGCGGCTTTCGACTCAGTCTACTGTCTTTTGGCAAACGGCAACGCCAGACTATGATCGCCATCAATGACAATTACGCTGACGGTCGCGACATGAGCTGGCTGTGGGATGTTGATTTTTCTGTGCTGGAAAATGTCAGCGTGGTCAGTGGCGTTCGAGCCTATGACATGGCACTGCGACTGAACTATGACGAGGTCACCGTTGGTGCTGTCGAACCAGATTTGGCAAAGGCGCTGGATGAGTTTTTGGCACAAGCACCCACAGAGCCAAAACAGATCTTTTGTAGCTATACCGCCATGACCACCCTACGGCGATTGCTCAGCGAAAAAACAGACGTGGAGGATATCTCATGACAACGATCACCATCATCCAACTATATCCTAAAGATATGAATCTCTACGGCGACTGGGGCAATACATTGGTGATCAAAAAAAGGCTAGAGTGGCGGGGCTTTGATGTCGAAATCATTGACCACAATCCAGGAGACGCAACTGACTTTTCAACTGGAGATATCTTTGTCGGCGGCGGCGGACAAGACGCTGGGCAGTTGGCCATTCAAGACGACTTGCTGTCACGCGGTGAGGAATTGAAAACCCTGGCAAATAACGGCGCTCCCATGTTGCTCATCTGTGGCATGTATCAGTTGTTTGGGCGACAATTTGTCACCAATGACGGTTCTGTCATCCGCGGCATCGGCGTACTACCCGTGGAAACAACCGCTGGAGCGGAGCGACTCATCGGCAATATCACTCTGGAAAGTGACCAATTTGGCACAATCGTTGGCTATGAAAATCACAGCGGTCAGACATTTTTGGACGACACAGTTCAGCCACTGGGCAAGGTAGTCCATGGCGCTGGCAATAATACTACTGATGGCACCGAAGGGGTCCAATTCAATAACGTCATAGCGACCTATCTGCACGGATCGTTATTACCGAAAAATCCAACGATCGCTGATTTTTTGATAGCCAAAGCCTTGGAACGACGCGGCATATCGACCGACAATCTCAAGCCACTTGACGTTGATACCCTGGCGCAGACAGCGCAACAAGTTGCGGCTGAGCGACCTCGATAAATATCTTATAAATTACAGACTAGCTCAGTCTAGTACTACCAGTGCCTCATTAAAATCTATATGCATATCACTTGCATCCACTATTACTGGGAGAATTTCAGAAGCCGGCACCCAGTCTTCTCCTGGTAGAGTCATTTCCTCTACCAAAACAGCTATACTGGCTGTTCCACCCAGTCTAGTCAAAGTTCTTCTGACGCGCTCATTATATATATCATAGATAGAATTTGGGGCTTCCATAAAATAAAATCTCCTCGCATTTGGCTACTACTTACTGGATATTATACCAATAATTATAAAACACGTCACGGACAATTCCATGACGTGTATGTGAGATTACTTTATGGTCGCCCTCTCCCTACCCCACTCAAAACAATGGGAGGCGTGTTGGCGGTATGTGATGGGCGTCGTTGACCTTGCGGTAGTGCCGACGGGGCGCGGCTCTTCACAGACGGAGGATCCTGGCAGTTCGCTAGACATGGCCGGCAGAGCGGACACTGAGCAAGGCAACCGGACGAGCACCCTGGCAAATACCGCCGATGCGGACAGCGTGGAGGAGCCTGGGCAGGAGGACGATGCAGACTCCCCGGCTGCCAGGACGGTCGCAGAGAAGCATGAACGAGATGAAGACCTAGATGTTCTACCAAGCTCCGCCACTATGGCTGGCGCAGAAACGTCTGGGCAGAATGGAGAACTAGGCACGCCAGCAGAAGCCACCACGGCAACGCAGCCCGCCGCAGGTTCAACGACACCCACCTCTCATCAGCCAGCCGACGGCTCAGCAGTACGGACACCCGCGTCCAGCAACCACAAAATATACCAGTGCGTCGCACTAAGCAGATGGTACGGCTATGGCTCATTTTTGTTATTGTTGCGCTGATATCAGAGGCGATATCATATATAGTCAATTACCCTACAACTCACTACACACGAATAGATCCAATTTGGGCAGCTACCATAATTTTCAGTATAGATGCAGCCTGCTTTGCGGCTGGCATGCTATGGCTTGGCCGCGGGTCGTAGGCCTATTTCGCGCGTTATCTATGGCTCAGCAGCGTTCTTAATGGGCGCATTTGCCTTCCAAGTTGGACGTGGATTCATTCCCACCTCAATAACTGTGGCACTGAGCTTCCTTGTCGCGACGCTTGCTACTATTCCTCGCTTTCACGTGCGTCATTACAAGCAGGTAGAGATAGCGATGGGTACATTGATTATCGTTGGCGCACTTGGGCTAGCATGGGCGTTTCGTATTGTTAGTATGTATCATCCACCTCTGTAGATTCATTGAAAAATGGCAACGTATCGACCTAAGGGAAGAGCTGTGACCTATAAGCCTGCAGAAGTACTTTCACACTTATAGAATAAATATTATCAAGACACACCATACCTCTTAACCTACACGAACCGTTCCAAGCGTTGAGAGTTAAGTAATTAGAAATTAGATTGAGTATTGCTCGACAATGTCAACGCCTTCTTCGTCGTAGCCACAGGACACCGACCACCAGCACCATTAGCATGATGAACAGCCCGATTGCGAAACTGGTCACCATTCCCCAGTCGGTGGCACGGTGCACGACGTCGGCAAGAAGGCTGCGCCCGGCACCGGGGGCACTAGCCGTCGTACGCAGTCCCTGTCCTGAGCGCACGCTGCTGACAAGTTCCTGTGCACCCACCGGCCACTGATGACGCACCACGTGCTCGCTCGCACTACCGAACCCCACGCCGGAGACAGCCACGCCGAGCACCACGCCGATCTGCCTCATCGCAGCGGACAGCCCAGAGGCCGCACCTGCCTCATCACCCTCGAAGGAGGCGACCGCCAGCTCGTTGACCACGGTCCCGGCAGCGCCAACCGCGATGCCCGCCAGGATCAGGCCCGGCAGGAGCACTACCCAGGTCGATGAGCCGTACAACAGTACCCATGACATCAGCGCCGCGCACCCGACGACAAGGATTCCCAGCAGCCTGGCCGACGGCGCCCAGCGCCCATTACCGCCACGAAACAGCCACGCCCCCGCGATGGCACAGAGACTGAACGGGAGGAAGCAGAGTCCGGCCT
>CAUQFZ010000006.1:0-11509 GCA_963517665.1 uncultured Candidatus Saccharibacteria bacterium
ATCCTTTCGGCGTCTGCTTTATATTTAAGGACGGCAAATTCCAGCGCCGTTATTTATGGGGTGCTGCGATTTAAATATCGCTCGAAAGGCCGTCTGAAACCATGATTCAAATCCAATCCCTCTCCCACCGTTATCCCAAAGCCGAAACTGCCGCGCTGGACAATGTGTCGTTCGATATTGCCGACGGCGAATGTTTGGGGCTGCTCGGCCACAACGGTGCAGGGAAAACGACGCTGATGTCGCTTTTGGCCGGCTTGCAGGAAGTGCGGCAGGGCGAAATTTTGTTTGACGGCAAGCCGTTGCGCCTGCTGAGCCGCAGCGAGCGGCAGAAAATCGGTTTAGTGCCGCAGGATTTCGCGTTTTATCCGCAGCTTTCGGTGTGGGACAACCTGCTGTTTTTCGCCTCGCTTTACAAAGTGCGCGACAAAGGCCGTCTGAATGCGCTTCTAGAACAGACCGACTTAACCGCCCACAAAAACAAGGCGGCAAAGCATCTTTCGGGCGGGCTTAAACGTCGTCTGAATTTTGCCATCGGCCTGATTAACACGCCGCAATTGGTGTTCCTCGATGAAATCACGGTTGGCATCGACCCGCAGTCGCGCCGCTTTATCCTCGACAGCGTGGCGGATTTGACGCGGCAGGGAGTAACGGTGGTTTATACCTCGCACTATCTGTCGGAAATCGAACAGCTTTGCAGCAAAATCGCGCTGCTGCAACACGGCAAGCTGGTGTACCACGGCGGTTTGGATGAGCTCTTAAGCACGCAAACCGGTGTCGTGCGCTTTACCGTCGAACCGCCGCTGCCGCCTCAAACGCTGGCCGCTTTGGGTGCAAAGCAAGTGGACAGCCGCGGCATGATGGAAACGGCGCACGATGCCGCCGCCGTTTACGCCGCCCTGCAACAAAGCGGCGCGCAAATCCGCTACTTCCAGCAGGGACACGGTTCACTGGAAACGTTTTACCTTGATTTCCTGCGCAAAGACGAGCCAGCAACAGATAAGTAAAACCAACAATGACAACCTCCTCCCTCCTCAAAGAACTCAAACTGCTCTGCCGCGACCTGCACGGTTTGGCCGTGTTATTTGTGATGCCCATCGCCTTCATGCTGATTATGTCGTTGGCGCTGAGCCGCGACCAAGACCCGCACACCGACAGCCGCATTGCGCTGGTCGGCGCGGCAGACGACAGCGTCAATACCGCGCTGGCCGCCGCGCTGGAAAAAGAGCAGATTCATGTTACGCGGATGCCGTCTGAAAAACTGACCGACGCGCAAAACGGCCTGCATGACAAGCGTTTCCAACTGGTGCTGCATAACCCGAACCCCGCTTCCGACAAAATCACCGACAACAAAGCCTTGCAAATCTATGTACCGCCGGATACCGAGCCTTCATGGCTGGCGGCGGTCAAAGGCGTTTTACAGCAGCACTACACCCAAACGCGGCTGGACGCTTATTTCGACAACAACGACGGCATCACAATCGACAATAAAAAACTGCCCCGCGCCATCCGCAAAGACATCCAGAAAAAAGTAGATAAAAAAAACGACGAACAATTCGCCGCCGTGCGCAGCTTTTTAGATAAAAAAATGCTGGAAGAACACTATCTGAGTGCAGGCAGCGGCACGGTGGAAAAACCCAACGCCGTACAGCACAGCGTACCCGCATGGCTGATTTTCGGTATGTTTTTCATTATGATACCGCTGTCGAACGTCATGGCATTAGAACGCCAGACCAACACCATCACCCGCCTGCGCCTCGCCCGCGCTTCCGCATCCGGCCTGATTGCAGCGAAACTTGTCCCCTATTTCCTGATTAATCAGCTTCAGTTTGTCGGAATGCTGCTGCTCGGCCGCTACCTGCTGCCCGAAATCGGCGTACCCGCCCTCATACTCAACGGTAGCCTTGTTCCCTACGCGCTGCTGTCCGCCGCCGTCAGCGCCGCCGCACTTGGCTACGCACTGTTAATCAGCGTCTGCGCCAAATCCACCGAACACGCCGTCGTCCTCGGTGGCGGTGGCATTATCCTGATGGCGGCAATCGGCGGCATTATGGTGCCCGCACACGTCATGCCCGAAACCATGCAGCAATTCACTTGGATTTCCCCAATGGCTTGGGGCTTGAAGGCTTTTCAGGAATTGCTGCTCAACCGCAGCGGCTTGGATGGAATCGGCCGTTATCTGCTTTTATTGTCTGCATTCTCTTTTGCCACGCTGACTGCTGCCGTATTGGTTTATCGTAGGCAGTTGCAGACGCAGGTAAGGTTTTAAACCTATTAATATCCTTTTACCCAATAAAAAAGCAGTATGCATAGCATACTGCTTTTTCTTCTAGCGTTCTCGCAATGCCTGCTTCATTCTAGTAATCGGTTTGATCAAGTATTGGAATACAGTCTTCTCACCAGTTTTCACGTCAACTGTTGCCACCATACCTGGAATAATTGGCATTTCTTTTCCGTTCTTATCCAATAGCTTGCTGCCAGAAGTTTGAACCAAAATGCGGTAATATACATTATTCATATTCAGTTTCAAATCACCGGTATTGCGTTTCTCATCACTCAATGTATCCGGACTGATCAAAATAACTTTACCTTCCAGGCCACCATAAATAGCATAATCGTAAGCTGTTAATTTCACTACAGCAGGCAATCCTGGACGGATAAAGGCTACATCATTCGGTCGGATATAGGCTTCAACCAAAAGATTATCCTCAATCGGTACAATTTCCAAAATATCCTGTCCGGCATTGACCACACCACCAATAGTATTAATACGGATATTTTTCACAATACCTTTCATCGGTGCACGAATTTGTGAACGATCAACCGGGTCTGCACGCATGGCCATGTTTTCCTTAGCTTGTGCAAGCTCAGCTTCAGTTTTAACCAATTCGTTACTTGCATCTGTCGTGTAACGGTTTTGGCGCTCAGTGATTTGTACAGCCAAATCCTGTGAATCACGTTGCATACGCAATAGCTCAACCTGAGACATAACACCTCTTTGAACCATAGGACTGACAATTGAAATCTGTTTGTCCAAAGCCGCCTTACTTTGCCGCAAACCGGAAACTTGCTCTTCCATTGCCTTACGTCGAGAAATATAGGCAGCTTCTTCACGTTTTTTCAACTCAGAAGAAATGCCTTCAGGAAAAGTCAATTTACTATTGTAGGCTTCAGCTTTCAGACGGGCAGCCATTGCTTCCAAATTTTCTACTTTTGCCTGACTTTCGCGCAAAATGGCCGAACTTCTAGTATCGTCCAGCTTCAAGAGGACTTGCCCTTTTTCAACAGTATCACCTTCTTTAACCAACATTTCTTGAACAGTTCCTGGGTCTAAGCTCTGCACAATCTGTTCACGACTACTCGGAATAATCCTTCCCTGTCCTTGTGCCACTTCTTCAAGCGGACTGAAATAAGCCCATACAATAAAAACAATGACAAAAGACAGAAACAAACTGATAACTGCAAAATAACCTGTATGTTTTTCAGACTGTAAAGCTGCACTCAAATCGTTAATCAACTTCAAATCTTCTTGATTGATATGTTCCGGTTGCTGATTTGACATATTATTTCCCTTTTCCTTATTCTTTTTCAGCTGCAACCTGTGCCGCTTTTTGAGCTTGCGCCTGTACTGCTTGAGCTTGATGTTCTTCGTTCTCACGCAGTTTTGCAATCACTGCATCGCGAGGCCCGTCGATAATGACACGGCCGTTATCAACCACCACAACGCGATTAACCATAGGTAAAACTTGTAAACGGTGTGTAACAACAACAACGGTTTTATCATGCGCCCATTGAGCCAAAACACCCAAGGCCTGACGCTCTGTCTGTTCATCCAAACCAGTTGTTGGTTCATCCAACAATACTACGCGAGGGTGAGAAAGCGTCAAACGTGCCAACGATACAATTTGTTTTTGTCCACCCGAAAGTCCTAAACCATCTTCACCCAAAGGCATATCCAAACCTTTAGGATGATTACGAACAAGCTGATCCAAATGGAAATTGTGCAATGCCCCCAGCAATTCCTGATCAGTTGAATACCCATTCATACGACCCAGGTCCAAGTTCTCTCGCAATGTACCGAGGAATAATCTTGGAGATTGATTCAGCAAAGCAACTTTATCACGCAGAAAATTCGGATCAATTTGGCGGATGTCCACGTTATCCAGCAAAATATTGCCGCCTGTCGGATCATACAGGCCACTGGCCAACTTTAATAAAGTACTTTTACCGCTGCCAATCCGTCCTAAAATGGCAACTTTCTCACCAGGGCGGATGATCAGATTAAGATTGGAGATAGCAGGTTGTGTGTCTTCATTATATTTGAATACAACATTGTCAAAAGTAAGCTGTCCCTGAACTTGATCAAGCGTTACATAGGCACGCTCAGGATCACGCTCAATCGGTCTTTCCACAATCGCGTTGATACCATGAAGAGCATTTTTTGCCTGTTGGAAACGTATAGCCAATCCGGCAATTTTGCCTAATGAAGAGAGTGCACGACCGGAAAGGATAACTGAAGCAATCACCGCACCCATCGTAATACGCGCCTCAACTACGCTGTCATGAATCAAATAAGTACCTAAAACAACCAAACCCACGGTATTAAGCTGCTGCAGACCTACGGTAAAGTTGGATACAAATTCGTTGATTTCTTTAACTTTCATTGAGCTGGCTGCTGTCACCGCATTCAACTTATCCCAACGCTGCTGTGCCCAATTAGTCGCATTGTTGACTTTAAGTGTTTCGATACCTTCTACGGCTTCAACAGCCAAACCTTGACGTTGTGAGCTTTCTTTCATACTTTCATTAATGCGTTTAGCCAACATAGGCTGAACCGCAAAAGAAGCTACAATTACCAAAATACAGGTAATGATTGGTACGATTACAAGTTTTCCGCCAATAATGAATATTACCAACAAGAAAAGTAACAAAAACGGCGCATCAACCAAAACCAACAAACTAGCACTAGTCATAAATTCACGTACAGCTTCAAAATCCCGCAAATTATTGGCATATGAACCGGATGAAATCGGACGCTCAATCAGACGTAACGCCATCACACGTCTGAACAACGCAGAACTAATAATTAAATCTGCCTTTTTACCCGCAATATCTGTCAGACGCGAACGTATCATTTTACCGATAAACTCAAAGACAATCGCCAAAAATACACCAATACTCAGTACCCACAAAGTAGAGTAAGCCTGATTTGGAATTACACGGTCATATACATTCATGACATACAGCGAACTGACC
This sequence comes from uncultured Candidatus Saccharibacteria bacterium, assembly GCA_963517665.1. Taxonomy (GTDB): domain Bacteria; phylum Patescibacteriota; class Saccharimonadia; order Saccharimonadales; family Saccharimonadaceae; genus Nanosynbacter. The sequence goes on from CAUQFZ010000006.1 coordinate 5,254, forward strand.
AATGCCAAAATATTGATAAGGAACGATGCTAAGATTACTTGGTAATAATACTTTTTAAACCGTCCAATCACTTTCCAAAACCATGCTTTGGGTAAATGGTACTCTGGCAACTCAGAGCGGTGGTCTGCAGTCAACTTGGGTTTAATGAACCAACAAAACCCCAAATATTGAGTTTCAAGCTCTTTATGGCTGACTTCATGCGCCGGCGCATCCCCAGAACGGATGACGTAAACACGCTCTTCTCCTCGCCCTTTTACCTCACTGACAACTGCAGCTTCATCATTATGGAGAATAATGACTACAGGCATCGCAAGTGAAGGGATCTCAATCAGTTTGCGACGGGAAATATGGTTTTCAAACCCATAACTGCGTAAAACTTCACTCAGCGATTGGATATTGGCATTTAAATTTCGTTCTCTAGCAATGTTTGCTGCAAGAGCCTCTTCTGCAACAGGTTGATTAAGCAATTTTGTTGCAATGGCTAAATGTTTAATAATTGAATTCATAAAATCTATCTACAAAATAACGACAAATCAAAAACGGCCGTTTGCATTAAAATCCGGCACTTTAGCCCACTTGGCCAAACTAGCTTTGGCAAGCAGATACGCAACTGCTGCATCACGGTAGTCGTTTTGCGCCTCAACATAGTTGGTTTCAGTTGCCGCCAGTTCCGCATACGAACCCAAGACATCCAACAATGTTCGATTTGCAATATAAAACTGTTGCTCATAGTCTTTGGCTACTTTGGATTGAGTTGCAATCAATAGTTTCGCAATTTTGGCACGATGTTCATTCTGCTTCATATCCACTTTTGCCGTTTCTGCACGCTCTTGAATATCTCGTAACAATTCATCTGAACGCGATTTTGCCGACAGTGCCACCGCATGGCTTTTTTTGACAGCATAATCAGAAGATTTGTTATAAAAATCCCAACTCATTGTTACAGCAATACTTCTATCGCGATGCGTCGCACTGCCTTCCAAATTAATAGAGGGATATCTTGAGGCCTTGTTTACCTTAATATCAGATAATGCACTGTTATATTCTGACTCCTGCGCTTTCACGCTTGGATGTTCTTTTGCCTGCGCCTTATCAAAAGAAGCAATCAACTGATCCGCATTCTGTTTACCAAATGGATCGACAATATCTTTCTCAGTTAATTTCTTAGCACTGTATTTATTCAGCTTGCTCAAAGCCACTGATAAAGTTTTTTGTAAATTAGCTTCATTCGACAAAGCCTGCAAATAGCGAGATTCTGCTTGAGTCTTTTCCGAACGGCGACCTGGATCATATTTACTAATAATACGTAAGTCAGCCAAAAATTTTTCATGGCGTTTGATGTTTCTCTTAGCAATCGCTATTGACTCTTTCGCACGTAATGCAGTCAGATAAAGCGTACTGATTGTATTGGCTAACTCCTCTCGGGTCTCATAATATTTATATTGGTAATACGCCATTTTATGCTTGTCGCGTTCGACAGCAGCCTGAATACCGCCCCAAGCATACAAATTCAAGCGCGATTTAATCCCTAAATCATCGCGCATTTTGGAATTGTCTGAAGTATGCCGCTGAGCCAAAACATTTTGCCCTGTTAAAGAAAAAGTCGGGTAATGCCCGGCCTTTGAGGCTTTCATGTCATTATAGGCACCCTCTGTATTGGCATTAGCTTCCTGTAATGTCGGGTCGTTTTGCAGCGAATAACGAAGTATATCGACCAACTCTACTGCGAAAGCTGAAGGTGACTGCAAAATGCCATACAGTAGCAATGCAATAAACTTCTGATGGGGATTTTTCATAAACAAATTTCTCTTTTTTAGTGCAGAAAATAAGACTTTTTCACTTTAGAAATTATAAATCAAATTAGTTAAATAAAGTACAAAATACAAGGTTTTCAGACGGCCTCAATGTGTAAAGCAGATAAAAAAACGCACCCGAAGGTGCGTTTTTCTAATAGATGTTACAAATTAAGCAATGGTGATATCTGAATCAACCCAAAGTTCATTAGAACCAGTGTTGTAAACATTATAAGTATTGCCTTCATGAGTAACTTGTGAGCTTGCAGCTTTGCTAATACCACTTAAGGTCACTTTATCGCCTGCATCACCATCAACAATTAATACGTTGTTGTGAGATTTACCACTAGCATCAACAGTTGCTGTAGCGCTGTGGTTTCTATCAACATCGCTTGCGCTGATAGTAACTGAGTTGTTTAACGTGCCCTTAATATCAATTTTCTCGAAGTGAGAGATCATTGTTAATGTCGAACTAAATGCTTTACCATCATTATTGATAAATTGAAGCGTATCAAAACCATCTCCACCATCAATAGATGCTCTGGTATTTAAGGTATTGGCTGTTCTTACAATATCATCGCCTGTACCCATATCGACTCTCGCGTGTTGTGATAAGTAGAAGAACGGATTATCTGTATTACGTCCTTCAAGAATATCATTACCCGCACCCATATTAATGGTACCGCCGATATTTTTAAAGCTTGCAAAGTCATTGCCATTGCCCATATCAAGGGTATTGCTACCGTACTGAACACCAGTTGCATAGACAGAATCATCACCGCTACCAGTAGTTAGGCTAGATCTAATCAACGCACCCAAGTCACCAGTACCACCTTTAGTACCAATTAAGATAACATCATTTTCGTTACCGTAAGTTTCATGGGAACCACCAGCAACACGACGGTAGTAAGTGTAAGCAACATCCTTAGACACAGAGTTACCCGCTAAGTCTGTTTCAACTACAGAGTAATGTACTTTCTTCGCTGTTGCACCTGAAGCAATACCCGTAGCAAACTCAAACTCACCATTGGCATTTGCTTTACCACTTCTATTATTGATAGAAATTGTTGAATTTTTCTCAGCTGTTCCGATTAAATTCATACTACCATCAATAATCGCATGGAATTCACCTGCTTTTTGGTCAAGCGTCATATTTAAGGTGTCGCTGGCTGATGCCGCATTACCTTTCACACGAGCTTGTAAGCTGTATGCAATACCACCCACTTTGGTGTTGTTTGGTAAGGTAAACGAGTTACCAGAACCAGAATTCCAAGTTTGACCGCCGTCTGTACTGTATTCCCATTCAGAACCTGATGGAATACCAGACACGTTAACTTGACCATTTCTAGTATAGTTATCGTTATTAGACGCACCGGTATCTTGAGCTAATGATAGTTCAAGTTTAACAACCTTATTGTTACCTGCCGGTTGAGTCACAACCGCACTTTCGTTGCCTGCAGGGTCTTTCGCCTGAGCCGTCACATTAGAACCATCTTTCACTTTGTCTTGTGGAATGGTTGTGCTGCTCTGACCTGCTTCAACATTTGGTAACGTTGTAGGGTTGCTTGAAGTCCAGCTGCCATCTGTGTTTTTGGTTAAAGTCACTTTTTCAGGCGTATCAGAACCTTCAGGAGTGACTGTCACTTCTACAGTATCACCTACTTCTGCATCGCTTGGTACTTTCACAGTGACTGAACCATCTTCTGTAGATGGGGTGACCTCTGGTGCACTTGGTGCAGTAGTATCAGGGTTATTACCTGCATTAGCCGTACCTTCATTACTAATGTTACCTGCATTATCAGTTGCTTTCGCTTTTACTGGCGAACCATCTTGCACTTTATCTGCTGGAATCGTCGCTTTACCAGTTGCTGGCTCTACCGCAACATCTGGGTTATTCGAAGTCCAAGTGCCGTCTGTACCTTTAGTAATGGTTACAGTTTTCGGTGTACCCGCTTCATCAGTGTAGCTCACCTCTACAGACTTGGTATCCTCATCTGCTGGAGGAGTAACTTCCACTGAGCCATTATCTTTCGCTTTAACTGTCGGTTTATCCGGTGCAGTATTATCTTTAAAAAGATATCCTAAATTTGCTGCACTTCCATTACCAGATGGAGTTGTAATTCCTGCACTTACGATACCAGCATTTTTCAATTTATCCGCAGGCTTAGTCGTGATATCTTTTCCTGCTTCAATATTTGTTAGAATTTCTGGTTTATCTGAAGTCCAACTACCATCAGCATTCTTAGTTAAAGTTACCGTCACAATAGGAGCATAAGAATCATCCATTAGTTTAATTTCAAGGACATCACCCGCTTCTGTGTTATTTGGTACCTGCACTGTTGCTGAACCATCTTTAAATGGAGTAATCACAGGCGAATTTGGTATTCTGATATCTGGATTACTAACTGCATTTTCAGTAGCTTCTTCACCTTTGTTTCCTGCATTATCAGTTGCCGAGGCTTTCACTAGAGAGCCATCTTTCACTTTATCTGCTGGAAGTGTTATTTTGCCGGTCTCTGGATCTGGCAAGATGACATCTGGATTGGTCAAGAGATCAAATGGTTCAGATGGTATCCAACCCTCATTAGCATCTTTAATAATAGTTACTTTTTGCGGATTACCCTCTTCATCGATGTAGTTCACCTCAACAGATTTAGTATCTTCATCTGCTGGAGGGGTAATTTCAACAGTACCATTAATTTTCGCTTCAATAGTCGGTTTACCAGGTGCAGTTTTATCTGCATTTTCACCCGCTTGAGCTGTTACCGGCACACTTTCGTTACCAGACGGATCTTTTGCCTGTGCAGTTACTTCAGAACCATCTTTCACTTTATCTTGTGGAATAGTGGTGCTGTCTTTGCCTGCTTCAACGTTTGGCACTGTTTCAGGTTTATCTGAAGTCCAGCTGCCGTCTGCCTGTTTGGTCAAGGTCACTTTTTCTGGGGTGTCAGAACCTTCAGGGGTGACTGTCACTTCTACAGTATCACCTACTTGGGCATCACCAGGTACTTTCACAGCCACTGAGCCATCGGTAGTAGATGGGGTCACTTCCGGTGCGCTTGGTGCAGTCGTGTCAGGATTATTACCTGCATTCGCTGTACCTTCTTCACCTGCATTACCCGCAGTGTCAGTCGCTTTCGCAGTCACTGGAGAGCCATCTTTCACTTTATCTGCTGGAAGTGTTATTTTGCCGGTCTCTGGATCTGGCAAGATGACATCTGGATTGGTCAAGAGATCAAATGGTTCAGATGGTATCCAACCCTCATTAGCATCTTTAATAATAGTTACTTTTTGCGGATTACCCTCTTCATCGATGTAGTTCACCTCAACAGATTTAGTATCTTCATCTGCTGGAGGGGTAATTTCAACAGTACCATTAATTTTCGCTTCAATAGTCGGTTTACCAGGTGCAGTTTTATCTGCATTTTCACCCGCTTGAGCTGTTACCGGCACACTTTCGTTACCAGACGGATCTTTTGCCTGTGCAGTTACTTCAGAACCATCTTTCACTTTATCTTGTGGAATAGTGGTGCTGTCTTTGCCTGCTTCAACGTTTGGCACTGTTTCAGGTTTATCTGAAGTCCAGCTGCCGTCTGCCTGTTTGGTCAAGGTCACTTTTTCTGGGGTGTCAGAACCTTCAGGGGTGACTGTCACTTCTACAGTATCACCTACTTGGGCATCACCAGGTACTTTCACAGCCACTGAGCCATCGGTAGTAGATGGGGTCACTTCCGGTGCGCTTGGTGCAGTCGTGTCAGGATTATTACCTGCATTCGCTGTACCTTCTTCACCGGTGTTACCCGCAGTGTCCGTTGCTTTCGCAGTCACTGGAGAGCCATCTTTCACTTTATCTGCTGGGATGGTTGCTTTGCCAGTCGCTGGGTCTACCGCAACATCTGGGTTGTTTGAAGTCCAGTTGCCGTCGTCACCTTTGGTTAAGGTGGCAGTTTTCGGTGTGCCCGCTTCATCAGTGTAGCCCACTTCTACAGACTTGGTATCCGCATCTGCCGGAGGAGTCACTTCCACTGAGCCGTTGTCTTTCGCTTCAACAGTCGGTTTAGCCGGTGCAGTCGTGTCAGGAGCCGCAGCGTTATTGCCTGCGTTGGCTTTAACTGGGGTGCTTTCGTTACCCGCAGGGTCTTTCGCTTTCGCAGAAACTTCAGAACCATCTTTCACTTTGTCTTGTGGAATAGTGGTGCTGTCTTTGCCTGCTTCAACGTTTGGCACTGTTTCAGGTTTATCTGAAGTCCAGCTGCCGTCTGCCTGTTTGGTCAAGGTCACTTTTTCTGGGGTGTCAGAACCTTCAGGGGTGACTGTCACTTCTACAGTATCACCTACTTGGGCATCACCAGGTACTTTCACAGCCACTGAGCCATCGGTAGTAGATGGGGTCACTTCCGGTGCGCTTGGTGCAGTCGTGTCAGGATTATTACCTGCATTCACTGTACCTTCTTCACCTGCAT
>CAUQFZ010000007.1:0-5515 GCA_963517665.1 uncultured Candidatus Saccharibacteria bacterium
CTCAAACCTTCAGGGTTCTCGTCTGGAGTCTTAACTTTCGCCGGAGCTTCAGGAGCAGCTGCAGTATTTCGATCTATTAGCGCTTGCCTCCAGCGGTAATATTCCTTAGTAGAAGAGTCAAGCTGACCTTGATTAGCCGCTAAATAGTCCTCAGTAGTCGAACGTGATGCAGGCGTTTCTTTATTCATTCGTGGTGGTTCCTTTCACTTGGGTGTGCCAAGATTAGTTGGAGTTTTTCTCTAAAGAAATACTAGCACAAATTATTAAAAAAGTCAATAACCTTGCTTAAATATGACACTTAGAGCGTCTTTTTCACTAACTCACGTGTAAAGAACTCAAGCTCATCGCCCTCTTCGACCACGATTTTCTTGGCAGTTTTCAAGCTCAAACCGCACATTTCACCTTCAAATACCTCTTTAGCCTCTTGTTGCTGGCGTTGTACGCTTGAAACCTCAACTTCGGCTATCTGTTCACCTTTACGTTTCAAACGAGCCAGGAGGCCCTTTGAGACCTTTCCACGTATCATTTCACCACCAGCGATCACCTCCTCACGCATCGTACGGAACACACCCTTCACCTTAAGCGCACCGATCTCCGTCTCTACCACTTCTGGCGCCAACAGGTTCTCCATGGACAATTTTGCGTCATCCAGCAGCTCATAAATCACTCGGTACAGGCGTACTTCTACTTTCTCGCGAGAAGCCAACCGCTTAACAGCAGGAGGCAAATCAACATTGAAACCGTAAATAACAGTGTTTTCGCCAGTCGCCAGGTGGATATCATTTTCAGAGATATTACCCACACCATGACCAATCACTCTCAATTCAACTTCACCGTTTGTCTCGATCAATTTCAAACTATCAATAACCGAGGTGAGGGATCCCTGCACGTCAGCCTTGATGATGACGTTAAATTCTTGTGCATCATGCTTCTGATTCATCATCTTCAGGATGTCAGCGCCTGTCACGTTGGTAGTTGCCGCACGACGCTCCTGTTCTAGCTTGGCTTTAGCTGCCATCTGTCGCGCTTCTTTTTCATTTTTTGCGATGACAAAGCTGTCACCAAATTGCGGCAGTTCCTTGAATCCTGTCACATTTACTGGCGTTGAAGGGCCCGCTAGTTTCATGGCCTTACCACGAAAGTCCAACATGGTACGCACGCGGCCATAAGCCGTCCCTGCAACCAAATAATGCGACGGTTTCAACTGTCCATGCTCTACTAATAAACCAACCACGGCACCGCGACCAGTCTCCATGTGCGCTTCAATCACCAGTCCTTCCGCCGGCGTATCAACATCCGCACGCAGGTCTTCCATATCTGCCACCAACAAGACCATGTCCAGCAATTTATCAAGGTTTTGACCTGTCTTAGCGCTTACCTCAACCATAACTGTGTCACCGCCCCATTCTTCAGGGTTGAGTCCATGCTCAGAGGCTAATTGCGTCTTTACCAACTGTGGATTAGCGGTGTCTTTATCGATCTTGTTAATCGCCACTACAATCTTTGCATTTGCAGAACGCGCGAACCGGATGGCTTCCACCGTCTGAGGTTTAACACCATCATCAGCCGCCACCACGATGATCACCACATCAGTCAAAACCGCTCCGTGCTGCCTTAGTGCAGCAAACGCTTCGTGACCAGGCGTGTCGAGCAGTGTGATTACTCGGCCGTTACGTTCTGCTTGATAAGCACTAATGTGCTGTGTAATACCACCAGCTTCACCCTCGGCAGTCTTTTTGTCTAAAATAGCATCCAACAAGCTTGTTTTACCGTGGTCAACGTGCCCCATAACTGCCACGATGGGCGGACGGGCTACAGCCTTATCTGTCAGCTGATGGACATGACGCAATGGTGCATCTGTACTAGTCGTCTGCTTACGTTCCAACTGCACATCCAGACCAAGCTCTTCCACTACAATCTGGGCAGTATCAAAATCAAGACGTTGGTTGATTGTTGCAGCAATGCCGTTTTTGAACAACTCACCAATCAGCGTGGTCACGGATAAACCAAGGGTCTCTGCAAGCTCACCGACAGTTACTGAATCTGCAATTTTGACAATTTTTTCTGCCATAATAAGCTCCTCTCACCTCTGGTACGTCACCACGCCTCAGGGATTTTGTTCTAATTATTTTTTCTTTGCTTCACCAAGTGTCAAAGAGATCTTGCGGCTCTCTTTATCGATGTCGAGCACTGTAAAGCTCTTGCGCTCATTCAAGGTGAATACTTTCTCTGGATCAGTGCCATCACCACCTAGTTCGGACACATGAACCAATGCTTCAACCGCTGGGCTCAATTGTACGAAAGCACCAAACGGAGTGATACGAGTAACCGTTCCTTCAACTTGGTCACCTGACTTGAATTGCTCAACTTCCTTCAACCAAGGGTCTGGAGTCAGCTGCTTCATACTGAGGCTCAAGCGATCCTTGTCGATAGCGATGATCTTTGCTTCGATCGTCTCACCAACTTTCACATAGTCGCTTGGGCTGCTGACGCGCTCCCAGCTGATTTCTGAGATGTGCACCAAACCTTCGATACCTTCAACGTTCACGAACACACCAAAGTCAACAACACCCGTAACGACGCCGCGAACTGTGTCGCCGATTGACAATTGTTTAAATCGCTCTGCCAATCCTTCTTTGATAGCTTCTTTTTCAGAGAAGATCAACTTGTTAGCCTTTCGATCAGCGTCCAATACGCGAACTTTCATTTCAACATTAACCAATGCGTTTAAACGCTGCAGGATTTCATCCTTGTCGCTTGAACCAACTCGTGGGTAGTGCTCAGCTGACAATTGAGACACTGGCAAGAAACCGCGAACCCCTTCGTATTCAACCAACAAACCACCACGGTTTGCGTCATATGGGGTAATCGTGATGATTTCACCACTCTCTAGCTTCTCAGCAACTTCATCCCAGCCTCGATCTTTAGCCGCTTTGCGCAGGCTCAACAAGCTGTATCCGTTGTCAAGTTCTGTATCGATAACACTTGCCGTAACTTCGTCGCCAACAGCGCAAGCCTTTGAGAAACCGACTTCACGCCTTGGGACCAAACCAACGCCCAACGGCCCCAGGTCGATCAAAACCTCGTGCTTCTTTACTGACAAAACTGTACCGTGAACTACTTCACCAGCTGTCAATTGTTTAACATTATCGCCTGCTTGTGCCAGCAGGTCGTCCATTGTAATTGTGGCGTTTGCCATAAGTCTTTTCAGACTCCTTCCTTAAATTAATATTTTTGAGTCACACTAAAAAAGTAGACATCAAGCTATCTTTATAGTACCACAATCTGTTAACAAAAGTCAAAGAGAGGCTATACAACCTTCCGAGAACGGAAGTATGCGACTGCCATACCTGGAATAACGCCAACGACCAATAATTCCCCAATGTGATCAGCTGGACCGGTTGTTGGTAGATTCGCAGTGCTATTGCCATTAGTAGCGGCCGCAGGAGCAGTTGGGGTAGCGGGGGCTGGCTGCTGTGTCGTTGACGGTTTTTGAGCGTTGCCAGTGGATTGATTTTTAGGTTGTTCTTGTTTTTGCGGGGTAGCTGATTGCGTATTGGTCGTAGTATTTGGCTTAGATGTTTCAGATTTGTTTTGTTCGGATTTTTCATCTTTTTGGGCAAGTTCTTGTTTTTGTGCATTGTTATCTGTGGCGACAGGCACTACAGCATTATTATCTTGCTGACGAGCAGTATACAACAAACCAAGCGCCAAAATAGCCAACATTACTCCTACCACCGTAAAAGTCATCACTGAGCCTCTTTGTTGATTGGTCTGCTTCATACTAGTCTCCACATTTGCACATTTGTCTATTACGAGTCATTATAGCACATCTGTTCTACCTCTGTAAAGTAACATGGTATACTAGTTTTACTATGTCGATCGATGAATTACTCCTGTTAGTTAGGTGTGACTTTCCGAATTACACCATCACTACTGGTGATGATTTTAGTTGGGCACCAGCTACTAAAACGATTACAGTTGATACTAAGCATAATTCGCCTGCTCAGCTACTTCATGAAGTTGCCCACGCCGAGCTTGGTCACCAGACCTTCTCTCGAGACATTCAGCTCATAGAGATGGAACGAGAGGCCTGGGAATATTGCACTAAGGTTCTAGCGCCACGCTATGGTGTATCGCTAACTATGGACGACGATGTTGTCCAGGAATCGCTTGATTCCTATCGATCATGGCTCACCTCCCGCAGTAGTTGTCCTCATTGCGGAGCTATCGGGCTACAGAAGGCAAAAGATACCTATTCTTGCATGCATTGTCACGTCCAGTGGCAAGTCAATGAGGCAAGAACCTGCCACCTAATTCGGACAATAAAATAACACACCTGGCATTCCAAGGTGTGTTACCGATCACCAGAATAAGATTTAACTAGTCAGCTGAGACGGCTGTTGTCTTGCGGCGACGTGAAATCCTGCCGCCTTTAGCACCAGCGATACGAGCCAATGCTGGGTTAGCAGCAAAGCCGCCAGTACGACTGTTACGTCCACCCTTAGCACCAATTTTTGCGTAAAAGTTTGGATCTTTTGCCAAATTTTTAGCTGCCGCTTTCTTACCGCCTGCTTTTGTTCCTGCCATGAAAGTTTTCCTCCACTATTAAAAAGATTTCCACATGCATTATCGTGGAAACCCTCACCTTTATATATCACACATGATATGTGTTATGAATACATAATAGCATACTGCTAATACTTTGTCAATATTTACATTATCTACATACTAGGTTATACTCAAAGAGTAGTGATGTTCACCACACAGTTCTCGTCTTCTGCGAGATTCGAGAATACATAAATAGCGCCCCGTTCAAGGGCGCTATTTTGTTAGTTGTTTGAATAGTTACTTAAATACATAAAGATAATGATAAACAGGTCCATATAATAAAAACCACCCTATTCGGGTGGTTTTTATATAATTCGGCACCGTGCTAGTTTCCCACTTTCGCAGTATGATCGCCGCTGGGGAGCTTAACTTCTGTGTTCGGAATGGGAACAGGTGTTTCCTCCTCGCCATGGGCACCGAAGTAAGGCTTGCTCCTCATAGGTTCCATTCAGGCAACCCGGGGAAGCCTTGCTTCGATGTCCAACAACTTTCTGCACGGATGAATTTTTAATCAACTATAGTGTGATGATACACACCAATTACTAGTCAAGTCTACCTTATCCGTAATGTTTATGTAAGCATAAACTCCACGGACAAGGACATAAAAAGGCAATGGGACTATTAGTACGCTTTAGCTCCATGCATTACTGCACTTCCACCTTGCGCCTATCAAACAGATAGTCTTTCTGTGTCCTCATAGGGAAACCTTATCTTGAGGTTAGTTTCGCGCTTAATATGCTTTCAGCGCTTATCTAGTCCGCACATAGCTACTCGACAATGCAGCAGGTGGCCACAATCGATACACCAGAGGTGCGTCCGCCCCGGTCCTCTCGTACTAGGGGTAGATCCTCTCAAGTTTCCTATCGTCCATACCGGATATAAACCGAACTGTCTCACGACGTTC